>CAVROJ010000001.1:0-5728 GCA_963722755.1 uncultured Actinomycetes bacterium
CTCGTGCGTTTCCAAACGAGGTGCTACCGGCGCGAGGATCGAGCGGCCGCTCCGACGAACGTCGACATGAGCTCGACGGCGGCCCGCGTCGTCCAGGCCCTTGCGGGTGAGGGAGAGCCAGGTCGTCGGGTCGATCGCATGGGCGATCGCCGCTGCGAGGGTCGGCTTGCGGCTGCGCGGCACTCCCCATCCGCTGAGCAGCACTCCGACCATCGCCTCGCCGAGGGCCTCGCGCTCCGCCGCCGGGCCGTCGAGCGCAGGCACGAAGGGTCGGTCGCGGATGACGTTCTCCAGCATCGGATGCGTCGAGCGGAACCAGCCGTAGAGGTCGTCGAGCGCCTGCGCCAGACGCGCGGCGGGGTCGCCGATCGCGGCCCAGCGCACCGGGTCGGGTGGCGGGTTGAGCGCCCGCCAGTGTCGGCTGCACGCCGCGAAGAGCGCCTGCTCGTCGGGGAAGTGCCGGTACACCGTCAGCCGATCGACGCCCGCGCGCTCGGCGACCGCGCTGATCGTCGTCCGTGCCGGGCCGACCGAGCCGTGCAGCTCGACGGCAGCCTCGGTGATCCGGAGCCGCGTCTGCTCGACCTGCTCGGCGCGTCGGCTCATCTCGTACTTGCGGGCCATGACGCCTAGTTTGACACAACAGTTGTGTTGACCGAACTTGACTCCTGGATCGCGCAGCGGCAATATTCACGCAACAGATGTCGTTGTTCGAATAGGAGGAAACGAGATGACACGCAGTCCCATCGACGACGATCGAGCGCGTGTCGATCCCGCCGGCGGACGGGGACCGCTTCGACTTCGGGGGGCTCGGAGTCGTCTGGAAGATCGAGTCCGACGAGTCCGAGGGCCGCTTCTCCGTCGTCGAGCACCCGATCGCGCCTCGGGCGCTCGCTGCGCCGCTCCACCGTCATCGCAACGAGGACGAGTACTCGTTCGTCGTCGAGGGGACGCTCGGGGCGCTCCTCGGCGAGCGGGTCGTCGAGGCCGGTCCCGGCTCGTGGGTGTTCAAGCCACGCGGGGAGTGGCACACGTTCTGGAACGCGGGCGACACGGAGTGCCGGATCGTCGAGGTGATCTCGCCCGGCGGGTTCGAGAACTACTTCCGCGAGCTGGCCGACGTGTTCCGCGACGGCGGGGCCGCCGGCCCGGACCCCGGGCGGCTGGGCGAGCTCGCCGCGCGCTACGCGCTCGAGCTCGACGTCGAGAGCGTGCCCGGGCTCTGCAGGCGATTCGGGCTGACCCATCCGCTGGCGCTAGCGGCCGCCGCCTGTCAGCCGTCGGACGATCCGGGCCGGAGGCGCTCACGCGGAGGTCGCGCAGCAGGCCGTCCTCGAGCCCGTAGACGACGCCGTGCACCGTCAACGGCTGTCCGCGCGACCACGCATCCTCGACGATCGTGGTCTGACAGACGTTTGACGACCTGCTCGGCGACGTTGAGCTCGCAGAGGCGGTCGAGGCGCCGCTCCTCCGGAAGCGACGCGAGCGCGTCCGCGTGCTTCTCGGCCACGTCCGTCACGTGACGGAGCCAGTTGTCGATGAGGCCGTGGCGCGCACCGTGCAGCGCCGCGGCGACGCCGCCGCAGCCGTAGTGCCCGCAGACGATCACGTGCTCGACGCGGAGGACGTCGATCGCGTACTGCAGCACGGAGAGGCAGTTCAGGTCGGTGTGCACCACGACGTTCCCGACGTTGCGGTGCACGAACACGTCGCCGGGCTGAAGGCCGACGATCTGGTTCGCGGGGACGCGGCTGTCGGAGCAGCCGATCCACACGTACGCCGGCGACTGCCGCTCCGCGAGGCCGGTGAAGAAGTCAGGGTCGCCGGCGACCATCTCCGCCGCCCAGGCCCGGTTCCGCTCGAAGAGCTCCGCGAGCTCCGTCACGACTCGAGGCGAAGGTCGAACCCGGCGGGGGCGTGGATGTTGGCGAAGCGCGCGATCTCGTCGGTGCGGTTCGAGAAGTCGTGCCGGAGGCCGGGGGGGACGAGCAGGAACGTGCCCGGGCCGGCGACGATCTCCTCGCCCTCCACGATGAAGACGAGCTCGCCCTCGAGGACGTAGAACGAGTCGTCCTCCGCCGCGGTGCACGTGCTCGCCGGGGCCGTCGCGGCGCGGCTTGACGGTGACGATGCCGAGGTTGAAGCGCGGCGTGTCGGCCGTCCGCGCGAGGAACTCCACGTTCCCGACACGGTGGCCTTCACCGGGCCGGACGACCACAGCTCGCTCAGCGCCCATCGCTCGTTCCTCCTGCCATGCGGACTCGGGTTCGCCTCCGCCGGGAGGCTATCGACGGTGCGCCGTCGCGACGCTCCAGTGCCGGGCGCGGACACCCGAGCCCGCGTAGAATCGGCCGGCGGCGGTGACCCCGTCTGTCAACGTCTCGGGACGAAGGAAGAGAGCGGGCATGGAGAAGAGCACGTCGCAGGAAGGCAGGTCTCCCTCTCAGCTGATCGACGCGAGAATCGAGGAGCTGGACGACTGGCGGGGCGAGATGCTCGGCCGGCTCCGCGCGCTGGTCAAGCAAGCCGATCCCGACGTCGTCGAGGAGTGGAAGTGGAGAGGGGTCCCGGTGTGGTCGCACGACGGGATCATCTGCACGGGCGAGACGTACAAGAGCGTCGTGAAGATGACCTTCGCCAAGGGGGCGGCGCTCGAGGATCCCTCGGGCCTCTTCAACTCCAGCCTGGAAGGGAACACGCGGCGCGCCATCGACTTCCGCGAGGGCGAGAAGATCGACGAGAAGGCGTTGAAGACCCTCGTTCGCGCCGCCGTGAGCCTGAACGAGCTCAAGGCTCGACGCTGAGTCGACCGCGCGTCGCCGGACGCGCGGATGTGTTCGGTGCGTCCTGCGGGGGTACACCGTGCGCATGCGTGTGGAGGCACTCGACCACGTTGCTCTCTGGTCGACCGACCGTGACGCGCTCGGCGAGCTTCTCGTCGACGCCTGCGGGATGCACGAGATCGAGCGGACGGACGACTTCACGCTGCTCGGCGGGGACGCCCGTCGCGGCAAGCTGACGCTGTTCGACGCGGACGGCCCGCGTGAGCGCGGCGCACTCGAGTGTGTCGTCGTCCGCGTTCCGGACCTCGGGTCGGCACGCGCGCGGCTGGCCGCTGCAGGGGTCCCGGCACCCGCCGGCGCACCGGACGAGCCGATCCCGGTCGACGCGCCGTCCGGGCTCCCGCTCCTCCTCGTGGCGTCGGCGGACGATGGTGTCGCCGACCTCGACCACGTCGTCCTCCGCGTGACCGACCCGACCTCCGCCGCGCGCGAGCTCGAGGCGATGGGACTGGAGCGGGTCGGCGACGACCTCGGCGTGGCGGACAAGCGGGTCGTGCTCCACGGCGGCGGAAAGCGCGAGGGCGACCGCCCGCTCCTCAACCATCTGGCGCTGCTCGTCGAGGATGCCGGCGCGGTCGAGGCGGAGGCGCGCGCCCGGGGCTTCGACGTCGACCGGGTGGTCGACGCGGAGAACACGCGCGCCGTGTTCGTCTGGGGGCCTGACCGCGTGAAGCTCGAGTACGTCGAGCACAAGCCGGGCTTCTCGCTCGTCTGACATGCCCGACGTGGTGGTAGCAGGAGCCGGGATGGCCGGTCTCGTCGCGGCAGTCGAGGCGACCGAGCGCGGCGCAGACGTCCTGCTCCTGGAGAAGGCGGAGGCCGTGGGGGGCTCGATGCGCCTCTCGAGCGGAGTGGTGTGGCGCTACCGCGATCTGCAGCGCTTTCGCGAGGAGTGTCCGGGTGGAGACCCGGCACTCCAGCGCGTCGTTCACGAGGCCCTCGATCGCGACATCGTCTGGCTCGAGCGGCTCGGCGCCCGCGTCCTCGAGCACTCGACCGGAAACCCCGAGACGAGGGGCGTTCGCTTCTCCGTCCCGTCGC
The DNA here is from genome assembly GCA_963722755.1 of uncultured Actinomycetes bacterium. Lineage (GTDB taxonomy): Bacteria > Actinomycetota > Thermoleophilia > Gaiellales > Gaiellaceae > Gaiella. The sequence goes on from CAVROJ010000001.1 coordinate 3,885, forward strand.
TCGTTCGGGCGCTCGCCGCCCGTGTCCGCAATCTCCGCCTTCGCGAGCCGCTTCGGGAGCTGCCGGTGGGCGCGCCGGTCATCCTCGCGACCGGCGGCTTCCAGGCGGAGCGCGGTCTCGTGAGGAGGCACATCACGCCGGAGGCCGACGCGCTCCTGCTTCGAGCGACCCCGTGGAGCACCGGCGACGGGCTTCGCCTCGGCCTGGAGGCCGGCGCGGCTGCATCGGATGGGATGGGCGAGTTCTACGGCCGCAACATGCCGGCTCCACCCGCGCGGGTGCGCCCGGTGCAGTTCGTCGACCTCGCACAGCTCTACGCGCACCATGCGACCGTCGTGAACGCTGCAGGCGAGAGCTACGAGCCGCAGAGCTGGTCGGAGATCGATGTCGTGCAGTGGACGGCGCGGCAGCCCGGCGCGCGGGCCACGTACCGCGTGCCGCGGGACCGACTGTCCACCCGCGTCCGTGAGCGGACCGTCGGCTCGATGATCGAGGCCGCCGAACGGGCCGGTGCGGTGGTCACGCGCAACGACACCGTGGAGATCGAGGTCGTCGCCGGCATCACGACCACGCTCGGGGGGCTGAAGGTCGATTCCACGGCCCGCGCGGCCGACGGCGTCTTCGCGGCCGGCTGCGACGTCGGCGGCATCTCGACGGGCGGCTACTCGAGCGGGCTCGCGGCGGCACTCGTGCTCGGGCGGCGGGCTGCAGCCGCTGCGCTGGAGGAGGCATGAGCGGGTTCTCGTTCGGGTCGGCGTTCACGATCGGGATGGAGGAGGAGCTGCTGCTGGTCGATCGCACGACGCTCGAGCTGGCCTCCGTCGCAGCGGATGTCCTCGCGGCGATGCACGAGGATTCCGAGGACGCGAGCCACGAGGCCTACGCGGCGCAGATCGAGCTCCGGTCACCGCCGGCGGAGACCGCGGCCGGCGCCGTGGCGGCCCTTGCCGAGCGGCGAGCCTCGGCGCTCGGGGCCGGCGCCACGCTCCTGGCGAGCGGAGTGCATCCGACGGCGCGGTTCGGCGACGCCGAGCTCGTCCCCACCGAGCGGTACGAGCGCGTCGCCGACGAGATGCGCGGGATCGTCCGCCGCACGCCCGAGTCCGCACTGCACGTGCACATCGGGATGCCGGACGGCCAGAGCGCAGTTCGCGCCTTCAACGCGCTTCGTCGCCACATGCCGCTTCTGCTCGGGCTGAGCGCGAACAGCCCCTGGTGGTTCGGCATCGACTCCGGTCTCGCGAGCGCCCGGTCGGCGCTCGTCCGCGCGTACCCGGGCCGCGGCATCCCGGAGGCGCTGCGGGACGTCGAAGACGCAGAGGAGCGGGTCGCGGCGATGCTGGTCGTGGCCGGAGTCCCCGAGCCGACGTTCCTCTGGTGGGACCTCCGGCTTCACCCGGCCTACGGGACGATCGAGGTGCGCGAGCTGGACGTCCAGTCGTCACTCGAGAGCGCGGCGGCGCTCGGGGCGCTCGTCCGGAGCCTTGCACTCGAGGCGCAGCACGTCCCACCGGCCACGCGAGCGCGCAGCGAGCTTCTGAACTGGTCCTCCTTCCGCGCCGGGCGGGACGGAATCGAGGCGACGATCCTCGACGACGGTGGCTTACGCCCGCTGCGGGAGGTCGCGCTGCGGACGGTCGCCCGCCTGCGGCCGATCGCACGCGAGTCGGGGGACGCCGAGGCGCTCGAGGGGGTCGTCCGGATCCTGGAGCGAGGCGGCGGCGCCGGCTTCCAGCGGGCCGCGCACGCCCGTGGGGGCGTCGCGCGAATGCTCCGGGCGCTCGTGGACGACACCGCCGACGTGTCGCTGGCGCCCGCACGCGCGGGGCGGTAGCGCTCCTAGC
>CAVROJ010000002.1:0-170952 GCA_963722755.1 uncultured Actinomycetes bacterium
CTCCTGCCCGGCTCCCGTCCTCGCGTCGGAGCCCGCGGCGGCCTCCGACGGCACCTCTCGCCTGAGCCGGCGGGTCGAGCCCCTACGGTGCGGCGGTTCCGACCGCCCTGGCTCCGCCCTCCTCGTCAGGGGTCGACGCGAGCCTGAGCGCGATCCAGATCGGGATGATCGAGATCAGGATCACGAACAGCGCGACGACGTTGACGATGGGCAGCTCGGCCGGGCGGGCGAGGCTCGCGAAGATCCAGATCGGCAGCGTCTGCTGGGCGCCCGAGGTGAACGTCGTCACCACGATCTCGTCGAACGAGAGCCCGAAGGCCAGCAGGGCGCCCGCGAGGAGCGCCGAGCGCAGCGCGGGAACGTCACGTAGCGGAACGTCTGCCAGGAGTCGGCGCCGAGGTCGGCGGACGCCTCCTCGAACGAGCCCGCCAGACGGCGAAGCCGTGCGATCGCGTTGTTGTAGACGACGACGATGCAGAACGTCGCGTGGCCGACGATGATCGTCAGCAGGCCGAAGCTGATCCCGACGTTCTGGTACGTGGCCTGCAGCGCGAGCCCGGTGATGATCCCCGGCAGCGCGATCGGCAGGATCACGAGGAACGAGATGGTCTCGCGCCCGAAGAACTGATAGCGGGCGACGGCGAGGGACGCAGCGTGCCGAGCAGATCGCGAGCACCGTCGCGCCGAGCGCTGCCTGCACCGAGAGCCAGAGCGCCTCGCGGACGTCCTCGTCCTCGAACGCGACGCTGAACCACTTGGTGCTGAAGCTCTCGATCGGCCAGCCCTGGGTCACGCTCTCGTTGAACGCGTAGAGCACGATCACGCCGAGCGGGACGTAGATGAACGCGAGCGTCGCGGCCGCGCCGAGGCGGAGCAGCACGCGCGTGAGGCGGGACTCGACCATCCCTACAGCGCCTCGAAGGCGCGCAGCCGGCGCGCGACAGCAGGTACACGAGCATGATCGTGATCGGCACGAAGGTGAAGGCCGCGGCGGCGGGCAGCGCCTGCCCGCGGATCGAGTAGATGACGGTGCCGATGTACTGCTCGCTCGTGATCAGCCCGGGCGCGATGTAGTCGCCGAGCGTCAGCGAGAACGTGAAGATCGAGCCCGCGACGACCGCCGGGAACACCAGCGGCAGCGTCACCCGGAGGAACGTGCGGAAGGACTTCGCGCCGAGGTCGGCGGAGGCCTCGAGCAGCGACGACGGGAGCCGCTCGAGCCCGGCGTAGATCGGCAGGATCATGAACGGGAGCCAGAGGTACGTGAACACGAGCCAGAGTCCGACGGACGAGAGCCCAGGGAAGTCGATGCCGAACGGGCTCGAGCGCCCAGTCGAGGACGCCGCCGTTCGCGAGCATCGTCCGCCAGGCGTACGCCTTCACGAGGTAGCTGGCCCAGAGCGGCATCAGCACGGCGACCACGAGGATGTTCCGCGTCCGGCGCGATGCGACCCGCGCCATGTAGTACGCGATCGGGAACGCGAGCACCGCGTCCGCGAGCGTGACGAGGCCGGCCATCTTCATCGTCCGCCAGGTGACGTTGCGGAAGACGGCTCTCTCGAAAGGTTGCGGAAGTTGTCCAGCGTCCACTCGTGGACGACCTCTGCGGTGAACGGGTTCGTCTGCCAGAGCGAGGACAGCAGGAGGATGAACAGCGACCCGAGGTACGCGATGACCAGCCAGCCCACCGGGCCCGCGAGCAGCCCGGCGAGTCGCAGCCGCGGGTGCCGATGGAGAGAACGTCGAGAGGCGGCGCGCCGGGCCCTGCCTCCCGGGCGGCGCTAGATCTGGATCGACGGTCGACATCGTCTACGGACATGGCGGCCATTGGCCGCCCCAATGCTGGTCGCCGTGCTCGCGCGAGGCGGGAGCACCTACCCTCGATCTCCGTCCAGGCGGCCTTCCAGTCCTCCTGCGTCACGCAGGTGCCGTCGTCCTCCGTGCCGCCGCAGTCCGCGGTCGGCGTCGTCCAGTAGTAGACGTCGTTCCACCACGCCTCGTCCTCGGCGTGGTAGTCGGTGCAGTGGTTCGGGTTCTCCGTGAGCTCGCACGCCTTCGTGTTGACCGGCGCCTCGCCGAAGAACTCCGCCACCTTCGCCTGCGCCTCCGGCGAGATGATGTAGTTCATCCAGAGGTACATGCAGTTCGGGTTCGCGGCCTTGGAGTAGATCATCCACGTGTCCGACCAGCCCGTCGTGCCCTCCTTCGGCTTGATCCCCTTGACCGGCACGTCGTCGGCGGTGAGCAGGTTCACCTGGTAGCGGCCACGTCGTGCCGACCACGCTGTCGCCGTTCTTGAACGACTGGACCTGCTTGGCTACGTCGCCCGGCCAGTACTCGCCCACGTTCGGCGCCTGCTCCTTGAGCAGGGCCACCGCGGCGTCGAACTGCTCCTGGGTCAGCTGGTACGGGTCCTCGATCCCGAGGTCGGGCTGGGTCGCCTTCAGGTAGACGGCCGCGTCCGCGATGAAGATCGAGTCGTCGTAGATCGAGATCTTGCCGTTGTACGGCGTCCGACGCGTCCCAGATCACGTTCCAGCTGTTCGTCTCCTCGGGACGACGTCGGTGCGGAAGACGAGCAGGTTCGGCCCACGGCCGTGCGGCACGCCGTACGGCTCTCCGTCCTTCGAGTTGTAGAACTGGTTCTTGATGCCCTCCTGGACGTCCGCGTAGTTCGGGATCAGCTCGGTGTCCACCGGAGCGACGTCACCGCGCTCCATCAGGCGCACGCTCGCGTTGCCGGATGCCGAGACGCCGTCGTACTCGCCCGTCGCGAGCAGGTCGATCATGTCGTCCGAGCTGGCGCCGTTCTTCGTGTTCACCGTGCAGCCCGTCTGCTGCGTGAACGTGTCGGCCCACGACTTGTCGGCGTACCCCGACCAGATCACGAGGTTGACCTGGCCCTCGTCGCGGGCCATCTCCTGGATCTCCTCGATCGAGCCGCCGAGGCCCTCGATCGCACCCGACCCTCCCTCGTCGTCGCCGCCGCAGCCCGCGGCCACGACGGCGAGGGCCGCCACCAGTCCGAGCAGTCCGGCCCGCAGGCCGATCCGCCGCCTCTGCTCTCTCATTCGCGTTCCCTCCCGTATCGACGATTTCCGACTCGTGCTCCGGACGCCACTGCAGGCGCAGGCGGCGTCCCTTGGACGCGAGCACGTCGCTCGAGGACTCCTCCAGGTTCTGGGTCAGCACCTGGAGCTCGCCTCCCCGGTCGAGCGTGACGTGGTACCGCGTCACCGGGCCGACGTACGAGACGTCGCGCACCGTTCCCTCCTCCACGTGCGCCCCCGGCAACGGCGCCTCGCCGTCGTCGAGGACGTGGATCTTCTCGGGCCGCACCGTCGACCGGCGGCCGTCCCGCTCGATCACGTTCGAGACGCCGACGAACCCTGCGATGAACTCGCTGCGCGGGGTGCTCGTAGACCTCTGCGGGCGGCCCGACCTGCTCGATCCGGCCGCTGTTGAACACCGCGATCCGGTCGCTCATCGTGAGCGCCTCCTCCTGGTCGTGCGTCACGTAGACGAACGTGATCCCGACCTCCTGCTGGATCTGCTTCAGCTCGATCTGCATCTCCTGACGGAGCTTCAGGTCGAGCGCGCCGAGCGGCTCGTCGAGGAGGAGCACCCGTGGCCGGTTGACGATCGCGCGGGCGAGCGCCACGCGCTGCCGCTGGCCGCCCGAGAGCTGCGACGGCTTGCGGGCGCCGAAGCCCTCGAGCCGGACCATGCGCGAGCGCCTCGCGCGGCACGCGTCGCGGCGCTCGGCCTTCGGCACGCGTCTTCACCATCAGCCCGTACTCGACGTTCTGCTGCACCGTCATGTGCGGGAACAGCGCGTAGTCCTGGAAGACGGTGTTGACCGGCCGGTCGTACGGCGGCAGCGCGCGAGACGTCGCGGCCGTCGAGCTCGATCGCGCCCCTCGTCGGGCCGCTCGAAGCCCGCGATCATCCGCAGCGTCGTCGTCTTGCCGGAGCCGGACGGGCCGAGCATGGTGAAGAACTCGCCGCGCGCGATCTCCAGGTCGATCCCGTCGACGGCGGCGACGTCGCCGTAGCGCTTCCGCAGGCCGCGGAGCCGGATGTCGGGCGGTCGTCCGTCACCGTCAGCGCGCGGCGGCGAGCGCGTCCTCGAGCAGCCCGAGGCCCTCGTCGAGCTCGTCGTCGGAGATCGTCAGCGCGGGCAGCAGGCGGATCACGTTCCCGTAGAGGCCGCAGGCGAGCAGCAGCAGGCCGCGCTCGAATGCCGCGTCGACGATCGCCTTCGCCCGGTCGGGCGTGCGCTCGGCAGCTCGAACGCGATCATCGGCCCGAGACCGCGGACCTCGCCGATCCCGGCGTGCCGCGCGGCGAGCTCCTCGAGCCGCGCGCGCAGCCGTCTCGCCGAGCGCGCGCCGCGCGCGCGAGGAACTCCGGCTCGCGCACGGCCTCGAGCACCGCGACGGCGGCGGCGCACGAGAGCGGGTTGCCGCCGAACGTCCCGCCGAGCCCGCCGGGCCGGCACCGCGTCCATCAGCTCGGCCGCGTCCCGTGACGGCGGCGAGCGGCAGGCCGCCGCCGATCGACTTGCCCGAGACGAGCAGGTCGGGCTCGACGCCGTCGTAGTGCTCGATCGCCCACATCTTCCCCGTGCGACCGACGCCGGACTGCACCTCGTCGTCGACGTAGAGGATCCCGTGCTCGCGGCAGAGCTCGGCGAGCCGCGCGGGGAAGTCGGGCGGCATCGGGCACGAACCCGCCCTCGCCCTGCACCGGCTCGAGCAGCACGCAGGCGACGGTCTGCGGGTCGACCTCGGACTTGAACAGCTTCTTCAGCCCCTCGATCGCGTCGTCGCTCGAGACGCCGCGGTACGGGTAGGGCGCCGGCGCGCGGTACACCTCGGGCGCGAACGGCCCGAAGCCTGCCTTGTACGGGATGCACCTTGCTCGTCATCGTCATCGTCAGCAGCGTCCGGCCGTGGAACGCGTTGTCGAAGACGACACAGCGGGCCGGCCGGTCGCGGCGCGGGCGATCTTGACGGCGTTCTCGTTCGCCTCCGCGCCCGAGTTGACGAGGATCGACTTCTGGCTCGGCGCCGGCGCAGGGCGACAGCTCGGCGAGCAGGCGGCACGTCTCGACGTAGGGCTCGTAGACGCCGACCATGAAGCACTGGTGCAGATAGAGGTCGGCCTGGCGGTGGATCGCGTCGACGACCGGCGCGAACCGGTGGCCGGTGTTCTGGCAGCCGATCCCGCCCGCGAAGTCGATGAACTCCCGCCCGTCGACGTCGGTCACGCGCGCGCCGTCGGCGCTGGCGACGACGAGCCTCGGCGTCGACGACGCCGCCGCTGACGAAGCGCCTGCCGGTCGGCCAGGACCCGCTCGTGCGAGCGCTGCTCGGTCGTCTGCATGCGCGCGAGTATGCACCATCACCGCGCCGGCCGTCATCCGCGCAACGCGCGGCTCCGAGGGCGGAATCGCCTCGCAATGCGCAGCGAGGCGATCGCCGACGTCCCCGCACGCAGGCTCGACAGCACGCCTCGATGGGCGTCGCGCGGGTCGGGTGCGGTTTGCCACACCACGCACCTCGTATAGCCTTCTGCGACGATGCGGCGCATGGAGCCCGCTCACGACGATCCTCATCGTCGACGACCACCCGAGCTTTCGCCGGTGCGCGCGGGCGCTGCTCGAGGCGGACGGGTTCGCGGTGGTCGGCGAGGCAGAGGACGGCGAGGGGGCGCTCTCCGCGATCGGCACCCTCCATCCGGAGGTCGTGCTGCTCGACGTCCAGCTTCCGGACATGGACGGCTTCGCGGTCCTCGATCAGCTCGGCGCGGACGCACCGCAGGTCGTCCTCGTGTCGAGCCGTGACGCCTCCGACTACAACGGCCTGATCCGCTCGAGCGGCGCTCGTGGATTCATCTCCAAGGCCGAGCTCTCGGGGGCAGCCGTTCGCTTCCTGCTCCGGTGACACGCCGGCGGCTCGCCGTCGCCGTCGTGCTGGGCGCGGCGCTGTACGCCGGAGCCCTCTACCTGGTCTTCACGGCGGACCTCGGCGAGCCGCGCGCGCTGATCGCGATGGTCACGGTCGCGGGCCTCATCTTCACCGTCACGGGCGACCGTCGCCGCTGTCCGTCGCCCCGACAACCGGACGGGCGCCCAGATGCTCGCCGTCGGGCTTCTCTGGTCGCTCGGCGCCCTGCAGATGGCGGACGCGTCCCTCCCGTTCACGCTCGGCTACGTCTTCGGCGGCGTCGCGTTCGTCGCGTTCGCGCACCTCATCCTCTCGTACCCGACCGGGCGGCTGCGGCACGGCGACGAGTGGATCGTGTGGGCGGTGCTGGCGCTGGTCACGCGTCGGCCCGCTCGCCGTCTCGCTCGTCGACCCGAGCCCCATCCCGGGCTGCGACGACTGCCCGGAGAGCGCGTTCCTCGTCACCGATCGTCCCGGGCTCGCGCAGGCGAGCCGGTGTCGCCCTGGCGCTGTCCGCGGCCGCGCTGTCGGCGTTCGTGTTCGTCCGGCTCGTCCGCCGCTACCGGGCAGGCGACGCCGCCGCTCCGCCGCGTGATCGGCCCGGTCTACCTGTTCACTCTCGACCGCGCTCGTCGGGCTCGTCGCGAGCAGCCTCGTCGCGACGGTCGATGCCGAGGCCGGGTACGTGCTCGAGTTCGCGTCGCTCGGCGTTCCTCGCGTTGATGCCGGTCGCGTTCCTCGCCGGCATCCTCCGCACCCGCCTCGCCCGTGCAGGCATCGCCGATCTCGTGATCGCGCTGGGCAACGGCAGCCCGCTCCGCGACGCGGTCGCCGACGCGCTCGGCGACCCTTCGCTCGACCTCGCCTACTGGTCCGACGCAGCGTCAGGCGTGGGTCGACGAGGACGGGCAGACGCTGCAGCGAGCCGATCGCCCGGGGCGCGCAACGCGGCGACGTTCGTCGAGCACGGAGGCAAGCGCGTGGCCGCGCTGCTGCACGATCGCAGCCTCGCCGACCAGCGCGAGCTCGTCGACGCGGTGGCCGCGACGGCGTCGCTCGCCTTCGAGAAGGAACGCCTCCAGGCCGAGCTGCGCGCCCAGTACCGCTTCCTCGAGACGATCATCAACACGGCGCCGAGCCTGCTCTCGGTCGTCGACACGGAGGGTCGGATCCGGAACTTCAACCGCGCCGTGGAGGTGGCGAGCGGCATCGACGACCGGAACCAGATCGAGGGCCGGTACTTCTGGGAGATCTTCATCGACCCGGACGAGCGGGAGGCGATGATCCAGCGGTTCCGCGACGCGGCGCCCGACTACCCGCCGAGCGAGTACGAGAACGTCTTCACGGACGCGCGCGGGCAACGAGCGCGTGATCGCCTGGAAGACGGCGCCGCTCGTCGACCAGAACGGCGACGTCGTCCGGATCATCGCGGGAGGGATCGACATCACCGACCGCAAGCGCCGCGAGGTCGAGCTGCAGCGCCAGTGGAACTTCGCGAGCACCGTCGCCGACACCATCCCGAGCTTCATCGTCGTCACCGATCACGAGGCGGTCGTCGTCCAGCACGGAGCGAACCGTGCGTTCTGCGACGCCTTCGGCCGCACGCTCGAGGAGCTCGAGGGCTCCTCGTTCCTCGAGCTGGTCGCCCGCGACGACGAGTTCGCGGCCCTCATGGCGATCGCCGGCGCGGCGAACGGCGTGCCCCAGGCCGAGCGGGAGTCCCGCTGGCTGACGCGCGACGGGCGACGAGCGGACCGTCGCCTGGACGGCGACGCCGATCCTCGACCAGTGGGGCGTCCCGCGGGTCCTCCTCTCGGGCGCGGACGTCACCGAGCGCAAGCGCCAGGAGGCGGAGATCCGTGCCTCGCGCAGCCGGATCGTCGCCGCGACCGACGCCGCGCGGCGACGGCTCGAGCGGAATCTCCACGACGGGGCGCAGCAACGCCTCGCCGCCCTGTCGCTCTCGCTGCGGCTCGCCGAGGCGAAGCTGCTGGCCGACGCCGAGCAGGCCGGCGAGATCCTCGTCGCCGCGCGAACCGAGCTCGCCGAGGCGCTCGAGGAGCTGCGCGAGCTGGCGCAGCGGGCTCCACCCCAACGTCCTCACGGACCGCGGGCTCGGGCCGGCGCTCGAGTCGCTCGTGCTGCGCTCGCCGATCCCGGTCGAGGTCGACGTCCCGGACGAGCGGTTCCCGCCTGCGATCGAGGCGGCCGCGTACTACGTCGCCGCGGAGGCGCTCGCCAACGTCGCGAAGTACGCCGGCGCAACGTTCGCGCAGGTCCGTGTCGTGGAGGACGAGGAGGAGGCCGCGATCGTCGTCGAGGTCGTGGACGACGGCGTCGGCGGCGCCGACCCCGCGCGAGGCTCGGGGCTCGAGGGCCTCGAGGACCGCGTCGAGACCCTGGACGGCGCGCTTCAGCGTGGAGAGCCCGCCGGGCGGCGGCACGCGCGTGCGCGCGACGATCCCGACCGGTCCGCGCGCCGCTCCCTCTCGGCGCCGGTTCGGAAGACCGCACCGGAGAAAGCCGGTAGACCCCAGCGCATCGCGCGCCAGTGCAGGCGCGATGCTGGGCGCATGGACAGAACACGCACGTCGATGACGTTTCCCCGCGTCGAGCCGGGGACGGCGACCGGCCTCTCATGACCGGCGCCGGCGTCGGGAGCAAGGCTTCCGCGCCGTTCGTGCCGTCGCCACCGCCGCCCCGGCTCCGTGCACCCCATACGCGCTCCGCGCCCCGCTCGTAGACTCACCGGCGTGAGCACGCTGCCGACCGGAACGGTCACCTTCCTGTTCGCCGACGTGGAAGGCTCGACGAAGCTCGTCCAGAGCGTCGGCGCCGGCGTACTCCGGCGCTGATCGCCGACGTGCGACGCATGCTCCGGGAGGAGATCGCCGCGAACAGCGGGGTCGAGGTCGACGCGACCGGCGACGAGCTCTCCGCGGTCTTCGAGGAGGTCGAGCCCGCCCTCGCCGCGGCCCTCGCGGGCCAGGCCCGGATCCGCGACCACACCTGGCCGGACGGGATGCGCGTCAAGGTGCGGATGGGGCTCCACACCGGCGTCCCCCAGCTCGGCGAGGAGGGGTACACCGGGCTCGACGTGATCCGCGCCTCGCGCATCGCCGCCGCCGGGCCACGGCGGGCAGATCCTGCTCTCGTCGACCGCGGCGCCGTTCGTCTCCGGTGTCGAGACGCGCGACCTCGGCACGCACCGCCTGCAGGGCCTGCCGGACCCGGAGCGGATCCTCCAGGTGATCGCCGACGGCCTCCCGCGCGACTTCCCGCCGCTCCGCGGCACCGTGTCGCAGCTCGGTGACGCCCGGCGCGTCGTCCTCGCGGACGACTCCGTGGTCCTGCTCAGGGAGGGGGTCGCGCGCCTGCTGGAGGAGGCGGGCTTCGAGGTGGTCGCCCAGTCGGGGACGGCCGAGGATCTGCTGCGCCACGTCGCGATGCACAAGCCCGACGTCGCGGTGATCGACATCCGGATGCCGCCCACCCACACCGACGAGGGGCTGCGCGCCGCGCGGGAGATCCGCGAGCGACACCCCGGTGTCGGCGTCCTGCTCCTCTCGCAGTACGTCGAGCCCGGCTACGCGATGGCGCTGCTCGAGACGAGCGCCGAGGGCGTCGGCTACCTGCTCAAGGACCGCGTCTCCGACCTCGAGCAGTTCGGCACGGCCGTGCGCCGCGTGGCAGACGGCGGCTCGGCGCTCGATCCCGCGGTCGTCAGCGAGCTCGTCGGGCGCAAGCGGCGCGACGACCCGCTCGAGCAGCTCACCGCGCGCGAGCGGGAGGTGCTCGAGCTGATGGCCGAGGGCCGCTCGAACCAGGCGATCGCCGAGCGGCTGTTCGTCACGCTCCGCGCGGTCGAGAAGCACGTCACGAGCATCTTCACGAAGCTCGGCCTGCCGGCCTCCACGGACGACCACCGCCGCGTGCTCGCCGTGCTCGCGTTCCTGCGCGCGTAGCGCTCCGGCCGCAGAACCTGTCCCTATCGAGGTGAAGGGGCGGTGTGCACCCCGGTACAGCGCCGGATACCGCCCCGGCGGAGTGCGGTTGTCCGCACCGCTGCCGGCGGGGTCTCCGCATGGTTTGGAGAGGTACCGCGGGGCAAGGTGGAGCCATGGTTCGCACCTGGCTCTCACGCTCTCACTCCGGCGCCCGCGAGATCGCCGGCCTCGCCGCGCTCTACGGCCTCTACGAGGTCGTCCGCGGCGCAGGCGGCGAGAACGTCCAGGTCGCGATGCAGAACACCGCGGACATCGTCGCGTTCGAGCACGCGGTCGGGCTCTACGTCGAGCGCGGCGTCCAGAGAGCGTTCGAGGCGGTCCCGTATCGCGCCGGCGCTGCTCGGGCTGCTCTACGTGCTGCTCCACTTCGCGGGGACGGCAATCGCGCTCGTGTGGATCCACCGGCGGCATCCCGACCGGTTCCCGATCGTCCGCACGACGTTCGTCGGCGCAACGGCGCTCGCGCTCGTCGGCTACGTCTTCTATCCCGCCGCGCCGCCGCGGCTCGCCGAGCTCGGGTTCTCCGACACGGTGACCAGCTCGACCGGCCTCGACCTGAGCTCCGACCTGCTGGGCGCGCTCTACAACCCGTTCGCCGCCGTCCCGAGCCTCCACTTCGGCTACGCGCTGATCGTCGGTGTCGCTCTCGCGGCAATCGCCGTCCCGGCGCTGGGTGCGGATCGTCGGCGCGCTCTACCCGGCCGCGATGCTCCTGATCATCGTCGCCACCGGCAACCACTTCTTCGTGGACGCCGCCCTCGGCGGCCTCGTGGTGGTCATCGGCTGGCTCGCCGCTCGCGTGCTCGTCGCCTCGCCCGCGTCCGCGCCCCGCGCTCCCGCCGCCGCGCGTCGCCACCCGCCGGGCCTGACGGCCAGCCGTACTCCCGCGGTGTGGGAGGCCACACCGCGGGACAGCCAGTCGTCCCTACCGCGGTTCGCTCCGACGAGGTGACAGCCTCGAGCACACCAACCCAACCGCACCTGGAGATCCGCATGTCACCTCTGAAGCGCAGCACCAACATCGCGGCCCGCATGGGTCGCTGGAGCGCTCGCCACCGCAAGACGGCGATCTTCGGCTGGCTCGCGTTCGTCGTCGCAGCCGTCGTGATCGGCGGGGCGGTCGGCACCAAGCAGCTCGGCGACAACGACACGCTGCCGGGCGAGTCCGGGAAGGCGGCACGGATCCTCGACGACGGGTTCGAGCAGCCCGCAGGCGAGACCGTGCTCGTCGAGAGCGAGACGCTCACGGCGAGACAGCCCCGCGTTCCGGGCGGCCGTCGAGGACGTCGTGCGCAGGGTGTCCGCCCTCGGCGTCGTCGCCAACGTCGAGAGCCCTTACGCCGCCGGCAACGGCGCCCAGATCTCGGCCGACGGCCACTCCGCGATCGTCAACTTCGACATCCGCGGCGACTCGGAGAAGGCCGTCGACAAGATCGATCCGGTGATCGACGCCGTCGCACGCGGCGGCCGCCGCGCACCCGGCGCTCTCGATCGACGAGTTCGGCGTCAGCGCCGAGAAGCAGCTCGACGAGAAGTTCGCCAAGGACCTCGAACGGGCCGGATTGCTCTCGCTGCCGGTCACGATCGTGATCCTCGTGATCGCGTTCGGCGCGCTCGTCGCGGCGGGTATCCCGCTGCTGCTCGCGCTCTCGGCCGTGATGGCGACGATGGGCCTGCTCGCGATCCCGAGCCAGTTCTGGCCGGTCGACGAGAACATCAGCGCGATCGTGCTCCTGATCGGGCTGGCCGTCGGCGTCGACTACTCGATGTTCTACTTGAAGCGCGAGCGCGAGGAGCGCGCGGCGGGGAAGAGCGAGAGCGCAGCTCTCGAGGCCGCGGCCGCCACCTCGGGCCGTGCCGTCCTGATCTCCGGCCTGACGGTGATGACCGCGATGGCCGGGATGTTCCTCACCGGCGACGAGACGTTCGGCTCGTTCGCGATGGCGACGATCCTCGTCGTCGCGATCGCGGTGCTGGGCTCGCTGACGGTGCTGCCGGCACTCCTCTCGTGGCTCGGAGACCGCGTCAACAAGGCCCGCGTGCCCTTCCTCCACCGCCTCCAGCGGCCCGAGGGCGGGCGGATGTGGGGCTGGATCCTCGACCGCGTCCTGGCGCAGGCCGCTCGTCTCGGCGGTCGCCGCGACCGCCGTCCTCGTCGCCCTGGCGCTGCCGGCGCTCGGGATGAAGACGGTCGTGCCCGGTGCGGAGGCGCTGCCGCAGGACCTGCCGGCGGTGCAGACGTACAACCGGCTCCAGCAGGCGTTCCCCGGCGAGCAGGATCCCGCGATCGTGGTCGTCGAGACGGCCTCGACCGACGCGCCCGAGGTCCAGTCGGCGATCGCGGAGCTGCGGAAGCAGGCGCTTGCGACGGGACGGTTCCACGAGCCCGTGACGGTCGACGTGAACGCGAACCGCACGGTCGCGGAGATCGACCTGCCGATCGACGGCACGGGCACCGACGCGGCGTCGAACGCCGCGCTCGCGTCGCTCCGGGAGGACATCGTCCCGGCCACGGTCGGCGCGCTCGACGGCGTCGAGGTGGGCGTCACCGGGACGACGGCGATCTCGAAGGACTTCGACACCTCGATGCGCTCGACCGCGCCGCTCGTGTTCGCCTTCGTGCTCGCCTTCGCGTTCGTGCTCCTGCTGGTCTCGTTCCGCTCGATCGTGCTCGCCGTCAAGGCGATCGTCCTCAACCTGCTGTCGGTCGCGGCCGCGTACGGCGTCCTGGTGCTCGTCTTCCAGGGGAGCTGGGCGAAGGGCATCCTCGACTTCGACTACTCCGGCGGCGTGATGGCGTTCATGCCCGTGTTCCTGTTCGTCATCCTCTTCGGCCTCTCGATGGACTACCACGTGTTCATCCTGAGCCGGATCCGGGAGGCGTACGACCGCGGGATGAAGACGGAGGACGCGGTCGCGCACGGCATCAAGACGACGGCAGGCGTGGTCACGAGCGCGGCGATCGTGATGGTCTTCGTGTTCGGGATCTTCGCGACGCTCTCGATCGTGATGCTGAAGCAGTTCGGCGTCGGCCTCGCGACGGCCGTCCTGATCGACGCGACGATCGTGCGGGCCGTCCTGCTCCCGGCGGCGATGATGCTGCTCGGCGACTGGAACTGGTACCTCCCGCGCTGGCTCGAGTGGCTGCCGCGCCTCGAGCACGAGCGTCGCGAGGAGGTCCCGGCCGCGGCGGAGCCCGAGCCCGCGAGGCTCGCCGCCTGAGGGCCGACAGAGCTGGGGGTCGGGCGCCGCAGTCCCGACCCCCAGACCAGCTCCTAGGCGGTGCCGTCGGCTGGCGAGCCGTCTACCATCGACGGAGCGCCGGAGTAGCTCAGCTGGTCAGAGCACCGCTCTTGTAAAGCGGGGGCCAAGGGTTCGAATCCCTTCTCCGGCTCTTGGAGCTCGCCGACATCCTCAAGCGGCGCAGGATGACACGCAGCTACCTGCCCGATCCGATCCCGCGTGAGGTGATCGAGCGGATCGTCTCCACGGTGCGCCGCGCGCCGAGCGGCGGCTTCAGCCAGGGGCACCGGCTCGTCGTGGTCACCGAGGCCGACACCCGGAGGGAGCTCGCCCGCCTGGCGGGCGAGGAGGAGTACGTCGCCGCCGGCGGGCAGGCCTGGATCTCGACGGCGCCCGTCCACGTCTTCGTGGGCACGCGCGAGGAGAGCTACCACGAGCGCTACCGCAAGCCCGACAAGCTCCGCGACGGAGAGGAGATCGGCTGGCCGGCTCCGTACTGGTACGTCGACTCGGGCGCCGCCTTCATGCTCCTGCAGCTCGCCGCGATCGACGAGGGCCTGGCCACGGGTGTCTACGGCGTCCTGCCGGAGCAGGTTCCGGAGGTCAAGGCGCTCCTCGGCGTGCCCGACGACGTCCACTTCGTCTGCCTCGTCACGATCGGGCGCCCGCGCGGACCCCGGATCCAGCTCGCTCACGGCTGTCGCAGCGGCGTCTCCCGCTCGACGAGCTGTGCGCTGGGAGGGCTGGGACGCGCGTAGGCAGAGCGTCCGTCCCGCGCTGGGAGCGCGTCTGCGGGACGAAGCCGCGCCACCGCGGCTGCGGACGACGCTTGCTCGAGTCAACACGCGTGTCCCGCCCACCGTGCGCGCGTCAGGCTGCCGCGACGAGGAAGTGCCACTCGTTCTCGAGCGCGTAGCTGCCGTCGGGCCTGCCGGAACGGCGCGAGCGACGTCGATCAGGGCGGCTCGGACGTCCGTCCTCGCGCTCTCCGGCCGCATCGCCGACGCCGGCCGCGGAGAGCAGGCTGCGCGTGAGCTCGTCGTCGTCGCGGTAGACGTACGCCCACGAGACGTCGAACGTCGTCTTCGGCTCCAGCCCGGCCGCGCTCGCGATCCCCTCGAGCACGCCGGGCTCGGCGAGGTCGGGCGGCGGCGGCGCATTCGGGTCGGCGCCCGGGAAGTACGGCCTCACGATCGGCTTGATCGCGTCGAGGTCGCAGGCTTCGTGCCTCCCCCACACCTGGATCACGACCGAGCCGCCCGGCATCGGCGACGCGGCCGCGCCTCGCGCAGTGCGGCGACCATGTCGTCGGCGAAGAAGAACGAGTTGAACCCCGCGACGACGTCGAAGGCGTCGTCCGCGAAGGGCAGGAACTGCAGGTCGCCGACGCGGAGGTCGGCCTCGGGCACGCGCTCGCGGGCGCGCTCGATCAGCGCCTCGGACGCGTCGAGCCCGGTCACGTGCGCGCCGCGGTCGGCGGCCGCGCGCAGGAACACGCCGGACCCGCAGCCCGACCTCGAGCACGCGTCTGCCCCGCGCCGATCCCGAGCCGGCGGATCGCCTCCTCGTAGGTGGGGAGCTGCTGCTCCTCGGTCGCCGCCCAGTCGTCGGCCCGGGCGCCCCAGCGCGGCCCCCAGCGCTCGGCGCTGCCCGCGGACGACGTCGTGGATGTCATGCTGCGCTCCTTTCGGCTAAACTATGCTTCGTAGGTATAAACTATGAAACGTAGTTATGTCAAGAGCTGAGCTGACCCTGTTCTCGTACGAGATCCTCGGCCTCGTCGGGCGCACGGGCGCGGGCGCCCACGACCTGCTGCAGCTGGCCCGTCGCGGCCGGATGCTCGACTGGGCGGGCGAGAGCCAGTACTACGCCGAGCCCAAGCGTCTCGCCAGGCTCGGGTACCTCGAGGCGCGCAAGGAGCCCGGCAAGACCCGCGAGCGCACGGTCTACAGGCTCACGGAGAAGGGCGTCGAGGCCCTCCGCGCGTGGGCCCGGACCCCGGTGCGTTTCACGCCGCTCAAGAGCGAGCCGCTCCTCCGGGTGATGATCGCGGACCTCGTCGGGGAGGAGCTGACGCGGGAGACGATCGGCACGCTCCGCGACGACATCGCCGAGCTCAGGGCGCAGCTCGACGAAAGCGTGAAGAGAACCGAGACGTCCCCCACCGGAGACGGAACCTGTTGCTCGTGATCGACTTCCTGCGGAGATACGTCGACCTGCACGAGGCGCTGGTCGACCAGGTCGAAGGCGCGCCCGAGAGCCCGGCCGCACCGGTGCGCCGCCGCTCGGCCGAGGCCGCCGGGTAAGCCTCAAGCGAGGAGCCGGCCCGGAGCCGGACGATCGTCTCGACGACGAGATCGATGTCTGCCTCCGTCGTCGTCCAGTTCGAGACCGAGAGGCGGAGCAGGCGCTCGCCGCGCCACGTCGTCCCGCCCATCCAGCAGGTCCCGTCCTCCTGTAGCGCCCGCTCGAGACGATCGGTCAGCTCGGCGTCGCCGACCCGGACGAGCACCTGGTTCAGGACGACGTCGTTGACGACGTTCATCCCTTCGAGGCCGTCGAGCGATCCGGCGAAGCCGTCGCGCGAGCGCACAGAGGCGGTCGACGAGCTCGGCGACGCCCGAGCGACCCAGCGACGCGGAGCGCCGCCCACGTCGCGAAGCCGCGAGCGCGGCGCGAGGACTCGGGGACGAAGTCAGCCGCCGCCGAGCTCGCGGCCCGCGACCTGACCGGTGAGGTACGCGGCGGTGTACGCCATCGCAGTCGCGTGGGCGTCCTCGGTGCGCGCAGAAGGCATAGCCGGCGTCGTACGGGACGTTGAGCCACTTGTGGCCGTCGCAGGCCCACGAGTCGGCGCAGCTCGATACCCGACGACCAGGTGCCGCCGTCCGGGGCTGGCCGCCGGCCCAGAGCCCGAAGGCACCGTCGACGTGGATCCAGGCTCCCGCTTCGCCGGGCGGCAGCGCGCGACCGCGGCCAGGTCGTCGCACGCGCCGGTGTTCACGTTGCCGGCCTGCAGCGCAGACGATGGTCGGGACGAGCCGGCCGCGCGTCGAGCACGTGATGAAGGCGCCACGGGTCCATCGCCCCGTTCGGCGGCGGCGGAACCTCCTCGATCGCGCGTCTCGCCGAGACCGAGCAGCCGCACTGCGCGATCGATCGTCGCGTGGCGCTCGGCGCCGACGACGACCCGCACCCGCGGGGCGCCGTGGAGACCGTCGCGCCCGACGTCCCAGCCGCGCCTCGCCGAGGACGTGCCAGCGCGCGGCGGCCAGGCCGACCGTGTTCGCGCGCCTGCGCGCCGGTCGACGAACCCGACCGACGTGGTCGGCGGCAAGCCCGAGGAGCTCCTTGAGCCAGCTCTCCCGCGACGTCCTCGAAGGCCAGCGCCGCGGGCGACAGCGCCTCGTTGAAGGCGCACTGGTCCCAGCCGGCGGTGATCACGTCGGCGACGGGCGCGGCGTCGAGCGAGCCGCCGATCACGAAGCCGAAGTAGCGCGGGCCGGCCGAAGCCATCGAGCCCGGCGTCGCCACGGCGACGAGCTCGTCGATCACGTCGCCGACCGATGCAGGCCCGTCGGGAAGAGCGCCGAGCGCCTGCCGGACGTCGGCCCGGCTCGCGACCGGCCCGACCCGCGCCTCCGGTAGCCGCTCGCGGTAGTCCACGATGCGCTCGGTCGCGCGCTCGAGCTCCCCTCTCAGATCTCCCATCGCCCGATCCTACGCCGGGGCCGGGTCTCGGGCCGCCGGGCGGTCAGGCGGGCACGGCGCGCGTCGCCTGGTGGGCGAGGATCTTCCGCTTCACGCGTTGGAGCGCGTTGTCGATCGTCTTGCAGTCGCACGCGAGCTCGTCGGCCATCGACTCGTAGGAGTGGCCGTCGAGGTAGAGGCGGAGAGCCTCCGACTCCAGCCCCGAGAGGCTCGTGCCCAGGCAGCCGACGAGCGCCTGCAGCTCCTCGGTCGAGACCACGCAGACGGAGGGATCGTCGATGGACGGGCCCGGCAGCGCGTCGCCGAGCGTGCACTCGCCTTCCGAGTCCTGGCCTGCGGGCGTGTGGCTGAACGAGATGTACGTGTTGAGGGGGGCGTGCTTGTATCGCGTCGCGGACTTGATCGCCGTGATGATCTGACGGGTGACACACAGCTCGGCGAACGAGCGGAACGACGTCTCCTTGTCGTGCCGGAAGTCCCGGATCGCCTTGAAGAGCCCGATCATCCCCTCCTGGATCAGGTCCTCCGCGTCCCCGCCTGCCAGGAAGTAGGAGCTGGCCTTGAGCCGGACGAACCCGTGGTAGCGGCGCATCAGCTCGTCGCGCGCGGCGTCGCTGCCGTTCCGCGCCTTGAGGACGAGCTGGAGATCCTCGAGCTCCCGCTGCAGCTTCTGCGGGGTCTTCGGTGCTGCGGCGGTCCGGACGGCCATCTCGTTCTCCCCTCTCGTGGTGTCTCGCCTGGTCTTCACGGAACGACCCGGAGGAAGCCTCACCCTCAGGTCGAGGGGGAAGCTAGCATCTTTACGCGAGCGTTACAACCCCTTTGCGCAAGTTCCATTGTAATAGGAACATGTGTTCGAGCATCGCCCGTCACGCCGCTCAGCGAGAGCGAGATGTTGTGACCCTGCTCGGCGAGTCAGTCGGGCTGGCCGCGACGAAGCCGCTCGAGGCGGGCCCTCGTCTCCGGGTCGACCCGCTCGCCGAGCCGGCTGGCGACGTCCTCGCGGTGGGAGAGCGCGGAGAGCTCGGCCAGGAACTCGATGGATCCGCGCTTCCTGACCTGCTGGCCGCTCGTTCCCTGCACCGCTGCATCGGACGTGACGAGCAGGACGGCCTCGCGGTCACGGCGGTCGGCGGCGAGCCGCTCGAGCAGCGTGTCGGCATGAGGGGCGAAGCGCACGCTCAACGCCCCGATCTCCTGTTCGCGCCCCGTGCCGTCGAAGACGACGACTCCGCGCGCCCCGCGCACGGCCACGAAGCTGGCCAGCTCGTCGACGAGCTCGTCCCGGTCTCCGTAGCGACCCGCGTGGAACAGGTTGGAGCCGTCGAACAGGTAGAGGGTGGCCTCGGGCATCCTCAACCTCCAGTTGAGGTCGATACGAGTCGCTGCCTGCGGGCCTCGAACAGCAGGACACCCGCGGCGACGCTCACGTTCAGCGACTCGATCCCGGGATGCGAGCGGTATCGAGACCGTCGCGTCGCAGCTTCGGCGCACGAGCGGGCGCACGCCTCTGACCCTCTGCGCCGAGCACGAAGGCGGTCCCGTCGGTGAGATCGAGGTCCCAGACCGGCGAGCTCGCCGTCGGCCGCAGCCGCATAGGCCCAGAGCCGGTCGCCCTTGATCTCCCCCAGGTAGCGGGCCAGGTTGGGGACGACGGCGACCGGAAGGTGCTCGACGGCGCCTGCCGACGCGCGACAGACGGCCGCCGTGACGACGGCCGCGCCGTGCGCCGGGAGGACGACGCCCGTCGCTCCCGCCCCTGCGGCGCTGCGCACGACCGCACCGAGGTTGCGGGGGTCGGTGACCTGGTCGAGGCAGCAGAGAAGCGTGCGCTCCGCCGAGGCGAGCTCCCAGGCGTCCGCGTACGGATACGGCTCGCACCACGCGACGACTCCCTGGTGGTCGGGCGAGCCCGCGGCCTCGGTCAGCTCACGCTCGCGGCGAACATGGGGGCGAGGCGCCTCCGCGAGCCAGTCGAGGGTCGCGAGGGCACGCTCGCTCGCCCAGATCTCGAGCACGGCCCGCCGACCGCGCAGCGCCTCGCGAACCGCGTTTCGGCCGTAGACGAGGTCGCGGGTCACGTCCGCGGAACGAGCTCGTACGCCTCGCCCACGTCGCGCACCTCCCACCCCTGCGCGGCGATCTCGTCACGCAGCCGGTCGGCCTCGTCGAAGTCGCGCGCAACGCGCGCCCGGACTCGCGCATCCGCGAGCGCGACCACGTCGGCCGGCGCCTCACGCCGCTCGCCGAGGGTGCCGAGCCCGAAGACGTCGAGCCCTCGTCGCAGCTCGTTCAGAGCGCCCGAGCGCGCCCACTCGTGGAGGATCGCGAGCGCGGCAGGCGTATTGAAGTCGTCCTCGAGAGCCGTCTCGAAAGCCGCCCAGTCGCCCGCGGCCCGGGTCTCGCCCCGCAACGCGTTCCTGAGCGTCTCCGCCTGCGCGCGGGCCGCGGCCATCGTCTCCTCCGAGAAGTCGATCGGCTTGCGCCAGTGCGCCGTGAGGAAGAACACGAGCGTCGTCTCGGCCCCCCACTCGTCGAGCACGTCCCGGATCGTCTCGACGTTCCCGAGCGACTTGGACATCTTCTCGCCGGTGAAGCGCAGCATGCCGTTGTGCATCCAGATCCGCGCGAACGGGTGACCGACGGAGAGCGACTGCGCCCGCTCGTTCTCGTGGTGCGGGAAGACGAGGTCGAGGCCGCCGCCGTGGATCCAGAACTCCGGCCCGAGCTCCTTGGCCGCCATGGCCGAGCACTCGATGTGCCAGCCGGGGCGCCCGACGCCCCACGGAGCCTCCCAGGACGTGTCCTCGCCCTCCTTCGTCGCCTTCCAGAGGGCGAAGTCGCGCGGGTCCTCCTTCGCGGGGTTCGGCTCCTGCTCCTCGACCTGGTCGGGGCGCTGGCCGGACAGCGCGCCGTAGCTCTCGAAGCTCGCGACCCGGAAGTAGACGTCGCCGTCCGCCACGTAGGCGTGGCCGGAGTCGAGCAGCTCCTGGATCAGGGCGATGATCTCGGGCATGGTCTCGGTCGCGAGCGGCTGCGCGTCCGGCATCCCGAGCCCGAAGCCGCGCCGTGTCCTCCAGGTACCAGCGCGTCGCGTCGCGCGCCCGCTCGGCGCTGTGTCCCGGTGCGGCCTCGTAGATCCTGTCGTTGACATCCGTGATGTTGTGGACGAGGCGGACCTCGTGCCCACGCGCACGGAGCCAGCGCGCGAGCCAGGTGAACACGACGAACGGCCGGGCGTTGCCGATGTGCGCCCGCTGGTAGACCGTCGGCCCGCAGACGTAGATCCCGATGGGCTCCGGCGGGGGCGGTAGCTCGACGAGCGAGCCGCTCAGCGTGTCCTGCAGGCGCATCGGCCGATCGTAGACGGCGGCCGTGGAGCAGACGCGGCCGACCCGGGTCGGAGAGCCCGGGCTCGCTATCGGTCGGGACAGCGGCTCTTCTGCCCGTCGCACGCGCTCGAGGGCCTCCGCCGCCGGCAGCGCGGCCACGACGGTCCAGAGCTCGGGGCCGCGCGGCTCCCCCGTGAGCGCGAGGCGGAGGGCCCGCAGGTCGCCGCCGACCGCCTTCAGCTCGCGGACGATCGCGCGCGCGTCGGCCTCGTCGAGCCGATCCGGCGCTCCCGTGCGGAGCTCGGCGAAGCGCTCCAGCGTCGGCAGGGCCTCGGCGGAAGGGCCGCGGCCCGGGTCGAGCCGATCTGACGGGCTATCTCCCGGGCCTCGACGAGGGTCCGCGCGCCTCGCAGCGCCCGCGCGAGCTCTACCGGCGCGTCGGCGGCCGCAGCGAGCTCGTCGTCGCGACATCCCGGCGATCGCCTCGATCGCCAGCCGGCCGATGCGGGCTCGGTCGAGATGGACGTCGTGCGAGGGCAGCCCGAGCTCCTCGAGATAGGCGCGGAGCGCGGCCGCGCGGGATGCCGTCGTCGCGGAGGTCGGCGACCGATGCATGCCCGTGTCGCTTCGAGAGCTTCTTCCCGTCGTCGCCCAGCAGGAGGCCGTGGTGGATCACCTCGGGAAGCTCGCCGCCGAGAGCGCGCGCGATGCGGCGCTGCGGCTCCTCGTTCGGGCCGGTGGTCCGAGCCGCGGATGACGTGCGTGATGCCGAGGTCGAGGTCGTCGGCGACGGTCGCGAGCTGGTAGGTGGCGCTGCCGTCGGGTCGCAGCAGCGTCACGCCGTCGAGGCGGAGCGACCCGTCGGCGTCGCGCTGCGCCGCACCGTCTCGCTCCGCCGCGCTCGGCCACGGCCGAGTAGAGCGCCGGCGCGCTCGCTCTGGCGGACGGGCCCCTCGTCCCAGGCGATGCCGAGCCACTCGAGATCGGCCAGGATCGCCTGCTCCCCGCCCTCGATCGTCCGGGTCGGGATCGGTGTCGTCGATCCGCAGGACGAGCGCGCCGCCACGCTCGTCGGCGAAGCGCCGGTTGGCGACCGCGGTGAGCGCGTTTCCCAGGTGGAGCGACCCGGTCGGGCTGGGCGCGAACCGGACACGGACGCTCATGCGTCGATCGGCACGTGCCCGCGGCTCGGAGGCGATGCGCTCGAGCCACGCGCCGATCGCGGGATACGGCCGCAGGTCGAACCCGCCCTCGTCGGCGACGTGGGTGTAGGCGTAGAGCGCGATGTCGGCCAGGCTCATCCGCTCGCCGACCAGGTACCCGTCCGCGGACGCGAGGTGTCCTCCATGGCGGCCAGGGCGCGGTAGCCGTCCGCCGTCTTTCGCTCGATCAGCGCCGCATGCTTCTCGGCCTCACCGGAGTAGGCGACGAGGAACCGCACGACCGCGATCGCCGGCTCGTGGCTGTACTGCTCGAAGAACATCCACTGGAGCACCTTCGCCCGGTCGTAGCGATCCTCGGGCACGAAGCGCGTGCCCTCGCCGAAGTACCAGAGGATCGCTCCCGACTCGGCGAGCGGACGCCCGTCGTCGAGGACGAGCGTCGGCACGCGGAGGTCGGGGTTGAGCCCGGCCGAGGACCTCGCCACGGTTCGAGCGGTCGACGACGTCCAGGTCACGCCGCTCGTACGGGATCCCGAGGTGCGCGAGGAGGAGCCGCACCTTGTAGCAGTTGCCCGAGACCGGCGAGTTGTAGAGCAGCATTGCCGATGACGTTACCGTGGCGATGCGCCGTCGGCCGCTCGTGAAGACCCGGACGGCGGCGGGGCACCCGGACGGCCAGGCATGCTTCCCCGATGCAGCCGTGGAGGATTCTCTGAGGCGCACCGCGCTCGTCGCCGCCGCCCTCCTGCCGGTACTCGCGCTGACCGCGTTCGGGGTCGTCGAGCTCGCGACCGACGAGCCGGCCGAGACGGCTGCCGGAGCCGCGAAGGCGTCCATCCTCAACCCGCACCCCGCGGCAGGGCCCTTCACGGCGGACGACACCGAGCTGGACGACTGCGTCGGAGAAGCGACCGACCAGCGGCTCTGCCTCGAGCAGGCGTTCGGGAACGTCGCCTACCGGACGAGCGGGAAGGAGGCGCTCGCGCTGATGGCGAGCCGCGAGGCCGCCCAACCGGAGGTCGCCGCCGGCTGTCACCGCATCGCCCATGCGATCGGCGCGGCCGTCCTGGCGCGCGAGGACGGGGACGCCGCGTCCGCGCTCGCCGAAGGCGACTCGACGTGCTGGAGCGGCTTCTACCACGGCCTGCTCGAGCGGGCGCTCGCCCCGGCGCGCTCGGCGGACGAGCTCGGGCGCCTGATCGCGACGCTGTGCGAGCCGCGAGGCAAGAGCTGGCCGCAGTTCACGCGCTACCAGTGCCTGCACGGCCTCGGGCACGGGCTGATGCTGCGGACGGGGAACGCGCGTCGAGCCCTCGCTGGAGATGTGCACCCGGCTCGGCGACCAGTGGTCGCGCCAGTCCTGCCACGGCGGGGTGTTCATGGAGAGCTTCAGCCCGTCGCTCGACCTGAAGCCGCCGCCGTTCGACGCTGCCGCTCCGCTCGAGCCGTGCCCGTCCGTCGCCGAGGGTACAAGCTCTACTGCTACCTGCAGGTCGCCGACAACCTCGTGCGCGGCTTCGAGTACGACTGGCCGGCCGTGGCCCGCGCGTGCGAGACGGAGCCCGCCGCCGAGTGGCGCGAGATCTGCTTCCAGAGCTACGGGCGCCAGGCGTCCGGCTCGAACTACGGCGAGCCCGCCGCGCGTCGCCGAGCTGTGCGCGATCGCCGGTGACGCCGGTGAGAGCGGCTGCGTGTACGGCGCCGCGCGCGACATGGCGAGCAACGCCGCCAGCGGCAAGCCGGCCGCGACGTTCTGCAAGCTCCTGTCGCCGACGCTCGCGTCACGGTGCTTCGAGGGCGTCGGGACGATCGTGGCGACGCTCGAGACGGACGGCGCGAGTCGTGCGTCGCCAGTGCGCCGTCGCTGGCACGCGAGCACGCCGCCGCGTGCGCTCGTGGCGCGGGCCTGCCCGCGCAGAAGTAGCGCGTCGGTGCAGCCGGGTACGCTCGCAACGTGG
The DNA here is from genome assembly GCA_963722755.1 of uncultured Actinomycetes bacterium. GTDB lineage: Bacteria > Actinomycetota > Thermoleophilia > Gaiellales > Gaiellaceae > Gaiella. The sequence continues at coordinate 23,366 of CAVROJ010000002.1, forward strand.
AGGAGCGGCTCCGGACGTGGTTCGCCCGGCACGCCCGCGAGCTGCCGTGGCGTGCGACGACGCGACCCGTACGCGATCCTCGTCTCCGAGGTGATGCTCCAGCAGACGCAGGTCGAGCGCGTCGTGCCCCGCTATACGCGCGCTGGCTGGAGCGGTGGCCGACCGTCGACGCTCTCGCGGCCGCCACGCCGGCGGAGGTGATCGTCGAGTGGCAGGGTCTCGGCTACAACCGCCGCGCCCTCGCCCTCCACCGAGCGGCGGCGCATGTCGCCGAGCACGGCTGGCCCGCCGACCTCACGGTGCTGCCCGGAGTCGGCCCGTACACGGCGGCGGCGATCCGCAACTTCGCGTTCGGAGAGGACGTTCTCCCGCGGGACGTCAACGTCGAGCGAGTCGAGCGGCGCACGCGTCACTCGTTCGCTGCGGCGTCAGCTCAGGCGTTGATGGACCTGGGCGCGACGATCTGCCTCGCCCGCATCCCCCGGTGCGCGGCCTGTCCGCTCCACGCCGCGTGCCCCTCGTGCGGCACGCGCGACGAGCCCGCGCGCAAGCAGTCTCGATTCGAGGGCTCGTTCCGGCAGCGTCGCGCCGCGGTGCTTCGCCTCGTCGTCGGCGGTCCCCGCGTGCTCGGCCGAGCTCGACGAGGACGCCGTGCGCTCGCTGGAGCGCGACGGCCTGGTCGTGATCGACGACGGGCTCGTGCGGCTGCCCGCGTGACGCTAGCGGCCCTCGTCGTACCCGGGTCGTGCCTCGGGATAGCGAGGCAGGCCGTCGTCCGGGATCTCCTCCCACGCCGCCGCGTAGGCCACGAAGGAGCGTGACTGCGGGCGGATCCCCGGATCGCCGTCGACGGCGCCGAGCCTGACGCCGGTGAAGTCGCCCGACCCCGGCTCGCAGCTGAAGAGAGCCGAGCCACAGCGCACGCAGAAGACCTTCTCGCGTCCGCCCTCCGGCGTCCAGCCGCGCAGCTCCTCCTCCCCCTGGACGATCCGGACCGAGCCCGGCTTCGCCCGGGCGTTCGCCGACGCCGCTGTCCCGCTGCGCCGCTGGCACCGCGTGCAGTGGCAGTACCCGGCCGACAGGAACGGCTCGTCGATCTCGAAGCGAACCGCGCCGCATCCGCAGCCGCCGGTGATCGGCTCGTCCATCGCCCGTGAGCGTTACGTGAGGCGTGCGTGCCCCGCAGACGCACGCCTCACGCGACTCGGGTCAGCAGAACGGGGCAGTTGACGACGACGGGAGCCGCCTTCACGGTCGCCTGACCTGCGCGGACCGCCCTGTCGACGGCGCCCTTCGAGCGGAGCACGCGGGGGGTGACCCCGTCCTTCCAGGTCACCATCCGCACCGCCCAGAGCGGCGTGTAGTCACTCCGGCCGGGGACGGTGTCGACGATGTTCCGCTGGGCCTCGACGCCGTTCGTCACGACCCAGATCGGGGCGACGGCGTTGCCCCGCGCCAGTTTGACGGGCCCGAAGTCCAGGTACGAGATCACCTGGCCGCGGTAGAAGCCGAGCGTCACGGTCTGGGGGTACTGCTTGACCGGGCCGTCAGCGGCGAGCGCCGGTACGGCTCCGAGCAGGGCTGCACCGATCGAAGCCAGCATTGCGATCCTTCTCATGGACGACCTCCTCGTCGGACGGAAGCTCGTGGACGACGGTAGGCCGCGACCCTTGCCTCGCGATGACGCTTTCGTGAACGCTTGGCGAACAGCCATGAGTTCATCCGCGCGTAATGAGGACGCAGGCACGATCGCTCCAGTGGCGACGGTTCTCGTAGTCGACGACGAGCCCATCGTGCGGGAGGTCGTCGTCCGCTACCTCGAGCGCGAGGGGTACGCGACGCTGGAGGCGGACGACGGTGACCACGCGCGCGCCCTGCTCGAGCGGGAAGCGCTGGACCTCGTCGTGCTCGACGTCATGCTTCCCGGGACGGACGGGCTCGACCTCTGCCGCTGGATCCGCTCACGCTCGGAGCTGCCGGTGATCATGCTCACCGCGCGCGGCGAGGAGGCAGACCGGATCGTCGGGCTCGAGCTCGGGGCCGACGACTACGTGACGAAGCCCTTCTCGCCCCGGGAGCTCGCCGCGCGCGTGCGCACGGTGCTGCGACGAGCGCGCGTCGGGCGCGCTCCCCCGCGAGCGGATCGCGTTCGGCGACGTCGAGCTCGACGCCCAGACGCGAGACGTGCGGAAGGGCGGCGCGGAGGTACGGCTCACCGCGAAGGAGTTCGACCTGCTGTGGTTCCTCGCCAGCCATCCGCGCAGGGTGTTCGGGCGCGACCAGCTGATGAGCCGCGTCTGGGGCTACGAGGCAGCCCTCGACACCGGCACCGTCACGGTCCACGTCCGCCGGCTGCGCGAGAAGATCGAGGACGACCCCTCGGCGCCGCGCCACCTCCAGACGGTCTGGGGCGTCGGCTACCGCGTCGTCCCGTGATGCCCGTCGCGATGATCGGCACGGCGATCGCCGTCGGGCTCCTGACGCTGGCGGTCGGCCTCGCTGCCGTGCTCGCGCTGCGGCTCCTGCCGAGCCTCCGCCTGCAGCTCGCCGGGCTCGCCGCGCTCTCGGTCTGCCTGCCGCTCGCCTCCGTGCTGCTCTCGGGCTGGGTTGCGTTCCACATGGGAGACGACGTGAAGATCCTCGCCGTCTCGGCTGCCTCCGCGACGGTCGCCGTCGTCGCCGGCCTCGTTCTCGCCCGATCGATCGTGGGCTCCGTCGAGCGTGTCCGCGACGCGTCGGCGCGGCTGGCGGGCGGCGACCTCACGGTGCGCGCGCCCGAGTCGGGCCCTGCCGAGGTCGCCGACCTCGCCTCCTCGTTCAACGAGATGGCTGCGAGCCTCGAGCAGCTGTTCGACGCGCGTCGAGAGCTCGTCGCGTGGGCGAGCCATGACCTGCGAACGCCGCTCGCCAACATGCAGGCGATGCTCGAGGCGCTGGAGGACGGCCTCGTGGAGCCGGAGACGACCCTGCCCGTGCTCCGTGAGCAGGTCACGCTGCTCTCGTCGCTCGTCGACGACCTGTTCGAGCTCGCCCGGATCGACTCGGGCGCGCTGACGCTCGAGCTCCGGGCGGCGCCGCTCGAGCCGGTGGTCGAGTCCTGCCTGCGCGGCGTCGAGGCAGACGCCCGCCGGCGCGGTATCGGCCTCGCCGCCAGCGTCCCGGGCGACCTGAGCGCGCGATGCGAGCCGGAGAAGGTGGAGCGCGTGCTGTTCAACCTGCTCACGAACGCGCTGCGGCACACACCCTCCGACGGCTCGGTCGCCGTCCGCGTCGAGCAGCGCGACGGGCAGGTTCAGGTGAGCGTCGAGGACACCGGCGAGGGCCTCGGCGAGGAGGCCCGGAACCGCATGTTCGACCGCTTCTGGCGCGGTGACCCGGCCCGCTCGGCACGCGGCTCGGGCCTCGGCCTCGCGATCGCGCGCGGCCTCGTGGAGGCGCACGGCGGGCGCATCTGGGCGGAGGACCGCCCCGGCGGGGGCGCGCGGGTGTCCTTCACGCTGCCCGCGGCGTCCTAGAGTGCGCCGCCGCGAGCTCGCGCTCGAGGTTCGTGACCGTGCGGCGCAGGGCCCGCTCGATGCCGCGGCGGACGATGACCCGGTCGTAGAGCCCGCGGAGCGCCCGGTCGCGGCTCGTACTCGACGACGAGCCTGTACCGGAACCCTCTGCCGGCGGCGTCGAAGTGACGCTCGTGCCGCGCGTCGGGCAGCCCGTCCTGGCTGCTCTCGTACTCGACCAGCCGATTCTGCTCGAACCGGCGCAAGCGCATCCGGAGCTCCACCTCGCGGCCGAGGAGGCGAACGCGAAGGCGAGTCTCGTCGCCCGGGGCGCCCCAACGAGAGCCGGGCTCGACGCGCACGAGGCCGGGCCAGTACGCGGGCCAGTTGGCCGGGTCGGTGATGTACGCGAACCCGGTCTCGAGCGGGACGTCGTAGTGATGCTCATGGTCGACCCGCACGTGCCTCCCTGGCGTCACGCAACGAGAGAGTGCCCTCCCGGGTGCGTCGCTACGGCCCGTCGGCGCACCCGGGAGGGCGAGGAGCCTCGGGACGCGCGCCGTGCGCCGCGTCGCCGGAGGGCTCCGGTGAGTGATGCGGCCGCGAACGGACCCCGCGGCCTGCGCACGCGCCGCTAGAGCGGGACGTGCGCGGTCTGGTCAGTCCGGTGGACTCTGCTCCAACGTCAAGCCCTTCCTGTTCGAAGGGACGTTCTCCTCTGACCATAGCGCGTCCGGAGGGTTCGGGCGAGCGTCGCCCGGGACGCGTATCCCGCTCATTGCGCAGATCGAAGCAGCGCGACCGCCTGCGCAGCGAGGCCTTCGCCCCTGCCGGTGAACCCGAGGCGATCGGTCGTGGTCGCGCGGACGTTCACGCAGCTCCCTGCTCGACCCCGAGCGCGCCCGCCAGCCGATCGCGCATGGCCTCACGATGGGGGGCGATCCGCGGCTCCTCGCCGATCACGACACAGTCGGCGTTCACGAGCTCGAAGCCCTGCGTCGCGGACCTGCCGATATGCCTCGGCGAGCAGCTCGAGCGAGTCGGCGCCGCGGTAGCGGTCGTCGTCGGAGGGGAACAGCGCCCCGATGTCGGCGAGGCCGGCCGCGCCGAGCAGCGCATCCGTCAGCGCGTGAGCGACGACGTCTCCGTCCGAGTGCCCGACGAGACCCGCGCGGATGGTCGACGGTCACGCCGCCGAGGACGAGCGGGACGCCGTCGCCGAACGCGTGCGCATCCACACCGAGACCGACCCGCAGGTCGCTCATGGCCCGACCCGGTCGAGCTCTGCGCGCGATGCGCCGCTCCTGGGCCCGTGCGAGCCCGATCGTCCGACTCCGGGAGATCCCCGCGGCGAGCACGCCCGCGAAGACGCGCCCTTGGCGCCAGATCACGACCGTGTACGAGTCGCCTACCCAGTGGATCCAGCCCCCGAGCCCGATCGAGAGCGGCGCGCGCCGTTGACCCGAGAACCCCGCCTTCCGCGTCTCGAGGTCGACCCACGCGAGCATCTGACGGGCGCCGGCCGCAGTGCGGAACACGTCGGACCGGGTCTCTATCTTGGACGAGCCTCGGAGGAAGCGCGCCTGGTACCCGACCACGCGCTTCCAGCGTGCGAAGTACAGACGTGCTTGCGGATACACCCGCACATAGCGCTCGGTCGAGCGGAGGCCGGTCTGGCTCGGGTCGACGCGGAAGCCGGCAGGGACGGACGAGGCCGGAAAGACGAGCCGTTTCGGGTCGAAGGAGGCCGCCGACGCGGACGCCACGAGGACGACGGCGAGGAAGGCGATGATGCAGGCGGCCCGCACCGTCTCAGCATGCCCCAATGCAAGGGCATGGGCCAGCCGCGGCCCGCGGGCGAGGCGACGACGAGGCAGAAGACGGTCGCGCCGGTCGACCCGTCATCGCGGATCGAGCTCGAGCGCCGCCGGGACCTCGGCGAGCGACTCGATCGCGACGGCGCCGTCGGGCGTCTCCTGGAGCCGACCCCAGGGCCCCCGGCGCAGGTGGATCGCGACGAGACCCGCCCGGAGAGCCGGCCGCGCGTCGTTGTCGGCGCGGTCGCCGACGTAGGCGACCTCGCTCGCGGCACACCCGGCCAGACCGACGAGGCCCTCGAAGAACGCCAGATCCGGCTTGCGGACGCCGAGGCTCGCCGAGCCCGTGACGATGTCGACCGGCAGCTTCTCGGCGCGCGCCCACTCCTCCAGCGCGGCGCTCTGGTTGCCGGCGATCCCGACGACCAGGCCGCGGCCGCGCAGCCGTTCGAGGCACTCGAGCGCGTCCGGGTACAGGTCGTCGCTGGAGTACTGGACGCTGTCCCATGCCTCCGCGGGGCGCTCGACGCCCAGGTGCCGCCAGAGGCCCCAGTGCTCCTCGCCGCGCTCGATCGTCTTGCCGAGAGCTGCCCACACGACATGTGGCCCGACGCCCGCCGCGTCCGCGACGACGCGCCACCAGCGCTCCTCGTCGACCAGCGTCTCGCCGACGTCGAAGAAGACCGCGCGAACGGTCATCCCGTTTCCGCGTCCAGGAGCCGTGCAACGAGCTCGAGGTCTTCCGCAGCGGTCACCTTGACGAGCCGGGGGTCGCCGGCCACGACCGCGATCCTGCCACCCGCGCGCTCGACGAGCGACGCGCAGTCGGTCGCACCGTCCAGCGCCCCGGCGTATGCGGCCCGGAGGCGGTCGGCGACGAAGGCCTGCGGCGTCTGGACGGCGACGAGGGTCGAGCGGTCGACGGTCTCGGCGACGAGCCCGCCCTCGACCCGCTTGACGGTGTCGCGCAGCGGCAGCCCCGGGACGACGCCGTCGACCCCCTGCGCCAGCCCCCGAGGAGCCGCTCGATCACGGCGTCGTCCACGAGCGGGCGTGCCGCGTCGTGGACGAGCACGACGAGGGCGTCCTCGGGCACCTCGGCGAGCGCGATCCGCACCGACTCGGCGCGAGTCGCGCCGCCCGTGACGACGGAGGCGACCTTCGAGGCGACGAGCTCCTCGGCGAGCAGGATCGTCGGCTCCTCCCAGTCGGGCGGGGCTGCGACGACGATCGCGTCGATCCAGTCGGACGTGTCCAGCCGCTCGAGGCTCTCTGCGAGAAGCGGTCGCCCGCGAGGCCGACGAAAGCCTTCGGCCGCTCGCTCCCGAGCCGTTCACCCGTGCCGGCGGCGACGAGGATCGCCCACGTGGTTCCGGCTGCGCCGGAGCCACTGGAAGAACCGGTCACGTGACCGCAGCTCGCGCCGGGCCTTCCAGCGCTTTCGCGGAGCGAAAGCGCATCGAGCCCTAGGCCGTGGCTGGCGCCGCGGTCTTCGGCTTCGCCTTCGCCCGCTTGCCCTTGGCCGGGTTCGCGAGCACCTCTTCGAGCCACTCGTGCGCCTGATCCTCGGTCATGTCCTTGGCGTACATGAGCTCGGAGGCGAGGATCTTCTTCGCCTTGACGTACATCTGCTTCTCGCCGGTCGAGAGGCCCTTCTCGTGGTCGCGCAGCGCGAGGTTTCGCACCACCTCGGCGAGCTCGAGGATGTCACCGGTCTTCATCTTGTCGCGGTTGTGCTTGAACCGGCGGTTCCAGTTCTTCGGCATCTCGGTCGAGCCGCCGAGCAGGACCTTGACGACGACCTCGACCATCTCGAGATCGATGACTCCACGCAGCCCCACCTTGTCGCAGTTGTCGACGGGGACGTTGACCGTCATCTCGTTGTGGAGGATCTTGATCGTCAGGTACTCGCGCTCCTCCCCGAGCACGATCTTGACGTCCTTGGAGACAACCGTCCCCGCGCCGTGATGGGGGTACACGACCTTGTCGCCGACATCGAACACGCCTAGAGCCCTCCCGTCGTCCGGTCTTGTATGCGCCTGACTCACGAAAAAGCGCCGGCCCTGGATCCGCCGACGTGTGCACCCCATTCTACCGGAAGAAACGGCACGGCTCCGCCGCCTGGAGCGTCGCTCGGCTCGTGGTCAGTGCGCATCCATCACGCCTCCTCGGCTGCGGATTCGGCGGGCACGAGAGCGGCGCGCGAGCGCGTGCCGGAGCGTGGTCGGCGCCGACCACGCGCGGGCCCCGTTCGGCCCGTTCGTGCCCTCCGGGGCGACCACGACCGAGATCCCCAGCTTGGCGCATTCCTCCAGTCGCCGCTCGCCCTGGGCGGACGTGCGGAGCCGCCCGGTGAGGCCGATCTCGCCGAACACCGCGATGCTCTCGCGCAAGGGCGCGCCCCGGGCGGCAGAGGCGATCGCGAGCGCGACCGCGAGGTCGGCTCCCGGCTCGTCGATGCGGACGCCGCCCGCGACGTTGACGAAGACGTCCGCCGCGCCGAGCGGCACACCCGCGTGGCGCGCGAGCACCGCGACGATCATCGCGAGGCGCTTCGGGTCGACACCCGTGCCGACGCGCCGCGGCATCGCCAGGTCGGTGCGCGAGACGAGGGCCTGTACCTCGAGCAGCATGGGCCGCGTTCCCTCCAGCGCGACCGCGACGGCGGCACCCACCTCCCCGGCCTCGCTGCGGCCGAAGAGCGTCGAGGGATCGGGGACGCCGACGAGCCCTGCCGCCGTCATCTCGAACACCCCGAGCTCGTTCGTCGAGCCGAACCGGTTCTTCGCCGCCCGCAGGATTCGGTGCGCGTGGTAGCGGTCGCCCTCGAACTGGAGCACGCAGTCGACGAGGTGCTCGAGCACGCGGGGCCCGGCGACCGCACCGTCCTTCGTCACGTGACCGACGAGCACGGTGGCCACGCCGCTTCGCTTCGCGACCCGCAGGAGGCGAGCCGCGGCCTCCCGCACCTGGGCGACCGAGCCGGGCGCGGATCCGAGCTCGCTCGCGTACAGCGTCTGCACCGAGTCGATCACGCAGACGGCCGGAGCCTCGCGCTCGAGCGTCGCGCAGACGGCCTCGAGCTCCGTCTCGGCGAGGATCGCGACGTCGTCGGCTCCGCCGAGACGCTCCGCGCGAAGACGCACCTGCGCGACCGACTCCTCGCCCGTGACGAGCAGCGCCTGCCGTCCGCTGCGCGCAACCGCACCGAGCGCGCTCAGGAGCAGCGTCGACTTGCCCGACGCCCGGCTCCCCACCGAGCAGGACGAGCGACGCAGGAACGAGCCCTCCGCCGAGCACGCGGTCGAGCTCGGGGACGCCCGTCGAGATGCGCGACGCCTCCTCGACCCTGACGTCGCCGAGGCGCTCGGGGGCGCGGGCCGAGCCGGCGGCCGGCTGCGCCGTCCCGCCCGTGGAGCTCCTCGACGAGCGTGCCGAACGCGCCGCACCCGGGACAGCGCCCGAGCCAGCGGCCGGTGGTCGCACCGCACTCGCTACAGCTGAACTGGACGACGACCTTGGCCATGAGCGCAGGGTAGTCGACGGCCCGGACGGATGTCGTCAGAAGTGACAACAGTACATCCCACCGTGACGCAAATCCCGGGCGCCTATGCTCCGTTCGTGACCACCGAGGCCCACGCTCACGGCCGGCACCACGGCCACGCCCACGACCACCGCAGCGCGTCGCGCCGTGCGCTCGGGACCGTGCTCGCGCTCACCGTCGGAGTCACGGCGGTCGAGGTCGTCGGCGGCTTCCTCACCGGCAGCCTGGCGCTGCTCGCGGACGCCGGCCACATGCTCTCCGACACGTTCGCGATCGGTCTGGCGCTCGTGGCGCTGACCCTCGCCGGGACGTCCGTCGACGCCGCGCAGGAGCTTCGGCTTCCAGCGAGCCGAGATCCTGGCCGCCTTCGTGAACGGGCTGACGCTCGTGCTCGTCAGCGGATGGATCGCCTGGGAGGCGGTGCAGCGGTTCCGCGACCCGCCCGAGATCCTGGGCGGCTGGATGCTGGCAGTCGCCGCAGTCGGCCTCGCGGTCAACGTCGTCGCGGCCGGGATCCTGATGCGCTCGGCCAGCGGAGAGCTTGAACGTCGAGGCGGCGCTCCGCCACGTCGTCGCCGACGTCCTCGGCTCGGTCGGCGTCCTCGCGGCGGCGCTCGTGATCCTGCTGACCGGCTGGACGACGATCGACCCGATCGTCTCGCTCGCGATCGCGCTGCTGATCGTCGCGAGCGCGTGGAGCGTGCTCCGCGACTCGACGGCGATCCTGATGGAGCAGACGCCGTCGGGGATCGACGCCGATCAGGTCGCGCGCGCGATCGTCGAGGTGCCCGGCGTGACGAGCGTGCACGACCTGCACGTCTGGCGAATCACCTCCGGCTTCGACGCGCTCTCCGCGCACGTGCTTGGTCGGCCGGGGCGAGGACTGCCACGGTCTCCGGCAAGACATCGAGCGCGTGCTCGCGGAGCGGTTCGGCATCACGCACACGACGCTGCAGGTCGACCACGACGCCTCGGACGCGCTGATCGAGCTGCGGCGCTGAAGCGCGCTGCTCGGCGCCCGCGCCGGTGCCGTGCCGTGGTGGGCGGCTCGGCGGGATCGGTTCGTCCGGCCGCCGGCTCGGGCGTCGCCGGCTCCGGCTTCGGCTTCGGCTTCGGCTTCGGCTTGACGCGGCTTCGGCGGCCCCATCTCGACGATCGCGTTCTGCGGGTCGTAGCGCACGGTGTAGCGCTCGTTCGCCAGGAGCTTCGGGCCCTTGAACACCTTCCGCGTGTACTGCACGGTGAAGCCCGAGGCGCCGGCGGACTGCAGGGTGCTCGTCGTGCCCGGCGGCAGCGACGGGTTCGAGCTGGTGATCGTCCTCGGCGCGACCTGGGAGTACGGCTCGCCCGTCGTCGTCTCGACGCGCCTGCCGAGCTTGCGCGAGTAGAAGCGCACGGTGATCGCCGAGTCGGTGGCGGTCACCTTCATCAGGATCGCCGCCGGCCAGTCGTTCCGGAAGACGAGCTCGGGGCCTCCCCACGAGACCGTGGCCTCGCGGCCCATCGGGTACCGAGAGATGTAGAACTGGTGCGCCTGGTGGGCGACGAGCTTGACGCCCGCGAAGAACGCGGCGTTGTAGAGCGTCGTCGCGACCTGGCTGATCCCGCCTCCGACCGCGTCCTCGAGGCGCCCGTCGAAGATCTGGGGCGCCGCGACGAAGCCCCTCTCGACCGTGCGCTTGCCGAGCGCCTCGTTGAGCGAGAACGCCTCGCCCGGCCGGATGATCGTCCCGTCGAGCAGCTGCGGCCGCACGCTGGATGTTCGTCACGCGCGGCTGGCAGCACGAGTAGTACGTCGTGAACTCCGACACGAGCTCCCGGATGTCCAGCTTCTCGGCGTCCTCGGTCGTGAACGCAGGCGGGGTCTTGCGTGAAGCGCCCGAGGTGGACGGTGGACTCGAGGTTCGAGACGAGCGAGCGCCCGATTCGCTCGAGGTCGAGGGCGCGGCCGGGCCTGGAGGGCACGACGCGAACGGCCGCGGGGCCGACGGCGAACGTCGCCTCGCGGGGCGCGACCTCGTAGTCCCCCAGCCGGAGCCGTGAGCGACGCCCCGAGGCCCTTCGGGTCGAGCGATCACCCCGAGCGTGCCGTCCTGCGCGCTCGGTGCGCACGAGCGCACGCAGCCGCTTCGGGCGTGAGCGTCGACTCGCGGATGCCGAAGCGGACGCGACGCGGCCCGTCGAGCAGCCGCTCGATGCGCGCCGCTGCCGCCTCGGCCTCGGCCGTCGAGACGACCGGCAGCGCGGGCACGATCGAGAGCTCGACCCTGGAGGGCAGGGTGCGAAGAGCCCGGCGGAGCGCGCCGCGGTCGACTCCCGGTTCCGGCACGCGCCGTCGACGACGCGAACGTCGTCTCGCGACCTCGACGCCGGCGTCCCGCCAGGGCTTGCCGAACCGGCGGTCGAGGCGGTTCGCCAGCTTCGCGACGGGGACCGGTGCGAGCCGATACGCGAGGTCGACGTCGGGACCGGGCCGGATGCCCACGCGGGCGAGAACGCGTCCGACGGTCCCCCGCTCGAGGGCCGCGTCGAGTGCCTCGTCGACGAGCGGCTCCGCACGCAGCTCGCTCCCCCTCGTCGAGGCGATACGCCCGCCGGGCGCCACGAGGCGGATCGGCCGCGTGATCTGCGTCGCTGCCGCACGCACCACGGCGGCGCGCGCCTCCGTCCTCACTCATCCCTCCGACCTCGACACCGGCGATGGTCGCCCCGCGCGGGAGCGAACTCGCGCTCGACGAGCGCCACCACCCCGAACGCAGCGGCGAGCAGCAGCGCGAGCCCGACCACCAGTGCGACGCCGACGAGCGTCTTCCGGGCGCGCCGCCGTGGGCGGCTCACGGTCGAGAGGAACGGGCTCGACATCGAGCAGTTGACGGTAGCGGACGCCTGTCGGCCCACCGAGGCGCGCAGGGACAGCGTCGGACGCGAGTCGGCGGGCATGTACGCCCGCAGGGCGAAAACGTGCCTACGCCGAGGCGCTTCACGAACAGCACGCGGTCCTCGCCGGGGCCGTCGTAGTCGTGCGCGATCCTCTCCACGTCGAAGCCGAGTGCCCGATGGAAGGCGACGGACGCCTCGTTCTCGGGTGAGGTCACGCAACGCACGGTCGTCCGCCCGTGCGCGACCGCGTCCGCGAAGAAGCGCTCGTACAGCCGACGGCCGAGGCCCTCGCCGCGACGCTCCGGCGCGACGCCGACGAAGTGCACGTACGCCTCGTGGGGATCGGTCTGCGAGAGGAAGCCGATCAGGAACGCCGCGAGCTGCCCGTCCTCGTCGTCGACGACGTAGCTCGTGCCCTCGAAGTGGACGAAGAAGAGCCGCGGCAGCATCGGCGCCATGTCGCGGCCCGCCCACCAGGTGTTGACGCGGCCGATAACCCTGCCCGTAGTCCGCGGGCTCGGCGTGCCGGATCTCCATGCCGGACAAAGCCTAGAGGCGAGGTGCCATCAGACGGGCCTGGCCCCACCCGGGCACCTGCCTCGCCGCGCTCCGGCCGAAGCCGGGCACTCCTACAGGCCGATCCAGGCGCGGCTCATCGCATCGATGTGGCGATGGTCCGTGCCGCAGCAGCCGCCGAGGACGGTCAGCCACGGGAGCCGCTCCCGCAGCGCGACGTACTCGTGCGCGAGCTCCTCCGGGATCGCCCTCGTCCAGCTCCTCGGCCGCGTCGAGCTCGGCGTGGCTCAGCCGTGACGCGTTCGCGCGGAGCCCGCGGATCCGGTCGGTCCAGCCCGATCCCGGCTCGAGCACGTCGTAGAAGTGGGACGGATGGGCGCAGTTGACCATGAAGTACGCGGCAGCGCCGTCGGTGCGGGCGTCGACCTCCTCGATCGCCTCGCGGAGCGGCTGGCCGCTCGGCAGGCGCCCGTCGGTCTCCACGGTGAAGGAGATCACCACCGGCATCCCGGCCGCGCCGGCGGCCCGCACGACCCCGACGGCCTCGTCGGCGTACGTCATCGTGATCGCGGTGACGAGGTCGGCGCCGGTATCGGCGAACGTCCCGATCTGGGCTGCGTGATAGGCGGCCGCCTCGTCCGCGCTCATCGCCTCGCCGACGAGGTAGCCGTCGCCCCGCGGCCCGACGCAGCCGGAGACGACGATCGGGGTCAGGTCGGTCTCGAGCTCGTCGCGCAGGCTCTCGAGCAGCGCGACCGCGCGGCGGTTGAGCTCCGCGAGCTCCTCGGGCGAGTGGCCGAGGCGCTCCGCCCAGTCGGGGCTCGCTCGCCAGGTCGGCGTCTCGAGCACGATCCCGACGCGGCGGTCGAGCGCGATGCGGACGTAGGGCTCGAAGTAGCGGCGGAGGGCGTCCTCGCCTCCGTCGCGGGTCAGGAGGTCGTATGCGGCGAAATGGGGCAGGTCATGGCCGTCGTGGAAGATGAGAGTCGTCTCGATCCCGCCGTCCGTCAGGAACGGGACGCGACCGAGCTGCGGGAGCGCGTCGCGGTAACGCGGCTGCGCCGTGGATTGGGCGCTCATCGGAAGGGCTCCTCCTCGTCGTCCGTGCCGCCGTGCGGCGGCCTCGGAGGAGGGTACGACGGGCGTCGGCCCGCCGGACGTACGGCTTACCGCACCTGAGCGGTGCGGTGGACTACTCCCCGGGCTCCTCCTCGGCGTCCGCCGGCTCTTCCGGCGGCACCGTGACGGGCTCGGGCTGCACCTCGCCCTCGATCACCCTCATCTCGACCTTCGGGTCGTCCGGGCCGGCGTCCTCGCGACGGTCGACGACGATCGTGGAGCCTTCGGCCGAGCTCCCGTCCGAGCACGAAGTCCGCGAGCGGGTCCTCGATCAGGCGCTGGATCGCGCGCCGGAGCGGCCGGGCGCCCATCGCCGGGTCGTAGCCCTCCTCGACGAGCAGCTCCTTCGCGGCCTGCGTGAGCTCGACCATCGCGCCGTGCACCGACATCTGGTCGCGGAGGCGCTTCATCATCAGGTCGACGATCTGCAGGATCTCGCTCTTCTCGAGCTTGTGGAAGACGATGATCTCGTCGATCCGGTTCAGGAGCTCGGGCCGGAAGACCTTCTTCAGCTCGCCCATCACGCGCGACTTCATGTCCTCGTACGTGAGGCCCTGCTCGTCGCCGATCGCGAAGCCGAGCGACTGGTTCTTCGAGATCTGGGCGGCCCCGATGTTCGAGGTCATGATCACGATCGTGTTCCGGAAGTCGACCTTCCGTCCCTGGGCGTCGGTCAGCTTCCCGTCCTCGAGGATCTGGAGGAGGATGTTGAACACGTCCGGGTGCGCCTTCTCGATCTCGTCGAGGAGCAGCACCGAGTACGGCTTGCGGCGGACGGCCTCGGTGAGCTGGCCGCCCTCGTCGTAGCCGACGTAGCCCGGAGGCGAGCCGACGAGCCGGGACACGGAGTGCTTCTCCATGTACTCCGACATGTCGACCTGGATCATCGCGTCCTCGTCCCCGAACAGGAACTCGGCGAGCGTGCGCGCGAGCTCGGTCTTCCCCACGCCCGAGGGGCCGAGGAAGATGAACGAGCCGGTCGGGCGCTTCGGGTCCTTGATCCCCGCGCGGGCACGGCGGATCGCCTTCGAGACGGCCACGATCGCCGCCTCCTGGCCGATCACGCGCTTGTGGAGCTCCTCCTCCATGCGGACGAGCTTCTGCGACTCGGCCTCGGTGAGCTTGAAGACCGGGATCCCCGTCCACATCGAGACGATGTCGGCGATCTCGTCCTCGCCGATCTCCGGCTGCTCCTCGTCGGCCTCGTTGCGCCAGCGCTCCTCGAGCTCCTTCTTCTTCTGGGAGAGCTTGCGCTCCTTGTCGCGGAGCGAGGCGGCCTTCTCGAACTCCTGCGCCTCGATCGCCGCTTCCTTGTCGGCGCGGACGGTCTCGATCTCCTCCTCGAGCTCGCGATAGCGCGGCGGCGCGGACATCGTGCGGATGCGGACGCGCGAGCCGGCCTCGTCGATCAGGTCGATCGCCTTGTCGGGCAGGTGCCGGTCCTGGATGTACCGGTCGGCGAGCACCGCGGAGGCGTGCAGCGCCTCGTCGGTGATCTTCACGCGGTGGTGCGCCTCGTAGCGGTCGCGCAGGCCGCGGAGGATCTGCACGGTCTCGTCGATCGTCGGCTCCTCGACGCGCACCTGCTGGAAGCGCCGCTCGAGGGCGGCGTCGCGCTCGAGGTACTTGCGGTACTCGTCGAGCGTCGTCGCGCCGATCGTCTGCAGCTCGCCCCGCGCGAGGGCCGGCTTGAGGATCGAGGCCGCGTCGATCGCGCCCTCGGCCGCGCCCGCGCCGACGAGATTGTGGAGCTCGTCGATGAACAGGATGATGTCGCCGCGCTGGGTGATCTCCTTCATCACCTTCTTCAGGCGCTCCTCGAACTCGCCGCGGTACTTCGAGCCGGCCACCAGCGCGGCCAGGTCGAGCGTGTAGATCTGCTTGTTCTTCAGGAGCTCGGGCACCTGGTTCGCGGCGATCCGCGCGGCCAGCCCCTCGACGACCGCGGTCTTGCCGACGCCCGGCTCGCCGATCAGCACGGGGTTGTTCTTCTGGCGGCGCGAGAGGATCTGCATCACGCGCTCGATCTCGGTCTGACGGCCGACCACGGGGTCGAGCTTGCCCTCGGTCGCCTGCTTGGTGAGGTTGCGGCCGAACTGGTCGAGGAGCTTCGAGTTCTTGGCCTTCTCGCCCTGCGGCGCGCCTCCGCCCTGGCCCGACTGGCGGCGCCCCGGGCCGGAGAGCATGCGGATGATCTCGTTGCGGATCTTCTCGGCGTCCGCGTCGAAGTCGAGCAGGATGCGCGCGGCGACGCCTTCGTTCTCGCGCACGAGGCCGAGGAGGATGTGCTCGGTGCCGATGTAGTTGTGACCCAGCGAGAGCGCCTCGCGCAGCGCGAGCTCGAGCACCTTCTTCGCGCGCGGCGTGAACGGGATCTGGCCGGTCGTGACCTCGTCGCCCTGGCCGACGATGCGCGCGACCTGGGCGCGCACCTCTTCCACCGTGATGTCGAGCTGCTCGAGCACGCGCGCGGCGAGGCCCTCCTCCTCGCGCAGCAAGCCGAGCAGGATGTGCTCCGTGCCGATGTAGTTGTGCTTGAGAGCGCGAGCCTCGTCCTGCGCGAGGACGACAACCTGCCTTGCCCGTTCAGTGAATCGCTCGAACACGGCTCCCTCGACCCTCCTTTCCGCGTGATCCGGAGTCTGCGGTGCCGCCGGCTCCGGGTCGAAGGCCTACTGATCGTACCCGACGCCTGCGAGGTCGCCGACCCCCGGCGCTCGTGACGGGTATCGGTCACTCGCCCGAACCTGGACGAGGCCAGACGGCGGATCGATGGCCGCGTCAAGCTGTAGCCTTCCCGCCCGATGAGGATCCTGATCACCGGCTCGTCCGGGCAGATAGGAACCAACCTCGCGCTACGTCTGCTCCGTGACGGCCACGAGGTCTTCGGCATCGACAAGCGGCTGAACACGTGGAGCGATGCGTTCCCGTACCTGCTCCAGGATCTCGCGGGCCACTACGCGCCGTTCCCGGGCGGCGTCAACGGCGTCGAGTACCCCGAGACCGACCTCGTCGTGCATCTCGCGGCCCATGCGAAGGTGCATCAGCTCGTCCGCGAGCCGCATCGTGCGCTCGAGAACGCGATGATGACCTTCAACGTCCTCGAGTACGCCCGGCAGGGGAACATCCCGATCGTCTTCTCGTCGAGCCGTGAGGTGTACGGCGACGTCCACCGGTTCGAGGAGTACACGGAGCAGGTCGCGAACTTCGCCTACACGGAGAGCACGTACTCCGCCTCGAAGATCGCCGGCGAGGCTTTCATCTACTCGTACGCGCGCTGTTACGGGCTCCCCTACCTGGTGTTCCGATTCTCGAACGTTTACGGCCGGTTCGACAACGACCTCCACCGAATGGTGCGAGTGATCCCTCTGTTCATCCACTCGATGCTCCGGGGCGAGCCGATCACGATCTACGGCGGTCGCGACAAGACGCTCGACTTCACGTACGTCGACGACTGCGTCGACGGCATCGTCCGCGGCATCGAGGCGCTCGCCGAGGGGCGCGTCGTCAACCAGACGATCAACCTCGCGTACGGCGAGGGCAACACGCTGGTCCATTGCGCCGAGCGGATCGCTGCCGAGCTCGACGTTGCTCCCCGGATTACGCTCGCGCCGTCGTTGCTGGGCGAGGTGACCCACTACGTCGCCGACCTCACGAAGGCCCGCGAGCTCCTCGGATACGACCCCTCGACGCCGCTCGACGAGGGCATCGCACGCGGGCGTCGCCTGGTTCCTCGAGCATCGCGCCGCCCATCCAGAGGAGGACGCACCCGTTCTGGCCGACCACGAGGGCGCACTCGGGACCGGAAGCGCCTGGAAGACCGCCGCGGCTCCGTAGGTCGCGGCGAGCGGGAGCAGGTGAGCTGCGGGCCCTAGGGAGTCTCGAAGACCTGGGCGCGCGGCGGCGCGCTGATCGAGACCGGAACGTCGTAGGCGAGGAACGTGAGGGACTGCACGGTCGTGCCGCGGGCGCCTCCGGCGACCGCCGGTGGTCGAGAACCGCATCCGGCGGATCCGGCCGTCGCCCCCGATCCAGACGTTCCAGCGAGCTCCGCTCGAGCCGGATGCCGGTCGCCTTCTCCAGCGCCGCGACCTGCTTCCCGTAGGCCGGCACGGCACGGGCGGCGCGCCCGATGTCGATGACCGCGCGGTAATGCGTCGTCGACGCGCCCGCAACCGTCTCACGCCCGATGCGCTTCGTCGAGACGAGGCCCTTCTCGAGCGGGGCGAAGCTCGAGCTGTTGAGCAGCGAGGAGAAATCGACGGCGAGGCTCGCCGCCTGCTTGGAGAGGTCGACGCGCAGCCAGGACTTGCCCGAAGGGAGCTGCTGCTGGAACGCGGGCGAGCGCATGTACATCACGGACGCGCCCTCTCTCGTTCAGCATGATCGCGTCGATGGTCACCGGGGCGACCCCGACCGCTCGCGTGCGCATCGTCAGCTCGACGCTCTTGCCGCTGTGAGCGCCGCTTCCCGTCATCGTCATCGTCGCCCGGCCGGGGATCGTCGTCTTGACGTTCAGTTGCAGCTTCGAGCTCTTGACCGTCGCCGTGCGCTTCGCAGCGGCGACGACCGGGTTCACCGCGGCCTGCGCGGACACGGGAACCACGAGGGCGGCGACGAGCAGCAGCGACGAGACGGCGCATCTCTCGCATCCTAGGGAGAGGCCGGGATGTGCAAGTGGGGTGGCCTACATGTTGCGCAGCGCCGGGAAGAGGACGACGTCGCGGATCGACTCCTTGCCGGTCAGGAGCATCACGAGGCGGTCGATCCCGAGTCCGAGGCCGCCCGTCGGCGGCATGCCGTACGAGAGCGCCTCGACGTAGTCCGCGTCGCCGCGCTCGCCCTCCACCTGCTCGGACTGCTGGTCGAAGCGCGCCTGCTGCATCGCGGCCTCGTTGATCTCCGTGAACGCGTTCCCGAGCTCCATCCCGCCGGCGAAGTACTCGAACCGCTCCGTGAGGCTCGGGTCGTCGTCGGTCGGACGAGCGAACGGTGACAGCTCGACGGGGTAGTCGTGCACGATCGTCGGCTGGATCAAGCGCGGGCTCGACGTAGTGGGAGAACGCGTGGTCGACCAGCTGCGTCCAGTCCTTGTCGGCGTCGGTGTCGACCCCCCGCTCCGTCAGCCACGCGCGCAGCTCGTCGGCGTCGCGCGTCCACAGCTCGTGGCGCTCGAGAGCCTCGACGAACCGCACCCGCTCCCAGGGGCCGGCGAGGTCGATCTCGTGGCCGCGGAACGTCACCGCGGTCGTCCCCAGCGACCTCGCGCGCGACCCGCTCCACGAGCTGCTCGATCCGGGCCATCGTGTCGCGGTAGTCGGCGTACGCCTCGTACCACTCGAGCATCGTGAACTCCGGGTTGTGCTTGAACGAGACGCCCTCGTTGCGGAAGTCCTTGCCGATCTCGTACACGCGCTCGAGCCCGCCCACGATCAGCCGCTTGAGGTAGAGCTCGGTCGCGATGCGCAGGTAGAGGTCCGCGTCGAGCTCGTTGTGATGGGTCGATGAACGGCCGCGCGAAGGCGCCGCCGTAGCGCGGCTGCAGGACCGGCGTCTCGACCTCGACGAAGCCCCACTCGTCGAGCGCGCGCCGGATCGCCGTGACGACCTTCGCGCGGGTGAGGAACGACGTCGCGCGACTCCTCGTTCATCAGGAGGTCGAGGTAGCTCTTGCGGTAGCGCAGCTCGACGTCCGTGAGGCCGTGGAACGTGTCCGGCAGCGGCTGGGTGTTGCGGGAGAGGACCTCGACGCTCTCGGCGAGCACGGAGGGCTCGCCGCGCCTCGACTTCGCCGGACGTCCGGTGACGCCGATCACGTCGCCGAGGTGGACGTCGATCTCGCCCGTGACGGCGACGTCGCAGATCACCTGGATGCGGCCCGAGCGGTCGACGAGGTCGAGGAACACGAGCTTGCCCATCCCCGCCGCGCCATCGCGCGCCCGGCGAGCCGCCGGGTCGTCGCGAGCTCGCCGCCGGGCTCGAGCGGCTCGGCCTCGGCCCGGACCGCCGCGACCTCGTCCCGGTCGGGGAAGCGCTTCGGCGAGGCGTCGGGCACCGGCGGATCGTACGTCCTGATCGCCAGGCGACCGGCGACTGGAGCGACGTCCGCTCCATCGAGCCATCGCTTCCTGGGCAACGCCAGCCGATGTCCAGGCGGGCAGCGGCGAGCGGTCGGCGCCGTCGTCGACTCGCGCTCCTTCGACGGTGCTCCAGTGCCGACGCCGCGATCGCGACCGCGACGAGACCGCTGACGAGGACGAGCTCGGTCGCCGACCGGGATCCGCGCGGCAGTCTGTGAGCGACCGCGAGGTAGGCGAGTGAGACGCGTCGCCGGAGCACGCCTCGAGGAGCTGGCTCGGACGCGTCGGTGCGCGACAGCTGGTTCGTCGTCGGCGTTCGGGACGCGGCGTGGGACGACTGCACCTCGGCGCCATGTGCGCCTTCGAGCGAGAGCGCGCCGTTCGCCGATCTCGGGATCAGCTCGCGTTCGGCCGACGGAGAGGCCTCACACCGACGCCGAGCCGTACACAGGAGGCTGCCTCGCCTCGCTGGCCAGTGCCTGCTCGAGGGCGAGCGCGAGCGCGCAAGCAGGACTCGTTCGACGTGCCCGCTCGGGACTGCGCACGCACCGTCGCGACCCGACGGTGCGTGCGATCGTCGTCCGGCGGCCGCGGCCACGCATCCGTCCGCCGCACGTCGTCATCGCGCTCACGAGCTCGCCCTCGCCGGAGTACGGTCGAGCTCGGTCGAGCGTCACCCGAGCGCGTCGCCAGCGCGGAATCACCGGCACGCGCGCTGTCCTGCGCACGGACGGGACTGGAACGCGTTGCCCTGGGCGTAGCGAGCCCGAGCGTCACGCCGACGGACGCAGCACGGCGACAAGACCTCGTCTGCGGCTGACCGGCGCGTGGACCACCCTGAGCGTGCCCGCGCTGGGGGAGGGTGCTGGGCCACAGTCCGCGGAGGGCGACGTCGCTCCGCCACGCGGCCGGCGTCGCGCGGGCGCGAGCGGTGCCGGGCTCCGCCCGCGGGACCCCGCCGCCCGGAGGCGTCAGGCGGCCTTGATCTCCATGATCTTGAACTTCACCACGGAGCCGCGCGGGGTCGTCACCTCGACGGTCTCGCCCTTCTTGTGGCCCATGATCGCCTTGCCGACCGGCGACTCGTTCGAGAGCTTCCGCTCGGCCGGGTTCGCCTCGGCGGAGCCGACGATGTGGTACTCGAGCGTCTCCTTCGCGTCGACGTCGCGCAGCCGGACGACCGAGCCGACCGAGACGACGCTCGTGTCGACCTCGGCGGTGTCGATCACGCGCGCGTGCGCGAGCCGCTCCTCGAGCTGGGCGATCTTGTGCTCGAGCATCGCCTGCTCGTTCTTCGCGTCGTCGTACTCGGCGTTCTCGGCGATGTCCCCGAACTCGCGCGCCGTCGCGGATGCGCTCGGCGATCTCGCGCCGCCGGTCGGTGCGCAGGACGTCGAGCTCCTGCTTGAGGGTGTCGTACCCCTCGGGGGTGAGGATCACGTCCTTCAGGAGGAACCTCCGAATGGTCGCCAGAAACGAGAACGAGGCGCGAGCGCGCCACGCGGACGCGCATGGTAGCGGCGAGGCGACGTCTCTGGCAACCCCCCGGGCCAAGGGCCGGGATCGGGCGCGCACTACCATTCGCCGGCCGATGATCGACCTCCGCGAGTCCTGGTCGATCGGGCCGGTCGAGATCCCGACGCGGCTCGTCCTGGCGCCGATGGCGGGCGTCAGCGTGCAGGCGTTCCGGCGCCAGGGACGGCGCTTCGGCGCCGGCCTCGTCTGCTCGGAGATGGTCAGCTGCGCGGGGATCGAGCACCGCAACGAGCGGACGCTCGGCTACCTGCGCGTCGCCGCCGACGAGCACCCGCTCGCGATCCAGCTCTTCGGCTCGGACCCGGGGACGATGGCCGAGGCGGCCCGCATGGTCGAGGCGGCGGGAGCCGACCTCGTCGACCTCAACTTCGGCTGCCCCGTCCGGAAGGTGACGAAGACCGGCGCGGGCGCGACGCTGCTGGACGACCCGGATCGGGCGGCGCGGATCGTCTCCGCGATCGCCGATGCGGTCGACATCCCGGTCAGCGTGAAGCTGCGCCGAGGGCTTCGCGAACGGCTCGCGCGACTGCCTCGTCGTCGGCCCGAGGCTCGTGGAGGCGGGCGCGGCCTCGCTGACGCTGCACCCGCGCTCGGCCCAGCAGATGTACACGGGCGCGGCCGACCACGCGCTCACCGCGGAGCTCGTCGTCGCTCGTCGACGTCCCGGTCGTCGCCTCGGGCGACATCGTCTCGCGTGCCAGGGCGCAGACGGTGCTCGCGACGACGGGCGCCGCCGCCGTGATGGTCGGGCCGCGCCGCGCAGGGCAACCCGTGGGTGCTCGAGGAGATCGTCGACGGCGCTCGGCGCGAGCCGACGCGCGAGGAGGTCGTCGCGGAGCTCGTCCTCTTCGTCCGCGAGACCGTGCGGGAGCTCGGCGAGCGCCGGGCGAGCGGGTTCCTGAAGAAGTTCTACGGCTGGTACCTCGGCCACGGCCGCTTCCCGCGGCCGTTCAAGCAGGAGCTCGTCGTCCTCGACTCGACCGAGGAGGTCGAGCGGCGGCTGATCGCCGCGGCGCCCGGCGCGATCGAGCTGGTCGAGCGGCTCGAGGCCGAGGTCCCGAGCGGCGACGAGGTGACGCTCGAGCTCCCGATCTCGATCTACGGCGGCGGCTGAGCCGTCGGGGGAACGCATGGTCCCCGACGAGCCCCGTCCTCCTCCACCGCGACATCGCGAAGCGAGCCTGGCCTCCCGGCCGGCGAAGCCGGCCTCCGGCCTCGGCGGTCACCGCTCGGGCCCCCGTCTCGGCACGCTTTCCCCGTCTGCGTGGGTCACCGGGCACGACGCACGCAAGCCCATTGATCTAGTGCGAGCGGCCCGTCGTCGCGGCGAGCGCGCCGAGCCCGACGAAGATCGTCCCCGACACGTAGCGCTGGACACGCAGGAACGTACGGCTCCTCCTGAGCACCGCCCCGGCCGTCCCCGCGACGAGCGCCCAGAGCAGGTCGCTCGCGAGCGCGATCACGACGAACACCGCGCCGAGCAGCGCGAGCTGCGCGCGGGTCGACTCGTGCGGATCGACGAACTGCGGCAGGAACGCGAGGAAGAAGAGCGCCGTCTTCGGGTTCAGCACGTTCACGACGACGCCCCGGCGGTACGTGCTCGCGAGAGTGGGCTCGGCGGCGCGTCCCCCGATGCGCTCGTCCGCGCTGAGGAGCGTGCGGATCCCGAGCCAGACGAGGTACGCGGCCCCGAGGATCTTCACGACCGTGAACGCCTCCGCCGACGCCGTCAGGACGGCCGACAGCCCGACGACCGCGGCAAGCACGTGGAACAGGCCTCCGCTCGCGACGCCGAACGCGGACACCACGCCGGCGCGGCGGCCACCGTGGATGCTCTGCGCGACGATGTAGAGCACCGCGGGGCCCGGCACGACGGCGAGCAGCAGCGACGCGAGCGCGAACACCGCGAGCGTGCCGGGGTCGAGCATCACGCGTTCAGCTCCCAGACGAGCCGGAGCCCCTCGAGCGTGAGGAAGGGGTCGACGCGCTCGATCGCGGCGCTGTGCGGAGCGACGAGCTCCGCGAGGCCGCCCGTCGCGACGACCGGCGCCTCGGGAGCGCCGAGCTCCTCACGGATCCGCGCGACGATCCCGTCCACCTGTCCCGCGAACCCGTAGACGAGGCCGCTCTGGAGGCCGCCGACGGTCGTCTTCCCGATCACGCTCGGCGGCTCGACGAAGTCGACGTCGACGAGCCGCGCTGCCCGCGCGAACAGCGCCTCCATCGAGACCTCGATCCCGGGCGCGAGCACCCCTCCGACGTACTCGCCCTCCGGCGAGACGACGTCGAAGTTCGTCGACGTGCCGAAGTCGACCACGATCGACGGGCGCGCCGTAGCGCGCCCTCGCGGCGACGGCGTTGACGATCCGGTCGGGACCGACCTCGCGCGGGTCGTCGTATCGGATCGGGATCCCGGTCTTGACCCCGGGCCCGACGACCAGGAGCGCCGCGTGCGCCCAGCGCTCGGCGAGGCGCTCCCACTCGCGAACGAGGGTCGGCACGGTCGTCGAGAGGCAGATGCCGTCGACCGCGTCGGGGTCGAGCAGCCCGGCGAGGAGGACGCCGAGCTCGTCGCCCGTCCGCGTCCTGTCCGTCGCGAGCCGCCAGTGGTCCGAGAGCTCGCTGTCGTCGTAGAGGCCGAGGACGGTCTGGGTGTTGCCGACGTCGACTGCGAGGAGCACGAGCCGAGCGTATCGGGCGGCTCCGGCTCGGGTCGAACCCGGGCCGCATGATCGGCGAAGAGGCAGTTGCGACCGCGACCGCGGGCGCCTTCAGGGGTGTGCCCCGCCGCACGCGGGATCAAAGCGGCGGGATTCCGCTCGGCGGAATCCCGCTTCGCGAGCAGGCTCAGAAAGCGTCGTCGTCGTCCGGGCGACGCATGTCGCCAGCCGCTCGGCGAGCGCCTCTGCCGTGAGGCGCAGGCTCGTCGCCCTCCCCGCGAAGCTCCTCCACCGTCACGTCCCCCGAGGTGTAGACCTCGGCGCGCGGGATGATCCGCGTCGGCCGGTTCTTGTCCCACACCCAGACGTCCTCCATCTGCGCGTGGAAGAACGGGTAGCTCGCCTGCGGGACGACCTTGAGGTCGAGCTTGTTGCAGAGGTAGGTGGCGTCCTGGGTGAGGACGCAGTAGCGGAAGAGCGGGAAGACGGCGGTGTACTCACGCTTGAGCTGCAGCTCGAGCTCCGCCTCGAACTCGTCGAGCTCGTCCAGGTGGCTCATGCCGTCAAGTGTAGGGGTCGGAGGAGGGATGTATCGGGCCCAGTCACCCGCGCTCGTCGTCGCCGAGGGCGGCGAGGAGCGCCGAGACCGTTCCGCGGCCCGGGACGACGGCGTCGGGCGCGAGCTCTGCGAGCGGCTCCAGCGCGAAGCGTCGCTCGTGGAGGCGCGGGTGCGGAAGCGTGAGGCCGGGCTCGTCGACGACCCCGTCCCCGTGGAGGAGCAGGTCGAGGTCGATCGTCCGCGGCCCCCACCGCTCCGTCCTGACCCGGCCCAGACGCCGCTCGACGTCGAGGAGGAGCTCGAGCAGCGCCCGCGGCCCGAGCTCCGTCTCGAGCTCGACCGCGCCGTTCAGGTACGGCGGCTGCTCGACCGGGCCCCACGGCTCGGTCTCGCGCAGCGTCGAGACCGAGACGACCTCGACGCCGTCCGCCTCTCCGAGGAGCGTCACCGCGCGCCGGATCGAGCCCTCGCGGTCACCGAGGTTCGCCCCGAGGCCGACGTAGGCACGCACAATGGCGACCGTAGCCGTCGATCCCTGCCGGCGGCGCATAACCGCGGCTTAACCGCGATCACACCATGTGCTCATGCGCCTTCGCGAGGATCTCGTCACCCCCTTCCCGTGATCGCCCCGACCCGTCTCCTCGCAGTGCTGTCGCTCTCCGCGCTCGCCCTCGTCGGCGGCCCCGCGGCCGCTGCGCCGTCGCCGCCCGAACGCCGGCGACGCTGGTCCGGCTGACCGCTGACGCAGCGTGCACCGAGGCGGCAGGGCTCGCCCACGCAGGCGCGCACGAGGTCGACGCACGGCTGCGGCTCTGGCGCCTGGAGCCCGAGGTCGCCGAAGGGCTCGTGCAGGGCCTCCGCGCGCGCGGGTCGCTCGTCTTCGCGCAGGAGGAGCAGACGTACGACGTGGCGGCCGTCACCGAGACGCCCGACCCGCTCCAGGGGGACGAATGGTGGCGCGCGCAGATCGGCATCGACGGGCTCACGCCGCCGGGCCCCGGCGTCCCGGTGACGATCGTCGACTCCGGGCTCGACTTCTCCCACCCCGAGTTCGCGGGCCGCGCGGACACGGTCCCGCTGAACGAGCAGGAGCCGCCCGGGATCGGCGGCGAGCACGGCACGTCGGTGGCGTCGCTGATCGCCGCGCCGCTGAACGGGGTCGGGGTCGTCGGGATCTACCCGCGCGCGATCCTGCGCTCGTGGGACGCGGCGAAGGGTGACGGAACGCGCCTCGAGTCGAGCGAGATCGCCGGCGGGATCATGGCCGCGGCGCGGGCCGGGCGCAGCGTCATCAACCTCAGCCTCGGCTCCGACTCGCGCGACCTCGCCGATCGAGCTCGCGGTCAGCGAGGCGGTGGCGGCGGGCTCGCTCGTGGTCGCCGCTTCCGGGAACGACGGCGACCGTGGCAGCGCGCTCGGCTACCCGGCCGCGTTCCCGCACGTGACCACCGTGGCGGCGACCGACAGGTCAGGTGCCGTCTCGGCCTTCTCGAGCCGATCGCCGTACGTCGACCTGGCCGCGCCCGGAAACGACATCCTCGTCGCGAGCGCGCTCGGCAAGAACTGGCGACCGACCTCCGGGACCAGCTTCTCGTCCCCGCTCGTCGCCGGCGCGGCGGCGTGGCTCTGGACCGTCCGGCCGGAGCTCACCGCCGGGCAGGTCGCCGAGGTGCTGCGGCGCTCCGCGCGCGACATCGGCCCCCCGGGGCGCGACCCGGCATCCGGGTTCGGGATGCTGAACGTCGCTGCGGCGCTCGCTCTCCCGGCTCCCGTCCGCGACCCGTTCGAGCCGAACGACGACATCGACGAGGTGAACCCGAACGGCGACAGGTACGTCTCGAAGGCTCCGGCCCTGACGACTCCCTCCAAGCGCTCGGCGCGGATCGGCGGCAGGGTCGATGCCTACGAGGACCCCCGCGACGTCCATCGCGTCTGGCTTCCCGCCCGTGGTCGCGTGACCGCCACGCTCGCCTCGACCTCGGACGGCGACCTGGCGCTGTACAACGCCACCGCGCCGAGCGCCGTGGGGCGCCTGGCGACTGCCGGTCGCCTCGCGAGCGCCGCGACCCGCGGCACGAGCGAGCGGCTCCGGTTCCGGAACGGCCCGCGGGGACGCTGGGCCTACGTCGTCGTCAAGCTGCCCGCCGGGACGCTCGACGCGACCTACCGCCTCACCCTCTCGAGCACGGTCCCCAGGGCGCGCTAGCTGCGCCGCCGCTCGACGACGACCGCCGCGTGCTCCACCGGGAGCGGCAGGACGACGTCGGGCTTCCGCACGCGGACGCGGGCGCGACGGAGCGGGAACCGGGCGACCAGCGCCTCGGCCAGGGCTGTGGCGAGGGCCTCGAGCAGGTGGTACGCGTGCCCGTCCGAGACCTCCAAGACCGCGGCGACGACGTCGCGGTAGTCGACCGCGTCCTCGATCCGGTCGGTCGACGCGACGGTCGTGTCGACCGGCTCGAGCTCGAGGTCGACGAGGAACCGCTGCCCCTCGCGACGCTCCTCTTCCAGGACGCCGTGGAAGGCGTGCAGCTCGATCCCGTGCAGCTCGATCGTCAAACCCGGACCGTACCCCGCTCGACCGCCGCGGCAACGGCGAGCGCCTCGACGTGCGAGCGGACGTCGTGCACGCGGAAGAGCGTCGCTCCGCGGTCGAAGGCGGCGACCGCGGCTCCCACCGAGGCTGCGTCCGTGCCGACCTTCGCCCCGGGACCGTCGACGATCCAGGCGAGCGTCGACTTCCGGGAGAGCCCGACGAGCACGGGCCGGCCGATCGAGACGATGCGATCGAGGCGCCGGACGAGCTCCAGGTTCTGCTCGGGGGTCTTCCCGAACCCGATTCCAGGGTCGAGGCAGATGCGCTCCTCCGCGACCCCCGCGCCGACGGCGAAGGCGAGGCGCTCCTCGAGGAAGGAGGCGACCTCGGAGACGACGTCGTCGTAGTGCGGAGCGACCTGCATCGTGCGAGGCTCCCCCTGCATGTGCATCAGGCAGAGATCGGCCCCCGCCTCTGCGACGACGCCGGCCAGCTCGGGCTCTCGGCGGAGGGCGCTGATGTCGTTCACCAGGACGGCGCCCAGCGCAAGGGCACGACGGGCGACCTCGGCGCGCGATGTGTCGATCGAGAGCGGGCAGCCCGCGAGCGCCTCGATCACGGGGATCACGCGGCGGAGCTCCTCCTCCTCGGAGACAGCGTCAGCACCCGGCCGGGTCGACTCACCGCCGACGTCCACGAGCGCGGCTCCGTCGGCGAGCATCCGCCGCGCTGCGTCGGTGGCGTCCACGATGGATGCATACGAGCCGCCGTCGGAGAAACTGTCCGGCGTGACGTTGAGGACCCCGACCACCGTGGGGCGCGGCCAACGTTCTGTCGGTGTCTCTCGTCTCATCGGACATGGACGCTAACGCGCCGCGGCGGGGCGAGTCGTCCGGGCGGCGCTCGCTGGTCGTCGGGGCCGCGGTCGTCGCGCTGGTGGCGGTCGTCGCCGTCGCATCCAGCGGCTCGGCGCCGAGCGGGGGCATCCGCGCCCGCCGGCCGTCCGAGGGCCTCGTCGACGCCGTCCTCAGCCTCGCCGTCCTCGCGATGGGCGTCTGCGCGGTCCTCGTGGTCGTGATGCTCTCGTTCTTCGGGCGGTACGGGACCGACGGAGCGCCGAGGAAGCGCCGGAGCCCCACCCAGTCCGTGATCACGTTCCTCGTCGCGATGGGGGCGCTCGCCCTCTTCGTGCGCGCGTTCACCGGAAGCGACGGGCCGCGGATCACGCGGCCCGGCGCCGCGGGCGGCTCCGAGGCGAACGCCGCGGACGGGCCGTCTGCCGGCTACGAGCCGGAGTTCGCGGTCTGGCCCGTCGTGGGCGTGACGGCGCTCGCGCTCCTCGCCCTCGGTGCCTGGTGGCTCTCCGCGCGCGGCCGTCGGTCGGCGCGAGAGGCGTTCACGGCGACCCCCGAGGAGGCACTCGCAGACGTGCTCGCGACGACGCTCGACGACCTCCGTGCGGAGCGCGATCCCCGCCGCGCGGTGATCGGAGCGTATGCGCGGATGGAGCGCGCCCTCGCCGCGTCGGGGCTCCCACGCGGCCCGGCCGAGGCGCCGGACGAGTACCTCGAGCGCATAGTGGCCGAGGTCGCGCTGTCGCGACGCTCCGCCGGGCGGCTCACGGCGCTGTTCGCGTGGGCTCGCTTCTCGGGGCACGATGTGCGCCCCGAGATGAAGGACGAGGCGATCGACACGCTCGAGGAGGTCCAGCGGGAGCTCGCCGCCGCCGCGGCCGCGAGGGAGGCCGAGCGCGCAGGGGTCGCCGCATGACCCGCGTCGACAGGACGATCGCGGTCGCCGTCGCCGCAACTTTCTGGGCAGGCGTGTTCCTGATCGCCGTCCCCGAACGGGCCGCCATGATCGCGCACATCTGGCTCGTCGTCGTGCTCGCGCTCGTCCTCGGCACGGCGCTCGAGCGCCTCAGGCGGAGTGTGCCGCGGCGGGCTTCGGCGTTCGACGCGGCGTTCGCCCCGGTGCCGCCGACCCGCGCCCGCCCCGCGACGCTCGAGCGCGTCGAGCGCGAGGTCACGCTCGCCACGGGCACGGCGTTCGACGTCCATTTCCGCCTGCGGCCGGTCCTGAGGTCGATCGCCGCGGGCAAGCTGCTTCGCCGCGGAGTCGACCTGGAGCGACGCCCCGACCGTGCGCGGGAGCTGCTCGGGCCGTCCGTCTGGGAGCTCGTGCGCCCCGGGCGGCCCGCGCCGGACGACCGTGCCGCGCCCGGGTTGCCGCTCGCGGAGCTCGAGCGCGTCGTCGACGACCTGGAGCGGCCCGAGTGGAGCTGAGCCAGGTCGCCGAGCACGCGAGCGCAGTGCTCGACGAGGTCGAGCGGGCTGTCGTCGGAAAGCGCGACCGGCTGGAGCTCGTCCTCGCGGGCATGCTCGCCGACGGCCACGTGCTCCTCGAGGACGTCCCCGGTCTGGCGAAGACGCTCACCGCACGGTCGTTCGCCGCGGTCACGGGGCTCCGCTTCGCCCGCGTGCAGTTCACGCCCGACCTGCTCCCGTCCGACGTCACGGGCTCGTCCGTCTGGAACCAGCGCGACGCGACGTTCGAGTTCAGGGCCGGGCCCGTCTTCGCGAACATCCTCCTGGCCGACGAGATCAACCGCGCGCCGCCGAAGACGCAGGCCGCGCTGCTCGAGGCGATGCAGGAGCGCCAGGTCTCGATCGACGGCGAGACGCACGTGCTCGAGCCGCCGTTCCTCGTCCTCGCGACGCAGAACCCGATCGAGTACGAGGGCACGTATCCCCTCCCGGAGGCCCAGCTCGACCGCTTCGTGCTGCGCACCGGCTTCGGCTACCCGTCCACGGACGACGAGTGGGAGATGCTCGAGCGCCGGCTCGGACGCGGGTCCGACGAGGTGGAGCTCGATCAGGTGGTCGATCGCCCGATCCTGCTGGCGATGCAGCGCGCGGTCGAGGAGGTGCACGTCGACGAGAGCGTCGGCCGCTACATCGTCGCGATCGTCTCCGCCACGCGCGAGAGCCCGAGCGTCTCCGTCGGGTCCAGCCCGCGGGGCTCGCTCGCGCTCGTGAAGCTGTCGCGCTGTCGCGCGGCGCTCGCGGGCCGGGACTTCGTGACCCCCGACGACGTGAAGAGCGTCGCGGTCCCGGCGCTGGCCCACCGCCTCGTGCTCCGCCCGGAGCTCTGGGTGCAGAGACGGAGCGGCGAGGACGTCGTGCGCGAGCTCCTCGACGAGGTCCGCGACGCCGGCGACCGAACGGCTGTGACGCGTTCGGCCGACGCGCGGCTGGGCGCCTACGCGGCCCTTGCCGCGGCCGGGCTCGTGGCCGCGCTGGCCCTCAGGCGCTCGGAGCTCGCGGCGGTCGCCGCGCCGTTCGCGCTGCTCGTCGCCCTCGGGCTCCAGGCGCCCGTGCCGCGGCTCGGGGCCTGGCTCGACGTCGACCGCGAGCGGGCCCTCGAGGGCGACTACGTCGACGCGGTCGTGACCGTGCGCACGACCGCTGCGGTCGACCGGCTCGAGGTCGGGCTGGCGCTCCCGGAGGGGGTCGAGCTCGCCGAGGGCCGCAACCCCCTCGCCATCCGGCTCGCGGGCGACGAGGAGCGCGAGCTGCCGCTACGCCTGCGGTGCACCCGCTGGTCGTCGGTCGAGCTCGGGGACGTGTGGCTCCGCGCGCGCGACCGGATCGGCCTCGTCCGCTTCGAGGGGCGCGTCGACCGCCGCCGGCCGCTGCGGATCTACCCGACCCCGGAACGCCTGCGCAGGCTCGTCACCCCCGCCCATACGCAGGCCGCGACGGGCTCCGAGGTCGCGCCGATCCGCGCGGAAGGGCTCGAGTTCGCGGATACCCGCCCGTTCGTCGCCGGCGACCGCGTGCGCTCGATCAACTGGCGTGCGACCGCGCGCCGCGGGTCGCTCGTCGTCAACGAGCGCCACCCCGAGCGCAACGCGGACGTGGTGGTGTTCCTCGACAGCTTCGCGGAGGCCAGGGCGTCCGGGGAGGGGACGCTCGAGCGGGCGGTCCGCACCGCGGCGACTCTCGCGAGCCGGTTCCTCGAGCGTCGAGACCGCGTCGGGCTCGTCGCCTTCGGCGGGATCCTCCGCTGGCTCGAGCCCAGCGGCGGGCTCGTGCAGCAGTACCGGCTGGTCGATGCGCTCCTGGAGACCGGGGTCGAGTTCAGCTACGCCTGGAAGGACGTCAACGTGATCCCCGCACGAACGCTGCCGCCTCGCGCGCTCGTGGTCGCCGTGACCCCGCTGCTGGACGAGCGATCGATCGCCGCGCTGGTCGACCTGCGCGGGCGCGGTCACGATCTCGTCGTGCTGGAGATCTCGCCCGAGCCGTATCTCGAGCCCAGCCGCGACCCCACCGACCGGGCCGCCCTCAGGCTCTGGCGGCTGCAGCGCGCGGAGCTCCGCGCGAGCTTCGAGCGGCTGGGTGTGGCGGTGGCCACGCTCGAGGAGGACACCACCGTCGAGGAGGCGCTGGAGGGGGTGAGGGCATACCGGCGTCACGCCCGCCTCGTGCGTCGCTAGCCGCGGGAGCCGCCGCGGTGGCGGTGTCGCTCGGCCTCGCCGTGTGGCTCGCCGTCGCGGCGAGCGACGACGCGACCGCGCCGGTGCTCGCCCTGGGCCTGGCAGGGTCTGCAGCGACCGCCGCCGCGCTGTTCCGGCCGGTCGCTCTCGGCCCCGCGCTCGCGGCCTCGGGGGCCTCGTACGCCGTGCTCCTGGCAATCGACGAGCCGCCGCTCGACAGCCGTGCGGCGGGAGTCGCGGCCGCGCTGCTGGCGGTCGGGGAGCTGACCGGCTGGTCGCGCGAGCTCGCCTCCGTCGACGACGGACGAGCCGGGCGGTGCATGGCGACGGCCGATGTGGATCGCGGCCGCCGTCGCCGGAGCGACGGGCCTCGCGTGGGTGCTGGTCGCGATGGTCGACCTCGCGCGCGTGGAGGGGCTCGCCGTGGAGGCGGTGGGCGCGCTCGCCGCGCTCGCGGCGGTGTTCCTCCTCGTGAGGCGTTCCGCGGCCTGAAGGGCGCCTGGCGCTACGAGGCGGCGGGATCGGGCGGCGGCTGCATGGCCGCACCCGGAAGGGGCCGCGGCGAGGGCCGCAGCGCGGGCTTCTTCTCCTGCTCCGCCGCCGGCTCCTCGGCCGGAGGCGTCTCGTCGACGAAGACCGACTCCTCCGGCTCGCCCTGGATGAGGCGCTCGAACTCGGTCTTGTCGATCGTCTCGCGCTCGATCAGGATCGCCGACAGGCGGTGCAGCTCGTTCATGTGCTCCCGCAGCACGGTCGTCGCCTTGTCGTGCGCCTCCTCGATCACGCGGCGGATCTCGTCGTCGATCTCCTTCGCGATCTCCTCGGAGTAGTCGGGCTCCGCGCCCATCTCGCGTCCGAGGAACGGCATGTCGTGGTTGCGACCGAGCACGCGCGGGCCGAGCTTCTCGCTCATCCCGAAGCGCATGATCATCTGCTTGGCGGTCGAGGTGATGCGCTCGATGTCGTTCGCGGCGCCGGTCGTCACCTCGTTGAAGACGAGCTCCTCCGCCGCACGGCCGCCGAGCGTCATCGCCATCTGGTCCATCAGCGTGCCCTTGGTCGTCAGGTAGCGGTCCTCGGCCGGCAGGGAGATCGTGTACCCGAGCGCCTGGCCGCGGCTGACGATCGAGATCTTGTGCACCTCGTCGGTGCCCTCGAGGTAGTAGCCGACGAGCGCGTGACCCATCTCGTGGTACGCGGTGATCTTCCGCTCCTTCTCCGAGAAGAGCCGCGACTTCTTCTCGGGGCCGGCGATCACCCGCATGATCCCTTCCTCGAGCTCGAACTGGCCGATCGTCTTCGAGCCGCGGCGTGCCGCGAGGAGCGCCGCCTCGTTGATCACGTTCGCGAGGTCGGCGCCGGTGAAGCCGGGCGTCGCCGCTGCGAGCACGTCGAGGTCGATCTCCTTGTCCAGCGGCTTGCCCTTGGCGTGCACCTCGAGGATCTGCTGGCGGCCCTTCCGGTCGGGCCGGTCGACGACGATCTGCCGGTCGAAGCGGCCCGGGCGGAGCAGCGCCGGGTCGAGGATGTCGGGCCGGTTCGTGGCGGCGATCAGGATGATGTTGTCCTTCAGCTCGAACCCGTCCATCTCGACGAGGAGCTGGTTCAGCGTCTGCTCGCGCTCGTCGTGGCCGCCGCCGAGGCCGGCTCCGCGATGGCGGCCGACGGCGTCGATCTCGTCGATGAAGATGATGCACGGGCTGGCCTGCTTCGCCTGCTCGAACAGATCGCGCACGCGCGAGGCGCCGACGCCCACGAACATCTCCACGAAGTCGGAGCCGGAGATGGAGAAGAAGGGGACGCCCGCCTCGCCCGCGGTCGCCCGCGCGAGCAGCGTCTTACCGGTGCCGGGGGGCCCGTAGAGCAGGACGCCCTTCGGGATGCGCGCCCCGAGCGCCTGGAACTTCTTCGGGTTCTCGAGGAACTCCTTGATCTCCTGGAGCTCCTCCACCGCCTCGTCCGCGCCGGCCACGTCCTTGTACGTCACCTTGGGCGAGTCGGGGGACATCCGCTTGGCGCGGCTCTTGCCGAAGCTCATCACCTTCGAGCCGCCGCCCTGCATCTGGTTCATCAGGAAGATCCAGAACCCGATCAGGAGCAGGAAGGGCAGGAAGCCGGTCAGGAGCGCCCACCAGGCGCTCGTGCCGATGCCCTTGGAGTCGAACGTGACGTTCTCCTCCTCGAGCACCTTCTGGTAGGCGACCTGCGACTGCGGAGACGGGTAGTTGACCTTGACCTTCTGGCCGGAGTCGAGCACCGCCGTGATCGACTGGCGGTTCGGCGAGAAGGTGACCTCGCTGACGTTGCCCTGCTTCGTCTGCTGGATCAGCTGGGAGTACGTGAGGTCCTTCCCGCTGTCGCGGCGCGGCATCAGCGTCTGGCTCGCCAGGTACACGAGCAGCACGATCACGACCAGCGGGAAGAGCGCGCTGCGGAAGAAGCGATTCACGTGATTCGGAGGGTAGCAGCGTGACCCTGCGGATCAGGATCGCGCCCGGGGTCCCTTAACCGGCTCGGAAATGCCCGCTCGATCCCGAAACTGCCCGCATCAGAGGCCGTTCGGGATCAGATCCGGATGGAGGACGCCGATGTACGGGAGGTTTCGGTAGCGCTCCGCGAAGTCCAGGCCGTAGCCGATCACGAACCGGTTCGGGATCTCGAACCCGACGTAGCGGACGGGAACCTCCACCTCGCGACGTTCCGGCTTGGTGAGCAGCGCGCAGATCTCGAGCGACGCGGGCTTCCGCGCTCCGAGCGTGCGGCGCAGGTACGAGAGGGTCAGGCCCGAGTCGATGATGTCCTCGACGACGAGCACGTCGCGACCCGAGATGTTGATCTCGAGGTCCTTCAGGATCCGCACCACGCCCGACGAGTCCGTCCCGGCGCCGTAGCTCGAGATCGCCATGAAGTCGATCTCGCAGGGGACTTTCAGCTCGCGCATCAGGTCGGAGATGAAGAAGATCGCCCCCTTCAGCACGCCGACCAGGAGGAGGTCGCGACCCTCGTAGTCCACAGAGATCTCGGCGCCCAGCTCCACGACCCGGTTGCGCAGGGTCTCCTCTTCGATCAGGACTTCCCCGACGTCCGAGTGGACGGCGGTCAACTGTCCTCCCGTGAGACCCGCACCGTGCCCTCCCAGCCCGGTGCCTCCTCGAGCCCCGCGACCGTGACGACCTCGCCCTCCTCCGTCGCCACCACGGGCCAGGCATCCCGCTCCCCCCTCGGCACCCTCGCGTCCACGAGCACATCCTGCACCTTCCGCGATCTGCCCGCGAGGCGATCCCCCGGGCGCCGCGAGCGCACGACGAGGCCGGGGGCGTCGGTCTCCAGCCTCCAGGGGCCCCAATCGACGGAGCCCTCGAGCCGCAGCGTGTCGTAGGCGCGCACCGCGCGGATGCCGCCACCGAGGTCGGCGGAACGTGTTCCCTCGCGTGAGCTCAGGAGCTCGACGAGCGACGCCTCGAGTCCCCGTGGGAGTCGTGGCCGCTCGGCTGCGAGGGCGAGCAGGTTCGCCCGCGCACGCGGATCGAGCTCCTCGAGGAGCGGCATGAGCCGCTCGCGGATGAGCCCGCGCTTCGTGCCCGGGTTCGACGTGTCGATGCGCCACTCCAGCCCGTGGGTGGCGCAGTAGGCCTCGGTCTCCTCGCGCCAGAGCGGGAGGAGCGGCCGGACGACCCCGTCCGCCCGGCGGGCGCGGATCCCTCGTGTCGAGCCGCTCGAGACGAGGCGATAGAGGACGGTCTCGACCTGGTCGGAGGCGGTGTGCCCGGTCGCGCGCAGCCCCGGACCCGCCGTCAGCGCGTAGCGGACGGCGCGCAGCTCGGCCTCGTTCCCGGCCGCGGGCGCGTGGATGACCTCGGCGGCGAAGGCGGCCGCGCAGTGCTCGGCGTCCGCGTCGGCCTCGGCGCCGCGGAGGCCGTGGTGGACATGGACCGCCCGCACCCGGTACCCGAGCTCGCCGAGCACGTGCCAGAGGCACGTCGAGTCGGGGCCGCCCGACACGAGGCAGGTCACCTCGGCGCCGGAGGGGATCAGCTCCCCGGCGCGGATGTGCGCCTCGACGCGCTCGAGCACCTCCACGCCCCGAAGTGTGCCCGACTCGGCCGTCGGAGCGCCCGCTCGCGAGGGCGGGTGGTGCGGGCTCTTCGGTCAGCCGGGCAGATCGGCGAACCGCGGTGCGGACGCCCATGCGCGGAGCGTCTGGGCCGCGAGCGCGACCGCTTCGGCGTCGAGCGCATGCGGCGTCGCGTGGGGAACGATGCCCGATGCGAGCCGGTGGGAAGCGGCCCTGCGATGCCTCGAGGACGTGCCGGATCAGGAGGGCGTGGGAGACCGCCAGGACGACCTCCTCGGGCCGTTCCAGGAGGGTGTCGAGCGCCGCCGCAAACCGC
The DNA here is from genome assembly GCA_963722755.1 of uncultured Actinomycetes bacterium. Classification (GTDB taxonomy): domain Bacteria; phylum Actinomycetota; class Thermoleophilia; order Gaiellales; family Gaiellaceae; genus Gaiella. The sequence continues at coordinate 58,999 of CAVROJ010000002.1, forward strand.
GCAGCCGCCTCGATCCTGCTCTCGCCGCCTCCCGGGCAGGGGGTGTCGGGCGCGTTCGTCCAGGCCCACTCGCGGTAGTCGGCGAGGGGACCTCCCTCGAACGACCCGAAGTCGATCTCCCCGAGCCCGCGGGACACGATGCGCTCCACGTCACGGCCGCCGAGCGCCAGCTCGAGCGTCTCCTGCGTTCGCAGGAGAGGCGTCGCGACCCCGAGCCCGATGCTCTCGTGCGCGAGCATCTCGCGCAGGCCGAGCGCCTCCGCGACTCCCTGCTCGCTCAGGCCCTCGCCCGGAGGCTTCGAGCTGACACGATCGGAGACGTTGGAGCGCGCGTGCGCGTGCCGGACGAGCAGCAGAGTTCTCAGAAGAGAACGCTCCGGTAGTCGAGCACGTGCTCCATGCCGACCGCCTCGTAGAGCTGGATCGCGGGCGTGTTCTCGGCACGCACGAAGAGACAGACGGCGGGCACCTCGTCGAGGAGCAGCCGGATCAGGTCGCGGAGCGCGCGCGCCGCGTAGCCGTGCCGGCGAACGGGGGGGTCGACCCAGACCTGCTGCAGCTGGACGGCCTTCGGCGTCCAGGCGGACGCCTCGGCCTTGAACAGGATCGCGTCGTCCTCGAGCCAGACCCACGAGCGGCCCTCCTCGATCTGGAGCCGCGTGCGCCACCGGAACCCGTTCGGGTCGCGACGCAGCGGGTCGACGCCGAGCTCCTCGTAGTGCGCGCTCGCGCATGCCGGAACGAGCAGGTCGAGGTCGGCCATGCGTCGCCGGGCGAAGCGCCGTGTTGCCGGGCTCCGGGGGCGTCCTGGAGACGTACACCGGCTGCCCGAGCCTGTCCTCGCGGGGCCGTCCGAGCCGCCGCCGGGCCTCGCTCCCAGAGGTGCGCTGACGGCGTCCTGCTCGCCGATCAGCATGCGCGGCGCAGCCCGCGCGGCGACGTCGGCGAACGCACCGCAGCCGCGGCCCGACGGGACGACGTTCGTGCCCAGGTGGCAGAGGGCGACGAGGCCCGCGTCGCCCTCGAGCCCGACGAAGCGCCCGTTCCCTCGCCGCGCGACGTCCTCGAGGAACACCCGCTCGACGGGGCCTTCGGCGCAGTAGGCGAGGATCTGCTCGGTCGACGGCTCGACGAGGCGGGCGCGCATCGCAGCACACTCTAGGCGCGAAGCCGTAGGCTTCCCCGCCATGCCGATCCACGTGCGCGCAAACGAGGGCGACTACGCCGAGGCCTGCCTCCTGCCCGGCGACCCGCTACGGGCCAAGTACATCGCCGAGACGTTCATGGAGGACGTCGTCCAGCGGAACAGCGAGCGGGGGATGCTCGGGTACACCGGCACCTTCCAGGGTAAGCCCGTCTCCGTCCAGTCGAGCGGGATGGGATGCCCGTCCGCGGCGATCGTGATCGAGGAGCTCGTCCAGCTCGGAGTGAGGAAGATCATGCGGGTCGGGACCTGCGGGGGCCTCCAGCCGGATCTCACGATGGGCGACCTGATCATCGCCCTCTCCGCGACGCCTGCGGACGCGACCGCGCTCCACTACGTCGGCGGGCGAGCCCCACGCGCCGACGGCCGACTTCGGGCTCGTCCACGAGGCGGTGCACCAGGCAAAGCAGCTCGGCAAGCCCGTCCGCGTCGGCCCGATCGTCTCGAGCGACATCTTCTACCAACCCGATGAGGGGCTGGCGGGCCGCTGGTCGCAGCGTGGGATCCTCGCGGTGGAGATGGAGGCGGCCGTCCTCTTCACCCTGGGCGCACTGCGGCGGATCCAGGCCGGCTGCATGCTCATCGTCTCGGACGTGGTCGTCGAGGGCGAGTTCATCCGCATCACCGACGACGAGATGACGCTCGGCGGTCGACCAGATGACCGAGCTGGCCCTGCACGTCGTGACGGCGGAGTAGCCGGGCGCTTTCGCGTCGCGAAAGCGCCACCGGGACGGGAGCGATGTGAACACGCGAGACGAGCCTGGTGCTTCCCGGGCCGAGCCCGGGAAGCGCGTCTTCCTCGTCAACCCGGCCGCGGCGAACGGCTCGACCGGCCGGCGGTGGCCTGAGCTCGCGCGTCGCGCGGCCGCCGCGGGGCTCGAGGGGAACACGCTCCACAGCGAGCGGCCGGGGCATCTCGGCGACCTCGCCCGCGAGGCGGTCGAAGGGGGAGCGACGAGGCTTGTCGTCGTGGGCGGCGACGGGACCGTCCACGAGGTCGTCGACGGGCTCATGGGGATGGGGTGGCCGACCGCGTCGAGCTCGCGGTCGTCGCCGCTCGGCACGGGCAGGGACTTCGCGCGAAGCGTTCGTATCCCGACCCGGCTCGACGCGGCGCTCGACGTCGCCCGTGACGGCCGAGTTCGGACGATCGACGTCGGACGCGCCACCTACCCGCCGGGGGCCGCGAGACGGTCGCGTACTTTGCGAACTTCGGCGGCGCGGGCATCAGCGGCGCGATCGCCCGGCGGGCAAACGGCACGTCGAAGGTGCTCGGGGGCAGGGTCTCGTTCATGTGGGCGACACTCGTCGTCTTCAGTCGCGTGGCAGCCCGCCGAGATGACGGTCGAGATCGACGGTGTCACGCGTCAGGCCCGACTGCTCGAGGCGTTGGCGATGAACGGCGACTACACGGCCGGCGGCATGTGGGTCGCGCCCGAGGCCGGGATCGACGACGGCAGCTTCGACGTGGTGCTGATCGGCGACTTCTCCAAGCCGAGTTTGCCACCACGTTCCCGAAGATCTACCGCGGGACGCACGTCTCGCACACGAAGGTCGAGATCGTGCGCGCCCGAGGGCTGCGCGTCGAGGCTCGCGAGCCGCTACCAATCGTAGCTCGACGGCGAGCAGCCCGGAACGACGCCGGTGCGCTTCGACGTCCTCCCGCGGCGCTCCGAGTCCGCGTGCCGCTGTAGCCTCGACGCGAAGCGTCGAGGGTTACGCCTTGCGCGCGGGCGCCTGCGAGGACGACGGCTTCTGCGCGCGACGGAGCGTCGCGACCTCCTTCTCGAGCTTCGTGACGCGCTTCTCGAGCTCGTCCACGCCGCGCATGCGCTTCGAGAGGTCGTCGACGCGGAGCTTGACGTCGTTGAATGCCCGCAGAGCGCGGTCGCCGCCGGGGAGCTCGGCCAGGCGCTGGATGGCCTCTTCACCCTTCTCCGCGAGGCGCCCGATCACGTCCTTCTCGTCCGACTTGGTCTCCATGGGTGAGAGTCTAAGGATTCCCGCGCCCGGACGCCCGCGCACCCAGGGCCTCCGCAACCGCTTCCAGGGTCGGCCCCGAGGGGCCACGCACGACCGTCGTCGCGTCGGCGTCGTACGGGGTCTCCTCGAGGTTCAGGATCGCGACGGCGCCGCCGGAACGGAGCGTGTCGGCGGGGAGCCCGGCGACGGGCCACACCTGGAGGGACGAGCCCACGACCAGGAGCAGGCTCGTCTCCCGGCAGAGGACCTCGGCACGCGCCATCGCATCGGCGGGCAGGAGCTCGCCGAACATGACGACGCCGGGCTTCACGATCGTGCCGCAGGCGCCGCACAGGGGAGCCTCGCGGACGTCGAGCTGCGCGAGAACGCCGTCGAGCGTCTCGCGGGAACCACATGCGAGGCATGCGAACTCGCGGATCGACCCGTGCAGCTCGACGACGTCCTCGCTCCCGCCGCGGCTGTGCAGCAGGTCGATGTTCTGCGTCACCACGGCGCGCACGTGCCCGGATCGCTCGAGCTCGGCGAGGGCGAGGTGACCCGCGTTCGGCTCGGCCTCGAGCAGGCCGCCGATCCGGGGGCCGTACCAGCGCCAGACGCGGAGCGGGTCGCGGCGGAACGCGTCGATCGAGGCCACCTCGAACGGGTCGACCTCGGCCCAGATCCCCGCAGCGGAGCGGAAGTCCGGGATGCCGCTCTCGGTGCTCATCCCCGCGCCCGTGAGGACGACCGCCGGGCCGCGGTCGCGGATCAGCGAGGCGAGATCGGCCGCGGTTCCCACGCGGGACATCGTAGGAGCGAGATATATCTGCCCCACGGTGGACGGGTTTCCCTTCTCGCACGTCGTCCGCGTCCGCTTCGCCGAGACCGACGCGCAGGGGATCGCGCATCACGCGTCCTTCGTCGTCTGGCTCGAGGAGGCCCGGGTGGCGTACCTGGCCGCCTTCGCCGGTGGCTACCGCGCGATCCGCGAGCGGGGCATCGAGGCGCTCACCACGGGCGTCCACGTCGAGTACGAGCGGGCGGCCGTGTTCGACGACGTCCTCACGATCCACGTTCGCTGCGGCGAGATCCGCGGCGCGCGGTTCCGATACGAGTACGTCGTCGAGCGCGACGGCGAGCGCATGGCGACGGGCTGGACGACGCATGCCACCGTCGACGCGGAGACGCAGCGCCCGACGCGCGTGCCCGCCTGGTTCGTCGAGGACGTCGTCAGGGCCGAGGCGTCTGCGGGGCGGGCGCCGGCTTGACGGCCCTGTCCGCGGGTGCCTCGGGCTCGTCCGCCGCGGTGGTGGTGGGCTGCTCGGGCTCCACAGGCTTCGGCCGCGGCTTCGTCCCGAGCCGGACGACGGTCGGCTCGCCGACGTAGTACGAGCTCCACGTGGTGTCGTACATCAGCGTCCCGCCCGGCGCGTAGACGCGGCGGGTGACGCTCGTCTTCCGGGGCGGCGCGCCGAACTGCTCGACGACCTTCTCGCCCTTGAACATCGTCTCGTCGTCGATCCGCTTCCACGGCACCTTGCCGACGACCTCGAGCGGGGCCGTCTCGGTCTCGACGCGGCGCCCGGTCGGCGCGCCGTAGAGGTTCACGGTGAGGGAGCCCGGTCCCACGAACGTCCTGACCAGGATCCACCTGTCCGTGTCGTTCCTGAACACGAGATCGAGGTCCGGGTAGTTCACGGTGGCGTCGCGGCCGAGCGGGTAGTGGCTGATGTAGAGCGCGTGGTTCGTCCGCTTCTCGATCGAGAGCCCGGCCTCGAACGCCGCGTTGAAGACCGTCGTCGAGACCTGGCAGACACCGCCGCCGATCCCGTTCTCCAGCTCGCCGTTGATGATCACCGGCGCCTCCTCGAACCCCTTGGCGGCGTTTCGCTCGCCGGTCGTCTCGTTGAAGGAGAAGCGCGCGCCCGGAGCCACGAGCGCCCCGTCGATCAGGTCGGCGACGAGCTGGACGTTGTGGAGCCGCCCCGGCGTGCCGCCGTAGGTCGTCGTGTAGGAGCCGACGATGCCGGTGATGCCCATCGCCTTCGCCTCCGCCGTCGTCCGCGCCGGGTCGGTCGCGGACGTCGCGACCGAGGCCGCGCGGCTCGTGCCCGAGAGCATCGCCTTCTCGACGGCCGCCCGCGCGGCGTCGACGTCGAGCGTGCGGCCCGGCCGGGACGGGACGAGCTCGATGCCGCCCGAGACGACCCGGAAGGTCGCGTCGCGCGGAGCGAGGTCGACGGTCGACTTCAGCGACGCGAGCCACTGCCGCGCCTTCGGCCCGCCGAGCCCCACGCGCGTCTCGCCGCCGCGCGGCAGCTCGAGGAGCTGTGCCAGCCGCCAGCGCGGGAGCCGGAAACGGGTCGCCCCGACCTTCAGCGTCACCGGCGCCGAGATCGCCGTCCGCGCGGCGAGCGCGGCTTCGGCGAGCTGCTCCTGCGTGACCTTCGGCTCGGTGCGGCCGACGGGCAGCCTGACCGGTGCGCCGCGCTCGAGCGAGGCGAGCGCCGACACGATCGTCGCGGACGCCCGCGCGACGGTCCAGGCGCAGGCCCGCTCGCGCGGGGGTGTGGACGATCCGCAGGCCGCGTCGCGCGAGCCCCGCGTCGACCGCGGGACGGTCGACCGCGTCCGCGACCTCGTCGACGGCGAAACGGACCACCGACGGGTACGCCTGGACGTGCGGTACCACGTCGGTCCCGAAGAGACGCGTCTGGACGCGCTTCAGGCCGCGGAGCGGAGCGAACCCGTCCGCCCGCCTCGGCCGCGCTCCGGACGGCCCCGCTGCCAGTCCTGGCGTACGCCCAGCTGGGATGCGGTGTACGAGAAGGTCCGACCGCCTGCGACGAACTGGACGGGAGTCCGCTGGAGCCTGTCGAAGCGGCGCTCGAGCGCTTCCGTGGCACCGGCGATCTCGAGCCCACCGACGTCGAAGCCCGCGACCGTGGTCCCCGCGGGAAGCCGGTCCGGCGACCCCGCGAAGAGCACGGCGGCGAGGAACGCGGACAGGGCGACCAGACCGACGGCGAGGACGGCCCTGCGCACCGCGAGCCGGGGTGACCGTCGGCGGCGCGCCACTCCCGAAACGCTGGACGCGCCGGATGACACGACCTCGAAATGTAGCCGAGCCGCCGGACGCCCCTTTCTCACCCGTTCGAGGGGAGAACCGGCCCGAATCCGGCCTCAGAAGACGAACAGCTCGACGCCGCCGGAGACGTTCAGCTCGATGCCCGTGACGTACGAGGCGAGGTCGGAGCAGAGGAACGCGATCGCGTTGGCGATGTCCTGCGGCTCCCCCGGGCGCTTGAACACCGTGCGGTTCGCGATCCGCTCGTTCATCGCCGCGTTCGCCATGTGAAAGGCCTCCGTCCCGATGATCCCGGGGACGATCGCGTTGCAGGTGATCCCGTGCCGGCCACCTTCCATCGCCAGTGTCTTCGTCAGGCCGAGAAGCCCTGCCTTCGTCGTCGAGTAGCTCGCCTGCCCGAACCCGCCGAGCGTCCCTGCGACGGAGGCCATGTTCACGATGCGCCCCCACTGCCGCTCGCGCATGTGCGGCCAGGCGGCCTGCGCGCAGTTGAACGCGCCCGTGAGGTTGACGCGGAGGTCGCGCTCCCAGAGGTCGAGGCGCTGGTCGTGGAACTGGCCGACGTGGTCGAGCGTCCCCGCGTTGTTGACGAGGATGTCGACGGAGCCGAGCTCGTCCACGACCCGGGCGACCGCGGCGTCGACCTGCGCGCGGTCCGTGACGTCGCACCGGACCGCCAGCGACCTCTGCCCGAGCGAGCGGATCTCCTCGACCGTCGACTCCGTGTGCACCATGCCCTGCGCGACGGCGGCCTGCGCGAGCACGCCGTACTCCTCGGCGGCGCTCGTGTCGGACTCGACGAGGATGTCGGCGATCGCGACGTCGGCGCCCGCACGGGCGAGCGTCAGCGCGTCCGCGCGGCCCAGGCCGCGCGAGCCGCCGGTGACGAGCGCGACACGCCCGGAGAGGTCGATCTCGAGCGCCACGCGGCGATCCTACGCGGGCGGCGGCACCTCCGACACGACGAGCTTCACCTTCGCCGCGTGCCCCGGCTCACGCTCGATCGCCGGCACGAGCTCGACGCGGACCGGAGCCGCCGCGCCCGCGTCCCACAGCGCGGACCCGACCGCGCAGCGCACCTTCTCCGGGAGGTCACGGGGAGCCGAGCTGCGCGCGACGATCCTGACGAGCAGGCCGTCGTGCCGGTGGACGACCTGGTACTGAAGGACGTCCAGCAGCCTGACGAACGGCGCGCGCAGCCGGTACGGGTGGACGGCGACGACCCGGCCCGTCCGCGCCCGGCAGCCGCAGCACGTCGTCGCTCCGGCCGTCGATACGCGCGATCCGGTCGAACGGCCGGCCACTCGGGTCGGGCGCCGGTCTCGAGCAGAACGGCGTCCGACAGCTCGTAGCGGATCAGCGGCTGCGACAGGTTGACGAGGTTCGTGAGGAGCACCCTGGCTCCGAGCGTCCCGGGCGGCACGGGGTGGTTGGCGTCGTCGACGACCTCGACGATCGCCTCCTCGGACACGTGCATGCCGACGTGGTCGAGCGAGCCGGAGGCGATGACCCCCACTTCGGTCGAGAAGTACCCCTGCACCGGCTTCGTCCAGGCGGCCTCGATCCTCCACGCGGCGTCGTCGGTCAGTACCTCGGAAGTCGTGAGCACGACGCGCGGCGCGATCGCGAGGCGACCGCGCAGCTGCTCCTCCGCGAGGAGCGAGATCACGCTCGGATAGCCGCCGATCACCTCCGGCTGGTACGCCTCGAGCGCCGGGATCATCTCGTGGAGCGGCGTCATCACGGAGATCCTGGGCGCGCCGCTGCGCCCGGCCTGCATCGCCGCGATCACCTGTTGCGACAGATGCAGCGCGCTCGGTGCGCCGACTCCGACGATGCGGGTCGCGGGGGTCATGCCGAGCCGCGCGAACGATCGGATGAAGACGCCGACCCAGTGCGCGAACTCCGCCTGCGAGTAGACGAACAGCCCCGGCACTCCGGACGTCCCGGAGGTCGAGAAGACGCGGTACTCGCCCAGGCAGAGAGCCCCCGCATCGGCGTGGCCGAGGAACGGCTCGAGAATCGCCAGTCGCAGGCGCGGGTCCGTGACCACGCGCGTCGAACTGCTCCATGAGCACGCCCTTGGACAGGGTCGGCAGATCGGCAAGCTCCGCGTCCTCGGCTCCGGAGCCGAGCACCTCGCGGTAGTAGGGCGAACGCTCGACGGCGTGGCGGATCAGCGCGCGCAGCCGCTCTCGCTGGTACTCGGCCAGCTGCTCGCGCGACCAGCGGTCGCGCTGCAAGCAGGGCGGTCGCCGTGCGCGCCGAGCTTCGCGGGGTCGAGGGGGTCGACCGAGGTGGCGGCGACGGTCGTCATGGCGTCACTCCTCTCCTGGGAACCGTGAGCCCGCGCATCAGCGCGGCGTTGATCTCGGCGAAGACCTCCGGCGGACACCGCATCCGGATCGAGCCGGCGCTCCGCGCTGTACCCGCGCGCGAGCACCGACGACGCGCGCGCGGCCTCCAGCGGCGGCACGCGCAGCGTCAGAGCCGTGTCGCTCGCACGAGCGCGCTCGATGACGTCGGCGATCGCGCGCAGGAACCGCTCGCGCATGCGCACGTACTCGCTGCCGGAGCGACTCGTCCCGCGCGCGCGTGCGCGACGAACTCCGCGAGTGTCGGCAGCCAGTCGGGCTCGCGCTGTCGGCACGCGGCCATGAACCGGCCGACGGCGCGGACGGCGTCCTCGAAGCGTCGGCTCGTCGAGCATGAGCTCGACGTACGCCGTCGATGCGCCGCGTCGTAGTGCGCGTCGAGCAGCGCGAGGTACAGCTCGTCCTTGCCTGCGAAGTTCGAGTAGACCGCGCCCTTCGTGTAGCCGGCCTCCTCGGCGATCTCGTCGAGCGAAGCCCGTGGAAGCCGCGGCGCAGGAAGACGCTGCGCGCGGCGAGGAGCAGCTCGTCGCGCGTGCGGGCCTTGCGCTCGGTGCGTGTAACGCGTGTCGCCGTCAGATACCGTTGGTATTAATATACCGTCGGTATTCAACGTCAAGAGCGAGGTAGAACCCCTCCATGCGACGGGTGACGTCGGAGGAGCGGCGGGTACGCGTCGCCCGACGCCACCTCCTCGCGGCCGAGGCCCGCGCCGTCGACCCGCTCGAGGCCGGCGCGGTCGTCGGGCTGCACGCCACGGACCCCGCGTCCGTCTACCTGGCGGCGCGTGCCCGACTCGCCGATCCGTCGGTGGCAGAGATCGAGCGGGCGCTCTACGAGGAGCGGACGGTCGTCCGCATGATCGGCATGCGGAGGACGATGTTCGTCGTGCCGCTCGACCTCGCGGCGATCGTCCGCGCTGCCTGCACCGAGCGCGATCGCGGCGGCACAGCGCCGGCGGTACTCGAAGCTGATGGAGGAAGCGGTATCGCCGCGCGACGGCGCTGCGTGGCTGGACGCAGCCGGGCGGCGACGCGCTCGCCGCGCTCGAGGCCCGCGGGCAGGCGTTCGCCGTCGAGCTGTCCGGAGACGTGCCGCGCCTGCGCGAGAAGCTGACGTACGGCGAGGGCAAGTCCTGGGCGGGGAGTCAGAGCATGACCACCTGGGTCCTGTTCCTCCTCGCGGCGGAGGGAAGGATCGTGCGTGGCCGTCCGCGAGGAGCGTGGACCGGAAGCCAGTGGAGCTGGGTGCCGGCGTCGTCCTGGCTCGACGAGCCCTTGCCCGAGCTCGACCCCGACGCTGCGCGCGCCGAGCTCGTGCGTCGCTGGCTCCGCGCGTTCGGGCCGGGGACGCTCACCGACCTCAGATGGTGGACGGGGCTGACGGCCGCCCAGGTCAAGGCGGCGCTGGCCGCGATCGCCGCCGTGGAGGTCTCGCTGGACGAGGGCACGGGGCTCGTGCTGGGCGACGACGACGAGCCCGTCCGTGCGCCGGAGCCCTCGGCCGCCCTGCTACCCGCGCTCGACCCGACGACGATGGGCTGGAAGGAGCGCGACTGGTACCTCGGCGCGCACGGGGTCACGCTCTTCGACACGAACGGCAACGCCGGGCCGACCGTCTGGTGGGACGGCCGGGTCGTGGGCGGCTGGATGCAGCGCAAGGACGGAGAGGTCGTCCACCGCCTGCTCGAGGACGTGGGCAGCGACGCCCGCGCCGCGATCGACGCCGAGGCGGAGCGGCTCGCGGCCTGGATCGGCGACGTCCGGGTGACACCCCGCTTCTTGCCGCCGTTCCATCGAGAGCTGGCCGTATAGCTGTCGGGCGGAGGATCAGCCCAGGGCCAACGCACCGCGGCAGCTGCGACCGCGCCAGCGGGCGCCTTCAGAGATCTGCCCGCCGAGCGGGACAGGGTCCCGCTCCTGCGGGATCCCGCTCGCGAGCGAGCTCACCCCGAGGAAGATCTCCTTGGCGATCACGAGCCGCTGGATCTGCGAGGTGCCCTCGTAGATCTGGAACAGCTTCGCGTCGCGCATGAGCTTCTCGACCGGGTACTCCTTGATGTAGCCGTAGCCGCCGAAGACCTGGACGGCGTCGGTCGTGACCTTCATCGCGGTGTCGGCGGCGAAGCGCTTGGCGAACGAGGAGTACTTCGTCGCCTTCCGGCCCCAGCCCTGGTCGATCATCCACGCCGCCTGCCAGGTGAGCAGCCGTGCGGCCTCGATCTCGGTCGCCATGTCGGCGACGAGGAACGAGATGCCCTGGTTCATCGCGATCGGCATCCCGAACTGGACGCGCTCCTTCGCGTAGTCGACCGAGAGCTCGTAGGCGGCCTGGGCGACGCCGACGGCGCCGACCGCCGTCCCGGGCCGCGTGAAGTCGAGCGTCTGCATCGCGATCTTGAAGCCGTCGCCCTCCTCGCCGAGGCGGTTCTCCACGGGCACCACGACGTCCTGGAACGCGACCGCGGACGTGTCCGTCGCGCGCTGCCCCATCTTGTCGAGGTGCTTCTCGATCGTGACGCCGGGCGTGTCCATCGGGATCACCAGCGCCGTGAGCCCCCTGTGGCCCTTGCGACTTGTCAGTCGAGGCGAAGCACACGATCCACGACGCCTGGCCCGCGTTCGTGATGAACATCTTCGAGCCGTTGACCACGTACTCGGTGCCTCCGGCACGCCCGTTGCGCACCGCGGTCGTCTGGATCCCCGAGACGTCCGAGCCGGCGCCGGGCTCCGAGAGCCCGAAGCAGCCGAGGATCGGCTCGGAGACGAGCGGCGCGAGCCACTGTCGCTTCTGCTCGTCGGTGCCGGCGATCAGGATCGGCCCCGCGGCCAGGCCGTTCGCGCCGATCGACGTGCCGATGCCCGAGCAGCCCCAGTTCGAGCTCCTCCCCCACGAGCATCCCGTCGAACGCGGAGAGCTCCGGGCCGCCGAGCGACTCCGGCAGGTGGAGGTTCATCAACCCGAGCTCGTGGGCCTTGGCGACGATGTCGGCCGGGTGCGTCTGGTGCTCGTCGTGCTCCGCCGCCTTGGGTCGGATCTCCTTCTCCGCGAACTCGCGCGCGAGGGCGCGAAGCTCCTTCTGCTCGTCGGTGAGCGCGAACGAGACGCCGTTCGCAAGGCCCGTCTCCATGGTCGCCATCGCGTGCTCCTGGACGTCGATTGACTAGTCAGTCAATAGCGTACCCGCACGGTCCCGGCGGGGCAAGCGGCGCGGGAAGGCACTGCTCCCCGGGTCCGTCACCGAGGAGCGTCATCGGTCCCGCTCCGCCGCGCTGTCCAGTCGCGGAGGCGCGGGTTCTACAATCAGACCGTCCCCTGCCGGAGGTTCACCCGTGGCGACGACCACCGCAGCACCAGCCGCCCTCGACCCGCTCGACTTCTTCGCGCTCGACGCACTTCTCGACGACGAGGAGCGGGCGATCCGCGACACCGTCCGCCGGTTCGTGCGGGAGCGGGTGCTCCCCGAGGTCGGCGACTGGTTCGAGCAGGGGATCCTCCCGCGGGAGATCGTCCAGGAGCTCGCGGGCCTCGGCCTGTTCGGGATGCACCTCGACGGGTACGGCCTGCCGGGGGCCAGCTCGGTCGCGTACGGCCTCACCTGCATGGAGCTCGAGGCGGGCGACTCCGGGGTCCGCAGCGCGGTCTCGGTGCAGGGCTCCCTGGCGATGTACGCGATCTGGCGCTGGGGCTCGGAGGAGCAGAAGGAGCGCTGGCTGCCGGCGATGCACCGTGGCGAGGCGATCGGCTGCTTCGGGCTGACCGAGCCGGACGCGGGGTCCGACCCCGGGGCGATGCGCACGCACGCACGGCGCGACGGCTCGGACTGGGTCCTGAACGGCGCGAAGATGTGGATCACGAACGGCACCATCGCCGACGTCGCGGTCGTCTGGGCGCGGACGGAGGAGGGGGAGATCCGAGGCTTCCTGGTCGAGAAGGGAGCGCCCGGCTTCTCCGCCCCGGAGATCCACAAGAAGATCTCGTTGCGCGCCTCCGTCACGTCCGAGCTCGTCCTCCAGGACGTGCGCGTCCCCGACGACGCGATGCTGCCCGGCTCGTCCACCCTGCGGGGGCCGCTGTCCTGCCTCGACGAGGCCCGCTTCGGGATCGTCTTCGGCGCGGTCGGGGCCGCGCGCGCGTGCTTCGAGGAGGCGCTCTCGTACGCCAAGGAGCGGATCGTCTTCGGCAAGCCGATCTCCGCCTACCAGCTGACGCAGCAGAAGCTCGCCGAGATGGCGCTGGAGGTCAACCGAGGGTCGCTCGTGGCGCTTCACATCGGGCGCATGAAGGACCAGGGCACCCTGCGCCCCGAGCACGTCAGCCTCGGGAAGATGGGCAACGTGCGCGGCGCGCTCGAGGTCTGCCGCACGGCGCGGACGATCCTGGGCGGCAACGGGATCACGCTCGAGTACCCGGTCATCCGACACATGAACAACCTCGAGTCGGTGCTCACCTACGAGGGGACGCACGAGGTGCACACGCTCGTCGTCGGACAGGCGCTGACGGGCGACAACGCCTTCGGCCGCGACTGAAGCTAGGTCTCGTCGCCGAGCCCTCGGTTCGCCGCGGCCTCGGCCCGGGAGAGCCGCGCCACCAACGGGATCGCGAGGATGATCGGCACGCCGAGCACGGGCCAGAGCGCCTGATAGCCGTCGGTGCTCTCCAGGTAGGGGCCGAGGATGTCGATCACCGCACCCGCCGCGAGCGGTCCGATCACGAGGCCGATCCCCTTCGTCGTCGTCGCCAGCCCGGAGATCGCGCCGCGCTCGCCGGGAGGCATCAGCTTGAAGAGGAGGCCCCAGGCGAGCGTCATCACCGTGCCGCCCGCGATCGCCACGAGGAAGATCACCACCAGGTACCAGCCGTGCCACTCCCGCCCCAGTCCGCCGGCGAGGAGCCCGACGCCGTAGATCGCCGAGGCGACGGTGATCACTCGCGCGAGCCCGACGCGATCGCCTATCCGGCCCGCGAAGAGCGCCGCGACGATGTATCCGGCCGCGACGGCGCCGAGGATGTACGTGGAGGTGACGAGGGGCTCGTCGAGCCCGACGGTGACGTAGAGCACGACGAAGGTCCGCGCGCCGGCGAACGTGCCCTCCCAGGCCGTGTTCGCGACGAGGAACGTCGCGACGTCGCGGTTCGACCGGAGCACCTGCCACGAGTGCGCCACGTACGTGCGCACGCCTTCGAACACCCGCCCGTGACCGCCGTCCTCCGTCACGAGCACGATCGGGACGAGGCACGCGACCGAGACGACCGCCGCGGCCACGAGGAACGGCGCAGGGCGCCAGAGGTGGAAGAGGAACCCTCCTCCGATCAGCCCGCCGGCGATCGCGATCCCGCGGAAGACGTGCTGGACGCCTTGCGCGCGTCCGAACACCCGGTCGGGGAGCACGTCCGGGTACAGGCCACGGTAGGGCGGCTCGTAGACGTAGTACGCGAAGAAGAGCGCGAACAGCATCAGCGCCGTCGTCCACAGGTTCGGCATGAACGCCAGCAGCGCGAGCGCGAACGCCATCGGGCCGAGCGCCGCGAGCATGAACGGCCGCCTGCGGCCGAGCGGCGTGTGGAAGGTGTCGCTCCACGGGCCGATCACGAGGGGCAGCGTCAGCGCGAAGAACCCCTCCGCGGCGAGCACGAGGCCGACGAGGGTCGTCGAGTCGGTGTACCGGCCCAGGATCGGGGGCAGGTACGCCGCGGTCGTCGTCAGCGCCCAGGCCAGGCCGAGCGCGCCCGCCCCGAGGACGAGCGTGTCGCGCCTGGCGGCCGCCTCAGGAGACGACCGGCGTCCTGGCGAGGCCGCCGTGGACGACGTCGACGAGCGTCCGCTCGGCACGGGCGACCTCCTCGTCGCCGTCGGGAAGCCGGCCCATCACCCAGCCGGTGAGGATCTCCTCGAGGCCCCCGTACACCACCCAGCTCGCGAGACGGGCGTCGAGGTCCTCGCGGAACACGCCCTCGGCCTGCCCCTGCTCGATCACCTGCTGGATGACCGCGAAGCCCTTGCCGATGTCGTCGACCTGGCTCGCGAGGTGGGCGCTCCTGCCGACCTCCCGCACCATCACGGTCACGAGGTCGGGGTCGTTGCGCCACGTGCGCAGGAGGATCTTCACGATCCCGAGGAGCTTCTCGTCCGCGGGCTCGTCGGACGCCGCGACCTGCTCGAACCGCTGGAGCAGCTCGCTCCAGTTCTCGCGGAAGACGGTCTGCAGCACCTCGTCCTTGGAGGAGAAGTAGTGGTAGAGGAGGCCGTGCGCGACGCCTGCCTCCTCGGCGATGTCGCCCGACACGGGAGCCGTGGAAGCCGTTGCGCGCGAACACGCGCACGGCGGCGTCGAGGATCAGGCGGCGCTTCTCCTCGGCGCCCGCGTGCCGGTCGACGCGTGCGATTGAACGGTCAGTCAACGCATGATCAGAATAGGCGGCATGCCAGACGCAGCGCAACGGCCGCTCGACGGCACCCTCGTCGTCGATCTCGCGCGCTACCTGCCGGGGGCCTACGCGAGCCGCGAGCTCCTGCGGCTCGGGGCGAGGGTCGTGCGCGTCGAGGCTCCCGGCGGCGATCCGATGCGCAGCGCGGCACCCGCATGGGACGACGCCCTGCGGCGCGGCAAGGAGTCGGTCGTCTGCGACCTCAAGCGCGACAGGGACTTCGCGCGGGCGCTCTGCGCCCGGGCCGACGTCGTGGTGGAGGGGTTCCGGCCCGGGGTCGCCGCCCGGCTCGGCATCGGCCCCGAGCGACCTGCCGTCCACGCTCGTCTACTGCTCGATCACCGGCTTCGGCGCGAGGGGCGGCACGCGGCACGGGTCGGCCACGACCTCAACTACCTCGGCTGGGCGGGCGCTCTCGCCGACACGGGACCGGCGCTGCCGCCCGTCCAGGTGGCCGACCTCGCCGCGGGCGCGCTCCGGGCGGTGACGGAGATCCTCGCGGCGCTCGTCCGGCGCGAGCGGACCGGGGAAGGAGCGCGCCTCGTCGTGTCGATGACCCACGGCTCCCACGACCTGGTCGCCCACCGGGCCGGCGGCGACCCCGTGCCGAGGCTGCTGACCGGCGGGCTCGCCAGCTACGCCGTCTACGAGACCGCCGACGGGCGCCTCCTGACCGTCGCCGCGCTCGAGCCCGCGTTCTTCTCGCGACTGTGCGAGCTGCTGGGACGGCCGGAGCTCGCCGCCCGCCAGTACGAGGGAGGGCAGGAGCTGCTCCGCGCCGAGCTCGCGGAGCTGTTCGCGGGGCGACCTCTCGCCGAGTGGCTCGCGCTGTTCGACGCGGAGGAGGTCTGCGTCGGCCCGGTCGCCACGCTCGACGAGGCCCGGGCCGACCTCGGCCCGTGGGACGAGCCGCCGCCGGACGTCGAGCTCGGCGCCGACACGGAGCGCTGGCGGGCCGAGCTCGCCGCCGGGCCCTGAGCGGCCGACCGCCGGCGCGCCGCGCGCTCGGCATCATGTCCGCAGGCAGTCGACGCACGAGAGAGGTGGAGCGATGAAGCGGCTCGAGGGACGTGTGGCGCTCGTGACCGGCGGCGCGAGCGGGATCGGCAAGGCGATCGTGGAGCGGCTGTCGAGCGAAGGCGCCGCGGTGCTCGTCACGGACATCGACGACGAGGGCGGCCGCAGCCTGGCGGAGAGCCTCTCCGCCGGAGGAGCGCGGGCCCTCTTCGCGCACCTCGACGTCACGTCGGAGCAGGAATGGGACGCGGCCGTCGCCACCGCGGTCGAGGAGCTCGGCGGGCTCGACATCCTCGTCAACAACGCCGGCATGGGCGACCTCCACACGATCGAGGAGACGTCCCTGGAGGAATGGCACCGGACGATCGCGATCGACCAGACGGGCGTGTTCCTCGGGATGAAGACCGCCGCCTCCGCGCTCGCCGCGTCCGCGCACGGCTCGGTGATCAACATCAGCTCGATCTTCGGCACGAGCGGCGGCTTCGGGACGTCGCCCGCCTACCACGCTGCGAAGGGCGCCGTCCGCACGCTGACGAAGAACACGGCGCTGCACTGGGTCGAGAAGGGCGTCCGGGTCAACTCCGTCCACCCCGGGTTCATCGCCACGCCGATCCTGGACGAGACCAAGGGGACGCCCTACGAGCAGGCCATGCTCGACCTCACTCCGATGGGACGTCTCGGGCGCCCGGAGGAGATAGCCGCCGGGGTCGCCTACCTCGCGAGCGACGACGCCTCGTTCGTCACCGGCCTCGAGCTCTACATCGACGGAGGCTTCGCCGCCCGCTGACCCGGGGCCGGGCCGGCGGCCGCCGGTCAGGCCGAGGGCGGCCGGGAGCGCCAGCAGAGTGTCGATCCGGTCCGGCTCCTCCGGATGCAGGCCGTCGCGGTCGAGCAGGATCGCGCGCATCCCGAGGGCCCGTGCGCCCTCGATGTCGTCGGCGTAGCTGTCGCCGACCATCGCCGCCCCGGCCGGAGCTGCGTCGAGCGCCGCGAGCGCCGCCTCGAAGATCGACCGGTGCGGCTTCACGTGGCCGTGGCTCATCGAGCCCACGCAGACGTCGACGTCGAGCGCGTGATGGCGCGCGAACTCCTCGAGGTCGCGCTGGCCGTTCGACACGAGCCCGATCCGCAGGCCGTGCGCGCGAAGCGCCTCGAGCGCCGGGAGCGCGTCCTCGTAGAGGGAGAAGTTCTCGTGCCGCTCCCACGCCCGGACGAGGTCGACCGCACACGAGCGCGAGAGGACCGGGTCGCCGCCCATCCCGATCACGATGTCCTCCGTGAAGCGCACCCAGAGCTCCTCGTCGTGCACCAGCTCCGGGTGGCGCTGGAGGTCCGCGCAGCGCAGCCAGCCGCGCCTCCTCGTAGCGAGCGCCGTCGAGCGTGAGCCCGTGCCGCGCGCCGATCCGCTCGTAGCCCTCGGGCCCGAGCTCGGGCCCGGGCCGGAAGAGCGTGAAGTCGACGTCGAGGAGAACCGCTTCGAGCACGCGCACGAGGATACGTGCGGTTCGGGCGCCTCCGATCGCGGTCAGCGCGCCGCGAAGATCCGTCTTCGGCCCTCGATGCCCTTGTCGTGCGTTCCTGAAGGTGGGCCGGGGGAACGACGGGGCTCCACCCAGACGTCGAGTGACGCCGTCGCGGAGAGCCGGCTTCGCGGCCGGGAGGCCAGGAACGGCAAGCCGGTGCACAGCGCTGAAAGGAGGGGGCCCGTGGGGGAACCATGGGTTCCCCCACGTGAAATCGGGGTGCCCAGATTTGAACTGGGGACCTCTCCGACCCGAACGGAGCGCGCTACCAGGCTGCGCCACACCCCGAGCGGGAGAAGGGTAGCGGTTCCGGGTTCGAGGACGCGACACGCGAGCACGGCTCGACGACTTCGTAGACTCGCCCCGTGGCCGCCGCCAGGGACGAGGTCGTCGAGTACGCGAACGCGCTCCTCGAGGTCGATCGCTATCCGGAGTTCGCAGCGCAGGGGCTCCAGGTCGTCGGCTCCGAGGAGGTGACGACCATCGCCTGCGGGGTCTCGTGCTCGAAGGAGCTGTTCGAGCGCGCCGTCGACTGCGGCGCAGACCTGGTGCTCGTCCACCACGGCCTGTTCTGGCGGAACGAGCCGCTCGTCGTCGACGCGCGGCTGCGAGGACGTCTCGAGGCGCTCTTCCGCGGGAACGCCTCGCTCGTCGCCTACCACCTCGCGCTCGACGCCCATCGGACGCTCGGCAACAACGCGCAGCTCGCGGCGCGGGTCGGAGCCGATGCCCGTCGAGCAGTTCGGCAGCGGTGGGCCTCGGCTGCACGATGGACGCCGTCGGCCTCGACGAGCTGGCGGCGCGCGTCGCCGAGGTCGTCGAGCGGCCGCCGCTCGTCCTGCGCGGCGGCGACCGGCGAGATCCGCCGCCTCGCGGTGGCGACGGGCGCAGCCGGCCACGACCTCGTCCAGGCGTCCCACGAGGGGTACGACGCGCTGCTCACCGGGGAGCCGGAGGAGCCGAGCGCCGTCACGGCACGCGAGCTCGGGATCCACCTGATCGCCGCCGGCCACCATGCGACGGAGCGCTTCGGCGTGCAGGCGCTCGCCGCGCACCTCTCCGAGCGGTTCGGTCTCGACTGGCGCTACCTCGAGGTCGAGAACCCCGTCTAGGCTCGTCAGGGCGAGTACGAAGGCGATTGCGCACCGGCCGCGGTCCGGAGTATCCTCGAAGCACATGGACGTTTTCGGGAGGCGGGCCCGTTGATCCCCGTCGCCAACGAACGAGCGTCGATCGAGCCCGCCCGCACGCAGCCGCGTCGGAGGGCTTTTTTCGTGCTCGAGAGAGGAAACGGTCGATGGCGAATCACCTGACGCCCGAGGAGCTCGCGAAGGAGCTCAACATGGACCGCGAGGCGGTCATCAAGCTCTGTATCGCGGAAGGCGTCCCGATCTACCAGGGGAAGATCGACAAGCACCTCTTCCAGGCGCAGCTGCAGGCAGTCGGCGCCGGCCAGGCGTCCGCGCACTAGCAGCGAGCCACACGACCTCGCTCACGAGGGGCCCGGCAGGGCCCCTCGTCACGCAGGCGGCGCTACTTGCGGGCGGCCTTGCGCGCCGGGCGCTTCTCGGCCTTCGGCTTGTCCGCCGCCTTCTTGGGGCGCGACGACGAGGCCTTCGCGGCCGCGACGCTCGCCTTCAGCGCCTCGATGAGGTCGACCGCGGGCGCCGGCTCGGCAACCGGCTCGGGTGCGGCGATCTCCTCGCCGCGCAACTTCGCCTCGAGCAGCGTGCGGAGGTCGCGGCGGTAGGCGCTCGTCAGCTCCGCGGGGTCGAACTCGGCGGCGAGGCCCTGGACGATCTGCCGCGCGAGCTCGAGCTCGGCGGGCTTGACGTCGGTCTCCGCCATCGCCTCCTCGATCTCGGCCTGGGAGTAGACGTCCTCGACGAGGTACATCGTCTCGAGCACCAGCCCTTGCCCCCGCGTCCGGACGAGGCAGAGCGATTCACGGCCGGAGCGGACGAACCGTCCGATCGCACCGACGCCTGCCTCCTCCATCGCCTCCAGCAGGAGCTTGTAGGGCCGGCGCTGCGCCGGAGCGTTGCCCGGCACCAGGAAGTACGTCCGGTCCATCCACACGGGGTCGACGTCTCCGAGCGGGACGAACCGCTCGATGTCGATCGTGCGCGAGTCGTCGTGGCGCTCGAGCGCCTCCAGCTCGGCCTCCTCGACGACGACGAACTGCCCCTTGGCCACCTCCCAGCCCTTGACGAGCTCGTCGGGGGTCACCTCGCGGTCGTGCTTCGGGACACCAGCGCTTCTGCTTGATCGGCGTGAGGCACTCCCTGTGGAGCAGGCGGAAGGAGATGTCCGACTGCCGCGCCGCGGGCTTCGTCGCGGGGGCGAGCCCGACGGGGATGCTCACGAGCCCGAAGCTCAGCGATCCGTTCCAGGTGGTGCGCATGACCCTCCAGTCTAGGGGCGGACCGAAGGGTTTCGCCCCCTGACAGCGGTTCCCTTCGGCATCTACAGTCCGTATGGATGGCCGGCAACCGCACGATTCCGCGCCTCTGGCGCGACGCCGTGGCCCGCAACACGGGGGCTGCGTACCTCGTCGAGACCGACGAAGGCTGGCGGGAGGTGCCGTGGGCCGAGGCGGCCGAGCGGGTCGAGCTGCTCGCGAACGGCCTCCTCGCCCGAGGCGTGCAGAAGGGCGACGCGTTCGGGATCCTCGCGCGGAACACGCTCGAATGGGCGCTCTTCGACTTCGCCCTCGGCCACGTCGGAGCGATCGGAGCAGCGATCTACGCGAACTCCTCGCCCCACGACGTGCACTACGTCCTCGAGCACTCCGAGGCGGTCGGCGTGCTCTGCGAGGACGACGAGCAGCGGGCGAAGGTCGAGGAGGGACGGTCGTCGCTCCCGGCGCTCCGCCACGTGCTCACCTACGCCGACCTTCCCGCCCTCGAGGAGGAAGGGCGGGCCTACCGGGAAGCCAACCCCGCGGCCCTCGACGACGCGGTGGCCGCGATCGACGAGGAGGACCTCTTCACGTTCATCTACACGTCGGGGACGACCGGGCCGCCCAAGGGCTGCATGATCCGGCATCGGAACTACTACGCGATGGTCGCCGTCGTCGACGAGCTGCCCGACCACAGCGCGCGCGGGCGACGTGATGCTCCTCTACCTGCCGCTGGCGCACAACTTCGGGAGGCTGATGCACCTCTCGGGCCCGTACGTCGGCTACACGATCGCGTTCGTCCCCGACCCGCTCGACGTCGCGCGCGTGCTGCCGGAGGTGCGGCCGACCATCCTGCCGAGCGTGCCGCGGGTCTACGAGAAGGTCCACACGGCCGTCATGTCGACGTTCTCGGAGGCCACGGGCGCGAAGCGACGCCTCGTCGACTGGGCGTTGCGGGTCGGACGACGGGAGAGCGCCTTGCGACAGCAGGGTCGCCCGCTGCCGCGCGGTCTCGCGCTCCAGCACCGCATCGCGGACCGCCTGGTGTTCTCCAAGGTGAAGGAGCGCCTCGGCGGGCGCCTGCGGAGGCCGATCTCCGGCGGGGCGCCGCTCGCGAAGGAGGTCGCGGAGCTGTTCGACGCGCTGGGCCTGTGCATCCTCGAGGGGTACGGGCTGACGGAGTGCACGACCGCCGCCACGACGAACCGCTCGAATCGGTATCGCTTCGGCACGGTCGGGCCCGCGCTGCCGGGGTTCGAGCTCCGGCTCGCCGAGGACGGAGAGCTCCTGATCCGCAGCGAGACGGTCTTCGCGGGCTACTTCAAGGAGCCCGAGGCGACCGCCGCCGTCCTCGACGAGGACGGCTGGCTGCGCACCGGCGACATCGCCACGATCGACGAGGACGGCTTCGTCACGATCACCGACCGGAAGAAGGACATCCTCGTCACCGCGGGCGGGAAGAACATCGCGCCGCAGAACCTGGAGAACGACCTCAAGACGTCGCGGTTCGTCTCCCAGGCGCTCGTGGTGGGCGATCGCCGCCCGTTCCCCGCGGCGCTGATCACGCTCGACCCGGTCGAGATCGGCAAGTGGGCCGCCGAGCACGGGATCGAAGGCGACGCGGAGACGCTGGCGCGCCACCCGCGCGTGCACGACCTCGTCTCGGGGATCGTCGACGAGGTCAACCGCGAACGTTCCCGCTTCGAGCAGGTCAAGCGGTTCGCGATCCTCTCCCGGGACTTCGAGATGGAGCAGGGTGAGGTGACGCCGACGCTCAAGCTCAAGCGCCGCGTCGTCCTGGAGCATTTCGCCGACGAGGTCGAGGCCCTGTACGACGGGGCTGCCGCCCCGGCCGAAAGGTCGTAGGCGGGACCGCCTCGAGCAGCACGACGAGTCCTACCGCTCGCACTCCCTCGCCCGTGCGCCACGCGGCAGTTGCGACCGCGACAGCGGGCGCCTTCAGGGACGTTGCCCCGCCGAAGGCGTGCCGCGGGCGGGATCCGCTCTTGCGGATCGCGCTAGCGGAGAGGAATCAGGTGACGCGCTTCGCGCCGACGTACGTGGAGGCGTACCAGGAGTCGTTCAGGCTCGAGATCTTGACGACGTCCCCGGTGTGTGGCGCGTGGATGAACTGGTCGCCGCCGATGTACATCCCCATGTGCCCGAGCCCGTCGAAGAACACGAGGTCGCCCGGCTGGAGCTCGCTGCGGGAGACGGACACGCCCACGCTCCCGTACTGCATCGCCGCGTTGTGCGGCAGGGAGATGCCGACCTGGGCGTAGACGTACGTCACGAGGCCCGAGCAGTCGAACCCGGACGGGCTGGCGCCGCCCCAGACGTAGGGGACGCCCAGGTACTGCATCGCGATTCCCACGACGCCGCCGTACTTCGCCGGAGGCGCGGGCGAGGAGCTGTACGTCACCCCTGTCCCCGAGTCGTCGGACGACGGTCCCGGAGAGCTCGAGCGTCTGCTGGCGTGCCGATGCGCGGGCCGCAGCCGCGGCTTCGAGCCTGGCGCGCGCCTGTGCCTCGAGCTGTGCCTGCCTGCGTCGCTCGGCCTCCTCCATACGTGCGATCTCGTCCTTCACGGAGGCGAGCAGCCTCTGGCGCTCCGCGAGCTGTCCCTCGATCGAGCGCTTGCGCGCCGCGCGCTCGGCAACGATCTGCGCCTGCCGGGCGCGGTCGGACTTCAGCTTCGCGCGGCGGGTCTTGACCTCGTTGCGGAAGTGCCGTACGTCGGTCAGCACCTCGGCGTCCTGGCCGCCGACGCGCTGGGCCATGTCGAGGCGGTCGAGCAGGTCGTCGAGGCTCCGGGCGCCGAGGATCACCTCGACCGCGCTGCCGGAGTCCCCGTTGATGTAGAGCGCGCGCAGCCGCTTGGCGATGTGCTGCTGCGCGACTCCGAGGCTCGCCTTGCGCGATCGTCAGGTGGCGGCCGTTGGTCTCGAGGTCGGCGTCGATCTCGTCGAGCTGGACGTTCGCGAGGTTGTACGACTCGATCGCGTGCGAGAGCGTCGAGTCCATCTCCCGGATCTGCCCGAGGATCGCCTGCGCCTGCTCGCGCTTCGAGCTGATCGACGGGTCGGCCGTGGCGGCTCCCGTGCCGACCACGAGGACGGTGGCGAGGGACGCGAGAGCAGCTACGAGGAGGGGGGCCCGTCGGGTCCTCGAGTGCCTCATGCCGCGTCTCGGTTGCCCAACGACGGGCTCGCCGATGGTGGGGTCACCGGCCACAAGTCGGGGAGCCTAGCAGCGTCGCAAGACGTCTGCACGGACATGTGAAACGAAAATCTCTGCAAACAGCCGGATTTGTGCGGTCCGGCACCTGCCCACGGCGACGATCGGAGCCGCGCGGGCGCGGCGAGGCAGCTCTTCGCCCGGACGGCCTTCGTGGAGCCGGCCTCCGCTGCCCCGCCTCGTCACGCCATGCCGTCACGAAGACCGTCTACCGTTACGGGTCGTGCGACTTCGGCTGGCGCTCTGCTCGGTGGCAATCGCGGCGATGGCGGTCTCCTCCCCGGCCGCGGCGCCGGGAGATCTCTCGACGCGACTGTCGAAGACGCTGCGCTCACCACACGTCTCGCTCGCCCGCACGTCGGCGATCGCCGTCGACGTGCGCACGGGAGCCGTCCTGTTCGCCCACAACGAGCGCCTCCCGGTGATCCCGGCGTCGAACGAGAAGCTGCCCGTCTCGTGGGCCGCGCTCACGCGCCTGGGGCCGGCGTATCGCTTCAAGACCGAGCTCCTCGGGACGGGCGGGCGCGCCGGGGCGGTCTGGGACGGCGACCTGTTCCTGCGCGGGTCGGGCGACCCCAGCCTCACGCTCGCGGACATCCGGCGGCTCGCAGCGTCGGTCAGGGCGTCCGGGATCACGCGGGTCACCGGCCGCATCCGCGGAGACGAGTCGCTGTTCGACGCAAGCCGCGGCGTCGCCGGCTGGAAGACCTACTTCGTCGGCGTCGAGACGCCCCCGCTGTCGGCGCTCGTCGTCGATCGGGCACGCGGCTGGCCCGGGCTCTCGCCCCCTCTCCTCGCCGCGCGCACGCTTCGCGCCGCGCTCGTCGAGCGCGGCGTCACGGTCGAGGGGCTGCCCGGGCTGGGGAAGGCTCCCGCGGGTGCGGAGCTCCTCGCCTCCGACCACTCGGCCCGCCTCGCGACGATCGTGCGGGCCATGAACCGGGAGAGCGACAACTTCACCGCCGAGATGCTGCTCAAGCACCTCGGAACGGTCGACGGGCGGCTCGGGACGAGCGCGCGCGGCGGCGAGGTCGTGCTCGCGGAGCTGAGAGCCGCCAGGATCCCGATCGCAGGCGTTCGCCTGGTCGACGGCTCGGGGCTCTCCTCGCTCGATCGGATCACCGCCGAGGCGCTCGTCGGCGTGATCCGCGCGGGGCTCGAGAACCCGCGCATCAGGGACGCATTCGTCGGCTCGCTCGCCGTCGCCGGGCAGAACGGGACGCTCAGGTCGCGCCTGCCGTCGCTCGCGGGGATCGTCCGCGGCAAGACGGGGACGACGAGCCGTGCGTGCTCGCTCTCCGGCCTCGTGAACGGCTCGGTCGCCTTCGCCGTGCTCCAGGACGGCGCGCCGGTCGCCTTCTGGCCCGCACGGGCTGCGCAGGATCGGTTCGTCACCGCGCTCGCGCGATCGGCGTACGGGCGGGCGACCGCGTCGGGCTGAGACGGCGCTCAGACCGGCGAGTCGAGCAGGGCGACGAGGTCCCGCTCCTCCAGGATGGGGACGCCGGCCTTGCGTGCCTTGGCGACCTTGGAGCCGGGGCTCTCGCCAACGACCACGCCGGCGGTCTTCTTCGAGACGGAGTCGGAGACCTTCGCCCCGAGAGCCTCGAGCGCCTCCTTCGCCTCCTCGCGAGTGAAGCCCTCGAGCGTGCCGGTGATCACGTACTGACGACCGCTGAGCGGCCCCTCGACCGGGCGCTCCGCCTCGCCCGGAGGTCATCGTCAGGCCGAGCGACTCGAGCTCGCGCACGAGCGCGACGTTCTCGTCCTCCGCGAACCACTCGGCCACCAGCTCCGCGCGGTCGGGCCCGATCCCCTCGGTGAGCTCGAGCTCCTCCTGGCTCGCCTCGATGAGCGCGTCCACGCTGGCGAAGTGGCGGGCGAGGTTGCGCGCCAGCACCCAGCCGATCTTCGGGATGTTGAGCCCGAACAGCACGCGCGAGAAGGGCTGCGCCTTGGAGGCCTCGATCGACGCGACCGCCCGCCCGGCGGAGACCTTCCCGTAGCCGTCGAGCGCGGCGAGCTGCTCCGCGGTGAGGCGATAGAGATCCGGCATCGAGCGCAGCAGGCCCTCGTCCCACAGCCGGCGCACGAACTGCTCGCCGACGCCCTCGATGTCCATGGCCGCGCTCACCCAGTGGATGAGCGTCTCCAGGCCGCGAGAGGGGCACGCGCGGTTCGGGCAGCGGTGCATGACCTCCCCCGCGGGCTTGACCACGTCGACGCCGCACAGCGGGCACCGCTTCGGCATGCGGAACGGCTTCGTGCCCTTCGCGTGGTCGCCGGCGGGTCCCACGACCTGGGGGATCACGTCCCCGGCGCGCTGGACGATCACGAGGTCGCCCTCGCGGATGTCCTTGCGGCTGATGTCCTCCTCGTTGTGGAGCGTGGCGTTGGAGACGGTGACGCCCCCGACGTGGACGGGCTCGAGCTCGGCCCACGGGTTGAGCGCGCCCGTCCTGCCCACGCGGATGTGGATCTTCCGCAGCGTCGTCACGGCGGCGGTGGGTGCCCACTTGTACGCGCGTGCCCAGCGGGGCCGCTCGTGCAGCGCGCCGAGCCGACGTTGCTGATCGAGGTCGTCGACCTTGATCACGATCCCGTCGATCTCGTAGTCGAGATCTGCCCGGCGCGACTCCCACGCCCCGCACGCCTCGGCGACCTCCTCGATCGTCTCGAGCCGCTGCGCGTGCGGGTTGGTGCGGAACCCGTGCTCGCGGAGCCAGCCGAGCAGCTCCCACTGCGTCTGCGGGATCTCGCCGTCATGGGCGCCCACCCCGTAGACCCACAGCGAGAGCGGCCGCGCGGCGGTGATGCGCGAGTCGAGCTGGCGCAGCGAGCCCGCGGCCGCGTTGCGCGGATTCGGCGCCGGCTTCTTCCCCGCCTCGACCTGCGCCTCGTTGAAGCGCGCGAACCCCGAGAGCGGGAAGTAGATCTCGCCGCGCACCTCGAGGAGTCGCGGCGGCTCGCCGTCCGCACGGACGCGGAGCGGGACCGCGTCGACCGTGCGGAGGTTCTGGGTCACGTCCTCGCCGCGGTGGCCGTCGCCGCGCGTCGCTCCCCGGACGAGGGCGCCGTTCTCGTAGACGAGCGAGACGGCCGAGCCGTCGATCTTGGGCTCGATCACGTAGGCGACGGGCTCGTCCGTCCCGAGACGCTTGCGCACGTCGGCAGCCCATTTCTCGAGCGCCTCGCCCGTCGTCACCTTCTCGAGCGACCCCATCGGCTGCAGGTGCTCGACCTTCGTGAAGCCCGCCGCGGGGGCGCCGCCGACGCGCTGCGTGGGCGAGTCGGGCGTGACGAGGTCGGGATGCTCCTCCTCGAGCCACTTCAGCTCGTCGTAGAGCACGTCGTAGGCGCTGTCCGGCACCTCGGGATCGTCGAGGACGTGGTAGCGGTAGTTGTGGTGCTCGACGAGCCGCCGGAGCTCGGCGACCCGTTCCGCGGCGTCGGAGCTCGTCGCGGTTCGACGCTTCGTCGTCATTCCGGGCCGGGCTCCCCGAGGACGCCGTAGAGCTCCTCCGTCGTGTGAACGAGCGCGTCGGGCTCCTCGCGGAGCAGTCGCTCGTCCGGGTGGATGCCGCCCCAGCCGACGGCCACGGCGAGCACCCCGGCGGCCTTCGCGGCGCGGATGTCGAACGGCGAGTCGCCGACGTAGGCGGCCTCGGCGGGCTCGGCGCGAAGCCGCCGAAGGGCCTCGAGCACCGGGTCCGGCTCGGGCTTGTGGCGCTCGGTGTCCTCCGCCCCGATCACGACGTCCACCTTCCCGAGCGCCGGGATGCGATCGATCGCCAGCCCCACGGTGCGCAGGCGCTTCGCGGTCACGATCCCGAGGCGGCGCCCCTCGTCGCGGAGCACGTCGAGCAGGTCGAGCACACCCGGGAACGCCTCCAGCTCGGCATGCAACGGCTCGTTGTGGGCGCGGTAGGCGTCCACGAGCTCGTCGACGCGATCGGGGTCGAGGTCGCGCATCTGCGCGATCAGGCCCGGGCCCGCCGATCGCCGAGCGCACCAGCTCCTCGTCCGGCTCGCGCCCGAGGACGGTGAGCGAGGCGTGCTTCATCGAGGCCAGGATGATCGGCCCGGAGTCGATCAGCGTGCCGTCGAGGTCGAAGAGGACGACAGTGCGGCGCACGTGGTCGATCGTAGCCGGGTCGACCAGGAGCCCGGCCGGCCGAGGCTCCGGCTCCAGGTCGTCAGGGGTAGTCGACGCGCTCCAGGTACAGCCCCCAGGGCGGCGCGGTCGTGCCCGCCTCGGCGCGGGGCCTACCGGCGAGCAGCCTCTCGAACGCTTTGGGGCGGGTCTCGAGCATCGTGCCGACGAGCGTCCGCACCATGTGCCGGAGGAACGAGTCGGCGGTGACCGTGAAATGGAGCTCGTCGTCGCGCCGCTCCCACGCTCGCGGCTCGGATCTCTCGCCGGAACACGTCGTGCTGGGTCTCGGTCGGCGTGAACGCGGTGAAGTCGTGCTCGCCGACGAGGCAGCGGCGCACGCGTGCAGCGCGGCGCTCGTCGAGGGGCCGCGGCCACCAGAGGCGCACGTCGGGCCCGCAGCGGCGCCCGTCCGCGGCGGGCGAGGACGACGTAGCGGTACGAGCGCCCGGTGGCGGAGAAGCGTGGCGTGGAAACCGTCGGGGACGGCTCGGCGTCGAGCGACGGCGACGTCCTCCGGCAGCACGGTGTTGAGCGCCTCGGCCAGCCGCTCGACCGGCGGGCCGCCGTCCACGACGAGGCTTGCGACCTGGCCCGTCGCGTGGACGCCCGCGTCGGTGCGCCCGGCGACCGCGAGGCCGCTCCAGCCGGGGACCACGGCGTCGAGCGCCTCGCGCAGCGACGCCCTCGACCGTCCGCTCCCCGGGCTGCCGCGCCCAGCCGCGGAACCCGGTGCCGTCGTACTCGAGCGTCAGCCGGAGGGTCGACACGGGGGCCTTGTAACACAGTGTCACTCGGCTCGGAGAGGCACCTCTCGTCCAGACCGTCTGTGCACGGCGTGACGTGGCTCCAGTCGGCTCGAGCATGAGCCCGTCAGGCCCGTCACGACCGGACGACGACCTCCTCGCCCGGGAGCGAGGTCGTACTCGGCGACGACGCCTCCCAGACCTCGCCGTCGAGCTTCACCTGGCCACGGGGCGAGAGCGCGCGGACCACGACCGCCCTGCGGCCGACGAGCGTCTCGGCCCACGGCGGACCGCCGCCGCTTCGACCAGCGGACGAAGAACGCCGTCTCCGCGACGTCGATGAGCGCGGCGGCGATCACCGCGATCCAGCCCCAGGGGGGCGGGAGGACGGTGAGCGCGAGGACGACCGCGACGATCGTGAGCATGCGGGCAGCGTAGGCGACCCGAAGGTGTCCGGCTCGAGAGCCAGGCACCGACGGCTGACGGTACCGCCCGAAGTCGGCGAGCGCGGGGCTGGCTAGGCCTCGTAGTCGACGAGCTCGAGCAGCGCCATGTGGGCGGCGTCCCCCTGGCGCGGGCCGAGCTTGACGACCCGCGTGTAGCCGCCGTTCCGCTCGGCGAAGCGCGGCGCGACGTCCGAGAACAGCCGGTGCACGACGTCGTTCGAGCGAAGCTCGGCCATCGCGAGGCGCCGGGCGTGCAGGTCGCCCCGCTTGCCGAGCGTGATCATCTTCTCCGCGAACGGCTTGACGGCCTTGGCCTTCGCCTCGGTCGTCTCGATCCGGCCGTGGGTGATCAGCGCGCCCGCGAGGTTCGAGTACAGCGCCTTGCGGTGCGCCGAGTCGCGTCCGAGCTTCTTGCCTGAGCGTGCGTGACGCATGGCTAGGCCGGAAGCTCCTCGCCCTTCAGCGTGAGGCCGTGCGCGGCGAGGGTCTCACGAACCTCCTCGATCGACTTGCGGCCGAAGTTCGGGATCGCCGCGAGCTCGTTCTCGGACTTGGAGGTCAGGTCGCCGATCGTCTCGATCCCGACCCGCTTGAGGCAGTTGTACGAGCGAACGCCGAGCTCGAGCTCCTCGATCGGGAAGTTCTCCATGCCGTGCGAGGTCGTCGCCACCTCGGCCTCGGCGGCAGCGGCCAGCTCGCCGAAGCCCTCGATCCGCGCCGGGTCCGCGAAGATCCGGAGCTGGTCGATGAGCAGCTCGGCCGCCCGCGCAATCGCCTCCTTCGGCTCGATCGAGCCGTCGGTCGTGACCTCGAGGACGAGCTTGTCGTAGTCGGTGCGCTGCCCGACGCGGGCGGAGTCGACCTCGTAGGAGACACGCCGTACCGGCGAGAAGATCGAGTCGATCGGGATCACGCCGATCGTGGTCTCGGGCCCGCGGTTCTGGTCGGCGGGGACGTACCCGCGGCCGCGGCCGATCGTGAGCGTCATCTCGAGCTTGCCCTTGTCGGCGAGGTGCGCGAGCTCGAGGTCGGGGTTGAGGATCTCGAGGTCGGCAGGCGCTTCGATGTCGGCGGCCGTGACCGCGCCGGCGCCCTTCTTCGAGAGGTGCACCTCGATCTCGGGCGACTCGCCGTGCAGGCGGCAGACGAGCTCCTTGAGGTTCAGGATGATGTCGGTGACGTCCTCGCGAACGCCCGGCAGGGTCGTGAACTCGTGCGCGACGCCCTCGATCTTGACGGCCGTGACTGCCGCCCCCTCGAGGGAGGAGAGCAGGACGCGCCGGAGCGAGTTGCCGAACGTGTAGCCGAAGCCGCGGTCGAGCGGCTCGATCGTGAACCGCCCCGAGCGCTCGTCGGCGTCCTCGGAGACGATCTTGGGCGTCTGGAAGTCCATCAGGGAAGAGCGGGTGGCCATGTGATCCTTTCGGCGGTTCGAATCGGGGTGGTTCGGGGGGCGAAGAACGGGCGGGACGTGCCGCGCCCTTACTTCGAGTAGAGCTCGACGATCAGGGATTCCTGCACCGGCGTGTCGATCTCGGCACGCTCGGGCCACTTGAGCATCTTTCCGGTCAGCCCGTCGTGGTCGGCCTGGAGCCAGGGCGTGACGGCGGCGGTGAGATCGGTGGCGTCGCGGACGATGGGCTCTGCGGGGCTGCCCTGCCTGAGCGAGACGATGTCGTCCGGCCGCACTCCGTAGCTCGGGATGTTGACCCGCCGCCCGTTGACCATGAAGTGCCCGTGGCGGACGAGCTGCCGCGCCTGCGCGCGCGAGCCGGCAAAGCCGAGACGGTAGACGACGTTGTCGAGCCGCGTCTCGAGCATCCGCAAGAGGTTCTCGCCCGTCGGGCCTGTGCGGCGCGACGCCTTCGCGTACGTGTTGCGGAACTGCTTCTCGAGCAGGCCGTAGTACCTCCGCGCCTTCTGCTTCTCGCGCAGCTGGAGCAGGTACTCGCTCTGCTTGATCCGGCCGCGCCCGTGCTCGCCCGGCGGATACGAGCGGCGCTCGATCGCGCACTTCTCGGTGAGGCAGCGCTCGCCCTTCAGGAACAGCTTCAGCCCTTCGCGGCGGCACTGACGGCACTTGGCTCCGGTGTCCCGTGCCACTAGCCCCTCCTCCGCTTCTTCGGGCGCACGCCGTTGTGCGCCTGCGGGGAGACGTCCTTGACGCCGAGGATCTCGAGGCCCGCGGCCTGGAGCGAGCGGATCGCCGTCTCGCGCCCGGAGCCGGGGCCCTTGACGAACACCTCGACCTTCTGGAGGCCGTGCTCCATGCCCTTGCGGGCGGCGTTGTCGGCCGTCACCTGGGCGGCGAACGGCGTCGACTTGCGGGAGCCCTTGAACCCGGCCGAGCCGGCCGACTCCCACGCGATCACGTTCCCCTCCTGGTCGGTCAAGGAGACGATCGTGTTGTTGAACGAGGTCTTGATGTGCGCCTGGCCGATCGCGACGTTCTTCTTGACCCGGCGGCGGGTGCGGCCCCGGGTGGCGGACTTGCGTGGAGGTGCCATCAGCGGTCGCCTCGCGAGCAGATCGTGGTCGCAGGCCGCGAAACGCAAGCACCGCTAGGACGCAGGGAGCGCTCGTAGCCGGAGGCTACGGGTGCGACCGAGGACGACGCGGTGCGCGGCGTTGCAGCGCGCATGCGGACGCGAGATGCGAGTGAGTCGACCGCCATTACTTCGCCTTCTTGCCGCGCCCGACGGTCTTCTTGGGGCCCTTGCGCGTCCGCGCGTTGGTCTTCGTGCGCTGGCCGTGCACGGGCAGGTTGCGCCGGTGCCGGAGGCCGCGGTAGGAGCCGATCTCGGTGAGACGCTTGATCGCCTGGGTCCGCTCCCGCCGCAGGTCACCCTCGACCTCGAGGTTCGTGTCGATGTAGGCGCGGAGCTTCGTGACCTCGTCGTCCGTCAGGTCCTTGACCTTCTGGTCCGGGTCGAGGCCGAGCTCCTTGCAGACCTTCTGCGCGCTGGACTGGCCGATCCCGTAGATGTAGGTCAGCCCGATCTCGAGGCGCTTCTGGTTGGGGAGGTTGACGCCGGCGATGCGTGCCATGTGTCTTCTAGCCCTGCCTTTGCTTGTGCCGGGGGTTCGTGCAGATCACCATCGTGCGCCCGTGCCGCTTGATGACGCGGCACCGCTCGCACATGCGCTTGACGGAAGGACGGACTTTCAACGTGAGCTCCTGAGTGGTCGGCTACTTGAGGCGGAAGGTGATGCGGCCGCGCGTGAGGTCGTACGGGGACAGCTCCACCTTGACCCGGTCACCCGGAAGGATCCGGATGTAGTGCTTGCGCATCTTCCCCGAGATCTTTGCGAGCACGGACTGGCCGCCCTCGAGCTCGACGCGGAACATCGTGCTCGGCAGGGCCTCGACCACCTCGCCCTCGACCTCGATCTTCTCTTCCTTGACTGCCAACCGACTCCTCGCGCAGGGTTCGCGCCCTGCCCGTCGTGATGTTCATTGAGATCCCGCACACGAGCGCGGCACGGAGCGACCGGCCGCCGTGCGGGCCGCTTACTGTAGCAAACGTGCCCGTTCGGTCGCGATGCCGACCCTCGGCGTGAGGATCCGCGGGCCGTCGGGGAGGATCGCGACGGTGTGCTCGAAATGGGCGGCGCGCGACCCGTCGGTGGTCGAGATCGTCCACCCGTCCTCCGCGAGCCAGACCTCGGGACCGCCCATCGTGATCATCGGCTCGATCGCGATCGTCATCCCCTCCGAGAGGCGCGGGCCGCGGCCAGGGTCGCCGAAGTTCGGCACGTGGGGATCCTCGTGGTAGTGCCGGCCGACCCCGTGCCCGACGAGGCTCTTGACCACCGAGAACCCTGCACCCTCGACGACCGCCTGCACCGCGTGCGAGACGTCCCCGATCCGGTTGCCGAGCCTCGCCTCCGCGATGCCTGCGGCGAGCGCGTCCTGGCAGACGTCGAGCAGCCGCTGCGACTCCGCGTCGATCGAGCCCACCCCGAACGTGTACGCGCTGTCGGCGATCGCCGTGCCGAGCGTGACGCCGACGTCGATCGTCACCAGGTCGCCGTCCTCGACGACCGTCCCGTCGGGGATGCCGTGGACGACCACGTCGTTGGTCGAGATGCAGATCGCGCGCGGATAGCCCTTGTAGCCCTGCGAGGTGGGCACACCGCCGTTCGCGCGGATGAACTCGTCGGCGATCCGGTCGAGCTCGAGCGTCGTGATGCCTGGCACGATCCGCTCGCCGACATGGGAGATCGTCTCGGCCACGAGCGTGCCGGCGCGGGCGATGCGGTCGATCTCGGCGGCGCTCTTGCGGATGATCATGCCGCCGCTCCCTCGCCGAGCAGCTCGAGCGCCTCGCCGATCTCGGCGGCCACCTCGCCGATCGACCGGTCGGCGTGCAGCGGGACGAGCTTGCCGGTCGCCCGGTAGCGCTCGACGATCGGCTCGGTCTGCTCGTGGTAGATCGCCAGGCGCCTCGCGATCGCCTCGGGCGTGTCGTCCGCGCGGCCCTCCTCGACGGCGCGCCGGTGGATCCGCTCGGTCGCGATCTCGTCGGAGAGGTCGAAGAAGAGGATTGCGTCGAGGCCGCGCTCGATCTCCGCGAGCATCTCGTCGAGCGCCTCCGCCTGGGCGAGCGTCCTCGGGAACCCGTCGAGCACGAAGCCGTTCGCGGCGTCGGGCGCGGACAGGCGCTCGCGGATCAGCGCGATGGTCAGATCGTCGGGCACGAGCTCGCCGCTCGCGAGAATCGGCTCGACGCGCTTGCCGAGCTCGGTCCCCTCCTCGACCGCCGCGCGGAACATGTCCCGGTCGCGACGTGCGGGATGCCGTGGTCGGCGGCGATTCGCTTCGCCTGCGTGCCCTTGCCGGAGCCCTGCGGCCCCAGCACCAGCAGGTTCACGCGCGCCCCTACCCGGACGCCGGGGCGGGATGGGTTCCGCCCGGGTCGACGCTGAGGCGGACTGCCGCATCAGCGGAGGAAGCCCTCGTAGCTGCGCATCATCATCTGCGACTCCATCTGGCGCATCGTGTCGAGCGCGACGCCGACGGCGATCAGCACCGACGTGCCGCCGAGGGCGCCGGCGGACGCCTGCGAGAAGCCGCCGTAGCGGATGAAGAGGCTCGGCGCGATCGCGACGACCGCGAGGAACAGCGAGCCGGGCAGCGTGAGCCGCGTGAGCACGCGGTCGAGGTACTGCGCGGTCGGCGGCCCGGGCCGGATGCCGGGGATGTAGCCGCCGTGCTTGCGCAGGTTGTCGGCCTGGTCGACCGGGTTGAACTGGACCGCCGTGTAGAAGAACGTGAAGACGATGATCATCCCGCCCTCGATCAGCAGGTAGAGCCAGTCGCCGGGCTGGAAGTAGGTGTTGACGAAGTCCTGGGTCGCGGGGAAGTACTGCGCCATCGTCGGCGGGAAGGCGAGCACCGCCGCCGCGAAGATCACGGGGATCACGCCGGCCATGTTGACCCGCAGGGGCAGATAGGTCGACCCGCCGGAGGTCATCCGGCGGCCCACCATGCGCTTCGCGTACTGGATCGGGATCCGGCGCTGGCCCTCCTGGACGAAGACGACCGCGGCGACGATCGCCAGCGCGATCAGCGGGAAGAAGATGCGCTCCATCGGCCCGCCGTTCCACCAGGCGGTGATGCCGAGCGGGAGGCCGGTCAGGATCGACGCGAAGATGAGGATCGAGATGCCGTTGCCGATCCCGCGCTTCGTGATCTGCTCGCCCATCCACATCAGGAGGACGCTGCCGACGGTGAGCGTGACGATGATCAGCACCATCCGGCCCGCGTTCGTCTGCAGGACGTCCTGGCTCCGGAACAGGAAGGCGTAGCCGAGCGCCTGGGACGCGGACAGCACGACGGTCAGGTACCGCGTGTACTGGTTGATCTTCGCGTGGCCGGCCTCGCCCTCCTTCTGCAGCTCGGACAGCCGCGGGACGACGACCGTCATCAGCTGCACGATGATCGAGGCCGTGACGTACGGCATGATCCCGAGCGCGAACAGCGAGAACTGCGACAGCGCGCCGCCCGAGAACAGGTTCAGCAGGTCGAAGATCCCGCCGGTGCGCGAGAGGTACTGGTCGATCGCCTCCGCGTCGACCCCCGGCGCCGGGATCCACGAGCCGAGCCGGTACAGCGCCAGCACGAGCGCCGTGAAGAGCAGCCGCTTGCGGAGCTCCGGCACCCGCCAGGCGTTCGCCAGCCAGCTGAACATGGCGCTGCCCCGACCGCGCGGGGCCTAGGCCTCTCCGTCGGCCTCGTCGACCGACGCCTCGGGCGCCTCCTCGGGCTCGGGCTCCTCTTCGGGCTCCGACGCGGCAGGCCGGGCCTTCCGCACCTTCGGCTTCTTCTCGACGGGCTCGCCGCGCAGCCAGGTGACGCTGCCGCCGGCGGCCTCGATCTTCTTCCTGCGCGGTCTTCGAGAAGCCGTGCGCGGAGACGGAGAGCGCCTTCGAGAGCTCCCCGATGCCGAGGACCTTCACGTCGACCGACACCTTGCGGATCAGGCGCTTCGCCTTCAGCGCCTCCGGGGTGACCTCCTCGCCTGCCTCGAAGCGCGCCTCGAGGTCGCGGAGGTTGACCGGCTGGCTGTACGTACGGAACGGCCCGATCGGCATCGCGTCCGCGGAGGTCGCGCCGCGGAGCTTGGGGAGCCGCATGTCGATGGGCATCTGGCCGCCCTCGAACCCGGGTGCCATCTTGTGCGAGCCCGAGCGGGCCTTCTGGCCCTTGATCCCGCGGCCGCTGTAGCGGCCCTTGCCCGAGCCCAGCCCGCGACCGATGCGCTTGCGGTCCTTGCGCGGCTGGGCGGGCTTGAGCGAATGGAGGTTCAGCTCGTCGGCCATCGTCAGTCGTCCTTCCCCTTCGCGCCGTCGAGCGGCGTCACGGTCACGAGGTGCGCGACGTGGCGGAGCTGGCCCTCGAGCGAGGGCGAGCTGCTCGTGCTCGGCGCTCTTCCCGATCCGGCCCAGCCCGAGCGCGCGGAGCGTGCCCTCGTGGGCGCGCGTCTGCCCGATGGTGCTGCGCGTCTGGGTCACCCTGACGGTCGTCACGCTGCCTCGCCCTCCTCGGGCGGGCGCCTCGACGCTGGGCACGGGCGGCTCCTCCGAGGCAGCCGCCTGCGCAGCGGCGGCCTCGGCGGCCCGCGGGGCGCGTGGGACGGGCAGGACGTCCTTGATGGACTTGCCGCGCGAGCGCGCGACGTCCTCGGGCCGGCGCAGGCGCTTGAGGCCGTCGACCGTGGCTTTCGCCATGTTGATCGGGTTCGTCGTGCCGAGGCTCTTCGCGAGCACGTCGCGGATCCCGGCGAGCTCGAGCACGGCGCGGACGCCGCCTCCGGCGATCACGCCGGTCCCCTCGCTCGCGGGGCGCAGGACGACGCGTGCGGCGTCGGACCGGCCCGTGATCTCGTGCGTGATCGTCGCCCCGTGCTTCGGGACGGTGAAGATGTTCTTCTTCGCGTCGTCGACGGCCTTCGAGATGGCGAGCGGGACCTCCCGCGCCTTCCCGTAGCCGACGCCGACGCGGTCGACCTCGTCGCCGATCACGACGAGCGCGGTGAACGAGAAGCGCCGGCCGCCCTTGACGACCTTGGCGACCCGGTTGATCTCGATCACGCGCTCCTTGAGCTCGCGCGACTCGGCTACCTCGACAACGCTCAATGCTCTCCCTTCGCGGCCATCAGAACTGAAGCCCTCCCTCGCGTGCGCCCTCGGCGAGCGCCTTCACGCGTCCGTGGTAGAGGTATCCGCCCCGGTCGAAGACGCAGCCGCTCGACGCCGGCCTTCTTGGCCTCGAGGGCGAGCGCCTTGCCGACCGCGGCAGCCTGCTCGGTCTTCGTGCCCTCGAGCGAGCGCTGCTGGAGCCAGCTCGCCGAGGCGAGCGTGCGCCCCGCCTCGTCGTCGACGAGCTGGGCGAAGATTCCCTTGTTCGAGCGGAAGACCGCGAGCCGCGGCCGCTCGGCCGTGCCCGACACCTTGCCGCGCACCCGCCGATGGCGACGCAGTCGCGCTTCCCGGACGGAGATCGTCATGCTCGCTTCCCGACCTTCCTCCGCACGTGCTCGCCCTGGTAGCGGATCCCCTTGCCCTTGTACGGCTCGGGCGGGCGCACCTTGCGGATCTCGGCGGCCGTCTGTCCGACGACCTGCTTGTCCGTCCCCTTCACGATCACCTGCGTCGGCTGCGGCACGTCGAACGAGATGCCCTCGCGCGGGGTGACCGTGATCGGGTGCGAGAAGCCGACGGAGAGCTCGAGGTCGGAGCCCTTGAGCTGGGCGCGGTACCCGACGCCCTGGATCTCGAGGTGCTTCTCGAATCCCTTCGTGACACCCTCGACCATGTTCGCGACGAGCGTCCGCGTGAGCCCGTGGAGCGCGCGGTCCTCCCCGCGCTCGGTCGGGCGCGTGACCGTGACGACGCCGTCCTCCTGGGCGAGCTGCATGCGCTGCGGGCACGCGCTGCTCGAGCGTGCCGAGCGGCCCGGTCACCTTCACGTTCCCGCCCGGCGACACCTCGACGGTGACGCCGCTCGGGACCTCGATCGGCTTCTTCCGATACGGCTCATGGCGCTACCAGACGAAGGCGAGCACCTCGCCGCCGACGCCGCGCTCGGCGGCCTGGCGGGTGGTGATCACACCGGTCGACGTGGACAGGATCGCGGTGCCGAGGCCGCCGAGGACGCGCGGGAGGCGGTCCTTCTTGGCGTACACGCGGCGGCCGGGCTTCGAGACGCGCTTCAGGTCGGTGATCACCCGCTCGCGGTTCTTGCCGAACTTCAGCTCGATCACGAGGTTCGATCACCGGCGCCGCCTCGACGACCTAGAAGTCCTTGATGTAGCCCTCCTGGTGGAGCAGGCGGGCGATCTCCTCCTTCATCCGGGAGGTCGGCATCGACACGGTGTCGTGCATCGCGCGGTTCGCGTTGCGGATGCGGCTCAGCATGTCGGCGATCGGATCGGTGAGCATCGTCTCGTCTCCCTACCAGCTGCTGACTTCGGTCATGCCCGGGATCGCGCCCTCGTGCGCGAGCTCGCGCAGGCAGATCCGGCAGAGCTTGTATCTGCGGAACACGGCACGAGACCGGCCGCAGCGGTTGCAGCGCGTGTACGCACGGACGCCGTGCTTCTGCTGGCGCTTCTGCTTCACGCGGAGCGAGGTCTTGGCCACTACGTGTCCCTTCTCTCGGCGGCGAACGGCAGCCCGAGGGCGCGCAGGAGCGCGCTGCCGTGCTCGTCGGTCTCCGCCGTCGTGGTGATCGCGATGTCGAGGCCCCGGATCGACGGCACGGAGTCGTAGTCGATCTCGGGGAAGATGATCTGCTCCTTGATGCCGAGCGAGTAGTTGCCGCGCCCGTCGAAGGAGTCGGGGCTCAGGCCCCGGAAGTCCCTGATCCGCGGCAGCGCGATCGAGACGAGCCGGTCGAGGAACTCGTACATGCGGGCGCCGCGCAGCGTCACGCGCGCGCCGACCGACATGCCCTCGCGGAGCTTGAAGCTCGCGATCGACTTCCGGGCCTGGCGCACCTGCGCGCGCTGGCCCGCGATGGTCGTCAGCTCCTCGATCGCGGCGTCGAGCGCCTTCGCGTCGGTCTTCGCCTCGCCGACGCCCATGTTGAGCGTGATCTTCGAGATGCGGGGCACCTGCATGACCGAGCTCGAGCCCGAGCTCGTCCTTGAGCGCGCTGCGGATCTCCTCCTCGTAGCGCTGCTTGAGGCGCGGTGACGA
Organism: uncultured Actinomycetes bacterium; assembly: GCA_963722755.1. Taxonomy (GTDB): domain Bacteria; phylum Actinomycetota; class Thermoleophilia; order Gaiellales; family Gaiellaceae; genus Gaiella. The sequence continues at coordinate 97,282 of CAVROJ010000002.1, forward strand.
TCGGTCTCCGTCGCGGTGGCCATCAGTCGATCTCCTGCCGGCAGCCGTCGCGCTTGCACACGCGCACGCGGACGGTCTCGCCCTTGAGCTCCTTGACCTTCACCCCGACGCGCGTCGGCTGCCTGCACGTGGGGCAGACGATCATCACGTTCGAGATGTCGAGCGGCATCGGCTTGTCGATGATCCCGCCCGGGATGATGTTCGCGCCGCCCATGCGGGTGGAGTCGCGGATCGGGCGGGGCTTCGTGTGGCGCTTCGCGGTGTTGAGGTTCTCGAGGATCACGCGTCGGTCGCGCGGGCGCGCCTCGAGGACCCGTCCCTGCTTGCCGCGGTCCTTGCCGGCGAGCACCTGGACGAGGTCGCCCTTCTTGATTCGCATGCTGGTGGCCATCTCTAGAGCACCTCGGGGGCGAGGCTGACGATCTTCATGAAGTTCTTCTCGCGCAGCTCGCGGGCGACCGGCCCGAAGATGCGCGTTCCGCGCGGGTTCAGCTGGTTGTCGATGATGACGGCGGCGTTCTCGTCGAAGCCGATCAACGTCCCGTCATTCCTGCCGTAGGGCTTCTTCGTCCGGACGACGACCGCTCTCACGACCTCGCCCTTCTTGACCGTGCCCTGCGGCGTTGCGGTCTTCACTGTAGCGACGATCTGGTCGCCGACACGCGCGTATCGCCGGTGCGAGCCGCCGACCACGCGGATGCAGAGGAGCTCGCGGGCACCCGTGTTGTCGGCGACCTTGAGGCGTGATTCTTGCTGGATCATCCGTCTCCGACCCTGCTACTTCGCAGCCTCGACGACCTCTGCGAGCCGCCAGCGCTTCGTCTTCGAGAGAGGGCGCGTCTCGACGATGCGGACGACGTCGCCCACCTTCGCCTGGCTCGTCTCGTCGTGCACGTGGAACTTGACGCTCCGCCGGACGACCTTCTTGTACCTCGGGTGCGCCTTCACGACGTCGACGCGGACGACGATCGTCTTCTCCATCGCGTCGGAGACGACCGTGCCCTGGCGCTCCTGGCGCCGGCCCCGCTCCTGCTCCGGCTTCTCGAGTCGCACGATCGGCTTGCCGCTCCGCCGGGGCGACGCGCTTGGGCTTGGGCCGCTGCCTCCGCTCGGAGCGCGGCAGCCGCTTGCGCTTGCGGCTTGGGGCCGGACTGCTGCGCGGCCGGACGTCTCGGTCGCGGCGGGAGCCTCGGTCGCGGCGGGCTCGTCGCCTGCCTCCGCGGGCTCCTCGGCCTCCGCAGGCGCTTCCGCGACCGCCTCCTCGGCGGCCTCGGCGGCAACCTCCTCGGCCGGCGTCTCGGCCTCGGCCGTCGCGGCCTCCTCGGCGGCGGGGGCCTCCGCGACCGCCTCCTCGGCGGCCTCGGTCTCCGGCTCGGGCGTGGCCTCGCCGGCCGGGGTCTCGTTCTCGTCGTTCTCGTTCACGTTCTCGTCAGCCATCGTGTCCTCACACCTTCTCGGCCGCGCGCTCGTTCTTGATCGTCAGGATGCGGGCGATCTCGCGCCTCGCGTGGCGCAGCCGCGCGCTCGAGTCGAGCGCGCCCGTCGCGGCCTGGAAGCGGATCTTGAAGAGCTCGCGCCGGCTCTCGCCGAGCTTCTCCTCGAGCTCCTCGTCGGTCAACGCCCTCAAGTCTTCAGCCTTCATGTCCTTCTCCTCGACCCGTGCACGTCACCGTCGCGGCCGGAGGCCGGCTTCGCCGGCCGAGAGGCCAGGCGATCGCCGACCGTGCACGACGCTGAAGGAGGGGGCTCGTGGGGGAACCATGGGTTCCCCCACGGTTGTCAACTTTCAAAGAGATCGGCCTCCCGCTTCACGAACCTCGTCTTCACGGGCAGCTTCTGGGCGGCGAGCCGGAGCGCCTCGCGGGCGAGCGGCTCGGAGACGCCGGACAGCTCGAACATCACGCGCCCGGGCTTCACGACCGCGACCCAGCCCTCGGGCGAGCCCTTTCCCGAGCCCATCCGCGTCTCGGCCGGCTTCTTCGTGAACGGCTTGTCCGGGAACAGGTTGATCCAGACCTTCCCGCCGCGGCGGATCTTGCGCGTCATCGCGATACGGGCAGCCTCGATCTGGCGGTTGGTGACCCAGCCGTTCTCGAGCGACTTGATCCCGTAGTCGCCGTACTGCACCTCGAGCTGGCCCTTGGCGTAGCCGGCGCGGCGACCGCGGAACTGCTTGCGGTGCTTCGTCTTGCGCGGCATCAGCATCAGGCGTCACTCCCCGTGGTCTCCGGCGGCGACTGCGGGGTCGCCTCGGACGTCGTGTCAGGGGTCGTCCGGTCGAGGGCGCGCTCGACCGGGCGGCGTCTCGACCGACTGGTCTGCGGGCGGCGCCTGCGTCTCCGGCGCCTGGGCGCGGTCCCTGCGCCGGGCCGCGACCCTGGGCGCCGCGACCGCGGCCGCCCGGGCGCCTGCGCTTCTGCACGAGGCCGAGGCCCTCGCGGTCCTGGCCGCGACCGCGGCCGCTCTCGCGGGACGCGCCCGAGGCCCTCCGTGTTCGAGCCGCGGCGGCGGCGTGAGCCGTCCGCCTCGGAGATGCGCTCGCGGCCGAGCGACCCCTCGTAGCCCTCGGGCATGATCTCGCCCTTGTTGACCCAGACCTTGACGCCGATCCGGCCGTAGGTCGTCTTCGCCTCGGCGAAGCCGTAGTCGATGTCCGCGCGGATCGTGTGCAGCGGCACGCGGCCCTCCGTGTAGCGCTCGCTGCGGCTCATCTCGCCGCCGCCGAGCCGGCCGCCGCACTGGATCTTGATCCCCTGGGCGCCGGACCGCATCGCCGAGGCGAGCGAGCGCTTCATCGCCCGCCGGAACGACACGCGGTTCTGGAGCTGCTCCGCGATCGACTGCGCGACGAGCTGCGCGTCGAGCTCGGGCCGCTTGATCTCGTTGATGTTGATGTGGACGGACTTGCCGGTGATCGAGTGCAGCTCCTTGCGGAGCGCGTCCACCTCGACCCCGGACTTGCCGATCACGATGCCGGGCCGCGCCGTGTAGATGTCGACCGTGATCCGCTGCTTGTCCTTCCGGATCAGGATGTCCGACAGGCCCGCGTGCGCCAGCTTGCCGTTGATGTGGTCACGGATCCGGATGTCCTCGAGGATGTAGTCGGCGATCTCCTTCTTGCCGGTCCACCAGTTCGACTTCCAGTCGTGGATGATGCCGACGCGAAGGCCGCCGGGATGCACCTTCTGGCCCATTAGACGGCCGCTCCTTCCTTCTTCGCCGGCGCGCTTGCGCGGCGCCTTCGGCTCCGCGCTGCACCGGCGCCTCGCGGCGCCGGCGGACGCCTCGGCGGCGTCGGCTTCGCGCTTCTGGGGTCTCCTCGGTCGTCGTTGCTCCGCTGGCAGCGACGACGATCGTGATGTGGCACGTGCGCTTGCGGATCCGGTTGACCCGGCCGCGGGCGCGGGCACGCCAGCGCTTCAGGGTCGGCCCCTCGTCGGCGTACGCCTCGAGGACGACCAGCTCGTCGCCGTCGAGCCCGTGCGCCGACTCGGCGTTCGCCACGGCCGACGCGAGCACGCGGTCGATCTCGCGTGCGGCGGCGCGCGGCGTGAACGCGAGCACCGTGCGGGCCTCGGGCACCGTGCGGCCGCGGACGTTGTCGAGCACGAGCCGCGCCTTGCGCGCGGACATGCGCACCCACTTCGCCTGGGCGCGGACGGTGCGTCGGGGTGCTTCGCAGCGGTGGCCATCTAGCGCTTCTTCACCTGTGCCTGGCGGTCGCCCGCATGGCTGCGGAACGTCCGCGTGGGGGCGAACTCGCCGAGCTTGTGCCCGACCATCTGCTCCGAGACGAAGACCGGCACGTGCTTCCGTCCGTCGTGGACGGCGATCGTGTGCCCGACCATCTCGGGGAAGATCGTCGAGGCGCGCGACCAGGTGCGGATCATCCGCTTCTCCCCGGCGGCGTTCATCGCCTCGACCCGGGCGAGGAGCCGCTCCTCGACGAAAGGCCCCTTCTTGGAAGACCTTGACATTTAGCGACGCTCCTTGCCGCGGCGACGGCCGCGGACGATCAGCTTGTCGGATTCCTTGTGCTTCGGGCGGGTGCGCTTCCCGATCGTCGGGACGCCCCAGGGTGTGACGGGGTGATGGCCCTTCGACTTGCCCTCGCCGCCGCCGTGGGGGTGGTCGACCGGGTTCATCGCCGTGCCGCGGACGGACGGGCGCTTGCCGAGCCAGCGGCTGCGTCCCGCCTTCCCGCTCGACTCGTTGGCGTGGTCGGCGTTGCCGACCTGCCCGACGGTCGCGCGGCACGTGAGCAGCACGCGGCGCATCTCGCCGGAGGGAAGGCGCAGGACGGCGTAGGGCGCGTCCTTCGCGACGAGCTGGATGCCGGATCCCGCCGAGCGGGCGAGCTTCGCTCCCTGGCCGGGCCTGAGCTCGACCGCGTGCACGACGGTGCCGGTCGGGATCTCCCCGAGCGGGAGCGCGTTGCCGGCCTTGATGTCGGCGCCCGCGCCCGCCTGGACGGTCGAGCCGACCCGGAGCCCGACGGGCGCGAGGATGTACGCCTTCGCGCCGTCCGCGTAGTGGAGCAGGGCGATCCGCGCCGAGCGGTTCGGGTCGTACTCGATCGAGGCGACCTTCGCCGGCACGCCGTCCTTGACGCGCTTGAAGTCGATGCGGCGGTAGCGCCGCTTGTGCCCGCCGCCCTGATGGCGGCTCGTGATGCGCCCGTGCACGTTCCGGCCGCCGGACTTCTTGAGCGGCTCGAGCAGCGACTTCTCCGGCGTCGAGGTGGTGATCTCCTCGAAGGAGGAGGTCGCCATCTGGCGACGGCCGGCGCTCGTGGGCTTGTACTTCTTGACTGCCATCAGACCTGTGCCCCTTCGAAGATCTCGATCGTCTCGCCCTCGCGGACCTGCACGATCGCCTTCTTCCAGCCCGGCCGCGTGCCCTTGAAGAGGCCGCGGCGCTTCGGCTTCGGACTGCACCTTGACGATGTTCACGCGCTCGACGTGCACGTCGAACAGCTGCTCGACCGCCTGGCGCACCTGCGTCTTGTGCGCGTCCGGATGGACCTTGAACGTGTAGCGCCGGTCGGCGATCCCGGAGTAGCTCTTCTCGGAGACGACGGGGGCCAGCACGACCTGCTCGTTCGTCAGGCTGCTCACGCCGACGCCTCCTTCCCCGCGCGCTGCTCCACGAGCGGCAGCGCGGCCTCGGTGACGACCACCGCGCGCGCCCAGACGACTGCGGCGACCTCGAGCTCGGCCGGGACCGTGACGAGCACGCGCTCGAGGTTGCGGAAGGACTTGACGACCGCCTCCTCGTCCTCGTGCGCGACGACGAGCACCGGGGTGTCCTTGGCCCACGTCTCGAGGACCTCCTTCGCGCCCTTCGTCGACGGGGTCTCGAACGAGCTCCCGTCGAGCACGGCGAGCGTGTCGTTCCCGGCGTGGTGCGAGAGAGCGCCCCGCAGCGCGGCCTTGCGCGCCTTGCGGTTCACCTTCACCTCGAAGCTGCGCATCCCGGGCGGGAACGCCATGCCGCCGCCCGTGAACTGCGGCGCGCGGATCGTGCCCTGGCGGGCGCGGCCGGTGCCCTTCTGGCGCCACGGCTTCGCGCGGCCGCCGGCGACGAGCCCGCGGCTCTTCGCGCCGCGCGTGCCCCGCCGGGCGGCGTTCAGCTCGGCCCGGACCGTCTCGTGGAGGAGATGCGGCTTGACCTCGGCCTCGAAGACCGTCGCGTCGAGCGCGACGTCCTTCGCCTTGCCGCCGAGCACCGCTGCCTTGACGCGCCATCAGCGCTCGACCGCCCTGATCTCGACGAGCCCGCTCTTCGGCCCCGGGACGGCGCCGCGGACGAGCAGGAGGTTGCGCTCCGCGTCGACCTCGTGGACGACGAGGCCCGTCTGCGTGACGCGCCCCCCGCCCATGCGGCCGGCCATCTTCTTGCCCTTGAACACGCGCGACGGCGTCGCCGACGCGCCGATGGAGCCCGGCTTGCGGACGTTGTGCGAGCCGTGGCTCATCGGGCCGCGCGCGAAGTTGTGGCGCTTGATCGTTCCCTGGAAGCCCTTGCCGATCGACGTGCCCGACACCTTGATCCTGTCGCCGGGCGCGAACGACTCCACGGTGACGCTCTCGCCGACCTGCAGCTCGCTCGACCCGCGGAACTCGACGAGGTGGCGGTGACCCGCCGGCGCCCGCCTTGCGCAGGTGGCCGAGCTCGCCCTTCGTCAGCTTGCGGTCGGCGACCGGCTCGAAGGCGAGCTGGACGGCCTCGTAGCCGTCGGCCGCCTCGGTGCGCACCATGACGACGGGGCAGGGCCCCGCCTCGATCACCGTCACGGCGTCGACGTTCCCGGTCTCCTCGTCGAAGACCTGGGTCATGCCGAGCTTCCTGCCGAGGATGCCCTTCATCGCGGTCAGAGCTTGATCTCGATGTCGACGCCGGCAGGCAGGTCGAGCCGCATCAGCGAGTCGACCGTCCTCGGCGTGGGGCTGTGGATGTCGATCAGGCGCTTGTGCGTGCGGACCTCGAAGTGCTCCCGCGAGTCCTTGTCGATGAACGGCCCGCGGATGACGCAGTAGACGTTCTTCTCCGTGGGCAGGGGCACGGGGCCGGTGATGGTCGCGCCGGTGCGCTGCGCCGTCTCCACGATCTGGGAGGCGGAGCGGTCCACCTGCTGGTGGTCGTAGCCCTTGAGCCGGATCCTGATCTTCTGCTGCGCCATGCTCGAGCCGATTCCGTCGAAGTAAGGGAGGGCGAGCCCTCCCTTACTTGACGATCTCCGTGACGACTCCGGCACCCACCGTGCGACCGCCCTCGCGGATCGCGAAGCGGAGGCCCTGGTCCATGGCGATCGGCTGGATCAGCTCGATCTCCATGTTCGTGTTGTCGCCCGGCATGACCATCTCCTGGCCCTCCGGGAGCTTGATCGAGCCGGTCACGTCCGTCGTGCGGAAGTAGAACTGCGGCCGGTAGCCGTTGAAGAACGGCGTGTGGCGCCCGCCCTCGTCCTTCGAGAGGACGTACACCTCGGCCTTGTAGTGCGTGTGCGGCGTGATGGAGCCGGGCTTCGCCAGCACCTGGCCGCGCTCGACCTCCTCGCGCTTGATGCCGCGGAGGAGCGCGCCGGCGTTGTCGCCGGCCTGCGCGAAGTCGAGGATCTTCTGGAACATCTCGAGGCCCGTGACCGTGGTCTTCTCGACCTTCTCGTGGATGCCCACGATCTCGACCTCGTTGCCGACCTCGATCTTGCCCTGCTCGATGCGGCCGGTGACGACCGTGCCGCGGCCGGTGATCGTGAACACGTCCTCGATCGGCATCAGGAACGGCTTGTCGACGTCGCGCGTCGGCTCGGGGATGTACGAGTCGACCGCCTCCATCAGCTCGACGATCTTGGCCGTCCACTCGGGATCGCCCTCGAGCGCCTTGAGCGCGGAGACCTGGACGATCGGGATGTCGTCGCCCGGGAACTCGTACTTCGAGAGGAGCTCGCGCACCTCCATCTCGACGAGCTCGAGCAGCTCGGGGTCGTCGACCATGTCGGCCTTGTTGAGGGCCACCACCATGGCCGGCACCTCGACCTGCCGCGCGAGCAGGATGTGCTCGCGGGTCTGCGGCATGGGGCCGTCGGCGGCGGAGACGACCAGGATCGCGCCGTCCATCTGGGCGGCGCCGGTGATCATGTTCTTGATGTAGTCGGCGTGCCCCGGGCAGTCGACGTGCGCGTAGTGGCGGTTCGCGGTCTCGTACTCGACGTGCGCGGTGTTGATCGTGATGCCGCGCTGCCGCTCCTCGGGAGCGGCGTCGATCGAGGCGAAGTCGCGCACCGCCGTGCCGGTGCCGGTCTCTGCGAGCACCTTCGTGATCGCCGCGGTCAGGGTCGTCTTCCCGTGGTCGATGTGACCGATCGTGCCGACGTTGACGTGCGGCTTCGTGCGCTCGAACTTCTGCTTGGCCATTGTCGCTTCGGATCTCCTTCCGGGCCTGGGTGCCTACGCGCCCCTCTGGGCGTCGACGATTTCCGCCGCGATGGACTGGGGAACGTCCTCGTAGCGGTCGAACTGCATGGTGAAGGTCGCCCGCCCCTGGGTCATCGACCGCAGGTCGGTGGCGTACCCGAACATCTCGGACAGCGGCACGCTCGCCTTGATCGACTGCGAGTTGCCGAGCGGCTCGAGGTGCTCGACGCGGCCGCGCCGCGCGTTGAGGTTCCCCATCACGTCGCCGAGGTAGTCCTCGGGCGTGACGACCTCGACGGCCATCATCGGCTCGAGCAGCTTCGGCTTGGCGCGCTTCATCGCCTCCTTGAAGGCGATCGAGCCGGCGATCTTGAAGGCCCGCTCGCTCGAGTCGACCTCGTGGTACGAGCCCTCGACGAGCTCGACCTTGACGTCGACGACCGGGTAGCCCGCGAGGACGCCCGCGCCGAGCGCCTCCTGGATGCCCTCGTCGACCGGCTTGATGTACTCCTTCGGGATCTTCCCGCCGACGATCTTGTCCTCGAACTCGTAGCCCTCGCCGGGCGCCTGCGGGAGGAGGTTGATCACGACGTCGCCGTACTGGCCCGAGCCGCCGGTCTGGCGCACGAACCTGCCCTGGACCTTCTCCACGGCCTGCGACGCCGTCTCGCGGTAGGCGACCTGCGGGCGGCCGACGTTGGCGTCGACCTTGAACTCGCGCATCAGGCGGTCGACGATGATCTCGAGGTGCAGCTCGCCCATCCCTGCGATGAGCGTCTGCCCCGTCTCCTCGTCGGTCGAGACGCGGAAGGTCGGGTCCTCCTCGGCGAGCCGCTGGAGGCCCTGTCCGAGCTTGTCCTGGTCGCCCTTCGTCTTCGGCTCGATCGCGACCGAGATCACCGGGTCGGGGAACGTCATCGACTCGAGGATGATCGGGGCGCTCTCGACGGCGAGCGTGTCGCCGGTCGTCGACTGCTTGAGCCCGACGGCCGCGGCGATCTCGCCCGCGCCGATCTCCTCGCGCTCCTCGCGGTGGTTCGCGTGCATCTGGAGGATGCGCCCGATCCGCTCGGTCCTGCCGCTCGTCGTGTTGAGGACGCGGTCGCCCGCCTTGACCTGGCCGGAGTACACCCGGAAGTACGTCAGCTTGCCGACGTACGGATCGGACATGACCTTGAAGACGAGGGCGGAGAACGGCGCGTCCTCGGAGGCCGACCGCGTGATCTCGTCGTCGGTCTTCGGGTCGGTGCCCTGCACGGCCGGGACGTCGAGCGGGCTCGGGAGGTAGTCGACGACCGCGTCGAGCAGGGGCTGCACGCCCTTGTTCTTGAACGCGGAGCCGAGCAGCACGGGCGTGAGCGCGTCGGCGAGCGTGCCGGCGCGGAGCGCGCGCTTGATCATCTCGGGGGTGACCGACGACTCGTCCTCGAGGTAGGCCTCCATCAGCTCGTCGTCGTGCTCGGCGACGGCGTCGATCAGCGCGTGGTGCGCCTCCTCGGCGGCGGCCGCGAGCTCGGCCGGGATCTCGCCGACGACGAACGTCTGGCCGAGGTCGTCCTCGTAGACGATCGACTTCATCTCGACGAGGTCGACCACGCCGCGGTGCTGGTCCTCCTGGCCGATCGGGAGCTGGATCGGGACGGGGTTCGCGCCGAGGCGGTCGCGCATCGACTGCACGGCGGCGTCGAAGTCGGCGCCGGTGCGGTCCATCTTGTTGATGAAGGCGATGCGCGGCACGCCGTAGCGGTCGGCCTGGCGCCAGACCGTCTCCGACTGCGGCTGGACGCCGGCGACGGAGTCGAACACCGCGACCGCGCCGTCGAGCACGCGCAGCGAGCGCTCCACCTCGACGGTGAAGTCCACGTGCCCGGGAGTATCGATGATGTTGATGCGATGGTCGCGCCACGACGCCGTCGTCGCCGCCGACGTGATGGTGATGCCGCGCTCCTGCTCCTGCGCCATCCAGTCCATCGTGGCGGCGCCCTCGTGGACCTCGCCCAGCTTGTGGGTGCGCCCGGTGTAGTAGAGGATCCGCTCGGTCGTCGTGGTCTTGCCCGCGTCGATGTGGGCCATGATCCCGATGTTCCGGACGCGGTCGAGCGCGACCTGTGTGGCAGTCGTCGTGCTCATCGTGCTCACCAGCGGTAGTGCGCGAAGGCCTTGTTGGCCTGCGCCATCCGGTACATGTCGTCCTTGCGCTTGAACGCGCCGCCCTGCTGGTCGATCGCGTCCATGGAGCTCGCCGGCGAGCTTCGCCTGCATGCCCTTCTCGCGCCGCTCCCGCGCGTACGTGACGAGGTAGCGGATCGCGAGCGTGCGACCGCGCCGCGGCGGCACCTCGACGGGCACCTGGTAGTTCGCCCCGCCGACGCGGCGCGACTTGACCTCGAGCACGGGCGTGACGGACTTGACGGCGGACTCGAGGGCCTCGAGCGCCGGCTTGCCGGTCTTGTCGGCGACCTGCGCGAGCGCGTCGTACACGACCCGCTCGGCGATCGACTTCTTGCCGTCGACCATCAGCCGGTTGACGAGCTGCGTCACGAGCACCGAGCCGTGGACGGGATCGGGCTCGGGGGTGCGCGGCTGGATCTCTGCGCGGCGCGGCACGGGTCTACGACCCGCCCTTCTTCGCGCCGTACTTCGAGCGGCCCTGGCGGCGCTCGGAGACACCGGAGGTGTCGAGCCCGCCGCGGATCACCTTGTAGCGGAATCCCGGCAGGTCCTTGACGCGACCGCCGCGGATCAGGACGACCGAGTGCTCCTGGAGGTTGTGACCCTCACCCGGGATGTAGGCGCCGACCTCCATCTGGTTCGTCAGCTTCACGCGCGCGACCTTGCGCAGCGCGGAGTTCGGCTTCTTCGGCGTCGTCGTGTAGACGCGCGTGCAGACGCCGCGCTTCTGGGGGGCGCCGCGAAGCGCCGGAGTCTTGACTTTCGCCTTGGGGGTCTTGCGACCCTTGCGGACGAGCTGATTGACGGTGGGCACGCTGCTCCTCGGATCTCGGTCGAAGCTTCTGTCACACAGAAAGGGCCGGCGGGAACGATGTCCACGCCGCCCGGGAGCGGCAATGGTAGCCGAAGCCGCGAAGCCCGTCCACATCCAGCGTGACCGTGACGCCGGGGATGGCCGAACGCGCCGTCGCCGATTACATTGCGACCGGGGAAGGTTGGGGGACCGAGAATCTCGAGCGGAACGACGATCAGCTTGGTCATCACTGCGGCGGCTCTTCTGGGCCTCGCGGCCGTTGTCGCGTACCTTCTCGCGCGACGGCCCGCGACCACGCGTGACGACCGCCTCGTCGAGGCGGTCCACGAGATGCGGACCCGCATGGACGTCCTGGGCCGCGACCTCTCCGACGCCCTGGAGCGGGCGGAGCGCGAGAGCAAGCGAAACCGGTTCCTGAGCGACCTCGGCAGCTCGATCGAGTTCGACGAGCTGCTCGACCGCGTGCTCGACGCGGCGCTCGAGGTTCCGGGCTTCGACGCAGCGATGGTCGTGCTCGACGAGGGAGGCGGCGCGACGACCGTCGCGACTCGCGGGATGACGCAGGAGGAGGCTGCCCACCCGCCTTCCTCCGGGACCGCCGGGACGCTGCCCGCCGGGCCGATCACCGTGAGCTACCGCTACGGCGCCGCAGACGCCGCCGACACGCAGCTGATCCGCGGCGGCCTGTTCATGCCGCTGGTCAGCCGCGACGGGAACGCGCTCGGAAGCCTGGCGTTGTTCTGGCGCACGCCCGGCTACGAGCCGTCCCCGCAGCGGCTCTCCGCGATCGAGCAGATCGCCGCCTCCTGCATCCCCGCGATCGAGAACGCGCGGCGCTACCGCGAGGCACGGCAGCTGGCGGAGACGGACGCGCTCACGGGCTTCTTCAACCAGCGCTACTTCCACGAGACGCTGCGCCGGGAGGCGCTTCGCGCCCAGCGCTACGACCGGCGCCTCGCGCTGCTGATCATCGACCTCGACGACTTCAAGGCCGTCAACGACCGCATCGGGCACCTCGCAGGCGACGCGGTGCTCGCCCAGGTCGCAGAGCGCCTGCGCAACGAGATCCGCTCCGTCGACCTCGGCTGCAGGGTCGGCGGCGACGAGTTCGGCGTGATCATGCCGGAGTCCACCGCCGAGGACGCCGCGCAGCTCTTCCAGCGGATGCACGACGCCGTGGCGTCGATGCCCGTGCCGGGCGGGAGCCGCGTCCGCGTCTCCGCCGGGATCGCCGAGCTGCGCCACGGCGAGACGGCCGCGGGGCTCTTCGAGCGGGCGGACTCGGCGCTCTACCGCGCGAAGGAGCTCGGCAAGGACCGCGCCACCGTCGCGAACGACTGAGCCACGGGCTCCGCGAGGCGCGTCCCGTCAGTCGCGGACCGCGACGAGGCGCAGCGGACGCGACGGGCGGCTCGGCCCGCCCCGAGGCCTCGAGCGTCACCGCGACGCGGGCACTCGGGGCGAACCTGCCGCGTGAGGGCGATCACCTGCTCGGTGCCGTCGAAGCTTCCCGCCGCGACGGGCACGGCCGATCCGGGCGGGACGACCCACGCCACGTACGTCCGGCCCTCGGCCGCCGGCGCCGAGACCGTCGAGCGTGAGGACGGCTCGATCCCCGTCGCCGCACCACGAGCACGATCCGGCCCACCGATCCGCGCAGCGGGAAACGCTCGGCCTCGGAGTCGGCGAGGATCGCGAGCGCCGGCCCGGCCGGCGAGCGTCGTGGCGCGGCGCCGGCTCCGAGCGGAGCTCCGCGACGAGCGCCAACGCGCCCAGCGCCACGGCGAGCACGCCGCAGGTGATCGCGAGGGCGGCGAGGGTCGGCCATGTCGGTCGCCGCGGGGCGCGCGAGCTCGAGCGCGGGGAGCGGGACGGGGACGCCGAGCGACGCCTCGACGACCTCCTCGGAGACCCCCAGGGCACGGGGTGTGCGTGCGCCGACTTGCGACACGACGGGCGAGGATAACCCTCGCTGCCGACGGCGCTCTCGGCGCGCCGACGTGCGACAGCCACCCCCCTCTGTAGGGTTAGCTCGATGGAGGGATGCGGCTCCGCCTCGCGACGGGACGGCGCGACATGACGACGTGGCTCGCCGTCGCCGCCATCGCGCTCGCGGCGCTCTCGGTCGTCCTCTTCACGCTCGCGGTTCGGCGGCTGCTCACGCGCCAGGCCGAGGTGACGGCCACGATGCTGCGCCGCTACGACGACCGGCTCGCCTCCTTCGCGCAGACGCTCAACGACGCGCTCACGTCGTTCCAGAGCGCGCGCCCCGTCGCAACGCTCGAGCTCGAGGACGATCCCGAGCCGATGGTGCGGGCGCTCGAGCTGGCCAGGGAGAGGACGTCGGCGGACGGCGCGATCGCGCTCGTCACGGCGGGCAACGGGACTCCGATCGTCGCGACCGTCGGCCTCTCCGAGTCGGAGACGAACCACATCGCGCGCATGGGGTTCCCCGACTACCGCGGGGCCCGCGCGATCGAGGTCGCGTTCGCCGGAGACCTCGTGGCGCCCGAGGGGGAGGAGCCGGTGCGGGCCGGCCTCGTCATGCCCCTGCTCGGCGAGGACGAGCCGCAGAGCCTGCGTCGGCGTGCTCACGAGGGACCGCGGCCGGCGCTTCAGCGAGGAGGACGTGGACGAGCTCCACGGGCTCGTGCAGGCGGCGCGGCCGCCGATCTCGCGCGCGCTGAACCTCCGCGAGGCGGACGTCGTGCCCGAGCTCGACATGCTCACGAACCTCCTCGACCGGCAGTCGTTCTCCGCGGTCCTCGAGCGCGAGATCCTGCGCGCCCGGCTCGCCCATCACCCGCTCTCGCTCCTGGTCGTCGACGTCGACCGGCTCACGTGGCTGAACGCGCGGATCGGGATCCTCGCCGCCGACGGCGTGCTCCTCGAGCTGGCCAAGCGGCTGCAGGGGTGTCGTGCACCGGCTGGACTACGCGTTCCGGCTCGGCGGAGGGAAGTTCGCCGTCGTGCGCCCCGGCTCGGAGGGCGGCGACGCCCGGCAGCTGTTCGAGGCGCTGCGAAGCCGAGCTCGCCGAGAACCCGATCGGCGACGCCGGGCATCGTCTCCGTGACCGGCGGGATCACGGAGCTGCTTCCCCAGGACGACGTCGAGTCGTTCGCCTCCCGGGCGGACGCGGCGCTGGCCGAGGCGAAGGCCGCCCGGCGGGGTAGCGTCGGCGTCACGGGCGGCGGTGACCGTCCCTCTCGCCCGAACGGCACCCTTCAGATCGCGAGCGCACCCGAGGGGATCGTGCTCGACGGCTGACGGAACGGGGCCGCTCGGCCGATACTCGAGGTCGTGAGCACCTCCGCCGGCATTCTCTTCCTCCTGCTCGGCTGCGTCGTCGCAGGTCTCGCCGTTGTCGCGCTCGCACTGCGCCGTCAGGCACGGCTTTCCGCCCGGAGGGACATCGGGCTGACGACGGTCGCGAAACGGATCGACGACGCCGTGGCTTCGCTTCGGCCCCCCAAAGAGCCTGTCGAGCACTTCTCGCCACTGACATCCGGCCCCGCGCCGATGGTGGGCCCGGCCCTCCCGGGCCGGGCCGCGCTTGTCGAGGCCGTCGCTTCAGCGGTCGCCGTGGCACGTGCCGACGGGGCACGCCTCGCGGCGGCGCTGGTCGGGGCGCCGGGCGCCGAGGACGCGGAGAGGCTCGCCGGCGACGTCAGGGAGGTCGCGGGCGTGACCGCGTACGCGATCGGGCCGCACTCCGTCGCGCTCGTCCTCCCCGGTCTCGGGCGCGCCGACGCGCTCGGCCTGCTCGCGCGGGTGGAGGCGCGGTGCGCCGTCGACGGGCCTGGCAGTGGAGCTCGAGCCGGGCGAGGATGCCGCCGAGCTCGTCTGCCGGCTCCTGGGCTCCGTCCCCGCCGGGGACTGACCGCGCCGCGATCGGGAGCGCCGGGACGGGCCCCGGCAGGAGCCCGTCCACGGCAGTCCCTAGCTGGTGCCTACGACGCCTCGTCGTCGGCTGCGCCGGCGTCCGGCGTCTCGGGCAGCTCCGGCAGGTCCGGGAGCTGGTCCTCGTAGCCGAGGCCGAGCGAGGCGAGGTCGAGCCCGTCGCCGTCGCCGATCTCCTCGAGCGCGGCCAGCAGCTCGGCGTCGGCCCCGGGGCCGAACATCGCGGCCGGCAGCGGCTCGGACGGCTCGATCGTCGATGCCGCGGTACTTCTTGAGGCCCGTTGCGGCCGGGATCAGCTTCCCGATGATCACGTTCTCCTTGAGCCCGAGCAGCCGGTCGACCTTGCCCTCGATCGACGCGTCGGTGAGCACCTTCGTCGTCTCCTGGAAGGAGGCGGCCGAGAGGAACGACTCGGTCGCGAGGGACGCCTTGGTGATGCCGAGGATCAGCGGCTCGAACGTCGCCAGCTCCTTCTTGGCCTTCTTCGCCGCGTCGTTCGCCCGCTCGAGCACGACCTTGTCGACGAGCTGGCCCGGCAGGAGCTCGGTGTCACCCGGGGTCTCGACGCGCACCTTCTTCATCATCTGGCGGACGATGAGCTCGATGTGCTTGTCGTGGATGTCGACGCCCTGCGACTTGTAGACCTTCTGCACCTCGCCGACGAGGTAGAGCTCCGTCGGCGTCGAGCCGTGCCCGGCCCGCGTCTGCAGGTCGAGCATGTCGGCCGGGTTGCGTGAGCCCTCGTTGAGCGGCTCGCCCTGGTCGACCGTGTCTCCCGTGCGGACGAGGAGCCGTGTCCGGCGCGGGAACGAGTACTCCTTGACCGGCAGCGGCTCGCCGTTCTCGTCGAGCGCCGTCGGCGTCACGGTGACGACCGTCGTGCGCTCCTGCTCCTCGACCGACACCTTCCCGCCGAGCTCGGCGAGCGTCGCCGCGCCCTTCGGGTTGCGCGCCTCGAAGATCTCGACGACGCGCGGGAGGCCGTGCGTGATGTCCGCGCCGGCCACGCCGCCCGTGTGGAACGTGCGCATCGTGAGCTGCGTTCCCGGCTCGCCGATCGACTGCGCCGCGACGATGCCGACGGCGTCGCCGATCTCGCACATGTCACCCGTGGCGAGGAACGTGCCGTAGCAGGCGCGGCACACGCCGACCTCGCTCCGGCACTTGAGCACGGTGCGCAGGGGCAGCCTGACCTCCTCGGCGTGCTCCTCGAGCTGCTCGATGACCTCGTGCAGGCGGGGCTTCGTGAGGAGCTCGCCCTTCTCGGCGAGGACCGTCTTGCCCGGCTTGCCGTCCTTGAGCGGCTTGTGGACCTCGATCGCGACGACGCGGCCGGCCGCGCTCAGGTTGACCTGGCCGTCGAGGATCAGCGGGCAGCTCGACGTGGTCGTCGGTGCCGCAGTCCTCCTCGCGGATGATCACGTCCTGCGAGACGTCGACGAGACGCCGCGTCAGGTAGCCCGAGTCGGCCGTGCGGAGCGCGGTGTCGGCGAGGCCCTTGCGGGCGCCGTGCGTCGAGATGAAGTACTCGAGCACCGAGAGGCCCTCCATGAAGTTGGCCTTGATCGGACGCTCGATGATCTCGCCCTTCGGGTTGGCCATCAGGCCGCGCATCCCGGCGAGCTGCCGGATCTGGTTGAACGACCCGCGGGCGCCGGAGTTGGCCATCATGAAGATCGAGTTCGTCTGGTGGAGGTTCTCGCTTCATCGCCTCGGCGACCTCGTCCGTGGCCTCCGTCCAGACCGCGACGACACGCTCCTTGCGCTCCTCCTCGGTCATCAGGCCGCGCTCGTACTCGCGCTCGACCTTGCCGACCTGATCCTCGTACTGCGCGAGGATCTCCTCCTTCTCGGGCGGGATCACGATGTCGTTCTTCGACACGGTGATGCCGGCCCGCGTCGCGTAGCGGAACGCGAGGGACTTGATGGTGTCGAGCACGGTCGCGACGGCGTACGCGCCGTACTCGCCGACGAGCCGGTCGATGAGCGCGTCGAGCTCGCGCTTCGTGAGCGCGCGATCGACCACGAGCGGCTCGAGCAGCCCGTCGGAGACTGCGTCGGCGAGCGACCGCTCGAGCTCGCGTCTCGAAGATCACGCGGCCCGGCGTCGTGAGCCTGACCTCGTCGCCGCGCCGGAACTCGATCGGCTCCTGGAGCGAGACGCTCGTCTGGCGCGCCTCGAGCGCGAACTGGACCTGCTCCTCCGAGCGCGAAGCGCTTGAGCCCCTTGACCTTCAGCTCCTTCGCGAGCGCCTCCGACGTCGTCGCCGAGAGGTCGTGCGCGCAGTAGGTGAGGAAGTAGGCGCCGAGCACCATGTCCTGCGTCGGCGTCGCGAGCGGCCGGCCGTGGGCCGGGGAGAGGATGTTGTTCGACGAGAGCATGAGGATGCGTGCCTCCGCCTGCGCCTCGGCGCTGAGCGGGAGGTGGACCGCCATCTGGTCGCCGTCGAAGTCCGCGTTGAAGGCGTGGCAGACGAGCGGGTGCACCTGGATCGCCTTGCCCTCGACGAGCACCGGCTCGAACGCCTGGATGCCGAGGCGGTGGAGCGTCGGGGCGCGGTTCAGGAGCACCGGATGCTCGGCGATGACCTCCTCCAGCACGTCCCAGACCTCCGGGACCATCGACTCGACGTGCTTCTTGGCCGCCTTGATGTTCTGGACGGACTTCCGCTCGACGAGCCGGCTCATGATGAACGGCTTGAACAGCTCGAGCGCCATCAGCTTCGGCAGCCCGCACTGGTGCAGCTTCAGGTTCGGCCCGGCGACGATCACCGAGCGGCCGGAGTAGTCGACGCGCTTGCCGAGCAGGTTCTGGCGGAAGCGGCCCTGCTTGCCCTTGAGCATGTCGGACAGCGACTTGAGCGGCCGGTTGCCCGGGCCGGTCACCGCGCGCCCGCGGCGGCCGTTGTCGAACAGCGCGTCCACGGCCTCCTGCAGCATCCGCTTCTCGTTGTTGACGATGATCTCGGGGGCGCCGAGGTCGAGCAGCCGCTTCAGGCGGTTGTTCCGGTTGATCACGCGCCGGTAGAGGTCGTTGAGGTCGCTGGTCGCGAAGCGGCCGCCGTCCAGCTGCACCATCGGGCGCAGCTCCGGCGGGATCACGGGCACGGCCTCGAGGACCATCCACTCGGGCTTGTTCTCCGAGGTGATGAACGCCTGCACGACCTTGAGGCGCTTGATCGCGCGCTGCTGCTTCTGGCCCTTCGACGTCTTGATCGTGTCGCGGAGGGTGAGCGACTCCTGCTCGAGATCGAGGTCCCGCAGCAGCTCGCGGATCGCCTCCGCGCCCATCCCGCCGCGGAAGTAGACGCCGAAGCCGTACGGGGAGCCGAAGCGGTCCTTGAGCTCGCGGAAGAGCTGCTCGTCGTTGACGACCTGCTTGACGTCGAGCTCGCGGAAGAGCTTCCAGGTGTCCTCCAGCCTGCGCACGCCCTCGACCGCGGCCTCGCGCGTGTCCTCGCGGCGGCTCTCGATGTCGGCGACCATCTCCTTGACCTTCGTCGCCCACTGCTGGACGGCCTCGAGGTCCTCCTTGCGGGCGCCCTCGACGAGGCAGAGGTCGTACGCCAGCTCGCGCACCTGCTCCGGGCCTGCGTCGGCCTCGGCCCGCTCGAGCACGTCCCGCAGGAGGCCGTTGCCGGTCTCCCGCGCGCGCTCGAGGTTCTTGGCGTCGACGGACGCGACGAGCTCGGCGTCCTCGCCCGAGAGCTCCTCGCCCGAGAGCAGCTGGTCGAGCAGCTTGTGCAGGTGCTTCGTGATCGCGCCCTTCTTCGCGCCCGACGCCTTCTCGAGGTCGCTCCGGAGCGGCTCGAGGGCCTCCCGGATCTCCTGGGCGGCGGTCGCGACCGACTCGATCTCGCGCGGGGCGAGCCTGCGGTCGTCGCGGGTCGCGGTCTGCCGCACGAGCTCGCGGAGCCGCTTGGGGTCCTCACCGGCGACGCTCTTCGCGAGCGCCGGGAAGATCCCGCCTGCCAGCGTCCGCGCCTCCTCGAGGGACGGCATGACCTGGTCCTCGGCCCAGTTCGCGAGCCCACGGGCCCAGAACTCGTCGTCCTCGTCGAAGCCCTTGTCCTTGCCGGCGGCCAGGTAGGCGCGACGGCGAGCGAGGCGCTCGTCGAGCGTCGCCAGCTGCTCGTCGCGGTCGACGTAGATCTGCTCCGACTCGCCCTTGACCTTGTCCTCGAGGTCGGCAAGGTCGGCGGCACGCTTCTCGTGGTCGACGCCGGTGACGATCGAGGCGGCGAAATAGAGGACCTTCTCGAGCTCGCGCGGCGCGATGTCGAGCAGGTAGCCGATCCGGCTCGGGACGCCCTTGAAGAACCAGATGTGCGAGACCGGCGCGGCGAGGTCGATGTGGCCCATCCGCTCGCGGCGCACCTTCTGGCGCGTCACCTCGACGCCGCAGCGCTCGCAGATGATCCCCTTGTAGCGAACCCGCTTGTACTTGCCGCAGTAGCACTCCCAGTCCTTCGTGGGACCGAAGATGCGCTCGCAGAACAGCCCGTCGCGCTCGGGCTTCAGGGTGCGGTAGTTGATGGTCTCCGGCTTGGTGACCTCGCCCATCGACCAGTCACGGATCTGCTTCGGGGAAGCAAGCCCGATCCGGATCGCGTCGAAGTCGTTGATGTCGATCTGCGCCAAGGGATTTCTCCTTCGGAGAAATCCTGAGAGGATTTCTCCTATCGCTATCTGTTTACAGAGCCAATTCTCGTTCTTGGAGTTCTTGGCCGAGATGCGGAGCAGCTCGGCCTAGTCCTCGACCTCGAGGTCGGCGGGCAGGGCGAGCTCCTCGCCCTCCGCCGGCGCTTCCTCGAGGTCCTCGTCCGATGCCAGGGAGAGGTCGGCGCCCTCCTCCGGCGCGCCCTCCTCGACCTCCTGGACGGTGGGGGCGCCGGCGTCGCTGCGGACGCTCGCGGGCGAGAGGTCGATCCCGAGCTCCTCCGCCGCGCGGAGCAGCTCGTCGTCCTCCTCCCGCACCTCGACCTCGCGGCCCTCGTCCGAGAGCACGTGCACGTCGAGGGAGAGCGACTGCATCTCCTTCAGCAGCACCTTGAACGACTCGGGGATCGACGGCTCGGCGATGTTCTCGCCCTTGACGATCGCCTCGTACGCCTTGACCCGGCCGATCGTGTCGTCGGACTTGATCGTCAGCATCTCCTGGAGGGTGTACGCGGCGCCGTACGCCTCGAGCGCCCACACCTCCATCTCGCCGAAGCGCTGTCCGCCGAACTGCGCCTTGCCGCCCAGCGGCTGCTGGGTGACGAGCGAGTACGGGCCCGTCGAGCGCGCATGGATCTTGTCGTCGACGAGGTGGAGGAGCTTGAGGATGTACATGTAGCCGACGGTGACCTTCTGCTCGAAGGGCGCACCCGACTTCCCGTCGAAGAGCTGCACCTTCCCCGAGCACCGGCGACCCTCGGCACGGCTCTCGTCCACGTTCATCGCGATCGTGTCGCTCTGCTTGGCCCACTCGATCAGCGCCTCGTCGACGTCCGCCTCGGTGGCGCCGTCGAACACGGGCGTCGCGACCGCCCGCGGGTCGGGCGCGTTGATCGGCGCCCGCTCGTTGACGGGCTCGCCGTCGGCAAAGACGCCGTGCGCGGCCGCCCACCCGAGGTGCGTCTCGAGGATCTGGCCGATGTTCATCCGGCTCGGCACGCCGAGCGGGTTCAGGACGACGTCCACGGCGCGGCCGTCCTCGAGGAACGGCATGTCCTCCTCGGGGACGATCTTCGCGATCACGCCCTTGTTCCCGTGGCGCCCGGCCAGCTTGTCGCCCTCGGCGATCTTGCGCTTCTTCGCGACGAACACGCGGACGAGCTCGTTGACCCCAGGCGGCAGGTCGTCGCCGGCGTCGCGCGAGAAGGTCTTGACGCCGATCACCTTGCCGCCCTCGCCGTGCGGCACCTTCAGCGAGGTGTCGCGGACCTCGCGCGCCTTCTCCTTGAAGATCGCGCGGATCAGCTTCTCCTCCGCCGTCAGCTCGGTCTCGCCCTTCGGCGTCACCTTGCCGACGAGCAGGTCGCCCGAGCCCACCTCGGCCCCGATGCGGACGACCCCGCGCTCGTCGAGGTTCGCGAGCGACTCCTCCGAGCGGTTCGGGATGTCGCGGGTGATCTCCTCGTCGCCGAGCTTGGTCGAGCGCGCGTCGATCTCGTACTCGTGGATGTGGATCGAGCTGAGCACGTCGTCCTTGACGAGGCGCTCGGAGAGCACGATCGCGTCCTCGAAGTTGTAGCCCTCGAACGGCATGAAGGCGACGAGCAGGTTCGCGCCGAGCGCGAGCTCGCCCCGGTCGGTCGCGGCGCCGTCGGCCAGCACCTCGCCCTTCGCGATCGAGTCGCCGAGCGTGACGACCGGCTTCTGGTGGATCAGCGTGCCCTGGTTCGAGCGCATGAACTTCGTGAGCGGGTACTCGTCCCGCGTGCCCTTGCCCTCGACCACGATCCGCTCGGCGTCGACGTCGATCACGGTGCCGCCGTTGCGGGCGAGGACGACGTCACCGGTGTCGACCGCCGCGCGGTACTCGAGCCCGGTGCCGACGAGCGGCGCCTGCGGGATCATCAGCGGCACGGCCTGCTTCTGCATGTTCGCGCCCATCAGCGCGCGGTTCGCGTCGTTGTGCTCGAGGAAGGGGATCAGCGCGGTCGCGACCGAGACGATCTGCGCGGGCGAGACGTCCATGTAGTCCACGGCGTCGGCCCGGGCGATCACGGCCTCGCCTGCCGCGGAGCGGCAGAGAACCTGCTCGTTGACGAACTTGCCCGTCTTCGGGTCGACAGGCTCCGACGCCTGGGCGATCGTGAACAGCGCCTCCCGCGAGGCGTCGAGGTAGACGATCTCGTCGGAGACCTTCCCCTTCTGGACGACGCGGTAGGGCGTCTGGATGAAGCCGAACTCCGACACCGTGGCGTACGACGCGAGGGCGCCGATGAGGCCGATGTTCGGCCCCTCCGGGGTCTCGATCGGGCACATCCGGCCGTAGTGGGTCGGGTGCGACGTCGCGCACCTCGATCGGGGCACGCTCGCGCGTCAGGCCGCCGGCGCCGAGCGCGGACAGGCGGCGCCGGTGCGTGAGCCCGGCGAGCGAGTTCGTCTGGTCCATGAACTGCGAGAGCTGCGAGGAGCCGAAGAACTCCTTCAGCGCCGCCACGACCGGACGGATGTTGATGATCGTCTGCGGCGTGATCGTGTCGACGTCCTCCGTCGTCATCCGCTCGCGCACGACGCGCTCCATGCGGTACAGGCCGACGCGGAACGCCTCCTGGATCAGCTCGCCCGTCGTGCGGAGCCGCCGGTTGCCGAAGTGCTCGTACTCGTCGAGCTCGCCGCGGATCGGCTCCCGCGAGATGACGGCGGCCTCCGCCGCGTAGTCCTTCGAGTCCTCGAGCACGCCGAGGCGCGCCGGGAGGTCGACGAGCTTCCGCACGAGCGCGAGGATGTCCTCGGTCGTGAGGACGCGGACGTCGTCGGGAACACCGACGCCGAGCCGCTGGTTCAGCTTGTAGCGGCCGACCTTGGTCAGGTCGTAGCGCTTGGGGTCGAAGAACAGCGAGCGGAGGAGGTTCCGCGCGTTGTCGAGCGTCGGCGGCTCACCCGGCCGCTGCTTCTTGAAGACCTCGATCAGCGCCTCTTCCTCGCGGGTCGAGGGGTCCTTCTCGAGCGTGTTCTGGATGTAGACCCGCGTCGACTCGTCGAACAGGCCGAGGATCGCCTCGTTCGTCGACGTGTCGAGCTGGAACCCCGTCGTCGGGTCCTCCGCCGGCAGCGCGCGGAGCAGGGTCGTGATGGGGAGCTTGCGCTTGCGGTCGATCCGCGCGTAGACGATCCCCTTCTTGTCGATCTCGAGCTCGAGCCACGAGCCGCGCGACGGCATCAGGTTCGCGGTGAAGACCTGCTTCGTCGCGTCCTTCGGCTCCATCAGGTAGGCGCCGGGCGAGCGGACGAGCTGCGTGACGATCACGCGCTCGGTGCCGTTGATGATGAACGTCCCGTGCTCGGTCATCATCGGGAAGTCGCCCATGAAGACCCGCTGCTCGCGGATCTCGCCGGTCTCGGTGTTGACGAAGCGCACGGTCATCGAGAGCGGCGCCTGGTAGGTCAGGTCCTTCTCGCGGCACTCCGAGATCGTGTGCTGGGACGGGCCGAACTCGTACTCTCCGAACTCGACGGCGAGCGTGCCCGTGTAGTCGGAGATCGGCGAGATGTCGTCGATCGTCTCGCGCAGGCCCTCGTCCAGGAACCACTGGAACGAGGCCTTCTGGATGTCGATGAGGTTGGGGAGGTCGAGGACGTGCTTCAGGCGCGAAAACGTCTTGCGCGCGCGCGGCGCGACAGCGGTGCTGCTCAAGAACAGCCTCCCTTACGTACGGCGGTCGGTGATGAGGACGGGCAGAGTCGAAGCCAGGCTCGGCGGAACAGCAAAGAATAGCGGACAAGCACGCTCCGCCGCAACCCCTGCGGGGCGGCGGAAGTGTCCGCGAAGAACTATAGCGGACCGTGCAAGGCCGACGGCCCGGGCCGGCTGCGGCGCCGGCCCAGGCTCACGAGCGTGCTCGCAGGCGAGTGCAGGCCGCGCTACTTCAGCTCGACGCCCGCGCCCGCCTCTTCCAGCTCCGCCTTCAGCTTCTCCGCCTCTTCCTTGGCGAGGCCCTCCTTGATGGCGCCGGGGGCACCGTCGACGAGGTCCTTCGCCTCCTTGAGGCCGAGCCCGGTCGCGCGCGGACGACCTTGATCACCTGGATCTTCTTGTCGCCGGCGCCGGTGAGCACGACGTCGAAGGAGTCCTTCTCCTCCGCCGCGGCGGCGCCGTCACCGCCGGCCGCCGGGGCGGCCGCGACCGCGACCGGAGCGGCGGCCGTGACGCCCCACTCCTCCTCGATCGCCTTCTTGAGCTCGACGAGCTCGAGCACGGTCATCTTGCCGAGCGTCTCGAGCACCTTCGCGGTCTCCGTTGCCATCTCTACTCCTCCTCGGTTCCAGTGTCGTCGGTTCTCGGCCTGGCTCGTCGGCTCGTCCGCCGCGGCTGCCTCGTTCGTGTCGCCGGTCGCCTCTGCGACGACCTCGTCGGCGGTGTCGGTCGTCTCCGGCTCGGCAGCAGCCTCGGCGGTCGGCCGTCGCCTCGGTTTCGGCTTCCGGCTCGGCCGTCTCGGGCTCCGTGGTCGCGGAGGCCTCGGACGCGGCAGCCGCGGATGTGTCGCCACCCTCCTCGAGCTGCGCGATCCGCGCGTCGATGAGCCCGACGAGGTCGCGGAGCGGGGCTGCCAGGAGCGCTGCGAGCTGCGTCAGCGGCGCGACGATCACGCCGACCAGCTGGCTCTTGACGATCTCGGGTGCGGGAAGCTTCGCGAGCTCCTCCACCTCGGCGCCGGTGATCGAGCGACCCGACAGGATCCCTCCGCGGAGGGCGAGGATCTTCGTCTCCTTCGCCGTGTCGGAGAGTGCCTTCGCCACGGCGACGGGATCCCCGTCGGACTCGACGAAGGCGATCGCGGTCGGGCCCTCGAGCAGGGCGAGCAGCGCCTCCGAGCCGGCCTCCTCGGCCGCACGCCTCGTCAGCGTGTTCTTCACCACCTGGAGCCGCGCACCGCTCGAGCGGAGCTTCGAGCGAAGCTCGACGAGCTCCGCGTTCGTGAGCCCGCGGTAGTCGGCGACGATCAGCGACTCCGTCGAGCGAAGCTGCTCGACGAGCTCCGCGACAACTCTCTCCTTGTCCGTTCTGTGCATGTCGTTTCCTCCGGAAAACGACTAGACCCGCCTCGGAGGCGGGTCATGGGCGCGCGCGGCCACGAGGGCCTCGCGAAGCTTCCTGACCAACCTCGACCGGACTTCCGCCCCGGAGGGCTGCCGGTGGTCTTCGGTGGGCTCTAGTCGGATGTGACGCTAGACGGTAGCAGCCTCCGTGGGCGATTCCGCGACGAGGTCCCGGGTCCGGGTCGAGTCGAGGTGGAGCCCCGGCCCCATCGTCGTGGTGAGCGTGATGCCCTTGATGTAGCGCCCCTTCGCGGCGGCGGGCTTCGCGCGGACGATCTCCTCGATGACGGCCGCGTAGTTCTCCAGCAGCTGCTTCTCGCCGAAGCTCTTCTTGCCGATCGGCAGGTGGACGTTCGCCCCACGGTCGGTGCGGTACTCGAGCTTGCCGGCCTTCGCGTCGGACACCGCCTTCGCGACATCGAACGTCACGGTGCCCGTCTTGGGGTTCGGCATCAGGCCGCGGGGGCCGAGCACGCGACCGAGCTTGCCCACGTTGCCCATCTGGTCGGGCGTCGCGATCGCGACGTCGAAGTCGAGGAACCCGCCCTCGATCCTCGCCGCCAGGTCGGCGGAGCCGACGACGTCGGCGCCCGCTTCCTGCGCCTCCCGCGCCTTGTCGCCCTCGGCGAAGACGGCGACGCGCGTCGAGCGCCCGGTGCCGTGCGGAAGCATGATCGTGCCGCGGAGCTGCTCGTCCGCGTGGCGGACGTTGAGCCCGAGGCGGAAGTGGACCTCGACGGTCTCGTCGAACTTCGCATCGGGGCTCGCCTTGAGCACCGAGAAGGCCTCGGCCGGGGCGTAGAGCTTCTCGCGGTCGATCGCCGCCCGCGACTCGCGGTAGCGCTTCCCGTGCGAGCTCACGACTCCACCTCCACCAGACGTGGGGGAACCCCTGGTTCCCCCACGGCCCCCCTCCTCCAGCGCAGCGACGCCACACGTCCGGGCTTGGCCTCCCGGCCGGCAAAGCCGGCCTCCGGCCGCCGACCACACTGCCCCGACCAGCGCTCGAAGTTCACTGCTCCACCTCCACGCCCATCGATCGGGCGGTGCCGGCGATCACGAGCATCGCGGCCTCGACGTCGTTGGCGTTCAGGTCGGGCATCTTCGTCTCGGCAATCGAGCGGAGCTGCGCCTGCGTCAGCTTGCCGACCTTGGTGCGGTTCGGCTCGGCGGAGCCGGACTCGAGCCCGAGCGCCTCCTTGATGAGGACGGCGGCGGGCGGCGTCTTCGTGATGAACGTGAAGGACCGATCCTCGAAGACGGTGATCTCCACGGGGATGATCCGGCCGTTCTCGTGCGCCGTCTGCGCGTTGAACGCCTTCGTGAACTCGACGATGTTGACGCCGTGCTGGCCCAGCGCCGGGCCGACCGGCGGCGCGGGGTTCGCCTGCCCGCCGGGGATCTGCAGCTTGATGAGTGTGAGGACTTTCTTGGCCATGTGCGTGAGTCCATGCGGGGCGCCTAGCCCCTCCTCCCGTCTTGTAGATGCTCATTGAAGCGCAAGGCGGGCCTTGCGCTAGTCGATCTTCTTCACCTGGTCGAACGCGAGCTCGACCGGCACCTGCCGCTCGAAGATGTCCACGAGCACCTTCAGCTTCTGCGCGTCCGGGTTGACGTCGACGATCTCGCCGTCGAAGTCGGACAGCGGGCCCGACGTCACCTTCACCGACTCGCCCAGCGAGAACTCGACCTGCGCCCTCGGCGCAGGCGAACCGGCCGCGCCGCCTGCGTGGAGGATGCGGTCGACCTCGGGCTGCGAGAGCGGCGAGGGCTTGGCGCCGGCGCCGACGAACGCGGTCACTCCGGGCGTGCCCTTGACGACCGTCCAGGCTTCGTCGTTGAGATCCATGTTGACGAGCACGTACCCGGGGAGCACCCGCTTCTCGATCTGGACCTTCTGCCCGTCCTTCGTCTCGATCACCTGCTCGGTCGGGACGACGACGCGCCGGAACCGCTGCTGCTGGTTCATCGAGACGATCCGGTGCTCGAGGTTGGCCTTCACCTTGTTCTCGTGCCCGGAATAGGTGTTGATCACGTACCAGTGGAACATCTGAGCTTCTTCTCCCTACTGCCCGAGCAGCACGTCGCGGACGAGAGGACGGAGGACCTGGTCGCAGCCCCACAGGAAGGCGCCGACGATCGCGCAGGCGATGATGACGACGATCGTGCCCTGGATCACCTGCGCGCGATCCGGCCACTCGACCTTCCTGAGCTCGGCGACGGACTCGCGGATGAACCCCCCGCGCCTGGCATGCTCGACCGCCGGAGCCGCGTGCTCCGGGCCGGCCGGGACGGCGCGCGGCGCGCTGGTGCGCGCGGCCTCCTGTCCGGCGGCGCGTCGTGCGTCGCGCCGCTGGCGTCTTGTCTCTCCTGCCATCCTCGAAAGCCTCCGGCCCTACCGCGTCTCACGGTGGAGCGTGTGCGAGCCGCACCAGCGGCAGTACTTGCGGAGCTCCACCCGGTCGGGGGTGTTCCGCTTGGACTTCTGGGACTGGTAGTTCCGCCGCTTGCACTCGGTGCAGGCAAGCGTGATCGCGACTCGGACTCCGGTGGCCATCTCTTCTCGTTCTCGTCAGGGCGGAAAAAGGAAAGGGAAAGGTAGCGGCGGTAGGACTCGAACCTACGACACGCGGATTATGATTCCGCTGCTCTAACCAACTGAGCTACGCCGCCGAGCCGAAGCGGAGTGTAGCAAGGCGTTTCGGGGCCTCGGCCGCGTCGCGTCGTCGGAGAAGCGACGGATCCGGGTCGCCGGCGAGGGACGGTCTCCTCCACGCGGGCTGTGCCGCGTCATGAGCTCTGGCGGCGCTCCGTCCGCCGCCCGCCTAGGATCGCGCCGTGATCAGGGTTCCACCGCAACACGGAGGCTGGCTCGAGGTCGTCTGCGGGCCGATGTTCAGCGGCAAGAGCGAGGAGATGATCCGACGGCTCCGCCGAGCGGAGATCGCGGGCCAGCGAGTGCTGCTCTTCAAGCCGCGGATCGACGATCGATACGCAGCAGAGCACGTCGTCAGCCACGCGGGCGTGCGAATGGCCGCCGTCCCGGTCGACGGGTGCGCGGAGCTCGTCGCGCGTGCGCACGGATCGGACGTGGTTGGCATCGACGAGGTGCAGTTCTTCGAGCCCACGATCGTCGACGCCGCGCTCTCCCTCGCCGCGAGCGGGGCCCGCGTGATCGCGGCGGGTCTCGACCAGGACTTCCGCCGGCTCCCGTTCGGGCCCATGCCGGAGCTGCTCGCCCGGGCGGAGTTCGTCGACAAGCTGCAGGCCGTCTGCCACCGCTGCGGCGGCCCGGCGACCACCACCCAGCGGCTCGTGGACGGCAGGCCGGCGCCGTACTCGGGCGAGACGATCGTCGTCGGCGCGCTCGACTCCTACGAGGCGCGCTGCCGCGACTGCCACGAGCCCGGGGCCGACGCGGTTCAGCTCGTCGCGTAGCGCCGGCGCTTCGCGACCTCAGTCGCGAAGCGCGATCCAGATCGCCTTCAGGTCCGTGAACTTCTCCAGCGCGTGGATCGACTTGTCGCGCCCGAAGCCGGACTGCTTGAAGCCGCCGAACGGGCTCGAGATGTCGCCCGCGTCGAACGTGTTCACCCACACGATGCCCGCGCGGATCGCCGCGCGCCGCCTTGTGCGCGACGTTGACGTCGTCGGTCCAGATCCCCGCCGAGAGCCCGTAGATCGTGTCGTTCGCGATCGCGATCGCGTCCTCGATCTCCGAGAAGGTGATCGCCGAGAGCACGGGCCCGAAGATCTCCTCGCGCGCGATCGTCATGTCGTTCGAGACGGCGTCGAAGATCGTCGGCTCCACGTAGTAGCCGCCCGTCTCCTCGCGCACGCGGCTGCCGCCGAGGTGGAGCCCGCACCCTCGGACTTGCCCGACTCGATGTAGCCGAGCACGCGGCCGAGCTGCGTCTCGTCGACGATCGCGCCCATCCGGGTCTTCGGGTCGAGCGGGTCGCCCGGACGGATCCGGCCCGCGACCTCGACAACCTTCTCGAGCAGCTCGTCCTTGACGGCCTCGTGGACGAGCAGGCGGGAGCCCGCGTTGCAGACCTCGCCCTGGTTGTAGAAGACGCCCCAGGCGACGGCCGTGGCCGCTGCGCCGAGGTCGCCGCACTCCTTCGTCACGATGTGCGGCGACTTGCCACCGCACTCGAGCGCGACCCGCTTCATGTTCGACTCGCCCGAGTAGCGGAGGAAGTACTTCCCGACCTCGGTCGAGCCGGTGAACGCGATCATGTCGACGTCCGGATGGCGGCCGATCGCCTGGCCCGCGGTCTCGCCGAAGCCCGGCACGACCTGGAGGACGCCGTCGGGGACGCCCGCCTCCGAGGCGAGCTCCGCGAGACGGAGCGCGCTGAGCGGGGACTGCTCGGCGGGCTTGAGCACGACGCTGTTCCCGGTCGCGAGCGCCGGGCCGACCTTCCAGGCGGCCATCATCAGCGGGAAGTTCCACGGCACCACGGCGCCGACGACGCCGAGCGGCTCTCGCACGATCGAGACGTGCGCCTCCGGCCCGGTCGGAGCGATCTCGTCGTAGACCTTGTCGATCGCCTCGCCGTACCAGGCGATGCACTCCGTGGCGAGCGGGACGTCGACGTTGGTCGCGTCCCTGATCGGCTTGCCCATGTCGACGGTCTCGAGCAGCGCCAGCTCCTCCGCGTGCTCGGACATCAGGCCGGCGAGCTTCTGGAGCACGCGCTTGCGCTTCTTCGGCGCCAGGCGCGACCACGCGCCCGACTCGAACGCCGCCCGTGCGCCCGCCACCGCGCGGTCGACGTCGGCGGAGTCGCACGCGGCCACGGAGGCCACGACCTCGCCGCTGATCGGGCTCACGCAGTCGAACGTCTCGCCCGAGACGGCGTCGACGTACGCGCCGTCGATGAACGCCTGGGAGCGGATGTCGAGGCCGGCAATCGCGTCGGCGACGCTTCGCGGGCCTTCGGAGATCGTGGTCATCGGGGAGCCTCCGTCGGTCGGTTTCGGCGCGCTCTGCGCGCGAGATGGGTCGTCCGGCTGGATGGTACGCCCCGGCTTTCGCCGCGGGACGGCCGAGGAGGTCGGGGGACGGGCGCAGGCCCGTCCCCCGACGGAGGGCTACTTGAGCCCGTTCGCCTCGAGGAACGAGTCGGCGATCTGCGCCGCCGGCTTCTGGTCGACGTACACGGCGGTGTTCATCGCCAGCATCGCCTTGAGGGTCAGCTTGGAGCTGACCTTGTTCAGCGTGTTGACGAGCTTGGGGCCGTGCTCTGCGACCAGCTTCTTCGAGACGATCGGCGCCACGTTCTGGAAGCCGAAGATGTTCTTCGGATCCTTGAGGACGACGTACTTCGTCGTCGCGAGCGGCGGATCGGTCGAGAAGACCCCTGCTGCGAGCACCTTGCCGTCGTCGAGCAGCTTGTACGCGCTGATCCCGGCGAGCGGCGTGAACTTCACGTCCGTCACCCCGTAGACCCGCTTCATCCCCTGCAGCCCCGTCTGGCGGGTGCGGAACTCGGGGAACGCGGCGAGCGTGAGGTCGGGCACCTTCTTGAGGTCTGCGACCGCCCTCAAGCCGTACCTCCGCGCGGTCGAACGGAGCACCGCGACCGCGTCGACGTCCTGGAAGGGCGTCATGCGGGCGAGCGTGTACCCCTTCGCCCCGTACAGGCGCTTCACCTGGTTGTAGGTGGCGAGCGCGGTCTTGGGGAACGTCTTCTTCTTGAAGGTGACCGTGTAGGCGATCCCGATGTACTCGGGGTACATCGTGATCCTGCCGCTCGTGAGCGCCTTCTGGATCAGCTCCGTCGAGCCGATGTTCTCCTTGTACGAGACGTCGAACCCTTCTGCCTCGAGCGCCTGCTTGTAGAGCTGGCCGAGGACGAAGGCCTCACCGAAGTTCTTCGTGCCGATGATGATCGGCGCCGGATCGGTCTGGCTTCCGCCGGCCGTGGCGGCGGTCGCTCCACCGAGGATGATCGCGACCCCGAAGGCGATCGCGAACGCCGCCTTGGCGGCGCGCCGGGTGTGTTTGCGGATCATGGTCCTCCGATCGGTCGTTGACCCGGGCCGTTTTGACCTTACAGAGTGAGCCCCTTTCCGCCGGGCTCGGTCACGAGCATCGCGTCGTCGACGTGGCGTCCGCGCAGGGGCCTCGGCGTGACGAGCCGCTGGACGAGCGCCACCGCGCCGTCGCACGCGAACGCGAGCGCCGAGACGAGGATCGAGGCGCCGATCACGCCCTCGATCCCGTAGCTCGCCTGGTTCACGATCACGTCGCCGAGGCCGCCGCCGCCCGCGATCGCCGCGATCGTCGCCGAGGCGACCACGAAGACGACCGCGGTCCGGATCCCGGAGAAGAGCAGCGGGGCGGCCAGCGGCAGCTCGACCCGCTGGAGGATCTGGCGCTCCGTCATGCCCATCCCACGGGCGGCGTCGACCGTGTCGAGGTCGACCTCGCTGACCCCGACGTAGGCGTTGGTGAGGATCGGCGGCACGGCGAGCACGACGAGCGAGATCAGCACGACGGTGAAGCCGACGGGCAGGAAGACGATGCAGACCGCGATCACGGCCAGCGTGGGCAGCGCCCGGCCGATGTTCGAGATGCTGATGGCGACGAACGAGTAGCGGCGGAGGTGGCCGAGGCCGACGCCGATGGGCACCGCGATCGCGAGGGCGATGCCGATCGAGGCCGCCGAGAGCACGAGGTGCTCGACCGTCTTGTCCCACATCAGGCCCGGGTTCTCCTCGATGAAGCGGAGGGCGTCGGCGAAGATCGAGAGGTCGGCCAGCATCACGCGCCGCTCCGCCCGTGTCCACGGTGTCAGCGCTCGCTGCGCGAGCACGAGGAGCCCGTCCGCCACGAGCGCGAGCCCGACCGCGAGCGCGGCGGTGACGATCAGCTCCGTGTTGAAGAACTGCCGGAGCGCGAGGAAGATCGGCCGACCGAGGCCCTGCGGGATGACGAATGCGGCCACGGTGGCGAGCGCGATGGTCGAGACCGTCGCCACGCGCAGCGCCGGCCATGATCGCCGGCAGCGCCAGCGGCAGCTCGACCCGCCGCAGGATCTGGAAGGAGCTCATCCCCATCCCGCGCGCCGCCTCGAGCACGTCCGGCGGCACGGAGCGGAGGCCCGTGACGATGTTCCGGAACAGGATCAGGAGCGTGTACGAGACGAGCGCCACCTCGACCGTGGTGACCGTCAGCCCGGTGATCGGGACGAGCAGCTGGAAGAGCGCCAGGCTCGGGATCGTGTAGAGCAGCGCAGACACGAGGTCGAACGGCCGCTCGAAGATTCGCAGCCACTTGGCCAGCAGCGCGGCGACGAAGGCGATCGCGAAGCCGACCACGACCGCGATCACTGTCAGCTTGACGTGCTGGAGGAGGGCCGGCTGGAGGACCTCGCCCCAGTTGTCGCGCACCCAGTCGGGGCAGAAGAGACGGTTCTCCTGGACGCAGTCGCTCGCCTCGCCGAAGTCGGGGATGACGGGCTCCGACTGAGCGACGGGGCCGGTCACGACACGAGCCGTTCCGAGAGCGCGTCGAGGCTCAGAGAGCCCCGTGGCCGGCCGTCGCCGTCGAGCACGATCACGACCCGGCTGCCCTCGCTGAGCATCGCCGACAACGCGTCTCTCAGCGTCGTCGAGCCCTCGAGGGCGGGCCCCTCCGCGCCGTCGACCGGCGCCAGCTCGAGCTCGTCCAGGCGGGTCAGCGAGAGGCGCTTGAGGCCGCGGTCGGCCCCCACGAAGTCGGCGACGAACTCGTCGGCGGGGTGCGCGAGGATCTCGTCGGGCGTGTCGTACTGGGCGAGCCGCCCCCCGGGTCGCAGGATCGCGATGCGGTCGCCCATCAGGATCGCCTCGTCGATGTCGTGCGTGACGAAGATCACGGTCTTCCGCACCTCGCCGTGGATCCGGAGGAACTCGTACTGCAGGCGCGTCCGCGTGATCGGGTCGAGCGCGCCGAACGGCTCGTCCATCAGCATCACGGGCGGGTCCGCGGCGAGGGCGCGCGCCAGGCCGACCCGCTGGCGCTCGCCTCCGGAGAGCTGTGACGCGTACCGCGAGCGGTAGTCGACGGCAGGCAGGTCGACGAGGTCGAGCAGCTCGTCGACGCGGGCGTCGATCCGCGCCTTCTCCCAGCCGAGCAGCCGCGGCACCGTCGCGACGTTCTCGGCGACCGTCATGTGCGGGAACAGGCCGGTCTGCTGGATCACGTACCCGATCCCGCGCCGGAGCTCGGTGACGTCGCGGTCCCTCACGCTCTGGTCGCCGATCCGGATGTCGCCCTCGGTGATGTCGATCAGGCGGTTGACCATCCTCATCGCGGTCGTCTTGCCGCCCCCCGACGGGCCGACGAGCACGCAGATCTCCCCTGCTTCGACCGTCAGATCGAGGTCGTCGACGGCCGGCGCTGCGCGACCGGGATAGCGCTTCGTCACGTGGTCGAAGACGATTCGAGCGGCGACGTCGCTCACCGCCGACAGCCTACGCGGCGCCGGCTGTCACCCGCGGTCGCCGCGGGTCAGCGCGCGCGCGGCGACGGCGGCGAGCAGCGACGTCGCGACGAAGGAGGCGGAGGCGAGGAGCACGATCGTCCCGCCCGGTGGCAGGTCCCCGTAGTACGCGAGCGTGAGCCCCGCGAGCACGGAGGCGAGCCCGATCAGCATCGAGAGGCCGAGCGTCGAGCGCAGGCTCCACGCGACGCGCTGCGCCGCGATCACCGGCAGCACCATCAACGCCGCGATCAGGAGGATCCCCACGATCCGCATCGAGATCCCGACCGTGAGCGCCGCGAGGACCGCGACCAGCGTGTTCAGGAGCCCGACCGGGGCGCCGGCGACACGGGTCGCCTCCTCGTCGAGGACGACGCCCACGAGACCGCGGTACATCACCGCGATCGCCGCGAGCGAGGCGCTGCCGAGGGCGAGGACGACCCAGAGATCGTCGCGGGTCACGGTCAGGATCGAGCCGAAGAGGAACTGGAAGAGGCCGACGTCGAGCCGACCGGCGCTCGAGACGAGGACGATGCCGAGCGCGATCCCGGTGTAGAAGACGAGCGCGAGGGCCTGGTCGCCGGCCGTCCCGCCGCGCGAGCGGAGCCACTCGATCGCCAGCGCGCCCACGACCGCGAAGCAGAGCGCGGTCAGCACGGGAGAGACGCCGAGCAGGTAGCCGGCCGCGACGCCCGCGAAGGCGACGTGCCCGAGCCCGTCGCCGACGAGGGACTGCCGCCGCTCGACGAGGAAGAAGCCGACCGCGGGCGCGAGCAGGCCGACGACCGCGCCGACGGCGAACGCGAGGCGCATGAACTCGAGCTCGAGCATCAGTGCGCGTGGGAGGGGTCGTGCCAGAGGGCGGGGAGCTCCGCCGGGTCGCCGTCGAAGACGATCCGCCCGCGCACGAGCACGAGCCGGGAGACCACGTGCTCGACCGCGCCGAACTCGTGCGACACGTAGAGGATCGTCACGCCGAGCTCGGCGCGGAGCTCCGCGAGCAGCGCCGCGAGCGACTCCTGCGACGCTGCGTCGACTCCCGTCGTCGGCTCGTCGAGCGCCAGCAGGGCGGGCTCGGCCGCGAGCGCCCGCGCGATGAAGGCTCGCTGCTGCATGCCGCCCGACAGCGTCCGGAGCGGCGCGCCCGCCCTGTCGTGCAAGACCGACCCGCTCGAGCGCCAGCCCGACCGCGACGCGGTCGGCCGCGCGGAGCGGCCCGAGCACGCCTCGGACGCCGAGCCGCCCTGCCTCGACGACCTCCCTGACCGTCACGGGCGTCGCCGACGCGAGCTGGGCGCGCTGGGACACGTAGCCGACGCGCGGCAACCCACGCGTGCCGGGCGCGGCGCCGAACAGCCGGACGCGGCCGGAGGTCGGACGCTCCAGACCGAGCACGAGCCGCAGGAGCGTGGTCTTCCCGCCGCCGTTGGGCCCGGCGATCCCCACGAACGCGCCCTGCTCGACCCTCAGCGTGACGCCCTCGAGCGCGGGCGGGCCGCCGCGGTAGGCGAACGAGACGTCGTCGACCTCGACCGCCGGGAGCGTCGGCCGCTACGTGCACGCCAGGGCCTTCCGCAGCGCGGCGAGATTCTCCCGCATGACCGTGAAGTAGTCGTCACCCGCCGTCGAGCTCCTCGGGCGTCAGGCCCTCGAGCGGGTCGAGCACCGCGGTCGTCACACCCGCCTCGCGAGCGATCGTCTCGGCGAGACGCGGCGAGAGCGAGCTTCTCGGAGAAGACCGTCGTCGCGCCGGTGCGGCGCACCTCGCCGCACGAGCCGCTCGACCTCCTGCGGAGCGGGCTCGGCCTCCGGCGAGAGCCCGAGCAGCGGGACCTGCTCGAGGCCGTAGCGGCCGGCGAGGTAGCCGAATGCGGCATGGCTCGTGACGAGCTCGCGCCGCTCGCAACGGGCGAGGCCCCGGCGATACTCGCCGTCGAGCTCCCGCAGCCGGGCCGACCAGACCGTCTGCGGCGGACGGTCGGCCGAGCGCGTCGGCGATCCCGCGGGCGATCGACTGGAATCGCAGCGGGTCGAGCCAGACATGCGGGTCGACCGTCGCCCTTCCCCGGAGCCCGCGAGCAGCTCCACCTGCTCGAGGACGTCGAGCGAGGGCCCGCTTCGGTCCTCGAGCGCCCGCTCCAAGGCGGGCTGGAAGCCGCGCCCGACGTAGACGACGAGCGAGGCGTCGCGCACGCGCCCGACGTCGCGCGCCGTCAGCTCGAGATCGTGCGGCTCTGCGCCCGGAGGCGTGAGGCTCGTCACCTCGACGTCCGCCCCCGCGACCTGCTCTGCGGCGAAGGCGAGCGGGTAGAAGGCGGCGACGACCGTCCGCTCGCCGGAGGCGTCGCCCCCGCACGCGGCCGTCGCGAGCCGCGCGACGGCGACACCGACGCACAAGAGAACGATTCTCGAAAGCACGCGCGGCGGAGCCTAGCAGAGATGAGAATCGCTATCGTTTAGGCATGCCGACCTGGGTCGACACCGCATTCGAGGGGCTGCGCGCGGCCGGGCTGCGCCGCGGAGGAGCGCGCCGGGCCGTGGTCGACTTCCTCGCGACGCAGGACTGCTGCCGCTCCGCCCAGGAGATCCACGACGGCATCGCGGCCTCGCGGCGGCACCGTCGGGGTGGCGAGCGTCTACCGGGCGCTCGACACGCTCGCGGAGCTCCGGCTCGTCCAGCGCGTCGACGTCGGCGACGGCATCGCGCGCTTCGAGCCCTCCCGCGAGGGCCACGACCACCATCACCACCTCGTCTGCGACGACTGCGGCAAGGTCGAGCCGTTCGCGGACGAGGCCCTGGAGCGCGCGCTCGAGGGTGCGGCCGGGAGGCTCGGTTACGCGATGGAGCAGCACGAAGTCGTGCTCCGCGGCGCCTGCGAGGCCTGCCGCGACAGCTAGCGCCGCGAGGGTCGGCGTCCTCCGGGTCGGCGGTCGCCGCCCGCGGGCACGGTCGCGGCGTGAGCGAGCGCGACGGCGGCACGGCGCTCGGCCGTCAGCTCCCGGATCACGATCTGCGCCGACGCGGTGAGCGGGACGGCGATCAGCGCGCCCACGACCCCGAGGAGGGCGGCTCCCACGATCACGCTCGCGATCACGAAGAACCCGGAGATCTCCGCCGCTCGTCCCTGGATCGTCGGCTGCAGGATGTAGTTCTCGACCTGCTGGTAGCCGATGCAGACGGCGAGCATGATGAGCGCCTGCGGGATCGCCCTGCGTCAGCGCGACGAGCGAGAGGACGACGGCGGCGAGGGTCGCGCCGATCTGGGGGATCAGGCCCAGCATGCCGGCGACGATCCCGAGGGCGAGCGCGAACGGGATGCCGAGGATCCACGCGGCCGTCCCCTGCACCGTGCCCGCGATCGTCGCGATCGCGAGCGCGCCGAGGGCATAGCGGCCGATCGTCCGGGTGATCCGCTCCTCGAGCATCCCGACACGGGAGGACTCACGCGGGTAGAGGACGCTGTGGAGCGAGCGCGAGAGGTTCGGCAGGTCGATCACGAGGAACAGCGTCATGAAGACGATCGTGATCGCGCCGAGCCCGAACCCGAAGATCCTGCCCCCCACCTCGAAGGCGTCGCCGAGCTTCGAGGGGAGGTCGGAGGCGAGGGATTCGGCGCGTTGCTGGAGCTTCTCGCCGATGTCGGTGCGGCGATCGAGCTGCTGGAAGATGTCGGAGGCACGGATGCGCTCGACGATGTTCGGCAGGTCCTCGATGAGGTCGCGCACCGCGCCGACGAACGGGCTGATCAGCAGGTACGCGAGCCCGCCGAGGAGCGCGACGAGGGAGAGCACCACGAGCATCGCCGCGTTCCCGCGCTTCATGGCCGCGCGTTCTTCCAGCCACGTGACGGGCGTCTGCAGGACGATGGCGAGGAAGAACGCGATGAAGACCCAGAAGACGGCCTGCCGAGCGGCCAGGAACGCCCATGCGGCCACGATCACGGCGAGGACCGTGACGACCGTCCGGACCGAGATCGTGATCTCGACGCGCTTCGCGGGCGGCTCGGGGGTTGCCACGGAGCCGAGTCTAGGACCCGAGCCGGAGGTCGGGAGGCCGCGCCGCTACGCGATGGGCGCGCCGGCGCGCGAGATGCGGACGTCGCCGCTGACGGTGCGTATGCGGAGCTCGACCTGCGGCCCCTCCGACACCGGCGGGGCCTCGCCGACGTCGAGATCGGAGCTGACCGAGCCGCTCACGGACTGGGCGTCGATCCAGAGCGCCAGGCCGGGACGGGTCGCGACGTGGACGTCCCCGGAGACGCGAGTTGACCCGCGCTCCCGCCGCGAGCGCCTCCAGCTCGACGTCGCCGGAGACGGTGCTCACGCCGGCCGGCGCCGCGCTCTCGCCGATCCTGACGTCGCCCGGAGACGGTGCTGACGGTCGCCGTGCCCGATACGGCGCTCACCTGGACGTCGCCGGACGCCGACTTCGCGGTGAGCGTGCCGCCGACCGAGCCGGCCGAGAGATCCCCGCTCGCCGTGTTGAAGGCGAGGTCGGCCGTGTCGGCGAGCGATCGCGTCGCCCGAGGCCGAGCGCACGGCGACGTCGGCGAGCCGTCCGCGGGCGTTGAGGTCTGCGCTGTGCGTCGTGAGCTCGAGGTCGGAGCCCTCGGGGCAGCGGATCGCGACCAGCAGCTCGGGGCTGCGGCCGAGGAAGCCGAAGCGGCCCTCGCGCTTCGGGCGCGCGGACGGAGACCTCGTGGCGGCCGCCGCGCTCGACGGCCTCGATCGTCGTCTCGGCCGCGGCCTGCGCGCGAGGCCTCGTCCTGACGGCCCGGAGTCACCTCGACGTCGACCCGCGGCTCGGCCCACGTGGCGACCGTCACCTCGCCGGCCGGGACGGTGACGTCGAGCGCGACCCGGCCGGGTGTCTCGAAGACCGGCACGCGCTACCTCCGCCCGAGGCGAGGCGGGACGGACGGCCGGGAGTCGACGCGACCGTCGCCGCGGCGAGGCGGGCGCCGGCGCTCGACCGGGTCGGGGTCGAAGGGGCCGAAGAGCGCGTACGAGAACATGGCTTGCTCCTTCCTGTCAGCTCCGGGCGAAGCCCTGGAGCCGGTTGGTCGATCGCCGCGCGGCGCGCGGCTCGAGGGCGCGGGCCAGCGCACGGACGATCCAGGCGTTGGTGGAGACGGCCTCGCGGGCCGCCGCGACCTCGAGGCTCGCCTTGAGCCCCTCCGGAAGCCGGAGGGTGATGCGGGCGCTCAGGTCGTCGCCGGGCGCCGGCGGCTGCTCCGGCGTCGAGGGCTCGTCGACGAACACGAGCTCCGGATCGCGCCCTGCGAGCCGGACCTCGACGTGCCCGACGTCGAGCTGCGAGTTGAGCGACAGCGCGGCCTCGGAGAGGAGATCGATCAGCCGCAGGCGCAGAGAAGGCTCGACCGCGTCCGCGAGCCGCCGCCACTGCTCGACGACGTCCTCGTCGCCGAGAGCGGCCACGACCCCGGCCAGGTCGCGCTTGATCGCATCGATGTGCAGCTCCATGGACGCAGTATGACATCAATATGATGTCTGTCAAGTGCGAATTGCCGATCCGTCATGTCGATCGCGACGCCGGGCGGCTGCAGACAGGGCGGATAACCGAACGAGCGGCGCTCCGCGCCGTCGATCTAGTGTGTGCGCGTCCGGCTCGAGGCGAGCGCCCGTCGGACGCCCTCCGCCCCGCCTGCGGGGCGGCCATCCGCTCGGCCCCGAGGGCGCCGCGCCCAGGGAGAGGAACCACCCGTGACCCAGACGTCGACCCGCCCGATCTCACGCTCTGGCCGACGATCCGGCACCTGTACCCGCTCTGGCGGGCCCAGTGGCGGCTGGTCGCGCTCGGGCTCGGCGTGCGCGGTCGTCTTCACGACGCTCTCGCTCCTGATCCCGATCCTCGTGCAGCGCACGATCGACGACGCGATCGACGGCGGTGACCACTCGCTCCTCGTGCCGTACCTGGCGGCGATCGTCGCGGTCGCGGCGCTCCGCTTCGGGATCAACTTCACGCGGCGATACGCGACCGCGCGGATCGGCGTCACCGTCGAGGCGCGACTCCGCTCGAAGCTCTACGACGCCTACCTCCGCTACCCGCGCGCCTTCTACGACCGGCACGCGACGGGCGAGGTGATCTCGCGGGCGACGAACGACATCTACCCCGTCCGGTACTTCATCGGCTGGGGAGTGGTACAGGCGATCCAGAGCGTGCTGATGCTCGTCGGCGCCGCGATCGTGCTGACGGACGTCAACCCGAAGCTCGCGCTGACCGCGGCCGTCGCGATGCCGCCGATCGCGATCCTCACGTACTTCTTCGCCCATCGCGTGTTCCCGATCTCGCGGCAGGTCCAGCGCAAGAAGGGTCACCTCACCGAGGCCTCCGACGAGGCGGTCGTGGGAATCGAGATGGTGCAGGCGTTCGGGCGCGAGGACGACGTGCGCGATCGCTTCCACGACCGGGCGGAGGCGGTGCGGCACGAGACGATGCGACAGGCGTCGGTCGAGGCGCGATTCCTCCCCGGGCTCATCTTCCTCCCCACGCTGGGCATCGCCGCCGTCCTGCTCGTCGGCGGCCGCGAGGCGATCGCCGGCAACCTCACGATCGGCGAGTTCACGCTCTTCATCACGCTGCTGCTCCAGCTCGTGTGGCCGCTCGAGGCGCTCGGCTGGATCATCAATCTCGGTCAGCGCGCAACCGCCGCGGCGTCGCGGAGCTTCGCCTGGCTCGACGGGATCGGGCCGCTGCCCGAGCGCGAGCGACCCGGTCGCGCTGCCCGACGGGCCGCTCGCCGTCCGCTTCGAGGACGTCCACTTCCGCTACCCGACGGGAAGCGAGGTGCTCCGGGGGATCGACCTCGAGGTCGACGCCCGGCGAGATCGTCGCCTCTGCGGCCCGACCGGCGCCGGGCAAGACGTCGCTCCTCAACCTGCTCCCGCGCTTCTACGACCCCACCGGCGGGGCGGGTGCTGCTCGGCGGCGTCGACGCACGTGACGTCGCGCTCGCGGAGCTTCGCGGCGCGGTCGCGATCGTGACGCAGAAGCCCGTGCTGTTCTCCGTCCCGCTCCGCGACAACCTGCTCGCGGCCCGGCCCGACGCGGACTGGAGCGAGGTGCTGGACGCGTGCGAGGCGGCAGGGGTGGCCGAGTTCGTGGACGACCTGCCGGACGGCTACGACACGCTGATCGGCGAGCGCGGCGTGAACCTCTCCGGCGGACAGCGTCAGCGCGTCGCGCTCGCGCGCGCGCTGATCGCCGGCGTCCGCGTGATCGTGCTCGACGACCCGATGTCCGCGGTCGACACGGAGACCGAGCGCCACCTGGTCGAGCACCTGCGGCCCGCCGTCGCCGGCCGGACGGTGCTCATCTCCGGCCAGCGGCTCTCGACGGTGCTCGTCGCCGACCGCGCGGTCGTGCTGCGTGACGGCCGGATCGTCGAGCAGGGGCTTGCCCGAGGACCTGATCCGGCGCGGGCGGCGCCGTTCGCGGAGCTCTTCGGCGAGGAGGCGCTGGCGGCGTGAGCGCTCCCCGGACCGGGCTGTCCCGGCTCTGGCGCTACACGGAGGGGCGGCGCCGGCGCCTCGCCGTCGTGCTCGCGCTCGCGGCCGTCTCGGCCGCGGCGCCGGTCGTCGGCTGGCACGTCGTCGGCGACGCGATCGACAACGGCATCCGCGCCGGGAACGACGGGCGCCTCGTCCGCGACGTCGTCGCATACGTCGCGATCGGCGTGGTGGCATGGGTGCTCGGCACCGCGACGTGGCTGATGCTCGCGGGCATCGGGCAGCGGATGGTGCTCGAGCTGCGCCGCGACCTGTTCGAGCATCTCACCTCGCTCTCGCTGCGCTACTTCTCCGAGCAGAAGGCGGGCTGGATCATCGCGCGCCTGACGAGCGACGTCGACGCGCTCTCCGACGTGCTCAACCAGGGCCTGACGACGCTCGTCGTCAACACGCTGACGCTCGTCGCGGCGGTCGGCGGGCTCTTCCTGCTCGACTGGCGGCTCGGGCTGGTGGCGCTGCTCGTCCTGCCGCCCGGGATGCTCGTCACGCGCTGGTTCCAGCGGCGGTCGCACGCGGCGTTCTCCGACGTCCGCACGCGGATCGCCGCGGTCACGGCCCAGCTCGCCGAGTCGGTCGCCGGGAATGGCCGTCGTGCAGGCATTCAACCGCGAGCGGGCCTTCCAGCGCGAGTTCGAGGAGCTGAACGAGGCCAACCGTGTCTCGAACACGTACGCGCAGAAGCTCTCGTCGGTGTTCTTCCCGGCGATCGAGCTCCTCGGCGTGGTCGGCACAGGTGGCGGTGCTCTACGCCGGGGCGCAGATGATCGACGGCGGGTCGCTCGAGATCGGGACGCTGATCGCAGCGGTCGGCCTCCTCTCGCTCGTCTTCCAGCCGCTGCAGGAGCTCTCGGAGCTCTACGGCCAGGTGCAGGCCGCCAGCGCGGCGATGGGGAAGATCTCGACGGTGCTCGACGCCGAGCACGACATCACGGACAAGCCGGGCGCGCGCGACGCTCGGCACGGATCGAGGGCCGGCTCGAGCTCGACCGGGTCGTCTTCGCCTACGGCGAGGAGCCCGTCATCCACGGGCTGGAGCTGGAGATCCCGGCGGGCGGCTGCATCGCGCTCGTCGGCGAGTCCGGTGGCGGAAAGTCGACGACCGCGAAGCTCGTCGCGCGGTTCTACGACCCGAAGGAAGGGGTCGTGCGCGTCGACGGCACCGACCTGCGTGACGTCCGGCTGCGCTCGTACCGGCGGCAGCTCGGGGTCGTCCTCCAGGATCCGTTCCTCTTCAGCGGCACGATCGCCGACAACATCCGCTTCGGGCGCCCCGACGCGACCGACGAGGAGATCGCCGGCGCCGCCCGCGCGATCGGCGTCGACCGCGTCGCCGCCCGGTTCGAGGAGGGGCTCGACCACGTCGTCCGCGAGGGCGGTGCGGGGCTCTCGGCCGGGCGAGCGCCAGCTGATCTCGATCGCGCGCGCGCTCGTCGCCGATCCGCGGATCCTGATCCTCGACGAGGCGACCTCGAACATCGACCGGCCGACCGAGGTGCTGATCGAGCGCGCGTTCGACACGCTCCTCCGCGGCCGCACGTCGATCATCATCGCCCACCGGCTGACCACCGTCCGCCGCGCCGACGAGATCCTCGTGATGGAGCGGGGCGGATCACCCAGCGAGGGACGTACGACGAGCTGATCGCCGACGGAGGGGCCGTTCCGCCGCCTGGCGACGACGCTGCAGGGCGCCGCCGTGCGCCGCGTGGCCTGACGGCGACGGCGTGCTTCAGAGGACGAACGTCTCGTCACGGATGATCGGCGTCGCGGTGCCGTCCTCCGCGAGCCCGTCGACCTCGACGCCCGGGCCGCCGATCATGAAGTCCGTGTGGACGCGCGAGACGTTGACGCCCATCGCGATCAGCTCGTCGTTCCCGAGCCCCTCCGCGCCCTCGACGGCGAACGGGAGGCCGGCGCCGTACGCGATGTGGCAGGTCGCGTTCTCGTCGAAGAGCGTGTTGTTGAAGACGAGCCCGGTCCGGCGCACCCGCGACGAGCCGTCGACGAGCGCGAGCTCGCCGAGGAACGGCGCCTGTGCGTCGGACGTCGAGCTGCGTGCGGATCACCTCGGCGCCGTCGCCCTCGGCGCGCGACGTCGACGACCTTGCCGCCCTCGAAACGCATCTCGAGGCCCTCGACCCGCGCTCCGACGCCGGGCACGACGAGCGGGTAGGTCGAGCGCACGACCCCCTCCGTGCGACGCAGGTCGGGCGTCGTGAAGACCTCTTCCGTCGGCAGGTTCGGGATGTGCTTGATGCCGGTCTCCGTCTCGAACGTCGCGCACATCCAGCGCGACGCCTCGAGCAGGCCGACGACGAGGTCGGTGCCCGGGCCGCGAAAGCGCACGGCGTCGAACCCGGCCGCGTTGAGCGCTCGCGGCGCGCTCGTCCAGCAACGCCGCGTGGGCTTGCCAGGCGGCGACCGGGTCGTCCTCGTCCAGGCGCAGCGTGGTCGCGACCGCAATCCCAGAGGCCGTTCGACGTCCTGCTCTCCGAGCACCACCTCGGCCCAGCCGGCGTTGGGTGCAGGGACGATCACCCAGTTGACGCAGCTGCCCGGTGACGAGGGGCAGGTAGAGGGCCCTGAGGTCGCTCGGGTCCGCCTTCGCGACGAGGCGTTGGTCGAGCCCCCCGAAGAGGTCGGGCTCCGGCTCACCGGTGAGCTGGATGATCGCCGGGCGGGTCTCGCTCCAGCGTGCGCACCCAGTCGAGCACGTGGTCGGCGTGTCCGCCCGAGCTCCTCCTCCGGGCCGAGCTCGATCGCCGCCTTCCTCAGATGGAGGTCGGTGATGATCGTGTCGACGCGCCGGGCGCCGGCTCGCAGGGCTGCACGGGTCGACTGCGCGCGCGATCGGGGACGTGCTCGACGAGGTAGACGAGCACGACGTCCTGTCCGGGCTGGACGTTCGCGCCGACGCGCACCGACGAGGTCGGCAAACCGCTCCAGGCGCTCTCCGGGGTCATGCCGGCCGACCCTATACCGGCGGCGCTCGACCGTGACGCGCTCCGGCGGAGCGCGGGTGTCACTCGCCCCAGTCGAAGTCGCGCGAGCGGCCCCAGAGGCCGTCGTCGAGCGCGGCGCCCTCGGCCGTCTCGTCCTCGCCGGGCCACGGAAGCGCGGGAGCCGGCTCGGGAGCCTCGGCTCCTTCGAGCGTCTCCTCGAGGCGCGCCTGCTCCTCGGACTTGAACAACGGGTGGTTCTCGAACGGGTCCTCGACCGAGTACTTGTCGAGCGGCATGTTGCCGTCGAGCGCGGCGTTCCGCTGCTTGAGGTCGAGGTGCTCCTGGATCGCGCGGGCGAGGGACGATGCGTCGTCCACGCCGGGCGCATCCTCGGTGAACGGGTTCTCGCGAATGCTTGTCTCTAACGCCATTGGTTCTCCGCTGTCGGGGTCGGGACTGTGCTGGGCCACGCCGCAGTGTAGCCATGGGGATCGGCCGCACCCGGTCGCCTCGGTCCGCTCAGGCTCCCTCTGGCGACGCCCCGAGCGCGACCCTGACGATGCGATCCTGCTCGCGCTGGTGCGCGGTCGGGTAGCCCTCGCTGGGGCTCGCTTTCCACGTGCGGCCGACGTAGTGGACGGTCTCGGCGGTGCTCGTGCGGACGGTTTGCTCGAGGCGGTGACGGATCGACCGCCACGGCCCCATGTTCTGCGGCTCCTCCTGCGCCCAGACGACTTCACGGAGGCGCGGATACCGGGCGAGGAGCGTCTCCACCGCCTCGACCGGGAACGGATAGAGCTGCTCCAGCCGCGCGACCGCCACACGCCCCGCCGTCTCGTGCA
The DNA here is from genome assembly GCA_963722755.1 of uncultured Actinomycetes bacterium. Taxonomy (GTDB): domain Bacteria; phylum Actinomycetota; class Thermoleophilia; order Gaiellales; family Gaiellaceae; genus Gaiella. The sequence goes on from CAVROJ010000002.1 coordinate 141,627, forward strand.
GGTCGTGCCCGACGATGTCGTAGTAGAGCTTCCCGGAGCAGAGCACGAGCCGCTCTACGGCGTCGTGGGCGGCCGTCGGGTCGTCCAGCACGGCCTCGAAACGTCCTCCCGAGAGCTGCTCCAGCAGTCGACGACGCCTGCTTCAGCCGCAGGAGGCCCTTCGGCGTCATCACGACCAGCGGACGCGCGACGGCGTCGAGTGCCTGTCGCCGCAGCAGGTGGAAGAACTGCGCCGCGGTCGTGCAGTTGGCGACCCGGATGTTGTCCTGCGCCCCGAGCTGGAGGAAGCGCTCGAGGCGCGCGCTCGAGTGCTCGGGGCCGTTGCCCTCGTAGCCGTGCGGCAGGAGCAGCGTCAGGCGGGACGTCTGGTTCCACTTCGATCGGCCGGCGACCATGAACTGGTCGATCACGACCTGGGCGCCGTTGACGAAGTCGCCGAACTGTGCCTCCCACAGGACGAGCGCGTCGGGGGCGGCCACCGAGTATCCGTACTCGAAGCCGAGCGCCGCGAACTCCGAGAGTGGCGAGTTGTAGACCTCGAACGACGCGTTCGCGCCCGGGAGGCTCTGGATCGGCGTCGCCGTCTCTCCCGTCTCGGGCTCGTGCAGCACGAGGTGGCGATGGGAGAACGTCCCGCGCTCCGTGTCCTGACCGGTGAGGCGGATCGGGATCCCGTCCTCGAGCAGCGAGGCGAACGCGAGCGCCTCGGCCTGGCCCCAGTCGATCCCGCCGCTCTCGAGGGTCTCCCGGCGGCGCTCGAGCTGGCGGAGGAGCTTCGGGTTGACGGTGAACCCGTCGGGCACCTCGAGCAGCTGCTCGTTGAGCGTGTGCAGCCGCTCCGCCGGCACCGCCGTCTCCACTACCTCGCCGGTGCCGATCGTCGGAGCCGGCTCGGACGGCGGCGCCGGCGGCTCGGCGATCGTGGCCCGCAGCCGCTCGTGCGCAGCGCGCAGGGCGGCGACGACCTCCTCGACGATGCTGGTCGGCGTCCTCGGCCGAGAGAACGCCCTCCTCGACGAGCCGCGCGGCATACCGCTCCCGGACCGTCGGCTGGGCATGGATCCGGTCGACCATGAGCGGCTGCGTGTACGCCGCCTCGTCCTGCTCGTTGTGCCCGAAGCGCCGATAGCCGACCAGATCGACGAGGAAGTCGTGGCCGAACTCCGCGCGAAAGGCCAGCGCAAGCCGCACCGCGCTCAGGGCGGCCTCGGGATCGTCGGCATTGACGTGCACGATCGGGATGTCGAAGCCCTTCGCGAGGTCGCTCGAGTAGCGGGTCGAGCGGCTCTCGGTCGGGTTCGTCGTGAACCCGACCTGGTTGTTCGTGATCACGTGCAACGTGCCGCCGGTCGCGTACCCCTCGAGGCTCTGCAGGTTGAGGGTCTCCGCGACGACCCCCTGTCCCGGGAACGCGGCGTCGCCGTGGATCAGGACCGGTACCGCCACGCTCGGATCGTGGAGCCCGGCGCCGCTGGAGCGATCCGTCTGCTCCGCCCGCGTCCACCCCTCGACGACCGGGTCGACGGCCTCGAGATGGCTGGGGTTGGGCGCGATCGTGATCTCGATCTCGCCGGAGGCCGTGACCCGGGTCCCCGATGCGGGGAGGTGGTACTTCACGTCGCCGCTCCCGCCCTCGGGGTCGACGACCAGCGCATCGTGCGACCGCTCGCCCTCGAACTCCCGGAGGACCGACTCGTACCTGCGGCCGACGGTGTGGACGAGCGCGTTGAGCCGTCCCCGGTGGGCCATGCCGATCACGATCTCGTGGGCGCCGGCCCCGGCGCCGAGCTCGATCGCCTCGTCGAGCATCGGGATGAGGACGTCCAGCCCTTCGAGCGAGAACTGCTTCTGCCCGAGGAAGGAGCGCCTCAGGTACTGCTCGAAGCCCTCCACCTGTGACAGCCGCTGCAGCAGCGCCATGCGCTGCTCGGGCGTCAGGTCCACGCGGAAGCGGCCGGACTCGATTGCCTTGCGGAGCCACACACGCTCCGCATGGTCGGAGATGTGCTCGATCTCGTAGGCGCTCGAGCCCGTGTAGACCTCGCGGAGGAGCGGCAGAGCCTCGAGCAGCGTCTCACCCGGGACGTAGAGCCTCAGCAGGCCGGCGGGGATGCGCGCCTGGAGCTCGGGCGTCAGCGGCGGCACGAGGCGCGTCTCGTCGAGGGCGGGGTCGCCCATCGGCTCCGAGCCGAGCGGGTCGAGGCGCGCGGCGAGATGGCCGTGCATCCGGTAGGCCTTGACGAGCGCCATCGCCGCGGCCACGGCAGCGAGGAGGCTCACGTCCTCCAGGTCGGCGTCCGGCGCCTCCACGGGGATTGCCTGCGAGGGGGTCTCGGTGGGACGGTGCGGCGGCGCAGCCGGGGCGGCGGCCGGCGCGCCGCTCGCCGCGGGGCTCACCGCAGGCTGCGGCGCCGTCGGCGCGGGCGCCGACGCGGCCGGACGCGCGGCAGGTGCTCCGTTGCCTCCGGGCCCCTGAGGTTCCGCCGGAGGCACGGGCTCGCCGTCGGCGGCCTCGAAGATCCGACGCCACTCGGGTGGGACGCTCGCGGGGGCGTCGAGAAAGTCCTCGAAGAGCTGCGCGACGTAGGCTGCGTTGGGACCGGTCAGGTCGGTCTCTCCCATCGCGGTGTGTTGTAGCACCGCGGTCGGCGCCGCCAGCGGAGCGGAAGCTAGAGGCTTGATGTGGGTTATGGGCACGCGCGGCTGGGGGCCTGCGCACGGCGCATCGCGTCCGTCACGTCACTCACCGATACATTCGGGTATCGGCGCCGAACACGCTGCTTGGCGCATGCCCTCCCCGTCACGCACCCCTGACCCGCACCAAGCCTCTAGAGCAGCGGGCTGTCGGTGATCACGGCGACCGTCATCCCGACGACCCAGGCGAGCACGCCGAAGAGGGCCGCCTTCAGCGCGAGCGACTGGAACCTCGCGCTCATCCGCGCCGCCACGAGGGCGGCGATGATCGCCACGGGCACGACGCGCGCGGGGCGAGCGTCGAGCTGGAGCAGGAGCCCGAGGCCCATGCCGATGCCCGAGAGGACGATCGAGGCGACCGCCAGGAGCCCTGCGATGGTGTCCGCCGCCGACAGCCGGTCGGAGCGCGCTTCGTCGACAGAGCTCATCTGCGAGCCTCACCCCGGGCCGTGTGCGGGCGCGGCGCGACCCGCGTACGCCGTCCGCGACGGTCGTCGACGCGTGGCCCGCTGCGAGGCGGCCGCGACCGGCCGGCAGGCCCCGCCGGGGTGTCCGGGACGCGGACACCGGCCGGGGGCTGCTCTTCGCGCGGCTCGGCGCGGATCGCCCACCAGACCACCATGCAGAGGTAGACGATCGGGATCTTGAGCAGGACGAGCATGAAGATGGCCTCCCAGACCATGCGTTCGAGTCTACGCCATGGGCGCGCCGGGCCCGACCCGCGTGCGACAAGGGAGTCGCGCATGCACGGCGAACAAGGGCTGTTTGCGACACCTTCACACCGCCCTTACGCGGTCGGGCTACCGTGCCCGCTTCCCCGATCCCGCCCAAGGAGGTTCCCGTGCGATCCATCCCCCGCCTGCTCTTCCTCGCCAGTCTCGCAGCGGCTCTGCTCGTTCCGGCCGCCACCGCCGCCGACCGGATGTGGGTCGGCTTCCACGACGACCCGATGCTGCGCTGGGACGAAACCCGCGTGGAGGCGCTGGACAGGGCACGGGGCAACGAGGCGTCCATCCTGCGAACGATCGTCGACTGGTCGAAGGTCGCTGCCGAGCGCCCGGCCCGGGCCACGGACCCGTTCGACCCCGCCTACCAGTTCGGCGACGTGGACGAGTTCGTGCGCAACGCGCAGCAGCGCGGCCTCGAGGTGCTGATCACCTTGTGGGGCACGCCGCGCTGGGCGAACGGCGGCCAGAAGCCGCAGGCGATGCCCCGCAGGCTGGCGGACTTCCAGAACTTCGCGCGCGCCGTCGCGACGCGCTACTCCGGCCGGTCTGCGGGCTACCCGTTCGTGCGCTTCTACACGATCTGGAACGAGTCGAACCTCGCCACCTTCCTCGTGCCGCAGTTCGACAAGAAGGGCCGCATCGTCAGCCCGAGGAACTACGCGAAGCTCGCCAAGGCCGGGATCGCCGGCATCCGCGCGGGTAACCCGCGTGGACTCGTCGCGATCGGCGAGACGTCATCTCACGGACGGGACAAGCACAGGGCCGGGGTGACCGACACCGTCGCCCCTGCCACGTTCATGAAGGGCGTCGCCGCCGCGTGGGGAAAGGTGAAGTTCGACGCCTGGGCGCAGCACCCCTACCCGTTCCCCGTCAACCAGAAGCCCACGCAGCTCGTCCGCTATCCGAACGTCACGCTCAAGAGCCTCCCGCGGTTCGAGAAGGACCTCGACGCGGCGTTCAAGCGCAAGAACATCCCGATCTGGATCACGGAGTACGGCAACGAGACGAGGCCCGGTGAGCCCAAGGGCGTCACCGAGGCGCAGCAGGCGGCGTATATCCCGCAGGCGGTCGCCATGGCCCGCAAGGACCCGCGCGTCGGGATGTTCGTGTGGTTCGTCATGCAGGACTCGCAGGGCAGCCTGTGGCAGAGCGGCATCTACCGCGGCGACGCGACGCCCAAGCGGGCGCAGCCTCGCTTCAAGAGCTTGGCGGGGCCGCTCAACCCCGTGAACGGCAAGGTGACCGTGCGCGGCGGAACGAAGAACCCAAAGCTGACGGTGTACCTCCGCGAGTACTGCGCGAACAACCCGGCCGGAACGACGGTCGGCTACACGTTTCGCGCCTACCTCGCCGGCAAGCTCGTCGAGGTCGGCCAGGGCGCGTCGCCGCTCGGCCTCGACTGCACGGTGCCGCTACGCGTGACCGGCCTCACGGTCGCGAAGAAGAAGTCCTACCGCGTCACGGTGGCTGCCAACACCCTGACGACGGCCGAGATCATCCGCACGATCACCGTCGTCGGCGCCTAGGCGCCGCCGGCTGGACTACGGGGCGGGCCCTCAGGGGCCCGCCCCCGTGCGACTACGGACAGGTCGGGCCGACGGGCGTCGGTCGCCTTCCGGTTCTCGCGAGGGAGCTCAGAGCGCGGTGTGGGTCAGAGACGCTCCGGCGAAGGAGTGGAGCCGAGGGGGATCGAACCCCTGACCTTCCGGATGCCATCCGGACGCTCTCCCAGCTGAGCTACGGCCCCAGGAGAGCCCGAATCGTAGCCGCTCGAACGCGAACTCCTCGGCCCAGTTGATGCCCCTCCGCTGGTTGTTGCGGCTCGGCGCGACTCGAAGCTGAAGCTGGTCCTTCGACGCACCGAGGCACTCCAGGGGAACGTAGAAGCACCGGTCGAGCTCGAGGCAGTACGCAGCGATAGCGTCGATCTCATCCGGCTGAGTAGCCGCGCCGCACGCAGGCCGTACGCGTGCGGCGCGACGAGTAACGCGCGAATCGACCACGACATCTCGCTTGCAGCGGCGCCCACTTGCACTGGACACGGACGAGATCGCGGTCCGAGATCGAAGATCAGGTCGTAGCGGTGGCCATCCGTGAGCGGCTTGAGGACTGCCGATACCGAGCTTGATCGCGGCGTGGACGATCGCCGACTCGGCGATCGCTCCCTTCTGGTCGGTCGACAGCTCCAGCTCCATGTTCTCAGAATAGAGAACGGGTCGGACGACGTCTGTCGCCCGATCGGAGAACGTCCGGCGTGACAGTGAGGGCTAGGCGGTCGCGGCCTCGAGCTTGGGGACGTCGTCCCACAGCTCCTCGAGGCGGTAGTACCCGCGGGTCTCCGGCGTGAAGACGTGCAGGACGACGTCCAGGTAGTCGTCCACGATCCAGGTTGCCTCGGGGAGGCCGCTCGACGAGCGCGGCGTGAGCTTGGCGTCGCGCTTCAGTGCCGCGTTGACCTCGTCGTGGATCGCCTTCGTCTGACGAGGGTTCTTCCCCGTCGCGATCACGAAGAAGTCGGTGTAGTCGCACACCGACCGCATGTCGAGGATCGCCACGTCCGTCGCCAGCTTCTCTTCGCAGAGGGCGGCGATGCGGCGTGCGTGCTCGAGAGATGTCAGGTCGGTGTCGTCCCTTCGCTCGGATCCTCCCGAAGCATACCCCCGGCACCCGGTTGTCCCACATGGGCGTACAGCCCGAGCCGGGCGATCTCCGCCTCCACCGCCGGAGGCACGAGGCCGGCGATCGGCGCCCCTGCCGCCACGCGGGCCCGAATCTCCGTCGAGGAGACGCGGCACCGGCTCGATCTCGAAGAGCGCGACACGGTCGGGGCGCTCGAGACGCGCGAGGACGGCGTCGAGCGCGGGCGCGGTCGACTCCCGGGCGGGTCGCGACCCCGAGGCGTGCGAGCTCCAGGACGCGCTCCGGCTCCTTCCAGGAGAGGAAGTCGGCGAACTCGTCCGCGCCGACGAGGAAGACCGGATCGTCGAGGTGGAGCGCTTCGAGCGAGTCCACCGTCCGCGCGAACGGGTCGAGAGAGACCTCGGCCACGCCGAGCGGATCGAATGCCAGCTGCGCGAGGAGCAGGCGCAGCCCGGGCGGCGTGCCGACCTCCTTGTGCCCGGGATCCTCGACGACACGCACGAGCAGCCGGTCGAGCTCGAACGTCGCGATTCCTCCGCGGGCGAGCGCGACGTGGCCGTTGTGTGGAGGATCGAACGCCCCCCCGAGCACGCCGACGCTCACGGCTGCCACTCGAGCTCCTCGTCGCCGATCTCGACGAGGGTGCCGGGACGCACCCCGGCCCCCCGCAGCGCCTCCTCCAGCTCCTCGCCCTCCGGCGCCTCTCCGACGACGCGGAACCCTCGGTCGGTGCGCAGCACCCTGAACGCGCGGCGGGGCGGCGGCTCCGGGCGATAGTCGAGGAACTCCGGGAGGGTCTCCTCGCCCTCCTCCGGCGCCGGTGCGGCGGGACAGAGCGCGAAGAGCACCCGCTTCAGCTCCGCGATCCCTGCGCCCGTCGCGCACGAGACGCGGTGGACGGCGAGGATGCGCGGGTCGTCGACGGCGAACGGCGCCGGTTCGGGCGTCAGGTCCGACTTGTTGAGCACGACGATCTGCGGCCGCTCGTCGAGCCCGGCGCCGTAGAGCGCGAGCTCGCGGTCGATCGTCGCGAAGCGCTCGTCCGCGTCCCCCTCGGAGCCGTCGATCACGTGGACGAGCAGCCGGGCGCGCTCGAGATGCGCCAGGAACTCGTGCCCCAGCCCGACGCCCTCGCTCGCCCCTTCGATCAGCCCCGGCACGTCCGCGACCGTCAGCTGGGCTCCGTCGGCGCCTCGACGGTCCCGAGGACCGGCTGGAGGGTCGTGAACGGGTAGTCCGCGACCTTCGGCGTCGCGTTGGAGATGCGGCGCAGGAGCGACGACTTGCCCGCGTTCGGGAGGCCCGCGAGGGCCGCGTCGGCGACCAGCTTGAGACGGAGCTCGAGCGCGTGCTCGGCGCCCGGGAGCCCGGTCTCGGCGAATCGCGGCGCCTGCCGTGTCGGTGTCGCGAAGCGGGCGTTCCCGCGTCCACCGGTACCGCCGCTCGCGACGACGATCCGATCGCCGGGCCGCGCGAGGTCGGCGACGATCCGGCCATCCTCGGTGGTGACCTGGGTCCCGACGGGCACCGCGAGCTCGACGGCGCGCCGTCGGCGCCGTGCTTCCTGGCGCCCCGACCGTGCCCGCCGCGCTCCGCGGCGAAGACCCTCCGCCCGCGCAGGGACGAGAGGTCGCGCAGCGACGGGTCCGCGACGAGAACCACGTCTCCGCCGCGTCCTCCGTCGCCCCCGTCGGGGCCGCCCCTGGGGACGTACTTCTCGCGTCTGAAGCTCAGGGCGCCGTCGCCTCCGCGACCCGACCGGACGACGATGCGAGCGCGGTCGTGGAACACGGCGAGGTCCGAAGCGCCCGGCTGCGCGGCGCGGCGCGGCGCGGCTACGCCGTCTCGGCGGGAGCCGCGACGGAGACCGAGCGCCGCTCGCCGCTCCGATGGAACTCGACGACGCCCTCGCGCAGCGCGAAGAGCGTGTCGTCGCGGCCGATCCCGACGCCGGGCCCCGGGCGGAAGCGCGTCCCGCGCTGGCGCACGATGATCATCCCCGCCTTGACCTCCTGGCCGGCGAAGATCTTCACCCCGAGGCGCTTGCTCTCGGAGTCGCGTCCGTTCTTCGAGGAGCCGAGGCCCTTCTTGTGTGCCATCAGCTATCGGCCTCCGAGATCGCCGACTCGAGGGCGGCGATCGCCCCCTTGCGCTTGGCGTGCGCGCGCTCGTACTCGAGCGCCGCGGACAGTGCTGCGGCGTCCCAGCTCGGCGCCGCCTCCTTCAGCTCGGCGATCGTGAGGTCGCCGTATCCATCAGGCAGGCCTGCGGGAGCCTGTCCTCGACGGCCGCCGGACGGCTCGCGCGCTCCTGCTTCGCCTTCTTGCCCCCGCCGATCGACTCGATCTGGATCTGCGTCAGAGAGGCGCGGAAGCCCGTGTGGCGCTTGTAGCCCGTGCGCTGCTTGTACTTGCCGATCCGGATCTTCGGCCCCTTCGCCTGGGCGACGACCTTCGCGGTGACGACCACGTCGGCCGGCGCGAGCTTGGGCTCCCCGTCGCCTCCCGCGAGGAGGACGGTCGGCGTGAACGACGCGCCGTCCTCGAGCGCGAGACGATCGACGAGCAGGCGCTCGCCTTCGCGGACGCGGTACTGCTTACCGCCGACGGAGATGATCGCGTAGCTCATGCTCAGGGCCACCTGACGTGGAAAACGCGGGCAGTGCCCGCGAGCCGCCGGATTGTAGCGAACGACGAGACCTCCGGCAGGTCATTTCCGGCGGTCGAAGTCCTCGATCCACTCGGACATCGGCACGTAGCCCGTCGCGTCGCCCTCGGCCTCGGGGGCCTCGGGTGCGGGCACGGCGACGACGGCCTCGGCCGGCTCGCCGTCGGGCCCGTCGCGCATCGTGTCCGGAGCCGCACCGTCGCCGTTCACGGCCGCAGGCTTCTTCTTGCGGTTCCGCCCGCCGCGCGAGCCGCGCCGTGTCCGCTTGCGCGGCGCGGCGCCGTCGCCACCCGCCTGCTGCTCCGTGTCCGCCCCGGCCTCGAGGGGCTCCTCCTCCGGCTGCGGCTCCGAGACGGCTCCGTCGACGACCGCGGGCTCCGTGGCCTCGGCTGTCGCCGATGCCGTCACCCCGGTACCGTCGTCGGGAACGTGGATCCTCGGCTTCCGACGCCGCGGCCGCGCAGCCGGAGCGGCCGGCGCCTCGGGCTCGGGCTCCTCGCGGTCGGCGCGGCAGCCTCGGGCTCGGCCACGTCCTGCTCCGCGTCCTCCGCCGCCGCCTCCGCCGAGGCCGCCGGCGGGCTTCTTGCGCCGCTTGCCGCCGCGCGATCCGCGGCGAGACCGCTTCTTGGCGGGCGCCTCGGCCGCGCCCTCCTCGGGCGCTTCCGCGTCCGCCTCGACCTCGACGGCTTCCTCCTCGGCGGCCTCGCCCTCCGCCGCCGCCGCCCTGCTCCGGGGCGGCCTCGACCTCGGCCTGCTCGGTCGCGGGCTCGTCGGCCTTGCGGCGAGCGGGCGCGCGGGTCGGCTTCTCCGCCTCGCTCTCGAACGTGATCGGCGCGCTCACGGGCGCGGCGGCCACGAGCGTCGCGAAGGCCCGCCCGTCGAGCACGAGGCCGATCCGCACGGTCGCCTTCTTGCCTACCAGCCTTGCCGCGTCGGCGACCACGACGTCGTGGCCGTCGAGCTTCCCGACGGCCGAGGTGGCGTCGTGGAGGTCGATCTCCACGAGCTTCAGCTCGACCTCGGCGCCGTGCTCGAGAGACGCCGCGGGCGCAAGATCGTCCCTGCGGCCCTCGGCGAGGACCTCGAAGTGGTCGGTGTGGACGTGGCCGTCGGCCGGGACGAGGTAGAAACGCCGCCTCGTCGCCTCCTCGAGGGCCGCGAGCCTGGCGCCGCCCGGGCCGGCGAGGAGCGAGACCGTCCTGGGGTGGAGCTCGATGCGGTACGCCTGCACGCGCGAGCCCGCACCGGCCGCTGCGAGCGAGCGCAGCCGTCGCTCGACCTGCAGGGCGACCGTCGCGTCGGAGACGACGATGCCGTCGCCTGCGCACGTGGGGCACTTCCGGGTCATCACCTCGCGAGGGCCGTCGGTGACCTTCTGCCGGGTCATCTCGACGAGCCCGAGCGGCGAGATCTCGACCACGAACGTCTTCGTCCGGTCGCGCTCGAGCTCGGTCCGGAGCGCCTCCTCGACCGCCTGCCGGTTCTTGGGGTTCGCCATGTCGATGAAGTCGATGACGATGATCCCGCCGATGTCACGCAGCCGGAGCTGGCGGACGACCTCCTTCACCGCCTCGAGGTTGTTCTTCACGATCGTGTCCTCGAGTCGCTGGGTCGAGCTCTTCGAGCGGGAGCCGACGAAGCTGCCGGTGTTGACGTCGATGACCGTGAACGCCTCGGCGTAGTCGAAGATGAGGTAACCGCCGGAGGGCAGGTCGACCCGCCGGTTGAGCGTCGACGCGATCTCCTTCTCGACGCCGAACCGCTCGAACAGCGGCTCCTTCTCCTTCGTTCGGTGCACGCGCTCGACCATGTGCGGCGACGTCTTCTTCAGGTATCCGACGATGCGCTTGTAGGCGCGGTCGGAGTCGACGTGCGCGGCGACGAAGTCGCCGGCGAAGAGGTCGCGGACGATGCGGAGGGGGAGCTCCGCCTCCTCGTAGACGAGCTCGGGGGCGGACGCGACCTTCGCGCGCGCCTGGATCGTCTTCCAGAGCCGCTGGAGGAAGACGAGGTCGCGCTCGATGTCCTCTGCGGATGCTCCGTCCGCGGCCGTGCGGACGATCACGCCGCCGTTGGCCGGGGCGATCCCCTTGAGGATCTCCTTCAGCCTCGTCCGCTCCGCATCCTCGATCCGGCGGGAGACGCCGAGGCCCTCGCCGTTGGGCACGTAGACGAGGAACCGCCCGGGCAGCGAGATCTCGGTCGTCAGCCGCGCGCCCTTGGTCTTCATGGGGTCCTTCACGGCCTGCACGAGGACCTGCTGGCCCCGCTGGATGAGGTCGGTGATCTTCTTCCCGTGCCGCTTCCCCTCGAGCTCGGGGACGACGATCTCGTCCACGAACAGGAAGCCGTTCTTCTCGAGCCCGATCTCGACGAACGCGGCCTCCATCCCCGGGAGCACGTTGTCGACGGTGCCGAGGTAGATGTTCCCGGCGATCGAGCGGCGCTCGGGCCGCTCGAGGTACACCTCCGTGACGCGGTCGTCCTCGAGCAGCGCGACGCGCTGCTCGCCGACGTCGACCGAGATCAGGAGCTCGCGCTTCGCCTCGGGAAGGGGTGCCCGCCGTGCCGGCTGGCGTCGCCGCTCACGGCCGCCCGAGCGCTGCGTGGTGCTCTTGCGCGAGCTGCGCTCCGGCCCCTTCTGCTTCGCCGCGGGCTCCTCCCGCGCCGGCTCGTCGGGCTTCTCGGGCTTCTCCAGCGTCTCCGCGGCCGCGCCGGGCTTGCGGCGGCCGCGACCACCGCGGCTTCCGCGGCGGCGGCGCTTTCGTGCGGCGGCTCCGTCGGTCGCCGGAGTGTCTTCCTCCGGCTCGTCGGCGGCCGGCTCCTCAGCCGGAGCGGGCGCTTCCTCTAGTGCTGCGGCGGCCTCGGCCGCCTGTTCCTCGTCCTTGCGTCTTCGAAACCGAAACCAGGGCAATCCTCAAGTCTCCTCGTGTAAGCGCGCGCGGGCGCACGGCCGCTCGTGCGGAGCGCCTCGCGCAGCGTCGGGTGTGAAAATCAGCGGCCATCAGCCTGGTGCAAGGCTAGCAGCGCGCCCGGCCGCGCCACGGGCGCTGTCGTCTCGCGGGGCGACAGCTCAGGCGGCCGCGGGGCGCAGACGCGCCCGGCGCGCGCGAACCGCCCGCAGGCGCTGGGTGAGCCGGGCCCATGCCCAGGGCTCGAGCTCCTGGTAGCGCCCCTCGCCCTGCCCCCGGGTCGACTCGAGATACTCGAACCAGGCGTCCGCCTCTTCGATCTGAAGCAGTTCCTCTGCGAGCTCGGTGTCAGGCACCGTCGACCTCCGCGTTGGACCGTGATCGGCTGCGATCCTAGGACCCGGACCGGACGGAGCGGGACGCGAGCTATCCGCGGGGATGCGGCGGAAGGCCATCGCGAGCGCGTACGTCGCCCCCGCCGCGACGGCGCCTTCGAGCAGCCGGTTCCGGATCGGAAGCCGGCGGACGAGCGCACGTGCGGCGAGCCCGGTGGCGACGGCCAACCCGAGCGCAGGCGCCACTGCCTGCGCGGCCGCGCGCGGGTCGTCCGGAGGGGCCGCGCCGCCGGCGACGGCGAGATCGGAGAGCGTGCGCGACTGGGCGAGCGCCAGCGCGGGCAGCCGGGGAGCGTCGCCGCCGGTCATCGCGAGGGCTCCGGCCGTCAGCGCGCCGTCCTCGACGCGGCGCTCCTGCACCGCGTCGCGGAGGACCGGGAGCGAGGAAGCGAGGGCGGCTCCGTCCCGCCCGAGCGCACCGGCCAGCACGCGCGTGATCTCCGCCGACGGGAAAGCCCTTGCCCGCCTCGCACACGACGACGTCGGTCGCAAGCACGTACGGCAGCCTCACGTCCGGGTCGCCGAGCTGAACCGCGACGACCGGGACCAGCGCTCGCGTCGCGGCGCGCAGGGCGCGCTCGTCCTCCGCCGTCGCCGCCCCTGCGACGACGCGGACGAGGGCGGAAGCCTCCGTCGGATCACCCTCCGTGCGCACGAGCGCGGGATCTCCGCCCACGGAGAGCTCCCGCGCGAGCCGCTCGGCGAGGACTCCGGTCACGAGCAGCGGGCCTCGCGGCGCCGAGCTCTGCGCCTCGCGCGCCAGAGCGAGGACCTCCCCTGCCCGGAAGCCGAGCGGCGTCACCGGAGCGTGTCCCCGGTCCGTCCACGGGCGTGGATCGCCTGCAGGACGCCGACGGCGAAGAGGTTCGCGACCATCGAGGATCCGCCGACGGTCACGAACGGGAGCGGGATCCCCGTCACCGGCGCGACTCCCATCGTCATGCCGACGTTGACGAACACCTGGAAGAGGAACGCGAACACGATCCCACCGGCCACGATGGCGCCGTAGAGGTCTCCGGCGACGGTGACCACCCGGAGGCCCCGCCACACGACGAGCAGGTAGAGGAGCAGCAGGATCGCGGCGCCGAAGAACCCTCGCTGCTCGGCGAACGAGGCGAAGACGAAGTCGGTCGCATGCTCGGGGAGGTAGTCGAAGCGCGTCTGGCTCGCCTCCACCACCCCTCGGCCGTCGATCCCGCCGGAGCCGACCGCGGTGATCGACTGCGTGACGTTGTACGTCAGCCCGCTGGGATCGGCGTCGGGATTCGCGAAGCCCGTGAGCCGCGCCGTCTGGTACGGCTTGAGCACCTCGATGCCCGCGGAGGGGAGGAACCAGAGGATCCCGAGGACCAGCGTCGCCGCCAACCCGCCGAGGAGCGCGAGGTGGAGCCAGCGGACACCCGCCACGAAGAGGACTGCTGCGAGCGCAGCCGCATAGACGAGTGCGGTGCCGAGGTCGGGCTGCAGGAAGACCAATAGCATCGGGGCCGTGCCGAGCGCGATCGCGGTCGCGACGGTGCGAAGCCGGCCGAGATCGTGCTGGCGCTCGACGAGGAAGCCGGCGATCGCGAGCACGAACAACCCCTTGCCGAACTCCGACGGCTGGAACTGGATCGGCCCGAGCTCGATCCATCGCTTCGAGCCGCGGATCGCCTCCGCGAAGGCGAAGACGAACACCATGCCTGCGATCGCGACGACGTAGACGACGCGCCAGTGGCGCCGGTAGAGCGACGGAGGGACGATCGTGGCGACGACGAGCCCGACGCCGCCGAGCGCCGCGGCGATCGCCTGCCGCACGACGTAGTAGTCGGGGTCGCCCGGGACGTCGAAGCGCGTGATTCCCGCGACGGCCCAGAGGCCGTAGCCGACGAGCGCGGCCACCGCGAGCAGCAGCACGAGATCGAGCCGTCGCACGACCGCGGCGAGATCGACGGCGTCCCGGCGCCGGACCGGGATCCTCTGGCGTCCCGCCTCGACGATCATCGGTGCCCCATGGAGCGCATTGCCTGAAGAGGCACTAGTCCGTCTCCACCAGGGTCTGGTAGCCGCCCTTCACCCCGAAGAACTTCTCGAACACACGCAGTGCGGCGGGCGCGGCGGCGGTGGAGCCGTGGCCGCCGTTCTCGATCACCGCGCAGACGACGATGCGCGCGACCTCGGTCTGGGCCGGCCCGAAGCCGCACCACCACGACTGGTCCTCCAGGTGACCCGGCGGATAGCCCGGGATCGGGACGACCTTCTCCGCGGTGCCCGTCTTGCCCGCGACGGGGATGGGGAAGCTCGAGAACACGCCGGACGAAGTGCCGAAGGAGGAGTGGGTCGCCGGGTAGAGGCCGTCCCTGATCACCTGCAGCGCCGCCGGATCGACCCCGACCGGCTCGGGCGGGTCCGGGGCCCAGCGGCGGAGGACGACGGGCGCCTGGCCGTTCGGAGCCGCGGTCTCGACCTGCGAGACGACGTACGGCGTGACGAGGTTGCCGCCGTTCGCGATCATCGCGTAGAAGCGGGCCATCTGGAGCGGGGTCACCGAGACGTCCTTCTGGCCGATCGCGAGCTGGATCGAGTCACCCGGGTTCCAGGCGCGGTCCCAGTCGCTCTTGAACGTCTGCTTCCGCCACGCCGGGGTGGGAAGCAGCCCGGCCTCCTCCGACCCCACGTCGATCCCCGCAGGGGCGCCGAAGCCGAAGCGGCGCGCCCACTGCTGCATCCGCGTCCGGCCGCTGTCTCCCCCGAGGTAGAACTGGTAGCCGACCTGGTAGAAGTAGGTGTCGCAGGACCGCGCGAGCGCCTCGGGGAGCATCATCGCGTGGTTCACGTAGGGGTCCCAGTTGCGGAACTCCTGCTCGTCGAGCCCGTAGGTCGCGGTCGGCGTGCACTGGAGCGACTGGTAGGGCTCGAGCATGTGCTCCTGCATCGCCGCGAGCGCGGTGACGGGCTTCCACGTCGAGCCGGGCGGGTACTCGCCGCTCGTGACACGGTTGATGCCGGGGTAGTTCGCCTCCTTCGCGGCCTCGGCGTCCAGGAGCGGCTGGATCTTCTTCGGATCGACGCGCCCGACGTACACGGACGGCTTGTAGGTGGGCGTCGAGGCCATCGCGAGCACGGCGCCGTCGCGCGGGTCGAGGGCGACGAGGGCGCCGCCGTTCGCGTAGTACGACTCGTTCGCCCGCGCCGTCTGGATCCCGTAGCGCAGCGCCCGCTCCGCGGCCCGCTGGAGCCCGATGTCGATCGTCAGGCGCACCGCGTTCCCCGGCCGCGCCTCGCGGCGCGGCTCGAGCGGCCCCTGCGGGCGCCCCATCGAGTCGACCCTGATCTGGGCCTGGCCGGCCTCGCCCCGGAGGTACTCGTCGAGATTCGCCTCGACGCCGGCCTTGCCGACCTTGTCCCCCGGGCGGTAGAGCTTCGGCCGCCGGTCGAGCTCCCCCTGCGACACCTCTCCGACGTACCCGAGCATCTGCGCCCCGAGCGACTGGTACGGGTAGTGGCGCAGGTACGTCTGCTGGATCTGGACGCCCGGGAACTCCGACTGGTGCTCGTAGAGGTACGCGACCTGGTCCTCGCCGACCGCGGTCTTCACCGTGATCGGGTTCAGGGGATCGGCGATGCGGGCGTCGACCTCCTTGGCGAGCCGCGCGGTCCGGACGTTCAGGACCTCCGCGAGCCGCTTGATCACGTCGTACCGGCCGTTTGCAGGCAGGTCACCGACCCAGAGCTTCACGGCCGTCCCGGCGATGTTGTCGACGATCACCCGGCCGCGGCGGTCGAGGATCGTGCCGCGCGGCGCCTCGATGCGGATCGTCCGCAGCTGGTTGCCCTGGGCGGCCGCGAGGTAGGTGTCCCCGGAGAGGACCTGCAGCGACCAGAGCCGGAAGAAGAGCACCGCGAACACCGCCAGCGCGACGACCCGAGGATCCCGACGCGGAACGCGAGGCCGGGCGTCAGCCGGTACGGGGCCTCGACACCGGGGTCCGGCGGGAGGAAGCGCGACGAGGACGCGCGGGGCTCGCCGTACGGCGCGTGCGAGCTCACACCAGCTCCACCTGACGCGAGCGCTCGAACCCCGGCGGCTCGGCGAGCACGGCACGACAGATGCGAATGACGCCGAGGGCGAGGCACGGCGGCCAGGAGCGCGCTCGGCAGCGCGGTGATCAGCGCGTCGCGGGCCGAGACGGGCTGGCCGAGGAGGAAGTGCAGCGTCACCCCGCCGATCGTGGCAGCGAGCGAGATCGCGAACGCCGCGAGCGAGGGCGCGTAGGGCCGGCCGCGTCCGGTCGTCTCGCCGTACCTGCCCGCCCAGTATCCGGCCAGCGTGAGGAGGATGGAGGACGTGCCGAGCGTGCCGAGGGTCATCACGTCGATCAGCAGCCCACCTGCGAACCCCGCGACCGCGCCGGGGATCGAGCCGGCCACGAGCGCGAGGCAGACGATCGTCACGAGGAGGAGCTCGGGCTCCGCGCCGAGCAGGCGGGTGCCGCTGATCGTCGTCACCTGGACGACTGCCGCGACGAGCACGAGCGGGGCGGCCCGCAGGGCGACGCTCACCGGTCGCGGTCCTCCGGGATCAGGACGAGCACGGCCTCGAGCGCGCCGAGGTCGGCGAAGGGGGTCACCTGCACCTGGGTGTAGAGGTCGGTGTCCGTGCGCCCCACGCTCGTGACTCTGCCGATGCGGATCCCTCTCGGGTAGAGAGACGAGAGGCGCGGCGAGCTCCAGCCCGAGCTGACGATCGTGTCGCCCACGCGGACGACGGCCTCCTTGGGTACACGGTCGAGACGGAGAGGAGCGCGCGGTCCTTGCCCGGGCCGGACGATGCCGGAAGCGTCGGTCTCGATGTCGAGGGCCGACGCCGCGCTCTGCTCGTCGGTGAGGAGGGTCACGCGCGCGGTGCGCGAGCCGACACGGCTCACCTTGCCCACGAGCCCGTCCTGCGTCACGACCGGGTCGTCGACCCTGACCCCGTCGTTGCGCCCGGCGGCCACGACGATGGCCTGCGCGTACGCCCCCGCCGGCCGGTTGATCACCGCCGTCGCGAGCCCGCTGTAACCCTCGGGGAAGCGCGGCCCGTTGCGGTAGTCGAGCAGCTGGCGCAGGCGCGCGTTCTCGCGGACGGCCAGCCGGCGCTCGGCGATCTCCTGGCGCAGCAGCTCGTTCTCCTTCTCGAGGCGCGCGGCCTCGGAGCGGGCGCCGAAGAGGCTGTCGACCCATCCGTACGCGTCGCGGAACGGCTCGGCGACCCGGTCGGCCGCGACCTGGAACGGCCGCAGCACGGCGGCCGCGCCCTCCTGCACGCTCGCCACGCGGGCCGTCGCCGTCCTCGCGGAAGGAGACGGTGACGAGCACGAGCGAGAGCAGCACGAGGCCCCCCACGACGAGCCTGCGCCGGAGGGCGGCGGTGGTTCGTGTCGAGGGCTTGCCTTCCGCGGGGCGCCGGACGCTCACGCCCAGCACCGCCGTCCGTGCGGTGCGGTTCCGGGGCACCGGCAAAGGAGGGTAGCCGCCGGTCGGGCGGGCTTTCCGCGGCTACACGCCCGCCTTCGGCGGCGACGCCGGAGAGCCTCGACGCCGGCGGCGCGAGCGAGGCGCTACCGTCGGCTGCCGTTGCGGCGGGCGCGCGCGCGGTTGAGGCGGTGGATCGCCTCGAACTCCTCGAGGCTCCTGCCCGAGCCGACCGCGACGCACGTGAGCGGGCTCTCGGCGAGGTGCACGGGCATCTGCGTCTCGTGGCGGAGCCGCTGGTCGAGCCCTTGCAGCAACGCCCCGCCGCCCGCGAGCACGATGCCGCGGTCCATGATGTCGGCCGCGAGCTCGGGCGGTGTCTTGTCGAGCGTCGACTTGATCGCGTCGACGATCTGCGAGACGGGCTCGTCGAGCGCGCGCCGGATCTCCTCCGAGGTGATGATCACCGTCTTCGGGAGACCGGTCAGCATGTCGCGCCCCCGCACCTCGGCCTGGATCTCCTCGGCCATCGGGTGCGCGGAGCCGATCTCGAGCTTGATCTCCTCGGCGGTCTGCTGACCGACGAGCAGCTTGTAGTCCTTCTTGATGTGGTTGACGATCGCCTCGTCCATCTCGTCGCCGCCCACCCGCAGCGACTGCGAGACGACGATCCCTCCGAGCGAGATGACGGCCACCTCGGTCGTTCCGCCGCCGATGTCGACGATCATGTTCCCCGTGGGCTCCGCGACCGGGAGGCCGGCTCCGATCGCGGCGGCCATCGGCTCCTCGATCAGGTAGGCCTGGCGTGCGCCGGCGGAGAGCGTCGCCTCCTCGACCGCGCGCTTCTCGACACCGGTGACGCCGGAGGGGACGCAGACGACGACCCGCGGGTGCGCGAACCGGTGCTGGTGCACCTTCTGGATGAAATGGCGCAGCATCTGCTCCGTGACGTCGAAGTCCGCGATGACACCGTCCTTCAGGGGGCGGATCGCGGAGATCGAGCCGGGTGTCCGGCCCAGCATCCGCTTCGCCTCGACCCCGACCGCGTGCACGTCGCCGGTCCGCTGGTCGATCGCGACGACCGAGGGCTCGGAGAGCACGATCCCGCGGCCGCGGACGTACACCAGCGTGTTGGCCGTGCCCAGGTCCACGGCCATGTCGCGGCCGCCGAAGCCCGTCATCGAACGAAAGACGCCCATCGGTCGGCTGAGTGTAGCTTCGGCGTGCGGGAACCCCTGGTCTCCCGCGAGCTCCTCCTTCGGTTTCACGTCGCAGCGATCCTGGTCTGCAGGCCGACCGAATCGCCGTTGGGCCGCGACGGCTCACCTTTCCGACGACGAGGTCGGGCGAAGCCGGTGCTAGGTGTTGCGAAGAAGCATCGGTGCCGACCGTTCGAGCATCGCGACGAGGAGGGCGCCCGGGAGGCCGACGACGTTCAGGTAGTCGCCCTCGATCCGCTCCACGAAGCGGCCGCCGAGGCCCTGGATCGCGTACGCACCGGCGCGGCCCCGCCACTCGCCGCCGGCGAGGTACCCGGCGACAAGAGCCTCGTCCAGCGGCCGGAACGTGACGAGCGTCTCGGCGTGCTCCACCGCCTCGTCCTCCGGTGTGATCAGGCAGATGCCGGAGAGGACGGTGTGCGTGCGGCCCGAGAGCTCGCGCAGCATCGCGCCCGCTTGCTCGGCATCGGCCGCCTTGCCGTAGACGCGGCCCCCGGAGTGCACGGTCGTGTCGATTCCGAGTGTCATGTTGCCCATCTGGTGCACGGAGCGGGCCTTACCGACGGCGTGCGCCCGCACGAGGTCGACCGGGTCCGCGTCCGGCGGGTCGTGCTCCTCGTAGACCGGCGCCTCGACGACGAAGGGGATCCGGAGCTGCTCGAGGATCGCCCGCCGCTGCGGCGACGTCGAGGCGAGGACCAGCGTCGGCCTCACCGGCTCTTCGTCGCGACCCAGATCTCCTCCGACGGCCACCGTCGCGACCACTCGAGCGAGAACGCGTCGTAGTACTCGTGGTCCACGGCGTCGTCGGGCGGGTAGAGCTCCACGAGGTCGACCACGTCGAAGCCGGTTCTGCGGAGGAGCCGGAAGAGCTCCCCGTGGGGAAGCTGCCATTCGACGCCTTCGTCGCCCGGCCACGCCAGGCGACCGAGCCCGCGCTGCGGGCGAAGCAGCTTCTCGCCCGGCGGCCCCTCGTCGGGCATGCAGAGGATCGAGAGCGTGCTGTTCCGGAGGAACCACAGGCGACCGTCGGGACGGAGCAGCCGATGGGCCTCCGGCAACCATCGGTGTGGGTCGCACCAGATGCTCGCGCCGTACTCGGAGACCGCGAGATCGAAGCTCTCCGACGGAAGCGGCACGTCCTCCGCGCTCGCCTCGACGAGTGGGAAGGCAAGACCGTGCTCCGCCTGGCACCGACGGGCCGTCTCGAGCTGCGCGGGTGTGACGTCCACGCCGACCGGTCTTGCGCCCCGGCGCGCGAGCCAGGCGGAGACGTACGCGGTCCCACAGCCGAGCTCGACGACGTCGAGGCCGTCCACCTCACCCAGGCTCCCGAGGGAGGCCTCCGGCACGCCGAAGACGCCCCACGTGATCTCCTCCCGCGACCACGCCTCGCGCGCCTGGGCGTCGGTGTAGTCCACGTTCGCCTTCGTCCAGCCGTCGCGGTTGCGCAGGGCGTCGTCCGAGAGGCCGCTCACATCGAGATCGTAGTGAGCGGGAATCAGCGGCCGGCGTCCGAGCGCGCGTCGAGGCCGAGCTCCGCCCGGCGGCGTCGCGCACGCTCCGGCGTCAGACGAGCCCGTCGGGGAAGAAGAGCTGGAGCTCGCGCCGCGCGCTCTTTCGCGAGTCGGAGCCGTGCACGACGTTCTCCGAGAGGAGCGTCGCGAGGTCGCCGCGGATCGTTCCCGGGGCCGAGTCGGCGGGGTTCGTCGCGCCCATCAGCCCGCGCACGCCGACGATCGCGTCCTCCCCGCGCACGGCGAGCGCGAGCACGGGCCCCGAGGTGATGAAGTCGACGAGGTCGGCGAAGAACGGCTTGCCACGGTGCTCCGCGTAGTGATCCCGCGCGAGGGGCTTCGAGACCCTGAGGAGGCGCGCGGCTCGGAGGTCGTAGCCGCGTCGCTCGAGGCGCGCGACGATCTCGCCGCAGAGGCCGCGCCGGACGCCGTCCGGCTTCACGAGCACGAGCGTGGTCTCGACCGCCATGGCGGGGAAGCGTAGACGGCGACGCTCAGTCGGCGCGGCGGGAGCGGCGGAGGCGCAGCGGCTGGAGGACCTCCTCGCCCGTCACGATGCCGGGCGGTACCGGCGTCGCGCAGTACGGGCAGACCTGCCAGATCGGCTCGAGGGGGGAGCCGCACGCCTCGCAGGCCTGCTTGAGCCGCGTGGTGCAGACGGGGCAGACGAGGAACGAGGGATCGACCGCGCCGCGGCAGACGGGGCAGCGGAGATCCCGCTCCGCGAGCTGCTCCTCGATCGCGAGGATCTCGAGCTCGCGCTCCCGGACGTCCTCGAGGTACTCGGGCGGCCGGAACAGCATGTAGATCAGCGGGCCGAGGAACGGTGGGATCGCGCCGAGCAGGGTCGCCATCGCGACCAGCCACGGATCCTCGATGCGGCGGCGGGCGTCCTTGTAGACCCAGTAGACCGTCGCCGCCCAGAACACGAGGCCGAGGAACAACCCGAGGTTCTGCGCGACGTTCCACGCGTCCGAGTCGAAGAAGCTGTCTGCGGCAAAGAACAAGGCAACCCCTACGTCAGAGGAGGAGCTTTCCGAGGATATACCCGACGGCAAACGCGGTTCCCACGATCAGGAGCAGGACGACGGCCGCGAAGGCGAGCACCGTCAATCGCTCGCCGGCCCTCGTCACGGCCGCGCCTCGCCGGAGCCGGCCTCCAGGTCGGTGAGCAGGTAGAGCGACCCCGTGACCAGCACGGGCTCGCCGAGCGCATGCGCGAGGGCGAGCGCGTCGTGGGGGTCGTCGCGCACCTCGACCACGTCGAACAGCGCGGCGCGCGCGATCGCCGAGCTCGGACGGCGGCAGCGCGCGCGGGCTCGAGGAACGGCACGCAACGAACCGCCTCCCCAGGCCTGCGAGCCCCTCGAGCATCCCGTCCACGTCCTTGTCGGCGAGGATCGATGCCATGACCGTATAGTCGTCGCGGGGCAGATGCTCCACGAGCCACCGGACGCCCTCGGGGTTGTGCGCCCCGTCACGGATCTCGCCCGGTCGCCGCTCCAGCCGCCCCGCCAGCGACACGCTCTCGAGCGCGCGACGCGTCGGGCTCCCTCCCCAGGAACGCGCGCGCGGCGGCGAGCGCGAGCGCGGGTGAGCCGCCGGGCTCGACGATCACCTCTCCGGCGCCGGCCGCCCGCGCAGGCCCTTCCCATTCGGGCTCGCCGACGACGACCGTGCACCCTGGGCTGGACGACCGCGAGCTTCTCGGCGGCGATCGCCTCCCGCGTCGTGCCGAGCACGTCCGTGTGCTCGAGCGAGACGTTCGTGAGCACCACGACCCGCGTCGCGTCGAGGACGTTCGTCGCGTCGTGTCGGCCCCCGAGACCGGCTTCGACCGCCGCCGCCTCCACGGCGGCGTCCCGGAACGCAACGAAGGCGGCCGCGGTCAGCACCTCGAACTGCGTCGCCTCGAGCCGCTCGGCGGGCGGGCGGACGACGTGGAGGGCGGCCTCGAGGTCGGCCTCGGCACCGGCCACCCGGACGCGCTCGGCCCACGAGCGGACGTGCGGCGACAGGTACGCCCCCGCCCGCACGCCGCCGGCGAGGAGCAGCTCCTCGACCATCCGCGTCGTCGTCGACTTGCCGTTCGTGCCGACGACGTGCACGGCCGGAAGGCCCGCCTGGGGGTCGCCGAGCTGCGCGAGGAGCGCGCGCATGCGGTCGATGCCGAACCCTTCCCGGGGCCACGGCGAGAGCGTCTCGAGCCAGTCGACGTTCGTCATGAGCCGCCGTTCTAGGCGAAGGCTGCGGCCGGAGGGCGCACTATGCGCCGAGGAGCTCGAGCTCGCGCCGGTAGCGCTCGAGCTTCGCGCGCTCGCCCTCGACGACCTCGGGCGGGGCGTTCGCGACGAATCGCTCGTTCGCGAGCATCCCCTCGGCCCGCTCGATCTCCTTCCGGAGCCGCGCGAGCTCCGACTCGACGTCGCCGGCGGCCCGGCTGCGCTCGGGGCGGACGACGGCGGCGAAGATGCGCCGCTCCTCGTCGCTTTCGAGCTCGACCTGCACACCACTCCGGCGAAAGACCTGGGCCGCCTCCTGCACGCGGTCGAGCGCGTCGAGCGCGTCCGCCTGGGACGGGTCGGGCTCCGGCCAGGCGGAGACGATCAGGCGGCCCTCGCGCGCCGGCAGGTGCGACCAGATCTCCTCCGTCACGTGCGGCAGCAGCGGATGGAGGAGAGCGAGGAGGAGCTCGAGCGCCCGGAGCGCCGTCGCCCGGCAGTCGGCGTCGCCGTCGTAGAGGCGCGGCTTGACCGCCTCGGCGTACCAGTCGCAGAAGTCGTCGAACGTGAGGTGGTAGAGGACACCCGTCGCGGCCGCGAAGTCGAAGCGCGCCCAGTCGTCCTCCACCTCGGCCCGGGCCGCGTCGAGCCGCGCGAGGATCCATCGCTCCTCGAGCGTCCTCGGCCGGGCCTCCGGCGTCGAGCCCTCCGTCTGCTGGAGGATCAGGCGCGCGACGTTCCAGAGCTTGTTGGCGAGCTTGCGCCCTTCCTCGATCGCCCCGAGCGAGTAGCGCACGTCCTGGGTGGAGGAGATCTTGAGCAGGCCGTAGCGGGTCGCGTCCGCACCGTGCGCCTCGATGGGCTCCATCGGGTCGACCCCGGTGCCCAGGCTCTTCGACATCCGGCGCCCGTCGGCAGCGAGGACGGTCGAGGTGATGATCACGTCGGTGAACGGGATCTCACCCAGGAGGAACAGGCCCGAGAAGATCATCCGGTTCTCCCAGAGGCGGATGATCTCGCGGGCGGTGACGTTGACGTCACCCGGGTAGTACCGCTCGAGCTCGTCGGTCTGCTCCGGCCAGCCGAGCGTCGCGAACGGCCAGAGCGCCGAGCTGAACCACGTGTCCAGCACGTCAGGGTCGCGCTCGAGGCGGCCGGACCCGCACTCCGAGCACGCGTCGGGGGGCGGCCACGTGCAGGTGCGATGGCCGTCGGGGCACGTCCAGATCGGGATCTGGTGGCCCCACCAGAGCTGGCGTGAGACACACCAGTCCGGCGCCTGCTCGAGCGACTCGATCGCGAAGCGGTGCTGGCTCTCCGGGTGGAAGCGAACCTTGCGCTCGCGGAGCGCCTCGATCGCGGGCCGCCCCAGCTCGTCCATCCGGCACCACCACTGCGGCGAGACGAGCGGCTCGATGCGCGAGTGGCAGCGCTCGCACGTCCCCACGGAATGGCGGTACGGCTCGCGCCCCTCGAGCTGCGCGCGCTCCTCGAGCCACTCGACGACCCGGGCGTCCGCGGCCCGCTGGTCGAGGCCCTCGAAGCCGGGTGCGGTCATGAGCCCGTCCGGGCCGATCACGGTGAGCACCTCCAACCCGTGGTCGCGGCCGATCTCGAAGTCCGTCGGGTCGTGGCCGGGCGTGATCTTGAGCGCGCCGGTGCCGAACTCCGGATCGACGCGCGCGTCCGCGATCACCGGCACGCGGCGCTCGACGACCGGCACGACGACCTCGCGCCCGACCGCATCCCGGTAGCGAGGGTCGTCGGGGTGGACCGCAACCGCGACGTCGGCGAGGATCGTCGCCGGGCGCACGGTCGCGACCGCGATCCCGCCCTCCCCCTCGGCGAACGGGTAGCGGACGGTCACGAGCGTGTCGTCCATCTCCACGTGCTCGACCTCGAGATCCGAGATCGCCGTCTGGTGGTGGGGGCACCAGTTGACGATCCGGTTCTCGCGGTAGATCCAGCCCGCGTCCCAGAGGCGGACGAAGAACGTCATCACCGCCTCGACGTACCCGTCGTCCATCGTGAAGCGCTCGCGGGCGTAGTCGAGCGAAGCGCCGAGACGGCGGTACTGGCCCATGATCGTCTTCCCCGTCTCGTCGAGCCAGCGCCACGTTCGCTCGAGGAACGCCTCGCGGCCGATCTCCTGGCGCGACGTGCCCTCGGCGACGAGCTGCTTCTCGATCACGTTCTGCGTCGAGATGCCGGCGTGGTCGTACCCGGGCTGCCAGAGCGTGTCGAAGCCACGCATGCGGTGCCAGCGGATCAGCACGTCCTGGATCGAGCCGTTCAGCGCGTGCCCCATGTGGAGCTCGCCCGTCACGTTCGGGGGCGGCACGCAGATCACGAACGAGTCGTCTCGCCGGCGGCCCGCGCCGGCCGCGTAGAGGCCCTCCGCCTCCCAGGTCTCCTGCCAGCGGCTCTCGACGGCCGAGGGGTTGTAGAGCGAGTCCATCGCGGCGGAGTGTAAGGAGGCTCGATGCGACGCTTCGCGCTCGGCTAGCGCCCGCGCGTGCGCCGCCCGGCTACCGGGAACAAGCGGGGTCTCCTCGGCGCGGCGGACATCGCCTCAGGCTAGCCAAAGAGCGCGTGTCCGACTGAGGTCCGACGCCGGGTTCGAGGGTCCACCCATGCGCAGGCTGTGGCGGCCGGAGGCCGGCTTTGCCGGCCGAGAGGCCACGCCCGGATCGCCAGTGAGCTTCGCTGAAGAAGGGGGCTGGTGGGGGAACATCGTTTCCCCACCGTCAGAGGACGAGGATCGTGCTCGTGGCATGGGCGAGCAGCCTCCCCTCGCGGTCCTCGAGGCGGGCCTCGGTGGTCACCACCGTCCGGCCGCCGTGCACGACCGTGCCGGTGCAGCGCACCGGCCCGGTCTCGGCGGTGATGGACCGCGTGAAGTTCGCCTTCAGCTCGAGCGTCGTCCAGCGCGTGCCGGCGTCGGAGAGCGAGACGAACGCCGTCCCCATCGCGGAGTCCAGCAGCGTCGTCGCGAAGCCCGCGTGCACGGTCCCGATCGGGTTGTAGTGCTCCTCGCCCGGCACCGCCTCCCAGACCACACGGCCCTGCTCGACCTCGACGAGCCGCATCCCCATCAGCTCGGCGATCGGCGGATACGGAATCTCGCCGGAGAGCATGCGCCGCAGGAGCTCGAGCCCCGGGAGCCCGGCCGCCATGGCCAGCGTCTCGCCCGGATCGGACCACGTGAAGGTGCGCGACCGCGACTCCGTCACGGAGTGGAGCTCAGGCGGTTCCGTCGGCGACTGCCCCGAGCTCGTCGGGGACGCCATGCGTCACGAGCGTCGGGCTGAGGCCTCTCGAGATCGTCTCGCGCGTGATCACGCACTTCGACACGTCGCGCCTGGACGGGAGCTCGAACATCACGTCGAGCAGCGCGCCCTCGATGATCGACCGGAGCCCGCGCGCGCCGGTCTCGCGCTCGAGCGCGCGGTCGGCGATCTCCCAGAGCGCGTCGTCCGTGAAGACGAGCTCGATCGTGTCGTAGCCGAAGAACCGCTGGTACTGGCGCACGAGCGCGTTCTTCGGCTCGGTGAGGATCCGGACGAGGTCGTCGCGCCGGAGCTGGTGGACGGCCGACACGACGGGCAGCCGGCCGATGAACTCCGGGATCAGGCCGAAGTTCATCAGGTCCTCCGGCATCACCTGCGACAGCATCTCGGCCGACTCCTCCGCATGCTTGGAGCGCACCTCGGCGCCGAAGCCGACGGCGTTCTTGCCGATCCGCCGGGCGATGATCTTGTCGAGCCCGGCGAACGCGCCCCCGCAGATGAAGAGGACGTTCGTCGTGTCGATCGTGAGGAACTCCTGGTGCGGGTGCTTGCGCCCGCCCTGGGGCGGCACCGACGCGACCGTCCCCTCGAGGATCTTCAGGAGGGCCTGCTGGACGCCCTCGCCCGACACGTCGCGCGTGATCGACGGGTTGTCCGCCTTGCGCGCGATCTTGTCGACCTCGTCGATGTAGATGATCCCCGTCTCGGCCTTCTTGATGTCGAAATCGGCGGCCTGGATCAGCTTGAGAAGGATGTTCTCGACGTCCTCGCCGACGTAGCCGGCCTCGGTGAGGGCCGTCGCGTCCGCGATCGCGAAGGGGACGTTGAGGATCCGCGCGAGCGTCTGCGCGAGCAGCGTCTTGCCGCAGCCGGTCGGGCCGAGGAGCAGGATGTTCGACTTCTGCAGCTCGACGTCGGCCTCGTCCGTCTGGCCCATGCGGACGCGCTTGTAGTGGTTGTAGACCGCCACCGCGAGCGTTCGCTTGGCCTCCTCCTGGGAGACGACGTAGTCGTTGAGCACCGAGTAGATGTCCCGGGGCCGCGGGAGGTTGTCGAGGTCGAGCGTCGCGGGAGTGGTGAGCTCCTCGTCGATGATCTCGTTGCAGAGATCGATGCACTCGTCGCAGATGTAGACGCCGGGGCCGGCGATCAGCTTCTTCACCTGACGCTGGCTCTTCCCGCAGAAGCTGCAGAGCAGCTGCTCGTTCCCCTCGCTCGCTCGGGCCACTGGTCTCCTCTTTTACTCCGATTATGCGAGTTCGGCTACCCGGTCGGACGCTGCCGGGCTCAGCGGTGGACGATCACGCGGTCGATGATCCCGTACTCCGTCGCTTCCTCGGCGGTCATGAAGTAGTCGCGGTCCATGTCCGTGCGCACCTTGTCGACGTCCTGGCCCGTGTGGTGGGACATGATCTCCTCCAGCTTGCGCTTGAGAGCGATTGTCTCCCTTGCGTGGATCTCGATGTCGCTTGCCTGGCCCTGGTAGCCGCCCCACACCTGGTGGATGAGGATCTTCGAGTTCGGCAGCGCCGTCCGCTTCCCTTCGGCGCCGCCCGCGAGGAGCAGCGCGCCCATGCTCATCGCGATCCCGACGCAGGTCGTCGCGACGTCGGGCTTGATGAACTGGATCGTGTCGTAGATCGCGAGCCCCGAGTAGACCGACCCTCCGGGCGAGTTGATGTAGATGTTGATGTCCTTGTCCGGGTCCTCGGACTCGAGATGCAGGAGCTGGGCGATGATGAGGTTCGCGATCTGGTCGTCCACCTGAGTGCCGAGGAAGATGATCCGCTCGTTGAGCAGGCGTGAGTAGATGTCGAACGACCGCTCGCCGCGGGACGTCTGCTCGATCACCATCGGGATCAGGGGGCTCATGCCGTCTCCCTCCCTCCGGTCGGGAACCGGCTGGAGGAGCTCAATCGTTCCGTCGCGACCATCGCGTCCTTTCTCGGTCTCCTTCGTCAGCGATCCTGCGGAACCGGATCGCCGGGTGTCCACAACTTCGTCTCGCCGGCGGGCTTCTCCTTGTCCGGCGTCCAGATCGCCTCGCGCGCGGCATGGGCCTCCGGCGCGATCGGCTTCACCTCTGAGGCGAGCCGGTCGAGCGCGGCGCGCAGCCGGAGGTCCTCACGGAGCGACTCCTGGTGCCCGTGCGCCCAGATGTCCTCGATCACGTCCTCCGGGTCGTCCCCGGAGGCCGCGGTCTGCTCGCGAATCAGGTCCTTGACCTCGTCGTCGGAGACCACGATGCCCGCCTTCTGCGCGACCGCCTCGAGCGCGAGCTCCCGCGCGACGGACTGCGACGCCTCGGCGCGGATCTGCGCCGTGAGCAGCTCCGGCGACTGGCCGGTGGCCTCGAAGTACGCCTCGGGGGAGACGCCCCTGTTCGCGAGCGACCGCACGAACCCGTTCAGGAGCTCCCGCGCTCGCGACTCGACGAGGGGGCCGGCGCCCTGGACGTTGGAGGCACGCACCAGCTCGTCCACCGCCGCTGCTCGGAAGGCGCTGTCGATCTGCTCCTCGACGGCGGCCCGGACCCGTCCCTCGATATCGGCTCGCAGGTCGGCGAGCGTGTCGAACTCGCTGGCCGACCGGGCCAGTTCGTCGTCGGCCTCCGGGAGCACCTTCTCGTTGACGTGCTTGACGGTCACCTCGACCGTGGTCTCGGAGCCGTCCTGGAGCTCGTAGCGCACCGTTCGCCTGTCCCCGACGCTCGCGCCGACGATGGCGGACTCGATCTCCGGCACGAGCCGGCCGGTGCCGAGCTCGACGACGGTGTCCGACTGGCCCTCGCCGTCGGCGCCGGCCAGGTCGACCACGACCGTGTCGCCCTCCCTGGCGGGACGGTCGTCGGCGGGCACGAGCTCCGCGATGGAGCTTCTCAGAGCGTCCAGCTCCGCCTGGACGAGCTCCTCGGGTACGACAGCCTCCGCGCGGGGCACCTCGAGTGTCGTCCAGTCGACGATCTCCGGCGTCGGCTGCACCTCGACGGTCGCGCTGAACGTCCACGGCTCCTTCTCGTTCGCGGGGAGCTCGAAGTCGTACTCGGGCGTCGCGACCGGCCGCAGGCGCGACTGCGCGGCGGCGTTCCAGAACCAGCCGCCGATGTGCGACTCGACGGCCTCGACCCAGAGGCGGTCGCGACCGACGTTGGCGAGCAGCACCTGCCGCGGCACCTTTCCCTTGCGGAAGCCCGGGATCTTGACCGAGCCGGCGAGGTCGGAGGCGGCATGCTCGACGGCGTGCTCGAGCTCGTGCGGCGAGACGTCGACCGTGAGGCGGACGCGGTTGCCGCCGAGCTCCTCCACCTGGGCCATGCCCTGATTCAAGCAGTTGGGTGGTTCCCGCCCGCTGGGGAGTGGCACGCCGGGGGCTGCCGACCGCAGTCGCAGAGACGATGCGGGCGGAGGGAATCGAACCCTCAAGCTCTTTCGAGCACCGGCTCCTAAGGCCGGCGTGTTTTCCGTTTCACCACGCCCGCGGTCGCTCGACAGTGTACGGCGCAGACGGAGATGTCATCCGGTCTGTTGTCTAATTTGTCAAGATGAGGTCACAGAAGCAGGTGAACGACGTGCTCGCTCTCTGCAGCAAGGGACTGACCACCAGCG
>CAVROJ010000003.1:0-148249 GCA_963722755.1 uncultured Actinomycetes bacterium
GCGCCTTGATGGCAGACCGCTGGAACTTCGACGTCTTCGTCTGGTCCGCCAGCTCCGACTCGCGTTGGGCCGAGAATTGCGCAGGATCTGCGCGGCAACGTTGCCACCGGCCGAGTGTTTATGGATCGAGCGCACCTGGTGGCCGGGTCTGCCTGGAATGAGGAGTTGGAGCAAGCCCTTCAGCGCTCGCGTCATTTGCTGGTTGTGTGGACGCCCGACGCTAATCAGTCGCCATGGGTGAAGCGCGAAGTCGAGAGGTTCCACGATCTGCAGCAGGACAGTCCTGATATCGGACGCATACTTCCGATTTGGTTTGGAGGACCTGCCCTTGAAGTCAGAGGGTCGAAGATCGAGGGCTGTCGTAGACCTTCGTCGATCCGGGATTTACCCGGGTGACCCCGACAAAGTCGATCAGGAGGAATGGACAAGAACGCTCAACGAATCGCCCGGGGGCTGCTCGACCCAGTAACGTCTCCTCGTGCGTCGGAAGAGCGGCCCTCGTCGTCGCCATCGCGTGTGCGTTCGAAGTCTGGTGACATTCCGACTCGCCCGCCATCGTCGGAGCCCTTGCCGAACGAGCCGGCTGGCCGTGGTCGACTTATCACCGACGCACAAGGTGACTACGCGATCGTCATCGGCGTCGCGTCATATCCCAACCTCAATAACTTGCCGTCGGCGGTATCGGACGCGAAAGCGTTTGCGGAGTGGCTGCAGGCGTCAGATGGCGGAGCAATCCCCCAGAGCAGAATCGCGCTCAGGGCGTTCGAGGTCGAGTCCACAGCTACGGAGCGTCGCCCAGGGTGCCTCGGTGGAGACGTCGACGGCGACGTAGCCGCCCTCGCCGTGCGCCGGTGCGAGCACGACCTGGAGCTTGGCCGGCTCGTCGAAGTCGTTGTACGACCCGTGCACGACGTCCTTGTCGATGTGCACCGAGTCGCCGGGGCGAGCTCGCGCTGGTCCTCGTCGAGCCACTGCACGATCCTCCCGGACGTGACGATGATCATCTCGTCCTGGTCGGGGTGCTTGTGGAAGGGGTGGGCGAAGCCCGGGGCGAGCTCGACGTCCATCACCACGTAGCTGTCGCACCCCGTGGTCGTGGGCGCGCCGCGCATCCCCGCGCTCCCCCAGTCGAAGTCCGTCGTCTCGACCTCGTCCTTCATCACGAACCTGCTCACGGTGGCTGTCTCCTTTGCTCTAGACGGGGATCGCCTTGAAGCGGCGCATGTTCTCGGTCATCGCGGTCTCGGTGGGCAGGCGCTCCATCGACGAGGCGCCGAAGAAGCCGACCACGCCCTCGGTGTGCGCGAGGACGTACGCGGCGTCGTCGGGCTCGGCGATCGGGCCGCCGTGGCAGAGCACGATCACCGCCGGGTTGATCTCCTTCGCGGCGTCGTGCATCGCCTGGATGAGCGGGACACAGTCGTCGAGCGTCCTGGCCGTCTCCGCCCCGATCGCGCCGCCGGTCGTGAGCCCCATGTGCGGCACGAGCACGTCGGCGCCCGCCTCGGCCATCGCGACCGCCTCGTCGACCGTGAAGACGTACGGGGCGGTCAGCAAGTCCTTGTCGTGCGCCAGGCGGATCATCTCGACCTCGAGCCCGTACCCCATGCCGGTCTCCTCGAGGTTCTGCCGGAAGGTCCCGTCGAACAGGCCGACGGTCGGGAAGTTCTGGACGCCGCTGAAGCCGATCCGCGCGAGCTCGTCCAGGAAGACGTCCATCAGCCTGAACGGGTCGGTGCCGCACACGCCCGCGAGCACCGGCGTCTCCTTCACGATCGGGAGCACCTCGCTCGCCATGTCGACGACGATCGCGTTGGCGTCGCCGTAGGGCAGCAGGCCGGAGAGCGAGCCGCGGCCGGCCATCCGGTAGCGGCCCGAGTTGTAGATGATGATCAGGTCGGTGCCCCCCGCCTCCGCGCACTTCGCGGAGAGCCCCGTCCCCGCGCCCGCGCCGATGATCGGCTTCCCGTCGTCGATCTGGGCGCGGAGCCTCGAGAGCGCCTCGCTCCTCGTCATGGCTCGACTCCTTCCACAGGTCGGGTGTCGTCCTGTCGAGCGATCGGCACGAACTCGGCACACGCCGGGGTTGACAGAAACCGGTGTCTGACACCGATCGCCCCGGCGCGGCGGAGGGCGCACGTGACGACGGCGGTCTGCGCGCGCTCGACGGCCGCCCGCGCCGATGGAGACGCCGTTCCAGCTGTGGAGCGATCGGCACGAAGTCGGCACACGCGTGCTCTTGACAGGAAACGGTGTCTGACACCGGTTCTCGTCAAGATGTCCGCTTCGGCCATCAGGACCGCTCCCCGATCAGCGCGTGCAGGCGGTTCGCCATCGCGAGCGCGAACTCGGGGTCGTTCACGTCGAGCGTCCAGCTCGTGGACCTCCACCTTCGACGTGTCGACGAGCTCGCGCAGGGTGGAGAAGAGCGCCTCGTCCGCCTCGGGGTCGTGGAAGACCTGACCCTCGGTCGCGATCGCGGAGACGCCCTTCAGGGGCACGTAGAGCACCGTCGGCCCGGTCGCCGCGTTCAGCTTGCCGCGCGACGATCCTCGCGATCTCGCGGCACTCCTCGGGCGTCGTCCGCATCAGCGTGATCGTCGGGTTGTGGACGTACAGGTTCCGGTCGCGGTACCGCTCGGGGACGGTGTCCATCGGGCCGAAGTTGACCATGTCGAGCGCGCCGAGCGAGACGACCTGCGGGATGCCGGCCTTGCCGGCGGACTCCAGCCGCTCCGGCACGGCCGCGAGCACGCCGCCCGCGACCTGGTCGCAGAACTCCGTCGTGGTCACGTCGAGCGAGCCGACCGCGAAGCCGGCCTCGAGCAGCTTCTCCATCGATCCTCCGCCCGCGCCCGTCTGGTGGAAGACGAGCACCTCGTAGCCGAGCTCCTCGAGCCGCTCGCGTGCCGTCGTCACCGCAGGTGTCGTCACCCCGAACATCGATGCGACGACGATCGGCTTCTCCTCGCCGAGCGGCGGCACCGTCGCCTTGGCCATCCCCGCCAGCGCGCCGGCGGCGTTCGCCATGATCCGCGCCGACACCTGGTTGATGCCGGCGATGTCGACGACCGAGTACATCATCGTCACGTCGACCGACCCGACGTACGGGCTCGTGTCCCCGGAGGCCACCGTCGAGACCATCAGCTTGGGAACGCCGATCGGCAGCGCGCGCATGGCGTGCGTGACGAGCGCGGAGCCGCCCGACCCGCCGAGGCCCCCGACCGCGTCCAGCTTCCCCTCCGCGTGGAGCCGGGTGACGATCTCCGCGGCGCCGCGGGCCATCGTCTCGATCGCGGCTCCGCGGTCGCCGGCGGAGGCGAGGGCCGTCACGTCCGCGCCGACCGCCGCGGCGACCTCGTCGCGCGTCACGTCGGGAGCCGCGAGCGGCTCGCCGACGATCCCCGCGTCGACGAGCAGGACGTCGACGCCGTGCTCGCGGATCCGGTCGGCGAGGAAGGCGTACTCCGTCCCCTTCGTGTCGAGCGTGCCGACGAGGACGACGGTGGGCATCAGCTCCCCTCCTTGTCCGTCTCCGGCGTCGGGTTCCACGCCGGGCTGGAGTCGTTGTCTTCCGGGTCGGTGAGCTGCCGCTCGACGCCGGCGAGCGTCGTCACGACGATCGCACCGTCACGCGAGAACGCTATCTCGCTGCCGTCCGGCGACCACGCCGGCTCGAACGCGTCGCCCGGCGAGCGGACGGGGCGGCGCAGGCCCTTGCCGTCGACGCCGACCGTGTAGATGTCGTAGCGAACGCCGTCACGGGAGGCGGAGAAGGCGAGGCGCGTGGAGTCGGGCGCCCAGTCGGGGGCGTAGCTCTTGCCTCCGAGCGTCGTCACGCCGCGCCGCCCGGAGCCGTCGGGGCGCGCGACCCAGATCTCGCGTGATGTCGGTTCCGGACGCGCGGTGGGTGTACGCGATCCAGCGTCCGTCCGGTGACCACGACGGCTCGCCCTCCTCCGCGAGCTCGTCGGTCAGGCGGCGCACGTCCGTCCCGTCGGCGTCCATCAGCCAGACCTGGCCACCGTCGCTCGACCGCGAGAACGCGATGCGGCTGCCGTCCGGCGACCACGACGGGCTGCGGTCTTGTGCGCTCGAGGAGGTCAGCCGCTTCGTGCCCGTGCCGTCGGCGTTCATGACGTAGATGTCGAACGACCCCTCTCGCGCGCTTGCGAACGCGATCCGGGTCCCGTCCGGCGACCACGCCGGATCCGTCTGGAACTGGACTCCCTCGGGGGTCGAGGGGTCGCCCCGCTCCTCCGTCAGGCGTCCCTGGCCCGATCCGTCCGCGTCCATGAGGTAGACCGCGTAGTAGGAGTCTCGCGAGCTGACGAAGGCGATGTCGTCGCCGTTCGGCCCGGAGCCGCCGCATCCGCTCACGAGCAGCAGGCACCCGACCGCGCCGGCAGCGAGGATCGACCTGGTCGTCACGATGGGCGGCAGGGAGGCAAGCGCGGGGAAGACTAGTGTGCGAGCGGCTCCACGCCGAGGTAGCGCCGCTGAAGCTCGGAATCGGCGGAGAGCGCCGTGGCCGTGGTCTCCGCGGCGATGTTGCCGGCGACCATGATCAGCTGCCGCTCCGCGAGCGCGGTCGCGACGCCGAGGTTCTGCTCGATCAGCAGGATCGCGAGGCCTTCCCGCTCGAGCTGCTGGAACGTCTCGATCATGTTCTCGATGATCGCGGGGGCGAGCCCCTCCGACGGCTCGTCCATCACGACCAGCCGCGGGTTCGTGACGAGCGCGCGGCCGATCGCGAGCATCTGCTGCTCGCCGCCGGACAGCTGCGCGCCGCCGTTTCGCTTCCGCTCGGCGAGTCGAGGGAAGAGCTCGTAGACGCGATCACGGCTCCACTCATGCTCCCCGTCGCCGCCGCCCGCCCCGCGCGAGGCGATGCGGAGGTGCTCGTCGACGGTGAGCGACGGGAAGAGACGCCGCCCCTGCGGCACGTAGCCGATCCCGCGCCGGGCGATCCGATACGAGTTCCCGCCGACCAGCTCGTGGCCGGCGAAGCGGATCGAGCCGGTCGCCGTCGGAGGCGAGATGCCCATGATCGCGTTGCACAGCGTCGTCTTGCCCATCCCGTTGCGGCCGACGATCGCGACGGACTCGTGCTCCATGCGAAAGCTCACGTCGTCGAGCGCCCGCGCCTTCCCGTAGAAGGCGCTCAGCCCCTCGACCTCGAGCAACGTCCCGGCCGGCCTCGACGCGGTGCGGCGACGGGCGCTGCTGGCCGGCTCACTCATCGCGGTGGCCCCGGCCGAGATACAGGTCGTGCACCATCTCGTTGGCGCGGATCTCGTCCGGTGTCCCTTCGACGATCACACGGCCGTCGTGCATCATCGTCACGTTGCTCGCCACCCGGAGCGCGATGTCCATGTCGTGCTCGATCAGGACGAGCGTGATCGACGGATCGAGCTCGAGGAGAAGCTCGGTGAGGAGGACTCGCTCGCCGCGGGACAGCCCCGAGGCAGGCTCGTCGAGCATCAGCACGCGGGGCTGGGCCGCGAGCGCCATCGCGATCGCCACCTGGCGATGCTCGCCGTGCGAGAGGTCGCCGACGCGCTCGCCGAGCTTGTGGTCGATCGCGACGCGGCCCGCGGCCTCCCTCGCCCGCTCTCGCATCTCCCTGTCGCGTCGCGGTAGGACCACGGGCCGGAGGCGGCCGCCCTCGAAGCCGACGATCGACAGGTAGATGCTGTCCTCGACCGTCAGCCCGAGAAGGTGCCTGGACTGCTGGTACGTGCGGGCGAGCCCGAGCTTCACGCGCGCCCGGGCGGGCCTCCCGGTGACGTCCTCGCCGTAGAGCTCGATCGTGCCGCCCGACGGGGGTATGTCGCCGCAGATGAGGTTGAAGAGCGTGGTCTTGCCGGCGCCGTTCGGCCCGAGCACCGCACGACGCTCGCCCTGCGCGACGTCGAGGTCGACGTCGCGCACTGCGAGCAAGCCGCCGAAGCGCCGGCCGACCCCCCGCAAGCGGAGGGTCGGCGCGGCGTGGTCGACGGATGGTGCTGCGTCGCTCACTGCCTCACTTGATGACCGTGTTCGTGACGACGCCGTTCTTCACCTCGCGGATCTTGCCCT
The DNA here is from genome assembly GCA_963722755.1 of uncultured Actinomycetes bacterium. Classification (GTDB taxonomy): domain Bacteria; phylum Actinomycetota; class Thermoleophilia; order Gaiellales; family Gaiellaceae; genus Gaiella. Next base: position 6,082 of record CAVROJ010000003.1, read on the forward strand.
GCCACGGCAGGGTCTTCTTCACGCACGGAGGCTGCGTGCGGCCGGGCGGGGGGCTCGTCTTCTTGAAGAGGCCGCCGAACGTCTGGTTGACGTTGGGCACGTACCCCGTCAGCGTGACAGCCGGGCCACCGTCGGGGCCCTTGATGATCTGCACGGGCCACTGGTCCTGGATCGCCTGCCGGTTCGCGTCGAGCTTGACGTTCCCCCGGTCGGAGAGCTCGAACGGAGCCGAGAGGGTCTTCGGAAGGGCGTTCTGCAGCCTCGCCCCGACCGCTCCGCCGGAGGCGTTCAGGCCGGTGATCAGCGCCCGGGTGGCCTGGTAGTAGTTGTAGAAGAAGCCGTCGTCAGCGGGCTGCCCCGGATACCACTTGTTGACGACGGCGTGGTACTGGTTCGCGGCTCTCGTCTTCAGGCCCGGTGCCGTGCCGAAGCCGCCGACGTACGCGCCGATCATCCGCGGTGCGACGTCGTCCTTCCCCGTCAGGAACCAGAGGAACAGGTTCCCCGAGTGCTGCGTCGGCTTGATGGGGCCGTACGCCTGCTCGAACGCCTTCAGCGCCGGCCCGGTGCCGGTACCGCCGACGACCCAGAAGTACCCGTCCACCTGACCCGGCTGGGGCAGCTGGCGGACGTACGACGAGTAGTCGGTCGTGTTCAGCGGCGGGAACACGCGCTTCGTGATCTTGCCGCCGATCGCGCAGAAGTCGGCGATGATGCCGGCCGCGGACGTCCAGCCGAAGCTGTAGTCGTCCATGATGATCGCGGCGTTGCGCCAGCCGAGCTTCTTGTAGACGATCTCGCCGATGCCGGCGTTCCACTGGGCGCCGTCGCCGTGGTAGCGGAACACGTTCTTCGGCGCGATCTGCAGCGTCGGGTCCTGCGACCCGGCCGTGCCGATGATCACGGTCTTGGTCGGCCGCGGCTTCGCCCAGTTCGCGATCGCGACCGCCTCGTCACCCGAGAGCGGCCCGACCAGGACGTCCGCCTTGAGCTGCTGCATCAGGCGGCGTGTCTCCTTGAGCGCCGTCGCCGGCGTGTCGTCACCGCAGCCGTAGCCGACGATGTTGACGGTCTTGCCACCGGCCTTGATGCCCGTCATGCCCGCCGACGGCTTCTTCTTGTTCTTCGGCTTTCCGCCCGCGTACTGGGCGAAGGCCGTCTGGGCGCCGCCGATGCCGAGCTCTTGCGCGAACCCGAATGCGCCCTTGCAGTCGCTCATGATCGCCACGCGGACAGCGCCCGACGGCGCCGCCGAGGACGCCGACGTGATCGCTGCGATCGCGACCGCGAGCAACCCGACCGAGGCCAGGAGGCGGAGTACCCGCCCCTGTGGTCGTCTCATCTCCCGTTCCTCCTTCGTTGGGTGCACAGGAACTTCGTGAATTCCGTCGCTGTCGTCATCGAGTCGCCGCCAACCTCCTTTCTCGCCTCCCGCTCATCCCGCTCGACTCACCTCGCCGCACTCACGCTCGCCTCCGGGGCAGGCCGCTCCGGCTCCCGAGAGCGTGCGAGATCCCAGAGTCGGTCCCAGATCCCCATCAGCCCATCTGGTGAGACGATGACGATGCCGAGAAAGATGAGGCCGATGACCGTGTTGAAGGTACCGCCGATCACCGGCAAGCCGTCCGACGGGATCCTGTTCGTCACCTCGTTGTTGATCACGATGTAGGCGAACGCTCCGAGCCACGCGCCTTCGATGCGGATCAGCCCTCCGATCACGGCGATCACGAGGAGCTCGATCGTCGCCTGCAGGCCGATGTTGGAGGGCGAGAGCTGGCCCGACCACCACGCGAAGAGGACGCCTCCGACCGCGGCCACGAGCGCGCCGATGCCGAAGGCCAGCGTCCGGTGCAGCGCGACGTTGTACCCGAGCGACGCCATGCGCAGCGGCTCGTCGCGGATCCCCTGGAGGGAGATCCCGAACGGCGTCCGCACGAGGTAGCGGATCAGCACGTACGCGGCGATGGCCACGCCGAGCGCGACGTAGTAGAGCCGTTGCCGGTCGTTGACGACGTCGCCGACGAATCCCGGCGTGTACTCGTCGATGCCGGCGATCGGCGAGAAGCCGCCCACCTGCGTCACCTGGCTGACGAACAGGTACGCGATCACCGAGTAGGTGAGCGTGAGCATCAGGAAGTAGATCCCGAAGCTCCGTGAGGCGACCGCGCCGAAGAGCAACCCGATCCCGACCGCCAGCAGGATGGCGAGGACCACGGCGAGGGTCGGGTCCCAGCCGAGCGTGAGGCCCTTCGTCTCACCGCCGGGGACACGCTGCGAGACCATGTTCCCGAGCGCGTACCCGGCGATGCCCATCAGGCCCGCCTGCGCCAGCGAGATCATCCCGCCGTACGCGGACAGGAAGACGAGGCTCGCGGCGCCGATGCCGAGGATGAACGTCTGGGTGAGCACCGTGTCCATCCAGAAGTCGGTGACGAGCATCGGCGCGAGCAGCGCGAGGACGAGCACCCCGACTCCGATCACCCGCTCGACGACGGTCTTCGTGGTGTCGACGCTCACGCGGCTCTCCCGAAGAGCCCCTGCGGCCTGAACGCGAGAACGAGCGCCATCAGCACGAACGTGAGCACCGGCGAGTACTGCGTGCAGCAGTCCGACCCGGCAATCGGGAGGTACGTGACCGAGAACGCCGAGACCAGTCCGAACAGCAGGGATCCGGCGACGGCGCCCAGCAGCGACCCCATGCCTCCGATGATGACGACGACGAGCGAGTTCAGCAGCCAGACACCGTCCTGACCCTGCGAGATGTTGCCCTGCGAGCTCTGGACGACGGCGCCCATCGCGACGAGGGCGGCACCGACGGCGAACGCGATCGCGAAGAAGACCTGGATGTTGATGCCGAGCGCCGAGGTCATCTGCCGGTCGTCGACGCCCGCGCGGATGACCATTCCCGTCTTCGTCTGATAGAGCCAGAGCCAGAGCGCGACCCCGACCGCCACCCCGAGGGCGAGCATCGTCAGGCGCGCCAGCGAGTACTGCACGCCCCAGATCTGGAGGTCGACGAGACGGTTGGTCCAGCCCGGCCAGCCGAGGCTCACGGCGTTCCCGCCGAACTGCTGCGAGCCCTCGGGGACGTGACGCGGGAAGTGCGCGATCACCTGGTCGGCGACGATCACCGAGACGGCGATCGTGATCAGCGCCTGACGGAGGTCCTGCCCCTGGTTCCACCGGAGGAGCAGCTGCTGGATCAGGACGCCGAAGAGCGCGATCGTCCCCATCGCCACGAGCAGCGGGAGCACCCATTCCCACGTCGTCACCTCCGCCGGCTGGAGGGAGAAGCCCTGGCCCGTCATCTCCTGCTGGATCTCGTACGCGACGTAGCCGCCGAGGAGGTAGAGCGAGCCGTGCGCCATGTTGACGACGCGCATGAGGCCGAAGATGAGCGAGAACCCGCTCGCGACGATGAAGAGCAGGCCCGCGAAGGTGACCGCGTCCAGCAGGGTGTAGGCGAACGCCCCCGGGTTGTCGATCGCGGAGCCGACGTTCGTGGTCCGCCAGTTGCCGGTCTCGCCCGTCAACGGGTCGGCGATCACGATCACGTAGAGCAGCGCGAACAGGACGGCCGCGGCCGCGATGCCCAGCGAAAGGGCCTGCGAGAGCGGAAGTTGTCGAAGCCGTTCCGTCACGCGGTGGTCACCGTATCCGGGGACGGAGGCGCCTCCAGACGCGATGTGCGAGCCCGCTTGCCCACTCGGCGCGAAGCCTATCCCCCCGCCAGAGGGCTTTCAACTTCACCGATTATCGATTCTTCGTCGGAACTCGCGGCCACGGGTCAGCGCGCCTCGCTCCCAGGCGAGGCCCGCGGCGAGCACGGTCTCGTCCGCCGGGGCGATCAGCTGGAGGTTCCCGATCGCGAGCGCGGCCCACCCGAGCAGGTTGACCCACCGCAGGAACGACGAGAGCGGCAGGCGGACGTCGAGCTCGTCGGCGTCTTCGGGCGGCCAGTCGATCGCGACGCACGGGCTCACGTAGAGGTCGACCTCCGGCACGAGCCGGCGCCACGCGAGGAGCGAGCGGTAGCCCTCGGTCACGGCGTCCGGGCTCGACGCGCTGCGCGGCGTCGAGCTTGGCCCGGATCGCGCTGCCGTACTCGTCGGCCCTGCTGGGGAACGTCTCGGCGTGCGAGCGGGCGGCCTCGTGCAGGAACACCGGCCACGTGTCGGCGGGCGGCCCTGGGAACTCGGCCTCGACGACGCGGGCGCCGAGCGACTCGAGCCGGCTCGACCCATGCCTCGGCGGCGTCGCTCGTCTCCGTCTCCCGTCCGTCCGCCAGGTTCGGCGCGCGCCGCAGCAGACCGACGGTGAGCCCGCTCAGCCTCGGCTCGGGGACGGGACGCCCGGCGAGCACCGACCAGAACGCGGCGACGTCCTCCACCGACCGGGCCAGCGGGCCGACCGTGTCGAACGACGGGCAGAGCGGGAAGACGCCGTCGATCGGGACCGTCCCGTGCCGCGTCTTCAGCCCGACGAGCTCGCACGCGGCCGCGGGAAGGCGAACCGAGCAGCCGGTGTCGGTGCCGATGCCGAGGTCGCAGAGCCCGCCGGCGATCGCCGCGGCGTTGCCGCTGGACGACCCGCCCGTCGTCAGCCCGGGCCGGACCGGGTTGTGCACCGTCCCGTACCACTCGTTCGTGCCGAGGACGCCCCACGCGAACTCGGCGAGGTTCGCCTTGCCCGACGATCGACGGCGCCGGCGTCGAGCAGGCGGTCGACGACGGTCGCGTTCCGGGTCGGGACGTGATCCGCGTAGACGCGCGAGCCGTACGTCGTGCGGATCCCCGCGGTGTCGATCAGGTCCTTGACGAGCAGCGTGCGGCCCGCGAGCGGCCCTGCTCGGTCCGCGCGGAGCGGCTCGTCGAGCCAGGTGATCCCGGCGTTCGAGCGGATCGCCGCGTCGCTCACGACGGGATCAGCGCCACGGCGTCGACCTCGATCCGCGCGCCGGGGATCACGAGCGCCGAGATCTCGACGAGCGTCGAGGCCGGGCGCGCGTCGCCGAACACCTCCTGCCGGACGGGGTTGACGAGCGCCCGGTCGCCGATGTCGGTGAGGAAGACGGTCACCTTGACGACGTCCGCGAAGCGTGCACCCGGCAGCGGCGAGCACGTCGCGCATGTTGGCGAACACCGCGCGGGCCTGGGCGACGACGTCGTCACCCCCGACGAGCTCGCGGTTCACGTCGACCGGGACGACACCGCTGACGAAGAGGAGGTCGCCCGCCTGGACGGCGTCGGTGAAGTGCGAGATCGGCTCGGCCTGGCCGGCGACCCTGTACTCCCGACGCTGTGCCACCGAGCCGGCCGGTCAGGCGCGCGGCGCGAGGCGCGAGCGACCGAGCGGCGTCGAGCGCGGCGTCGACCGTGGCCACGCTCGGCCCGGTCGCCGACCATCACGTTCACCTGGAAGTCGCGGTTCGCGGCGCATGATCCGCCCGACGGCGCCTCGCCCCGTGGAAGCACTCGAACGTCCCTCGCCGGAGCTTCATCGTGGAGAGCGGCAGGAAGCCCGAGGCACCCACGGAGTCGCGCCAGCCGATGACGACGACGACGGCGCCGTCGGCCGGGACCCGGTAGGACGATACGAGGCAGTCGCTCTCGATCGCCTTGACGCCGTCGGTGCCGATCACGAGGAGCGTGCGGGGGTCCTCGAGCCGGTCTCGCGCGTGGGCAGGACCTTCGACCAGCCGGAGGGCAGGTCGAGCTGCACGCCGCCCGAGCGTGCGACGTCGCCCGTCGCCGCGCCGACGCTCGCCACGGCGATCGAAGCCGCGACGGCCGCCGACCGCGATGCGCCAGGAGGTGATCTTCCGCAGCGTCTCATTCGCCGGTCGCATGGTACGTGCGAGCGGGGCATTTGGGAAGAACAACCTGCACAGAATGTGGTTTTGCCTCAGCCGCCGGCCTCGGCCCGGATCTCCGAGAGCGTCTGTCGCGGCGTGAGCGCCTCCGGGTCGACGGGAAGATGGAGCACCGCGGGCACTCCCGCCCCGAGAGCACGCTCGAGCGCGGCGGGCACCTCGTCGGTCCGCGCCACCCGTTCGCCATGCCCGCCGAACGCCTTCGCGAGCGCGGCGAAGTCGGGGTTCGCGAGGTCGGTCCCGCTCACCCGACCCGGATAGCGGCGCTCCTGATGCATGCGGATCGTCCCGTACATCCCGTTGTCGACGACGAGCACCACGACCGGCGCGTCGTACTGCCGCGCGGTCGCGAGCTCCTGCGCGGACATGAGGAAGTCGCCGTCGCCGGCGATGCACACGCACGTCACGCTCGGGGTGCACGAGCTTGGCCGCGATCGCGGCAGGGAGCCCGTAGCCCATCGCCCCGGAGAGCGGCGCGAGCTGCGTCCGGAAGCTCCGGAAGACGTAGAACCTGTGCGCCCACACGGTGAAGTTGCCGGCGCCGCTCGTCACGATCGCGTCCGGCGACAGCCGCTCGCGCAGCGCGGCCATCACCCCGGCCATGTCGATCGGCCCCGGCAGCTCGCGCGCCTCGAGCGTCGCCCGGTTCGCGGCAAAGGCCGCCTCGAGGTCGCTTCTGCGGGTGCTGCCGTCGACGGGAGCCAGCTCCGCGAGCGCCTCGGCGAAGCGGGGGCCCGAGGCCACGATCCCGAGGGCGGGCTCGTAGACGCGGCCGAGCTCGTCGGGGTCGGGATGGACGTGCACCAGCGTCCGCCCGCCGCCCCGGCGGGACGATGGTCGAGTAGCCCGTCGTCTCGATGTCGCCGAGGCGCGTGCCGACCACGAGCAGCACGTCGGCGTCCCGCAGGCGGGCCTGGAGCGCAGGGTCGGCCCCGAGCCCGAGGTGGCCGGCGTAACAGGGAGCCTCGTTGTCGACGTAGTCCTGGCAGCGCCAGGCTGCCGCGACCGGGATGCCGCTCGCCTCGCACCACGCCGCCAGCGCGGCGCCCGCCTCGGCGCTCCAGGGCTGCCCGCCGACGACCGCGAGCGGGCGCTCCGCCGACTCGAGCAGCCGCCGCAGGGCCTCGAGCTCGTCCACCGCCGGCGCGGCCTGCGCCGGCGAGTACGGCGACGCGTCCGGGACGTCCGCACGCTCGGCGAGCACGTCCTCGGGCAGCGCCAGGACGACCGGGCCCGGCCGGCCGGAGGTCGCCACGCGGAAGGCGCGCGCGATGAGCTCCGGGATGCGCTCCACCTGGTCGACCTGGGCGACCCACTTCGCGAGCGGGCCGAACATGCGCCGGTAGTCGATCTCCTGGAACGCCTCGCGCTCGGCGTCCTCCCGCGGGATCTGACCGACGAGCAGGAGAAGCGGCGTCCCGTCCTGGAACGCCGTGTGCACTCCGACGGAGGCCTGGGTCGCACCCGGCCCGCGCGTGACGAGGCAGAGGCCCGGCCTTCCGGTGAGCTTGCCGTACGCCTCCGCCATGTTGGCCGCGCCGCCCTCGTGCCTGCACGTCACGTAGCGGACGGGGCTGTCGCGGAGGGCGTCGAGCACGTCGATGTAGCTCTCGCCCGGCACGCCGAAGGCGAGATCGGCGCCGTGGAGCGCGAGCTGGTCGACCAGGATCCGGCCGCCGGTGCGGCTCACCGCGGCAGTGCGATCGCGTGCTCGAGGAGGACCGTCGCCGACTGTCTCACGTCGACGGCGTCGGTCGGCTCGAGGTAGCGGATCGTCCGCTTGCCGGCCCACTCGGCCGGGAGCACGAGCGTACGCACGAAGGACGTCTCGAGATGCGACCGACGCTCGTGCGACGACGGGGTCGGGCCCGCTCTCGAACCAGGCGCCCCCGGGCCCGAAGAAGGTCGAGCGGCCGCCGGTCTCGATCTCGAGCTCGCCCCGCAGGAGGTAGCGGATCCCGGGGCCCGGGTGCGTGTGGCGGTGCGCGACGGCTCCGCGAGGGAAGTCGATCCGGTCGCAGCGGACGACCCACGAGGCGTACGGGTCGAGCTGCACGAAGTGCGAGAGGAGCGCACCCTCCGCGTCCGCCTCGGCGTGGTCGAGCTGCCAGACGAGCGCCTCCCCGTCGACCGTGGCCGCGCCGAAGCGGGCCGTCCCCCGCTGGAGGTCGTACACGACCCGGTTCCCACCGATCGTCTCGACGCCGGTGGCGAAGCGGTACAGCGAGAGCCTCAATGGAAGTACTGGCCGCCGTCGATGACGATCGTCTGGCCGGTGACGAAGGACGCCGCGGGGCCCGAGAGGTAGACGGCGGCGCCGACGACGTCGTCCGGCTCCTGGTCGCGCTGGATCGTCCGGGCCGCCACGGACACGTCTCGCAGCTGCTCGATCACCTCGGGGTGCTCCTTCACGCCGTCGGACATCGTGAACCCCGGTGCGACGCAGTTCACGCGGATCGCGTCCTTGCCGAGCTCCCTCGCGAGCGCGCGCGTGAACGCGACGATCGCCCCCTTGCTCGTCACGTAGTGGAGGAGGAACGGGACGCCCCGGAAGGGCGTGCCCGACGAGATGTTGACGATCGCGCCGCCGCCCCGCTCTCGCATCGCAGGCACCGCGGCGCGGCACGTGAGGAACATCGACGCGACGTTGACGTCCATCACCCGCCGCCACTCCTCGAGCGGGATCTCCGTGAAGGGGCGCATCGCGAGCGAGGCATAGAGGCCCGCGTTGTTGACGAGCACGTCGATGCCGCCGCAGCGGGCGACCGTGTCCTCGACCATCCGCCCCGACCGCGGCCTCGTCGGCGACGTCCACGGTCAGGCCGACGCCGTCGGGGTACGCCCCCGCCGCCTCCTCGGCCCGCTCGAGGTCCGCGACCACGATGCGGGCGCCCTCCGCCGCCAGGCCGGCGGCGATCGCCCTGCCGATTCCCTGGGCGGCACCGGTGACGAGCGCGACCTTCCCCTCGAGCTGGCCCACGACCCGGTTCCTACGCGATCGGCGAGAACGACGTCGGGACGAGGATGCGGTTCTGCTGCACGTGGATGAGGGGCTGGATCTTCCCGAGGAACGCCTGCCAGTCGCTCCTCGCCTGCAGGACGGCGCGCCGCTGCTCGCGCTCGGCGTAGCTCTCGTAGCCCCACAGCGACGTGTAGGTCGAGAGGGCGCCGACGTCGGTGGTGAACGCTCCGATGAAGCCACCGAGCACCTCCTGCTGGATCGCGATCCCCTCGGCGGCGTAGAGCCGCACGAGCTCGGTGAGCCTGCCCGTGTGGACGTGGTAGTCGCGCTGCTCGACGATCATCGGATTCCTCCGGAATCCGGTGTCGGGCCGTGGGGCGGCGCGAGCCCGCCCACGGCCCAGTACTTCAGCTCGACCCAGTCGTCCACCCCGTAGCTCGACCCCTCGCGACCGATGCCCGACTCCTTGACCCCGCCGAACGGGGCGACCTCGGTCGAGATGAGGCCGGTGTTGACGCCGACGATCCCGTACTCGAGCGCCTCGCCGACGCGCCACGTGCGGGCCAGGTCGCCGGTCATGTAGTAGGCGGCGAGCCCGTACGGCGTCGCGTTCGCGATCGCGACCGCCTCGTCCTCCGTCTCGAAGCGCGCGATCGCCGCGACCGGGCCGAACGTCTCCTCGCGGCTCATGCGCATCTCCGGCGCGACGCCGGTGAGGATCGACGGCCTGTAGAACTGCCCCTCGATCCGCCCGCCGCCGGTCACGAGCTCCGCACCGCGGTCGAGCGCGTCGGCCACGTGCCTCTCGACCTTGTCGAGCGCGGGCTCGTCGATCAGCGGCCCCACCTGCACGCCCTCGGCGAAGCCGTCCGCGACCTTCAGCGCCTCGACCTCCGACGCGAAGCGCTGGACGAAGTCGTCGTAGATCCCGCCCTGGACCAGCATGCGGTTCGCGGAGATGCACGTCTGACCCGAGTTGCGGAACTTGCACACGAGCGCCGACGAGATCGCAACGTCAAGGTCGGCGTCGTCGAAGACGATGAAGGGGGCATTGCCGCCGAGCTCCAACGAGATCTTCTTCACCTGATCCGCGCACTGGCGCATCAGCAGCTTCCCGACCTCCGTCGAGCCGGTGAAGCCGAGCTTGCGCACGAGCGGATTGGACGTCATCTCGACGCCGATCGCCGGGGCGTCTTCGGCATCGCCGGTGACGACGGAGAACACCCCCGGTGGGACTCCCGCCTCCTCGGCGAGCGCGGCGATCGCGAGGGCGGAGAGCGGTGTCTGCTCGGCCGGCTTCAGGACCATCGTGCACCCGACCGCCAGAGCGGGCGCGGACTTGCGGGTCACCATCGCGGAGGGGAAGTTCCACGGCGTGATCCCCGCCGTGACCCCGACCGGCTCGCGGGTCGCCATGATCCGCTTGTCGGGCCAGGGCGACGGGATGATGGACCCGTCGAGCCGCTTCGCCTCCTCGGCGAACCACTCGTAGAAGGAGAGCGCATACGCGATCTCGGCCCGCGCCTCGGCGAGAGGCTTGCCCTGCTCGAGCACCATCAACGACGCGAGGTCGTCCTCCCGCTCGCCCATCGCGGCGGCGAGCCGGGTGAGGACGCGCGCGCGATCCTTCGCGCTCCGCGACCTCCACGCGGGGAGCGCCCTGGCGGCCCCCTCGATCGCGCGGCGGGTCTCCGTTGCTCCGAGCCGCGGCACCTCGGCGATCGTCTCGCCTGTCGCCGGGTTGACGACCGGAAAGGTCGCGCCGTCATGCGCGTCCGCTCCATCGGCCGTCGACGTAGGCCTGTGTGCGAACCAGGTCCTGCGCGATCGTCGCCACGGTTTCGGACGATACCGCGCTGGCCCGTTTCGATCGATCATCGATCAAGTCCGGGGCCGAATTTGCCGACTTGAGGGCGGAGTAGAGTCATGGCCGTGGAACCTGTATTCGTGCACTTCGACGAGGTCCGTCCATTCGAGCTCGCCGAAGGTGTCACCGGGCGTCCGCTGTTCGGTGAGGGCGCGATGCTCAACGTGATCGAGTTCGAGCCCGGAGCGACCGTCCCGCTGCACAGCCACCCGCACGAGCAGCTCGGTCTGGTGCTGCGCGGGATGCAGGCGCTCGTCGTCGACGACGTGGCGCACGAGCTCGGGCCGATGGAGGGGTACGTCCTCCCCGGCGGCGTGGAGCACTCCGCCTACTGCGGCCCGGAGGGCGCCCTCGTGCTGGACGTCTTCCGACCCGTCCGCGACGACTACCGGGACCGGTGGGAGAGCGCGTCGGCGTGACGCGCCGGAGTCTCTGAGATGCCGATCCTCCGAAGACGGACGAAGGCCGACGACGTCCCGCGCGCAGGCCCCTTCCCTCCGGGTTGGGACGTTCCGGCGCGGTTCAACTTCACGCGCGACGTCGTCGACGCGTACGCGGCCGACCCCTTGCGCTCCGCGCTGACGTTCGTCGACAGCGAGGGCATCGTCGACCGCCGCACGTTCGCGGACATGTCGGGGGACGCGGCGCGCTGGGCGCACCTGCTGCGGACGCGCCTCGATCGCGGCGACCGCGTGCTGATCGCCGTCGGGAAGGTTCCCGGCTGGCACGGCGCCATGCTCGGCGCGCTCAAGAGCGGTCTCGTCGCAGTCCCGTGCCCGGACATGCTGCGGGCGCGAGACCTCGCGTTCCGCGTCCGTGACTCGGGTGCCCGCCTGGTCGTCGCCGACCGGTCGCTCGAGCTCGAGATCGAGGAGATGCGGCACCAGGTCGGCGCGAACGGTGTCCGTCGTCTACCTCGACGACGCGCTCGACGAGCTCCGCCGCTACATGCCGGTCGCGCCGACCGAGGACACCACGGCAGGCGAGACCGCGTTCATCCTCTACACCTCGGGCACCACGAAGGACCCGAAGGGCGTGATCCACACGCACGCCTACACCTGGGCGCAGCGGACGCAGGCCACGCACTGGCTGGACGCGCACGAGGGCGACATCGTCTGGTGCACCGCCGGCACCGGGTGGGCGAAGGCGATCTGGAACGTGCTCCTCGGCCCGTGGTCGCACGGCGCCGAGGTCGTCGTCCACGAGGGCCCGTTCGATCCCGAGGAGCGGCTCTCCCTGATCCAGCGCCTCGGGGTCACGGTTCTCTGCCAGGCGCCGACGGAGTACCGGATGCTCGCGAAGCTCGACACGCTCGCGACCGCGCACCTGCCGAGGCTGCGGCATGCCGTCTCGGCCGGCGAGCCGCTCAACCCGGAGGTGATCGCCCGGTTCCAGGACGCGCTCGGCCTCACGATCCACGACGGCTACGGGCAGACCGAGAACTCGCTGCTGGTGGCGAACATGCCCGGGGCGCCGATCAGGCCGGGCTCGATGGGCCTCCCCACGCCCGGCCACGACGTCTCGGTGATCGACGAGGCGGGCCACGTCTGCGCCCCGGGAGTGGAGGGCGACCTCGCGCTGATCGGCCGCCCGCCCACGCTGTTCACGGGCTACTGGGGCGCGAGGCGACGGAGGCGACGGAGGCGGCGTTCCGGGACGAGTGGTACGTCACCGGCGACCGTGCGATCCGCGACGAGGACGGCTACCTGTGGTTCGTGGGGCGCGCGGACGACGTGATCGTGTCCGCCGCCTACCGGATCGGGCCGTTCGAGGTCGAGAGCGCCCTCCTCGAGCATCCCGCCGTGGCCGAGAGCGCAGTCGTCGGCGTGCCGGACCTCGACCGCGGTGAGATCGTCAAGGCCTTCGTCGTGCTGCGTCCCGGCCACGAGCCGAGCAGCCGCCTCGCCGTCGAGCTGCAGGAGCACGTCAAGGCGGTGACGGCGCCCTACAAGTACCCACGCGCCATGGCCTTCGTCGAGGAGCTCCCGAAGACCGCGAGCGGCAAGATCCGCCGCTCGGAGCTCAGAGCGCTGGACGACCAGACGGCGGGGATGATCGTCCCCACGCTGACCGTCGTCCCCGACCCGGTGGAGACGCTCGAGCCGGTCGGGCTCGACGCCGCCGAGGTCGTCCGACGGGAGGCGGAGGAGGCCGCGAGGGTCGAGGCGGAGGCGGCTGCGCGAGCCCGTGCCGAGGCGGAGGCCGCGGAGCGCGCGCGCGTCGAGGCGGAGGCGGCGGAGCGCGCGCGGGCGGAGGCGAAGGAAGCGGCGCGACGTGAAGCGGAGGAGACGGCGAGGCTCGAAGCCGAGGCGGCCGAGCGGGCGCACGCGGAGGCGGAGGCCGCCGAACGGGCACGCGCGGAGGCCGAGGAAGCGGCCCGCCGCGAAGCAGAGGAGGAGGCGGCCAGGCTCGAAGCCGAGGCCGCCGAACGCGCACGCGCCGAGGCCGAGGAGGCCGCCCGCCGCGAAGCTGAAGAGGCGGCCCGCCGCGAAGCAGAGGAAGAGGCGGCCAGGCTCGAAGCCGAGGCCGCCGAACGCGCACGCGCCGAGGCCGAGGAGGCCGCCCGCCGCGAAGCTGAAGAGGCGGCCCGCCGCGAAGCAGAGGAAGAGGCGGCCAGGCTCGAAGCCGAGGCCGCCGAACGCGCACGCGCCGAGGCCGAGGACGCCGCCCGCCGCGAAGCGGAGGAGGCAGCCAGGCTCGAAGCGGAGGCAGCCGACGGGCGCGCGCCGAGGCCGAGGAAGCTGCCCGGCTCGAAGCCGAGGCCGCCGAACGCGCCCGCCTCGAGGCGGAGGCAGCCGAACGCGCCCGCATCGAGGCCGACGAAGCCGCCCGCCGCGAGGCCGAGCAGGAGGCGGCCCGCCTCGAGGCCGAAGCCGCACGAGCAGGCCCGCATCGAGGCGGAGGCAGCCGAGCGCGCTCGACTCGAGGCCGAAGCGGCGGAGCGTTCACGCCTCGAGGCCGAGGAGGCTGCGCGCCGGGCGGCGCGAGGAGGCGGCCAGGCTCGAAGCCGAGGCCGCCGCGCTCGGGCTGGCCGAGACCGAGGCAGCCGAGCTCGAGGCGCTGCAGGGCGAAGAGGAGCTCGAGACCGGGACGGCGGACGTCGAAGAGCGGCGCGAGTCCCGCGCCGACGCGCGCCGGCGCCGTCGCGAGGAGAAGGCGGCCGCCAAGCGCCAGGCCGAGGAGGAGCGCCGTCGCGCGAAGGACGAGGCCGAGCAACGCAAGCGCGACGAGGCAGCCGCCCGCGAGGAGGCCAAGCGCCGCGCGGCCGAGGAGAAGATCGCCGCCAAGCAGCGGGTCGAGGACGAGCGGCGTCGTGCGATCGAGGAGAAGGAGGCGGCGAAACGCCAGGCCGAGGCGGAGCGGCGTCGGGAGATCGAGGAGAAGGAAGCCGCGAAGCGCCGGGCCGAGGAGGAGCGCCAGCAGGCGAAGCTCGACGCCGAGCAGCGCAAGCGGCAGGAGGCAGCCGCCGCCGAGGCCGCCCGCAGCCGGGAGGCGGCGGAGAAGGCGGCCGCCAAGCAGCGTGCCGAGGAGGAGCGCCGCCGCGAGGCCGAGGAGAGGGAGGCGGCGAAGCGCAAGGAGGAAGAGGAGCGGCGCCGTCAGCGGGAGGCGGCCAAGGCGCGACGCGCCGGCGGCCTGGGGCGCCTCCTCAAGCGGGAGGAGCACGACGAGTACGACGAGGACGACGAGACGCCCGTGGAGCCGATACCCGACATCGTCGAGCGGCTCCGCTACTACTCGCGCGATGCGCAGGCCGCATCCGAGGCCTCCGGCGCCGAGCCGGAGCAGGGCGAGGCCGTCGGCGACGACCCGCCCGCGTTCCGCACGGCGGACTCCGAGTAGCCCTCGTCACGCACCTCGCGGAGGCCGTTCGTCGGTCACACTGATGGCATGAGCCAGGTCGTCGAGGCACCGGTCGAGGCGCCGGTCGAGACCCGCGAGCCGTCCTTCGAGGAGACGCCGGTCGACGAGCGCCCGTGGGTCGTGATCGTGTGGAACGACCCGATCAACCTGATGAGCTACGTGACCCTCGTCCTCCAGCAGCTCTTCGGCTACTCGCGCGCGAAGGCGACGCGCCTGATGCTGCAGGTCCACAACGAGGGGAAGGCTGCCGTCTCCACCGGGACGCGGGAGAAGGCCGAGCTCGACGTCTCCCGGCTCCATGCCCACGGCCTCTGGGCGACGATGCAGCAGGACTGACGGTGCTGCGACGCGGCATCGATCGTCGGCGGGACGGCACGTACCGCGTGCGCCTGCCGTCCGAGGAACGGGACGTGCTCGCCGCGCTGCCGGGCCAGCTCCGCGATGCCCTCGCAGCGGGCGAGCCGACGCTCCACCGGCTCTTCCCACCGGCATACGTGGACGACGATGCCGCGAACGCCGAGTATGCGAGCCTCGTCGGCGCAGGGCTCCTCGAGGGCAAGCTGCTCGCGCTCGCCGAGCTGGAGCGCACGGCGCACGACGCATCGCTCTCGGAGGAAGGCCTGCGCACCTGGCTCGGGGCGCTCGAGAGCCTCCGGCTGGTGCTCGGCACCCAGCTCGAAGTCACCGAGGAGAGCTACGGCCCGCTCGACTTCGACGATCCCGATGCCGCGAGGCTCGCGCTCTACCACTGGCTGTCGTGGCTCCAGGAGGAGGTCGTCCAGGCGCTCTCGGCGTCGCTTCCGGACGGGAGGGACGACATCTGAGCCCGAGCGTGGGCTCAGGGCACGACGAGCACGCGCCCCGCTTCCCCGGCCAGGCTCGCCTGCACGGCCTCGTCGACCCGCTCGAGCGGGAACGACGGACCGAGCGTCGACGCGAGGTCGAGCCGGCCCGCGCGGACCAGGTCGAGCATCGCGGGGAGCGAGATCGCCGGGTCCTCCGACCCGTAGAGCGTGCCGGTGAGGAGCTTCTCCTTGCGAATCAGCTCGAACGGGTCGAGGTCGAGCCGCAGGCCCTGCGCCGGCAGGCCGACGATCACGGTGGTGCCGCCGTCGCGGGTGAAGCGCAGCGCCGTCGCGCTCGTCGCAGGATCGCCCACCGCGTCGAACCCGTAGTCGGCGCCGTCCGGCAGCTCGGAGCGGATCACGTCCCGGAGGTCGTCCGGCGCCGCGACGTGGGTCGCGCCCGCCCTGCGCGCCGCCTCGAGCCGCGCGTCGACAGGATCGCAGACGACGATCGTCGAGGCGCCGGCAATCCGCGCGCCCTGGACGACGAACTGGCCGACGCCGCCCGCGCCGATCACGAGCACCGACGCATCGGGCACGACCTTCGCCGCGTAGAGCACCGCGCCGACCCCGGTGAGCACGGCGCACCCGAGCAGCGCCGCCTGGTCGAACGGGACCGCCCCGCCGAGCGGAAGCGCGACCTTCTCGGTCACGACGACGCGGTCGGCGAGGCAGCCGGTCGCGGTGCCCCGGTAGACCGTCTCGCCGCGGTACGACATCCGCGTCGTCCCGTCCGGGAGCGTCCCGTTCGGGATCGCGGCGTTGAGCGGACGGCACGTCGCGGGGCGGCCGCGTCGGCACCCCGCGCACTCGCCGCACGACGGCGCCCACGAGAGCACCACCTCGTCGCCGGGGCGCACCATCGTCACAGCCTCTCCGACCTCCTCGACGACTCCCGCGCCCTCGTGGCCGAGCACCATCGGCGTCGGGCGCCGGAACTCGCCCTTCACCTGGTGGAGGTCGGTGCCGCAGATCCCCACCGCTGCCATGCGCACGACGACCTCGTCGGGGCGGGGCTCCTCGAGCTCGATCTCGGCGACCTCGAGCGGCTCGCCGACGGCGTGGAAGAGTGCGGCGCGGGTCTTCATCGTCGTGCGTAGGGGCTCGTGAGCGTGTCACCAGCCCCTTCCGGTCAGCCGCCGAGCGCGGCCTTCACGTCGGCGCAGTTGGTCACGGTCGACACGTTCTGCAGGGCGAAGTTGATCGAGGCGTTGTGCCAGTCGGCGTTCATCGTCGAGCAGCCGTCCTCGGGCACGACCATGTAGTAGCCCTTGTCGGCGCCCGTGCGGGAGGTGTGCTCGATGGACATGTTCGTCCAGGCGCCGGTGACGATGATCGTGTCCCGACCGAGCCCGGCCAGGAGGTTCTCCAGCTTCGTCCCCTGCCAGGCGGACATCCGCATCTTCTCGACGACGAAGTCGCCGTCCTGCGCCTCGAGCCCGTCGACCGCCGCGGCGCCCCACGTCCCGCGGACGAGCGCCCCGCCTGCGACACCCTCGAACAGCGGAGCGTTCACCTTCAGGCCGGGCGCTCCCTCCTCGACGACGTACCAGACGTGGATCACGGGGATCCCCTTGCCGCGGCAGAAGGCGGCCAGGTCCTTCACGTTCTCGACGACGTTCTGGTCCTTGGCGTGCTGCGGCGAGCCGGACTCGGCGAAGGCCCCGCCGTCCATGATCACGTCGTTCTGCAGGTCCTGGACGATCAGCGTCGCAGCGCGACGCGTCCAAGCTGTAGTCCGGCATCTCGCTCCTCCTCCTAGCCCATGTACGGCTCGCGCCGCGGGCCGACCGTGGTGCGAATCGTGTAGACCGACGTGCTCGACGGGATGAACAGGGTGTGCCAGTCCGGCCCGCCCCAGGTGTGGTTACCGACGTTCTCCGGGACGAGGACGGTGCCCAGGTGCTCGCCCTCCGGGGAGATCACCCAGACGCCCTTGGGCCCCGTGACCCAGATGTTGCCCGCGCTCGTCGCACTTCATCCCGTCCGGGATGCCCTCCTCGATCACGCCGCTGCCGATGCCCTCGAAGAACATCCGGACGTTCGAGAGCGTCCCGTCGGCGTCCACGTCGTAGACCTTGATGTGCGCGCGCGGGGTGTCGTTGACGTACAGGAGCGACTCGTCGGGCGAGAAGCAGAGGCCGTTCGGCATGTCGAACTCGTCCTTCGCGACCGCAAGCTCCAGCTCGTCCTGCCCTCCCCCGGGCGGGATCCGGAAGACGCCCTGCCAGCCGAGCTCGCGCTCCCGCTCGATCCCGAACCCCGGGAACCGCCCGTACCAGGGGTCGGAGAAGTAGATCGTGCCGTCGGAGCGGACGGTGACGTCGTTCGGGCTGTTGAGGTACTTGCCCTCGTAGTGGTAGGCGAGCAGCTCCCGCACGCCGTCTGGCCGCTCGCGCACGAGCGAGCTCGTGACGTGCTCACAGACGAGCAGGTTGCGGTCGGCGTCGAGCGTCATCCCGTTGCACTTGAACGCGGGGTTCCGGACCTCCGTCACCACGCCCTCGAGGGTGACCTTCCGCCGGATGTCGGCGGGCATGTCGGAGAAGTAGAGAACCTCGTCGTCGGGGTGCCAGATCGGCCCCTCCGTGAAGGTGAAGCCCGTCGCGAGCTGCTCGACCGCCGAGCCCTCGTCGACGAGCTCGAGGATCGCGTCCGACTTCGCGTCGATACCCGACACGGCGTTTCTCCTTTCGTGACAGCGTCGTCCGCGCGACTCTACTCCGGTTCGCGCGCGGGAATCCGCGGTACCGGATCCCCGCGCTCGAATCCCGCGTGCGGGCGTGGCACATGCCGAGGCCGCCTTCGGCGTCACGCTTCGCCGCCACGGCGACCCTCGGCGCGGGTCGCAGTACCCTCCACCCGTGCCCGACGCCGACACGGTCGTCTTCATCCCCGCCTGGAACGAGGAGCGCAGCCTCCCTGGCGTCCTCGACGAGCTTCGCAGCGGGCTCCCCGATGCCGACGTCCTCGTGATCGACGACGGCTCCACCGACGCGACGGCGGCGGTCGCCGCGGCGCACGGCGCGCTCGTCGTCTCGTTCGGCGTGAACCGCGGCCTCCGAGCCGGCATCGCAGCGGGGTACCGCGAGGCGCACGAGCGCGGCTACGCCTTCTGCGGCCGGGTCGACGCCGACGGCCAGCATCCGGTCGACGAGCTGCGGCGGCTGCTCGAGCTCGTTCGCTCGGACCGGTGTGACGTCGCGGTCGGGTCGCGGTTCGCGGAGGGCGAGGGCTACGGCGCCGACCGCTACGAGCCGTCGGCCGCGCGGCGGTTCGGGATCGGGCTGCTGCAGAAGGCGATGCACATCCGGCTGGGCCGGCCGTTCCACGACCCGACGAGCGGCATGGCTGCCGTGAACCGGAAGGCGATGCCGGTGATGGCGCAGCCCTACGTGAGCGGCGCCCCCGAGGTCGAGGCGCTGCTGCGGCTGAAGGAGGCCGGCCTGCGGGTCGAGGAGGTCGCCGTGCACATGCGCGAGCGGTCCCACGGCGAGTCGAAGCTGCAGGGGCGGAAGGCGGTCAAGCTCGTGCTCACCGTGGTCGGGACGCTGCTCTTCTTCCGCTGGCTGCGACGCCGCCGGTCGTGAGTCGGCGCGGCGCGCAGCGCGGGCGTGCCAGGCACGTAGCCACGTCCGACGCGGCCATGGCCGGGGCGGACGGGATCGGCGGGAGCGCCGGACGGAGCCATGCGGGTTCGGGCGCGCGCGAGGCGCCGCTCGGCGCGAAATGCGTGCCAGGCACGAAGCCACGTCCGCCCGGGACGCGTCCGTGACGGCTGCTCGCGGCGTCCGCGTCGTCGTCGTGCTCGGCTACTCGGACGGTGCTCGCGGCGAGCTCCATCCGGTGTGTGCCGCCCGCCTCGCGCATGCGGCGGAGCTGACGACGGCCGACGACGTGGTCGTCCTCTCCGGCTGGGCACGAGCCCCGCACGCGCAGTCCGAGGCCGAGCTGATGCATGCCTCCTGGCGCGGCCAGGCGCGCGAGGTGGTCGTCGATCCGGACGCGCGGACGACGGTCGAGAACCTGGCAAACGCCCTCAACGACGTCCTGCGCGTCGGTGCCCTGGAGGTCGTGATCGTCACCTCGGCCTGGCACGAGGCGCGGGCGAAGGCGGCGCTCCGCTGGCTCGTCCGTCACACGGGCGTGAAGGTGCGCTCCACGTCGCCGCCCGGCGCGTCCCGCCGGGCATCGCTCCGCGAGCTGACGCTGTGGCCGCTGCTGCCCTTCCAGCTCTGGTGGGCCGGCCGGAAGAGCTGGCGGATCTGAGGTCACGCCTCCGGATCGGGACGGCCCGGACGCGCTCCGGAGCCCACCGCCTCGACCGGGTCATCGAAGCGCGACCGTGCGACGCCCTCAGGCAACCTCCGCGTGGATCCGCTGCTTCGCCTCGCGCAGCGGGCCGCCGGAGCGCTGCGCCCGCACGGCGAGGATCTCCCCCAGGATCGAGAGCGCCGTCTCGGCCTGCGTGTCGGCCCCGATGTCGAGGCCGCACGGCCCCTGGATCCGGGCGAGGTGCTCCTCGGCGACGCCGGCCTCGAGCAGCCGCTCGCGCCGCCGCTCCTGGTTGCGGCGCGACCCGAGCGCCCCGATGTAGAACGCCTCGGTGTCGAGCGCCGCGATCAGCGCGGGCTCGTCGAACTTGTCGTCGTGCGTGAGGACGACGATCGCCGTCTGGTGGTCGGGTGCGACCTCGGCGATGGCCTCCTCGGGCCATTTCAGGATCAGCTGGTCGGCGGACGGGATGCGCTCGGGGGTCAGGAACGTCGCGCGCGCATCGGCGACGATCGCCGTCCAGCCGAGGAGCTTGGCGCCCTGGCTGAGCGCCTCCGCGGTGTCGACCGCGCCGTACACGAGCAGCCTCGGCGGGGGGCCGTACCACTCGGCGAACACCTTCGCGCCGTCGACCTCCACGATCCGATTCCGCCCTCGTCGCACGAGCTCGTGGAACTGCTCGAGCGCGCCGGCCGGGACACCGTCCCCGATCGTCTCGCCGTCCTCGACGACGAGCGCCTTCGAGCCGACGCCGTCCCCCTCGACGACCGTGAACAGGACGGCCCGGCCGCCCGTCGCCTGCAGCTCCGCAAGACGCTCGACGAGCTTCACTCCACGGCCTCCACGAAGACGTCGATCTCGCCGCCGCACGGGAGACCGACCTCCCACGCCTGGTCGTCGGTGATGCCGTAGTGGAGAAGCTTCGGCTCGCCGGTCTTCATGACCTCGAGGGCGTTGTCGTAGACGTCGCTCTCGACGCACCCGCCGGAGACGGAGCCGCACATCTTCCCGGACTCCGACACGGCGAGGCTCGTTCCGACGGGACGTGGCGCGGAGCGGCGCGTCGCGACGACGGTGGCGACGACCACCTTCTCGCCGGCCCCGCGCCAGGCCTCGACCTCGGTCAGGATCTCCTTCACGCTGCGTGCCTCCTTTCGATGCCGGCGAGCACCGCCGCCAGCTCCTCGAGACTCCTCAGATTATGGCCGGGCAGGAACCGGTCGACGTACGGCAGCGCCGCGCGCATGCCGCCCGCGAGCGGCTGGTACTGCGGGTTCCCCTTGAGCGGGTTGACCCACACGACCGCGTAGGCCGCGCGCGCGAGCTTCGCCATCTCGCGGCCGACCAGCTCGGGGTCCTCTCGCTCCCAGCCGTCGGAGACGATCAGGACGATCGCCCCGCGGGAAAGCGCGCGCCTGCCGTAGACCTCGTTGAACTCGCGCAGCGAGGCGCCGATCCGCGTGCCGCTCCCCCAGTCCACGACGGCCTCCGTACAGCGCGCGAGCGCTGCATCCGGGTCGCGCGTCTCCAGGTCGGGGGTCAGCCGCGAGAGCCGCGTCCCGAAGGCGAACGCCTCCACCCCGCGCCCGGTGCCGACGACGGCGTGGAGGAAGAGGAGGAGCGCGCGCGCGTAGCTGTCCATCGAGCCCGACACGTCGCACAGCACGACCAGCTTGCGCGGGACGTCCTTGCGCGCGCGGAACGGCCGGTCGAGCGGGTCCCCGCCCGCGCGGAGCGAGCGCCGGAGCATGCGCCGCATGTCGAGGCGGTCGCCGCGCGTGTCCGCCGTGCGCCGGCGCGAGTGCCGCTGCGGGCGCGTGCGGGCGATCCGGCCGATCAGCTCCCGCAGGCGCCGGAGCTCGTCGCCCGTCAGCTCCGCGAAGTCCTTGTCGCGGAGGAGCTCCTGGCCGGAGGCACCCAGCTCGAGCGGATCGCCGGGGTCGGCCTCCTCGTCGGTCTCGCGGGTGCGCAGCCGGTCGGACGGCGCCTGACCGACGCTCGTCTCGAGCTCGGCCGCGGACCGCGCGCGCGCCGGCGGCAGGACGGGCGCGCGCAGGAACCATGCGCTGAAGGCTCGGTCGAACAGGTCGAGCTCGTCGTGGCGGGAGACGAGGGTCTGCCGGAGCGAGAAGTAGACGTCCTCCTGGCGCGCCAGGTCGACCGAGTCGAGAGCGCGCAGGGCGTCGGCCACGCGGCCCGGGACCGACCTCGAGCCCGGCCTCGTGGAGCACGCGTCCGAAGGTGACGACGTGCGTGAGGATCGCGTCGCCGGCGGCCACGTCGCTAGCGGGCCGCGGATGCGGCGCGCGCCTCCTCGACGAGGCGCGACAGAGTCTCGTCCTGAACGGCCTCGATGTCCTCGCGGTACTTGAGCACCGAGCCGAGGGTCTGCTGCACCACCTCGGCGTCGATCTCCCGGCGGCCGAGCGCGTTCAGGGCCATTGCCCAGTCGATCGTCTCCGCCACGCCCGGCGGCTTGGCGAGGTCGAGCCCGCGGAGCTCGCGCACGAAGGCGGCCGCCTCGGCTGCGAGCTGCTCGGCGATCCCCGGGACCCGCAGGCGGACGATCGCGATCTCCCGCTCGATCGACGGATGGCCGATCCAGTGGAAGAGCGCCCGGCGCTTGAGCGCGTCGTGCAGCTCCCTCGTCCGGTTGGACGTGAGGATCACCGCGGGGCGGCGCCGCGCGGAGATCGTCCCGAGCTCCGGGATCGTGATCTGGAAGTCGGAGAGGACCTCGAGCAGGAACGCCTCGAACTCCTCGTCTGCGCGGTCGATCTCGTCGATCAGCAGCACGACCGGCCCTTCGCTGTCGATCGCCTCGAGGAGCGGCCGGCGGATCAGGTACTCGGGCCCGAAGAGCTCCTCCTCCCGCAGGGTTCCCTCCTGCGCGGCGCGGATGTGGAGCAGCTGGCGGGGGTAGTTCCACTCGTAGACCGCGTGCGCGACGTCGAGGCCCTCGTAGCACTGCAGGCGGATCAGCCGTGCGCCGAGGACGGTCGCCAGGGCCTTGGCAGCCTCGGTCTTCCCCACGCCGGCCTCGCCCTCGAGGAGCACGGGCTTGGAGAGCGCGAGCGAGAGGAAGAGCGCGGTCGAGAGGCCGCGGTCCGGCAGGTAGTCCGCACCGCGGAGTGCCTCCTCCAGCTCGTCGATGGTGCCGAACCCCACACCGAGGAGCGTACCGGGGAGAGGTCGCCCCGCCGCCGCTGTCGCCGGCCGTTACGCGGCGTCGCGGTCGAGGAGGTCGGTGGCGAGCTCGACCGACCGGTCGAGCGACCCGTTCTCGAGGAGCTCGCAGATCGCCTCGGACGGGTCGATCAGCTCCCCGACGCAGGCCTCCAGGATGCGGAGCGCCACGAACGTCCGCGGGTCGAGCTCGACACCGGCCTGTCGCAGGGCAACGCCGACGTGGAACGCCTCGCGCGCGAGAGCATGCTCCATCGACGCCAGCGCGAAGCCCGCCACGAGCTCGCGCTCCTGCTCGGCCCGCAGCTCGTCGTGCGGGCCCTGCCGCATGTCGTCCGACCCCGTCACCGTCTCCTCCCCCACTGAGACGACGAAATCGGCCGGATGGCTGCGCTGGAGGCTTCGCCGGGATAGGCGTACGATCGGCGCCATGCGGCGGTGCAGCCGATGAGCGCGACCCGGGTCTCCGGTTCGACGCTCGCGGGCGTGCCGTTGCTGGCGGGGGCGGACGCCGAGGCGCTCGAGGCGCTGGCCGCCGACGCGCAGCCCATCCGGGTGCTCGCCGGGGAGTGGGTCCTGCGGGAGGGGGACGACGCCGACGAGCTCTACGTCGTGCTCCGCGGCCGGGTGCGCGTGACGTCGCCCGCGGACGGCGAGGAGCGCACGCTTCGCACCCTCGGGCCCGGCGCCGCGATCGGAGAGCTTGCCCTGCTCACCGGCTCGCCGCGCTCGGCATCCGTCCAGGCGGTGCGCGACACGACGCTGCTGCGCCTGCGGCGCGAGCGATTCGTCGAGCTCATGGAGCGCGACACGGGCTTCGCCGCAGCAGTAGCGCGCGAGCTCGCCCTCCAATTACAGGCGAGCGGTGGGCTCGAGGCGAGGCCGTCGCGACCCGCGCTGATCTCGCTCACCGCGATCGGCCCGGACGTCCCGCTGCGAGCGGTCGCTGCCTCGCTCGCGAATGCGCTGGAGCCCTACGGCTCGGTCGAGGTGCTGGACGCGGCCGCCGCGGGCACAGGTGGCGTCGAGCGAGCGGAGGACGAGCACGCCCACGTGCTCCTGCTCGACGAAGCGGGCGCCGGCGCGTGGAGCGACCTGTGCGCCCGGCAGGCCGACCGCATCCTGCGCGTCGCGACGGGCGACAGCCCGCTGCCCGAGGGGCCGTTCCCCGGCTCCGACCTCGTCATCCTCGGACCGGCCTCCGGCGAGACGGTCCGCGCGCTCGTCGAGCGGGTCGACCCACGCGCACTCCACCGGCTCGCGACCACGGAGCCGAGCGACCCCGGCGCGGGGCGCCTCGCCCGCCGGCTCGTCGGCCGCGCGCTCGGGGTCGTGCTCTCCGGCGGCGGCGCCCGTGGCTTCGCGCACATCGGCGCCCTCGCCGAGCTCGCCGCGGACGGGATCGAGGTCGACCGGTACGGCGGCTGCTCGATGGGCGCGTTCATCGCGGCGATGGGCGCCGCGGGCTGGAAGGCCGGAGGAGATCCGCGACCGCTGCAACGAGGAGCTCGTGCGCCGCTCGCCCTTCAACGACTACACGCTCCCCCGCGTCGCGCTGATCCGCTCCCGAAAGGCCGGGCGGATGCTCGAACGGCTCTTCGGCGAGCTGACGATCGAGGAGCTCGCGAAGCCGCTCTTCACCGTCAGCGCAGACCTCCTCTCGAGCAGGCTCGTCGTCCATCGCCGCGGGAGCGTCGTCGAGGCGGTCGGCGCGAGCATGTCGATCCCGGGGCTCGTGCCGCCGCTCTCGCGCCCGGGCCGGCTGCTCGTCGACGGCGGCGTGCTCAACAACCTCCCGGTCGACGCGATGGCGGACACGGCCGAGGGCCCGATCCTCGCGGTCGACGTCGTGCGGCGCCTCGAGCCGTCGGAGGCGATGGAGCCCCGGCTCCCCTCGATCATGGAGACGCTCTCGCGTGCCACCGTGCTCGGGAGCGTCGAGCGCGCCGAGCGGAACCGGGCTCTGGCGCTCCTCGTCGTCACGCCCGACGTCCAGGACGTCCCGCTGCGGGACTTCCGGTCGCTCGACCGTGCGATCGAGGCCGGTCGAGCGGCAGCCCGCCGGGCGCTCGACGCCGGCGGGCGCGAGACGATCCTGGCCGCCGTGGGCGCGCCCGTCGCCTGACGCACGCGCGGATCCCTTGACCGAGCCCGCTGAGATCACGTACCTCGAGGCGATCCGCGCTCGCGCTCCGCGACGCGCTGCGCCGAGGACCCCCGCGTCTTCCTCCTGGGCGAGGACATCGGGCACTTCGGAGGGGCCTTCGGCGTCACGAGCGGGCTCGCGGCCGAGTTCGGCGGCGAGCGCGTGCTCGACACGCCGATCTCGGAGGAAGGATTCGTCGGTGCGGCGATCGGGGCTGCGTGGATGGGCGAGCGGCCGGTCGTCGAGCTCCAGTTCGCCGACTTCGCGACCTGCCCCTTCGACGTCATCCTGACGGTCGCCGCGAAGACGCACTGGCGGAGCGGGCAGGCGATCCCGATCGTGATCCGCATGCCGTCGGGCGGCGGGGTCCGCGGCGGGCCGTTCCACGCAGGCTCGCCCGAGGGCCTGTTCGTGGGCCAGCCGGGATTGAAGGTCGCCTGCCCCGCGACGGTCGAGGACGCCTACGGCCTCACGCGGTCGGCGATCGACGATCCCGACCCCGTGCTCGTGTTCGAGCACAAGGCCCTCTACCGCCGGGCTCGCGGCGCCAGGCCCTCATCGGGCCACAGGACGCCCCTCTGCCGGGCAGCCGTCGCGCGGCCCGGCCACGACGCGACGATCGTCACGTACGGCTCCGGGGTCGCGACCGCGCTCGAGGCGGTCGAGCGCGCCGGGGCGGACGTCGAGGTCGTCGACCTGCGTACGATCTGGCCGCTCGACGGCGAGACGGTGCTGGGGTCGGTGCGCCGGACGTCGCGGGTGCTGGTCGTCCAGGAAGCGGCGCGGTCGACGGGCGCCGCCGGCCTCGTCCTCTCGCTGCTCGCCCGCGAGGCGTTCGAGGCGCTGGATGCTCCCCCTTCCCTCCACGCGCCCTCCGGACACCCCCGTCCCGTTCGCCCCCGAGCTGGAGGACGCGTACCTGCCCTCGGTCGACTCCGTCCGTAGCGCCCTCGATGAGCTCCTCGCCTACTGAGCGTCCGGTGCCGTGCGCCGACCTCGCGTCGGTCGGTCGTGACGACGCGGCTCGCGCTGCACCGGCTCGTCCTGCTCCAGCGCACGTTCGAGGAGCGAGCCCTCGCGCTGTACCGGCAGGGCCGGATCCCGGGCTCCTTCTACGACGGCCGGGGCCAGGAGGCCGTCGCCGCGGCCGCGGGGCTCGCCCTCGGCCCGGACGACGTCGTCTGCCCGCTCAACCGGGAGCTCGCGACGCATTTCGCCCGGGGTGTGACGGTCGCGGAGGCGTTCAGGAACTTCCTCGGCAAGGGCGACTCGCCCACCCGGGGACGCGACGGGAACATGCACTTCGGCGTCCCGGCCCGGGGCGTCTTCCCGCTCGTCTCGATGCTCGGCGACCTCGTCCCGGTCACCGTCGGCGCCGCGCTCGCCTTCAAGCGCCGCGGCGAGGCGCGGGTGGCGCTCACCTTCGTGGGCGAGGGCGCCTTCTCGGTCGGTGACACGCACGAGGGGCTGAACCTCGCCGGAGTGCTGCAGGTGCCCGCGGTCTTCGTGCTGCAACGCAACCAGTGGTCGTACTCGACTCCGCTCGATCACCAGATGGTCAACCCGCGCCTGGCAGAGCGGATCGTCGGGGGCTGGTCGATCCCGTGCGAGCCGGTCGACGGCACCGACGGCGTCGCAGTGCTCGACGCCGTGCGCGCCGCCGTCGAGCGAGCCCGGCGCGGCGACGGGCCGCAGGCGGTCGAGGCGGTGACGCTGCGGATCCACGGCCATGCGGCGCACGACGACGCCCGCTACGTCCCGCAGCACCTGCGCGACGAGTTCGCCGGGCGGGACCCGCTCGAGCGGCTCGAGGGCAGGTTGCTGCGCGACGGCGAGCCGGCCGAGGCGCTCGCCGCGATCCGCGAGGACGTGGCCCGGGAGGTCGCGGCCGGGCTGGCCGAGGCGGAGCGCTCGCCGGCACCTGACCCGGCGACGCTCGAGGAAGGCGTCTGGGCGCAGCCTCCGGGACGGTCGGGCCCTGGCTGACGTCCGCGGCGGGCGACCGGGACCGCTCACCTACCCGTCGAGATCCCCCTCACGAGCAGGTCGATCGCCTCCCGCGACCTCGCGGGGCTCCATCCGTGCGCGGCGCGCATGTGGCGGTAGGTCCGGTCGGCGGCGTTGACGAGGAGCGTCGCGGTCGCCCGCACCGGGAGCTTTCGGAACGAGCCGTCGCGCATTCCCTCGCGAAGGACGCGCTCGAGCGGCGCCACGAAGCCGGCACGCGAGACGCCGTCGACGTGGAAGAGGCGCGTGTCGGCCTCCTCGTCGAGGCCGCGCAGGAACGCGAGGTGCCGCTCGCTCACCGCGCAGACCGACGCGAGGCCGCGCCTGCAAGCGGTCCGCTGCCGCTCCGGGCTCCGCGACCGCTGCCGCGAGGGTGACGCGCATGTCGCGCTCGTAGGCGCGCGCGAGCAGCTGGAAGATCTCCTCGCGCCCGAGCCCGTGCCGGTGGAGCGTCATCCTCGAGGTGCCCGAGGCCTCCGCGATCCGCGCGAGCGTGGCGCCCGGCCCACCCGTGCCGGGTCGCCGCGGCCAGCGCACCCGCTGCCACCCGCTCGTGCATCCCGTCGGGCCCGGCCATCGCCTGAAGCGTTGCACACGCGTTACACGCATGTAACACTCGCTGCTCGAGACCGAGCAGACCAAGAGGAGGAACGCGATGCCCATCATCGACGTGAGGCTCTACGACCGTCGCGTCACGGAGGAGTCGGTGCCGAAGATGATCGAGGCGCTGACCACGGCGCTCGCGGAGACGAGCGGCGCCGACCCGGCGCACATCCAGGTCGTCATCCAGGGCGTCGACCCGAAGCACTGGGGCATCGCCGGCAAGCAGCAGTCGTAGCCGGCAGCCCGGTGCCCGCCCGGATCGGGCGGTCAACCGATAATCGATTCTGCGAAGCACGGCGATAGACTCGGACCTGACCAACGACCGAAGGAAGGTCAATGACGCAAGCCACTGAGGTCCTGTTCCCGACCTCTGCAAACGAGGCGATCGCCCAGTTCGGCGACGGGTCGGGAGTGACGGTGATCGGCGGCGGGACGATCGTCATGCCCGAGATCACGTACGGGCGGATGGCGCCCGCCAAGGCCCTGCTGCTCTCGCGCGCGGGCCTCGACACGCTCGAGGTCGACGGCGCGACGGTGACCGTGGGCGCGGCGCTCCCGATCGGGCGCCTCGCCGAGCTCGCGGGGGACGTCACGGCGCTCGCGCAGTGCGCGCTGAACGTCGCGGACTACGAGATCCGCAGGCAGGGGACCGTCGGTGGCAACGTGTGCGCCGGCGAGGGTCACGACGCCCCGCGCGGCGACCTCCAGGGGCCGTTCCTCGCGCTCGCGGCGGAGGCATGCTCCGTGGGCGCCGACGGCGAGCGCACCGAGCCGCTGGACGACTTCCTCGCCCACCGCGGCGGGCGGCTCCTGCTCGACCTCCGATTCGAGAAGCCCGCGGCCTCGGCGTTCGCGGCGATCGACTACCCGCACACGCACGAGTACACCGTCTTGGCGGTCACGGGCGTGCGGACGACCGGCGGCGAGACCCGGCTGGCCGCGACCGGCCTGGCCGGGTACGGCACGCGCCTGCGCTCGGCCGAGGCGGCGGCCTCCGACCCGGAGCAGGCGGCAGCCGCCGCGCTCCAGGACGTCACGGTCGGCGACGACGCCCTCGCGTCCGGCTGGTACCGCGAACGGACGCTCCCGGTGCTCGTCCGCCGTGTCCTCTCCCAGCTCGAGGAGGCCGCATGAACCTCACGGTCAACGGGATCGCGCACGACGTGGACAGCGCACCCCTGGCAACGCTCCTCGACGTGCTGCGCGAGGAGCTCGGCATCACGAGCCCGAAAGCCGGGTGCGAGCAGGGCGGCTGCGGCGCCTGCACCGTGCTCGTCGACGGCGAGCCTCAGCGCGCGTGCCTCACCCCGGCCGTGACGGTCGAGGGCGCTGGAGGTGACGACGGTCGAGGGGCTCGGCGCGCCCGAGTCGCTCTCGCCGCTCCAGCAGGCGTTCACGCACCACTACGCCGCGCAGTGCGGGTTCTGCACCTCCGGGATGATGCTCGCGGCGGAGGGCTACCTGAAGCGGGGCGGGACGGACGACCGCGAGGCGATCCAGGAGGCGCTCGCCGGCCACGTCTGCCGCTGCACCGGCTACGTCAAGATCATCGACGCGGTCGCCGCGGCAGCCCGCGGCGACTCGTTCGACCTCACCGTCACTGCCCCGAGCGCGGGCATGACGAACCTCGGAGGTGTCACATGATCACTCCGGCAGGACCAGCACCCCTTCGCGCGGCTGCAAACACGTCGCATGCCGTCGTCCGCGGCCGCCCCGATACCGTCGGGTATCGAGGCTCCCTGCGTCCTGGGCCTGCTCGGTTTTCGCCGGCGAATGGGCACCGGACTCACCGGAGGGATCACTCATGAAGGCTGTCGGGGCACGGCTGCCGCGCTACGACGGGATCGAGCACGTCACCGGCCGCACGACCTACGTCGACGACGTTCGCGTTCCCGGGACGCTCTGGGCGAAGGCGCTCCGCTCGCCCCTCCACAGCGCAGCCATGAGCGGGCTCGACGTCTCGAAGGCCGAGGCGATGCCCGGCGTCCACGCCGTGATCACCGCCGCGGACGTCCCGCTCCTCGAGTACGGGCATCTGTCCGCGCTCGGGATCCCGGCCGACGAGCCGCTGCTCGCGAACGACGAGGTGCGCTACAAGGGCCAGCCGATCGCGATCGTCGCGGCGGAGGACGAGGAGACGGCGATGGCGGCCGTCGACGCGATCGAGGTCGACCTCGAGGAGCGAACGCCGCTCTTCGACGTCCGGAAGGCCTTCGACGCCGACGCCCCGAAGGTCCATTCCTGGGGCAACTGGTACCCGCACTTCGAGGGCGAGATGGACCGGCGCCAGATCCGCAAGGGGTCGATCGAGGAGGCGTTCGATCGAGCCGACGTGATCGTCCAGGGCGTCTACCGGCCCGCCGCGATCGAGCACGTGCCGCTCGAGACGCAGGTCTCGCTGGCGGTGCCGGAGGCGAACGGCCGCCTCACCATCTACTCGTGCACGCAGGCGCTCTACTTCTCGATGGGAGTGATCGCGGCGCACCTGCAGGTGCCGCTCAACAAGCTCAAGGTCGTCGGCGGCACTGTCGGAGGCGGCTTCGGCGGCAAGGTCGACACGGCCAGCGAGACGATGTGCGCCCTGCTCGCGCGGAAGTCGGGCCGTCCGGTCAAGTGGCGGTGGACGCGCGAGGAGGAATTCCTCTGCTCCTCGACGCGCGCTCCGTGGCACATGGAGATCGCCGACGCGGTCACGAAGGACGGCTGGATCCTCGGACGCAAGATGCTGACCCTCCACGACTCCGGCGCGTACGCGCGCTTCTCCCCGTACGGGCTGACGAAGCACTCGTTCCACCACACCGGCGCGTACACGATCCCGAACCTCTCGTTCGACGGCTACGTGATCTTCACGAACCGCGTGCCGACGACCGCGATGCGCGGGTTCGGTGTCACCTCGGTCTCGTTCGCGACCGAGACGCACATGAGCCGCGTCGCCAACGTGCTGGGGCTCGACCCGTACGAGGTGCGGCTGAAGAATGCGAACCGGATCGGGGACACGTCGCCGAACCGGATCGTCTACACCGACCCGTCGACGGTCTCGGTCGTCAAGGCCCTCGCAGGAGGGATGGAGGTCGAGCTCGCACCCGAGTACGCGGCGATGACCCGCGACCCCCGCGAGGGAGATCTGCTGCCCGAGCACCTCGTCTCGCAGATGGCCGACCCGGAGGCTCATTGACCATGGCGAAGCACACCGGCCGCGGGATCGCGGCGATCGAGTACCCGACGGGGATGAACCAGAACGGCGACCCGTCGCAGGCGTGGATCAAGGTCAAGCCGGACGGGCGCGTGGACGTCTTCGCCGGGACGTCCGACATCGGCAACGGCTCGAAGACGATCCAGTCCCAGATCGTGGCCGAGACGATCGGCGTGCCCTACGACTGGGTCACGTACGACAACTCGAACACGGACTCGTCCCCGGTCTGCACCGGCACGTTCGCGTCCCGGGCCACGTTCGTGGCCGGGAAGGCGGTGGAGAAGGCAGCCGAGCGCGTCAAGGAGCGGATCCTCGACATCGCCGGCAAGGAGCTCGAGATCGACCCGTCCGACCTCGAGATCGTCGACGGGGAGGTGCTCGCGAAGGGTGCGCCGCAGAAGAAGATCGCCGTGCCCGACGTCGCCGCTGCGGCGACGTGGACGTACGGCGAGCTGATCACGGGCACCGGCGCCCAGCTCAAGCCGTACGCGTCGATCGTCGACCCGGAGACCGGCCAGGTCGACCTGCCGCCCCACTCCGCGATCTCGTACGCGGCGTGCGCCGCCGAGGTCGAGGTCGACGACGAGACGGGCGTCGTGCAGGTCACGCGGCTCGTGCAGGTCTACGACGTCGGCCGGGCGATCAACCCGACGCTCGTGGAAGGGCAGATCGAGGGCGGGGCCGTGCAGGGGCTCGGCCTGGGCGTGCTCGAGAACTGCTACCCGTACTACCCGTCGGCGGAGCACCGCGGCGGGCAGTTCGGCTCCTACCTGGCCCCGGGGTTCGAGGATCTGCCGAAGATCGACACGATCATCATCGAGAACCCGTCCTCGGACGGGCCTTACGGCGCCAAGGGGATCGGCGAGATGGCGAACAACGCCCAGCCGCCGGCGATCGCCGCGGCGGTGTTCGACGCGGTCGGCGTGTGGGTCACCGAGCTCCCGATCACCCCGGAGAGGATCCTGCGCGCCCTCGAGGCGAAGGCCGAGCCCGTGCGTGACGGCAAGCGGGTGGTGTTCGACTCGGAGCTGTCCGTGAACGCCGTCTCGCAGGGCGGGATCGCCTTCGAGGTGCCCGCCTAGGCGATGGCCGACTCGCCCTTCGCGACGTTCAACGGTCGCGAGCCCTACCCCATGTTCGACGGGGTGGGGCTCCGGGCGATCGCCGGGGACCAGGTCTTCCTCGGGCGCGTGACGTACGACCCCGGGACGACGGTCGCGCGGCACAGCCACGAGCACACCGAGCAGGTGATGCTGATCCTCGACGGCTCGGTGACGATGACGATCGGCGGCGAGTCGCGCGAGATGCGCGAGGGCGACGTGTGCGTCGTCAACCGCGGCGTCGAGCACGAGCTCCACTCGCTCGGGCGGCGTCACGTTCATCGAGGCGCTCGGGCCTGTGCCGCTCGATCACATCCCGGATCGCGAGCGCGACCTCGTGCTCGGAGACCTCGGAGGGTCGCTCCACGTCGAGCGGTGAGGGATGGCGACCTTCGCCCTCGTCCACGGCGCCTGGCACGGCGCCTGGTGCTGGGAGCGGCTCGTCCCCGAGCTGGAGGCGCACGGCCACACGACGATCGCGGTCGACCTGCCCGCGGAGGACCCCGAGGCCGGGCTGACGCGGTACGCGGAGCTGACGGCCGCGGCGATGGGCGACGCGGACGACGTCGTCGTCGTCGGCCACTCTCTCGGCGCCGCCACGATCCCGCTCGTCGCGTCGTTGCGACCCGTGCGGCATCTCGTCTTCCTCTGCGGGCTCGTGCCCGAGCCGGGCAGGAGCGTCACCGACCGGTACGGCGAGGACGTCTTCGTCCCGGGCTTCGTCGGCAACACGGACACGCGAGAGGACGGCGCCTCGTTCTGGCCGGACCCGGCGGCCGCGAAGCGCTGCTTCTACCACGACTGCTCGGACGACGACGCCGAATGGGCGGTGAGCCGTTTCCGCGCTCAGTCGGCGGCGCCACGGCTCGAGCCGTGGCCGGGCAGCGGCATCCCCGACGTCGAGCGCACGTCCATCCTCTGCCGTGACGAGCGCTGCATCCGGCCGGACTGGTCGCGTCGCGTCTCGCGCGAGCTGCTGGGCGTGGAGCCGCTCGAGCTCGGCGGCGGTCATTCGCCGTTCGTCTCGCGTCCCGCGGAGCTCGCCGAGCTGCTCGTCCGACTCGCCTGAGCCGACCGGGCTCCGCCTCCAGTCCCACGGGGCTACCGTGAGGCCGTGACGACGCTCGCAGCGACTGCCACGGACGATCTCTGGAAGGCCTGGTCGTTCGACCCGCTCGTGCTCGTCGCGGCGGCCGTGGCGGTGGCGTTCTTCGCGCAGGGCTGGCGGCGGCTCCACCGTCGCCGCCCGGAGCTCGCGCCCTGGTCGCGCTGGCCGCTGTTCCTCGCCGGCGTCGCGATCGTCGTGCTCGGGATCGTCTCGCCCCTCGACGCGATCGCCGAGGAGTACCTCCAGTCCGCGCACATGTTGCAGCACGTGCTGATCGCCGACCTCGGCGTCGCGCTCGCGCTGGTCGCCGTACGCGGCCCGCTGTCGATGTTCTTCGTCCCCCGCGACCTGCTCGCCCCCCTCGCGCGGATGCAGCCGCTCCGGCGCTTGCTGTCCTTCCTGCTGCGCCCGCGGGTCGCGGTGGCGCTCTGGCTCGCCGTGCTCGTCGCGTGGCACGTGCCTGCGCTCTACGATGCCGCGCTGCGGCACCCGCTGCTGCACCGGGTCGAGCACCTCTCGTTCGTCCTCGTCGGAGCGCTCGTCTGGACGCTGCTGATCGACCCGGCCGGGCATGGACGGCTGAGCGTGAACGGACGCATCGGGCTCGCCGTCGTCATGCTCTGGATGGGACAGCTGCTGGCGTACGCCCTCGTCTTCTCGTTCCACCCGTACTACGACGTGTACACGGAGCAGCCCGAGCGGCTCTTCGGGCTCTCCCCGCTCGGCGACCAGAAGCTGGCGGGCGTCGTGATGATGACGGAGCAGCTGCTGACGCTCGGCCTCGCGCTCGCCCTCCTCCTGCTCGTGGCGCGTCGCCGCGCCGTTCCCGGCGCGACGCCCGAGCCTGTCTGATGCCGCCCTCCCCCTGGTCGTTCACGTTCGAGCCGCTGTTCCTCGTGCTGGCCGCCGTCGCGGTCGTGCTCTACGTCCGCGCGTGGCGCAGAGCTCCCGGGCCGCTCTGGCGCGCCTGGTGCTTCGGCGCGGGCGTCGTGCTCGTGGTCGGGGCGCTCAACTCGCCGCTCGGGACGATCGCGATCGAGTACCTCGTCCTCTTCCACCTGCTGCAGAACGTGATGATCAGCGACTGGGCGCCGCCGCTCCTGCTGATCGGGCTGACACCGGCGATGCGGGAGGCGATCGCGACGCGCGGAGGCCGCTGGTTCGCGTCGCTGACACGGCCGACCGTCGCGCTTCCGGTCTGGCTCGTCGGCTGGTACGTCGTCCACCTCAGCGCGTTCTACGACGCCGCCGTCCGCAATCCCCTCCTGCTCGCGCTCGAGCACGCCTTCCTGATCGCGATCGGCGTCCTCTTCTGGTGGCCGGTCATCTGCGACGTCCCGCGGGCGGCCGCGACGCTCACCCGGATCGGCTACGTCTTCGCCGCGTTCGTCTTCTCGGCCTTCCTCGGCCTCGCGCTCACCTTCTCGCCTCCCGTCTACGACTACTACGAGTCGCGTCCCGAGCGCCTCTGGGGGATCACGGCCGAGCAGGACCAGAACCTGGGCGGGATCCTCATGTCCACCGAGCAGGCGCTCGTCTTCTTCGCCGCGATCGTGTGGCTCCTCGTGCGGCTGTTCCGAGAGGAGGCCGAGGGGGAGGAGCGCCTCGCCGCCGAGCAGCGCGCCGCCGGGTTGCGCGAGCACTAGAGGTCAGGGCCGTCCGGATGAGCGAGATCGCGACGGATCCCGCGACGATCGAGCGCTGGAAGGCGACGCGCGGGGACGAACTGGATGCCGAGGCGATCTACCGCGCCCTCGCGCGGTCCGAGGTCCATCCCGAGCGAAAGGAGCTGTTCGAGCGGATCGCGGCGGACGAGCGGCGCCACGCGGACCACTGGGCCGCGCGGCTGCGCGAGGCGGGGGTCGATCCGGGGCCGCCGACCCTTCGCAGCGCGCACGGATCCTCTGCCGGCTCGCGGGGGACTTCGGGGACACGGTCGTCGTGCCGATCATGCGGGATCGCGAGCTGCTCTCGACCGAGGCGTACCTCGACGAGTCCGGCGTGTTCATCCGGGACGAGGAGCGCCACGCCAGTACGCTCGCCGCCCTCGTCGGCGACACGCGCGGGGAGCCGATCGGGCGGGCGCTGGCGCGCCTCCAGCGGGGTCGGGCGGCCGGAGGGAACGCGCTTCGCGCGGCGGTGCTCGGCGTGAACGACGGCCTCGTGTCGAACGCGAGCCTCGTGATGGGCGTCGCCGGCGCCGGGGTCGCCTCGGAGGACATCCTGATCACCGGCGTGGCGGGGTTGATCGCCGGCGCCGCCTCCATGGCGATGGGCGAGTGGATCTCGGTCCAGTCGAGCAGGGAGCTGAGCGAGCGGGAGCTCGCGGTCGAGGAGGCGCACATCGCTGCCTCACCGGAACGTGGAGCGCGCCGAGCTGGCGCTCGTCTACGAGCAGAAGGGTCTCAGCCCCCGTGAGGCGGGACAGGTCGCGGAGCGGCTCTCGGCCGATCCGGTCACTGCGCTCGACAGCCACGCGCGCGAGGAGCTCGGGATCGATCCCGAGGAGCTCGGCGGCTCTCCGTGGGTGGCCGCGGGCACGTCCTTCGCCCTCTTCATCCTCGGGGCGATCCTGCCGATCATCCCCTTCACGTTCCTCTCCGGGAACGCCGCGGTCGGCCTGGCGCTCGCGATCTCCGCGGCAGGGCTCTTCGGGATCGGCGCCGCGATCACGCTGCTGACGGGGAGGAGCGTGCTCCGCTCCGGTACCCGCCAGCTCCTCTTCGGCGCGGCGGCGTTCGCCGCGACCTACGGGATCGGCGCACTCTTCGGGACCGCCGTCGGCTGAGCCTCGGCCGGCCGGTCCCTCGCGGCGTCCGGCCCGTCGCTCCGAAGGGCCAGCTCGAGCGGGGGCGCTCCCGCCACCACCGCGCGCGCCTCCTGGGCGTGGAGCAGCGTCGTCCGCACGATCAGCTTCGCCCGCGCGAAGTTGTCGAGCTCCGTCGGCACCGGGCCGACACGGTGGCCGAGCGCGTACCCGGCCGCGTTGCGCCCCATCGCCCGGTAGCTCTCGAGCGTGTAGAGCGGGCTCATCCCGAAGAGCTCCAGGTTGTCGAGCGGCTGGAGGTCGGCGCGGTGGATCACCGCCGTCCCCTTCGACTGGAGGCCGAGGGCGATCCCGGAGCCGGAGAGCCGAGCCCCGTCGTGCGCGATGAAGGCCACGTCGGCCGCCCGCCGGATCCGCACCACGCGCGGTACCGCGCCGCCTCCTCTCAGGCCGTCGACGACCGCCTCGAGCACCTCGTCGTGGCCGAGGCCGGCGATCGTCTCGCGCAGCCCGTCTGCGAACGCTGGCCCCACGGCGACGACGACCTCTGACGGATCGTCGCCCGGGCCGGCCGTCCCGCGCTCCTCCACGACCGGCTCCGCGTCTGCGACGGCGGCCCCGAGGAGACGGGGGTCGACGACGTGCGGCAGCGCCTGCAGCAGCTCCCAGCGCTCACCTTCGAGGCGGTAGCCCGTCCCGGGCCCCAGGTACAGGTTGGGGTCGTTGACCGCGGAGCGCACCAGACCGTCGGGCTCGATCACCGCGGAGGTCTGCAGGTAGTCGGCCGAGACGCGCTGGCGCAGCATCCCGACGACCGCCTCCGCCACGTCTGCGAATCCCCGTCGGTCGAGCGCCAGGGCGACGTCGAGCGCGGACACGCCGCGTGCGAGCAGCCCGTCCGCCGCCTCGACGTCGGCCGCCCGGTCGCGGTCGGGGACGTCGCCACTCCCGTGCGCGAACGTCGCGTCGTCGACCTCGGCGTCCGTTACCGGCGGCAGGCCGAGCTCGGCGAAGACGGCCTGCACGGCGCGGGCGGCACGCTCGCGCACGCGCAGGGCCTCGTCCTCCGGAGATCGGCTCGATCCCCCCGTCGACCTGCCAGTCCCGCTGGATCGTGAGCCACTCGTCGATGTCGTCGGCGTCGTAGTTGCCGCCGCCGAACGTGTTGTCGCGGCGCGGCATCACGGAGTACCCGGAGGTGACGAAGTCCGTCCCGGGGAGGAGCTGTCCCATCAGCTTGGCCGTCTTGCGGATCGGCGAGTGCGAGGCGATCGCGTCGTTCCCGGAGGCGACCTCGAGGTCGAGCCACGCGGCGAGCACGTTCTCGGCGAGGATCGCGCGCGTGCCGCCCGGCAGCGCCAGGACGAGGGCGACGCACGAGATGGAGCCGTTCTGCACGCCCTGCGCGCCCGCGGCTCGCACGACCGACACGCAGCGCGCCTCGAGGTAGAGCATCGAGAGCCCCTGCGCGTGGCCCATCAGCGCCTCCGACCCGGTCCCGGAGGTGAAGCGCACCTTCACGCCGCGCGAGGCGTAGGCCGAGGCGAGGAACGCCTTCGACCACGGGGTGTCGTCGCCGTCGGCGAACACGGGCTCGGTGCCGTAGACGGAGAGCGTCTCGGCGTACGTGACGAGCCCGCGGATCGCGAGCTCGAGGTTCCGGCGCTCCTCGACGGCGCACTGCGTCATCACCCCCGGGCGCCCGACCTGCGAGCCGACGAGCAGCGCGAGGGCGTTCAGCGGCGCGTAACGGGCGACGCCGACGGTCGTCTCGAGCTCGTCGAACCCTCGCCTGGCGGCCTCCGCCGCGTCCGCCGCCAGCAGCGCGGGGCTCTCCTTCAGGTTCGTCACATGAGCCTGGTTGCCGGGGTCGCGCCGGGCGCGCAGCTTCTTCAGCGCCATCATCAGCTCGACCGGGTCGAGCATCCCGACGACGCGGGCCAGCTTGGCGGGCGTCAGCCCGCGACCGAGCCGCACGAGCTCGTCGCGCGGCACGTCGATGTCCACCAGCATCCGCGCGAGGCGCTCGTCCGGGAGCGCCATGGCCTCACCGGCGACCTCGAGGTCGAGCCCGTGGGCGACGAGGAACCGGTCGATCACGTCGAACTCCGAGCTGTCCCGCCCGTCGAGCCGGGTGACGACGCCGTCCACGACCCGGAGCTCGGGCGCGGGATCGGACGGCCCGTCCGCCGCCACGAGACCGAGCTCGGCCCAGGGCTCGACGAGGACCTCGCGCCGCAGCTCCGTGGCCTCGCGGGCCGCGAAGCGGCGGCTCCGCCGCGTGTCAGCCATGCGCCAGCAATCCCCGCGCGTCGTACGCATCCGCAGCCTCGCGCACGAAGGCAGCGTTCCGGGGCGCTCCCAGCTCCTCCAGCCTGGCAGCGCACACCTCGAGCTCGTCGGACGACGAGCGGCCGGGCCGGAGCGCGGTGTAGATCGCCAGCAGCTCCTCGTCGGGGACACGGGTGAGCTCCGCCGCCCGCTCCAGCGCCTCGGCGAGCTGGCGCCGGCCGCCTGCGCGCGCGACCTCGGCCTGCAGGCCGAGCGTCTCCGCGGTCGCCCGCACGTCGGCCGCGACGAGCGTCCCGTCCCGTGCCGCGACGAGGGTGACGTCGTCGAGGCCGAGCCCGGACGGCGTCGTCACCAGATCGGGGCGCCGCGAGCCGAGCGGGTAGTCGGTGACGGGATCGAACCCCACGGGGAGAAGTTAGGCTAGCCGCCGTGGCGCGGACGAACGACGATCGTTTCGCCGGCCGCGTCGCGCTCGTCACCGGAGGCTCGAGCGGCATCGGCGCGGCCACGGCGCGTCGCCTCATGGCCGAGGGCGCGACGGTCGCGTCCCTCGACCTCGACGGAGGGGCCCCGGAGGGCGCGCTCGCGCTCGCGGGCGACGTCTCGCTGTCCGCCGACGTGGACGCGGCGGTGGCGCGCGCGACCGCGGAGCTCGGGCCGATCGACATCCTCGTCTGCTCCGCCGGGATCACGGGTGCGTCGCTGTCGACCGTCGACGTCACGGACGAGGAGTGGCGACGGGTCATGGCGATCGACGCCGACGGCGTCTTCTTCTGCAACCGCGCAGTCCTCCCCGGCATGACCGAGCGCGGGTACGGCAGGATCGTCAACGTGGCGTCGATCGCGGGCAAGGAAGGCAATCCGATGGCGGCTGCCTACTCGGCCGCGAAGGCGGCGGTGATCGCGATGACGAAGTCGATCGGCAAGGACGTCGCGCGCACCGGCGTGATCGTCAACTGCATCGCCCCGGCCGTGATCGAGACGCCGATCCTCGCGGGCCTCTCCGCAAGAGCACGTCGACTGGATGATCGAGCGCGTCCCGATGGGCCGGATGGGCTCCGCCGACGAGGTCGCGTCACTCGCGTGCTGGCTCGCGAGCGAGGAGTGCTCCTTCTCGACGGGCGCGACGTACGACATCTCCGGAGGCCGGGCGGTCTACTGATGCGCCGCATCATCCGCTGGGTGGATTCAGCGGGCCGCGTGTCGGTCGGCGTCGAGGTGGACAGCGAGGGTCACTTCCGCAGGCTGTCCGGGGTCACGGATCCCATGCAGTTCCTGCAGGGGGAGATGTTCTCCCCCGAGGGCAGCCCGGTGACGCCGGCCGACCCGTACAGCCTCGAGCTGGACTCGGGGCTCACGCTCATCTCGCCGCTCGACCCGCCGGAGGTGTGGGGCGCCGGGGTCACCTACGAGCGGAGCAGGAACGCGCGGGTGGAGGAGAGCGCCGTGCGGGACGTGTACGACCTCGTCTACGACGCCCACCGGCCGGAGCTCTTCCTCAAGGACGCGGCATGCCGGCGCACGGTCGGGCCCGGCGAGCCGATCGGGATCCGCGGCGACTCGACCTGGAACGTGCCGGAGCCAGAGATCGGGCTCGTGATCGGCGAGCGGGGAAGGATCCTCGCGTACACGATCGGCAACGACGTCTCGTCCAGGGAGATCGAGGGCGCGAACCCCCTCTACCTGAGCCAGGCCAAGGTCTACGCCGGGGCATGCGCGATCGGGCCGTCTCTCTACATCCCGCCGCGCGAGCCGCTCGGCTTCCAGATCATCATGCGGATCTCGGACGAGGAAGGCGAGGTCCTGTACGAGGACAAGACCTCGACGACCCAGATGGTGCGCACCTTCGACGAGCTGTCAGCCTGGCTCGTCAAGGAGAACCCGGTGCCGCCGGGGTCGGTCCTCCTCACGGGCACCGGACTCGTCCCGCCCGAGTCGTTCAGCCTCGTTCCGGGAAACTGGGTCGAGATCCATGTCCCCGAGGTGGGCACGCTGGTGAACCCCGTGGCGCTGGCCACCTCACTCCTCTGAAAGGGGCGGAAGATGACCGAGACACTGACCGGGACGCCCGCGCGGAACTACGTCGGCGGCGAGTGGCTCGAGGCCGGCTCGGGCGAGACCTACGAGAAGCTCGACCCCTGGCGCCCGTCCGAGGTGTGCGGGGTCTACCAGGCATCCGGCGCGGAGGACGCCCACGCGGCGATCGTCGCGGCACGGGAGGCGTTCCCCGGCTGGGCGACCCTTCCCGCGCCTGCGCGCGCCGCGTTCTTCCACCGCGCGGCCGACGCGCTCGACGCGCGCTCGGAGCGGATCGCTCAGGACATGACCGCGGAGATGGGCAAGCCTCTGCGCGAGGCGCGCATGGAAGCCGCACGCGCCGCGACGATCCTCCGCTTCGCCGCGGGCGAGGCCTGGCGGCCGATCGGCGAGGTCTACGCCGCGTCCGTGCCCCTGCAGCGGCTCTACACGGTCCGGCGGCCGCTCGGCGTCGTCGGCCTGATCACGCCGTGGAACTTCCCGATCGCGATCCCGGTGTGGAAGCTCGCACCGGCGCTGATCCACGGCAACACCGTCGTGCTGAAGCTCGCGTGGGACGCGCCGAGGACCGGTCTGCACGTGGCGGAGTGCTTCGCCGAGGCGGGGCTGCCTGCGGGCGTCCTCAACGTGCTCACCGGGTCGGGCTCGAAGGTCGGCGCCGCGCTCGTCGAGAGCCCGGACGTTCGGGCGATCTCGTTCACGGGCTCGGTCGCCGTCGGTCACGGAGTTCGAGAGGCCGCCACCGCTCGGGGCTGCCGCGTGCAGCTCGAGCTCGGCGGCCAGAACCCGCTCGTCGTGATGGCGGACGCCGAGCTCGACCGCGCCGCGGAGGCCGCCTACGCGGGCGCCTTCTGGTCTGCCGGCCAGAAGTGCACCGCCACGCGCAGGATCCTCGTCCAGGAGGGCGTGTACGACGCCTTCCGGGAGAAGCTCCTCGCACGGATCGCGGCGGGCCGGGTCGGCGACCCGGCCGACCCCGAGACGGAGGTCGGCCCGCTCGTCAACGAGGGCGCGCTCGAGGACGTCCTCGCGGCCGTCGAGCGCGGACGGAACGAGGGCGGGGCCGTCGCCGTCGGCGGCACGCGCGGCGAGGGCGAGGGATTCCTCGTCGAGCCCACCGTGTTCGAGGACGTGGCCGAGGACGCGTACCTGTCCTGCGAGGAGGTCTTCGGACCGGTCACCTCGCTCTACCGGTTCGCCACCCTCGACGAGGCGCTCGAGCGCGCGAACGCCGTGCCCTTCGGCCTCTCCGCGTCGATCTTCACCCGCGACCTCCACGCGGTGCAGCGCTTCTCCGAGGAGCAGCAGGCCGGCATCCTCCACGTCAACTCGCAGACGGCGGGCGCAGACGTGCACGTCCCCTTCGGTGGGATCAAGGGATCCGGTTTCGGCCCGCACGAGCAGGGCCGGGCGGCGCTCGAGTTCTTCACGGACGCGGTGACCGTCTACCAGGACGCCCCGCTTGCCTGAGCGGAAACCGCGAGCGGCGTGGCTTCGGCCTCGCCCCCCTTTCCTCCCTCGCCGGGCGTGAGCGAGCGCTTCCTCGTCACCGGCGTCCTCGGCTGCCTCGGCGCGTGGGTCGCCCGGGCGGTGCTCGCAGACGGGGGCGAGGTGGTCGGCTACGACCTCGGGGAGGACGCTCTCCCGGCTGCGGCTCGTGCTCGGCGAGGAGGCCGACCGGATCACGGTCGTGCACGGCGACATCACCGACCTCGACGCGCTCGAATGGACACTGGACGAGCACGGGATCACCCGTGTCGTGCATCTCGCGGCGCTCCAGGTGCCGTTCGTGCGCGCGAACCCCCCGCTCGGGATGCGGGTCAACGTCGCGGGCACGGTGAACGTGCTCGAGGCGGTGGCCAAGCGGCTCGACCGGATCCCCGGCGTCGCGTACGCGAGCTCCACCGCGGTCTACGGCCCATCCGACCCGTCACCGGCGCCCGAGTCCGGCGGGGTCACGCCCGGGACGCTCTACGGCGTCTCCAAGCTCGCCGACGAGGGCATGGCTCGGGTCTACGCGGCCGACACGGGGCTGCCGTCGATCGGCCTGCGCCCGTACATCGTGTACGGGCCCGGGCCGCGACCAGGGAATGACCTCGGGGCCAACCGCGGCGATGCTCGCCGCCGTGCGCGGCGAGCCGTACGAGATCGGCTTCACGGGCCCCGCGCAGTACGACTACGCGCCCGACGTCGCCCGCGCCTTCGTGACGGCGGCCTCGTCGAGCCCGCCCCGGGGCGGCCGTCTACAACGCGCCCGGCGTCCCGGCCACCGTCGAGGACGTCGTCGCCGAGATCCGGGCGATCGTGCCGGAGGCCGAGATCACCTGGCGCGGCGACCCGCTGCCGTTCCCGGCCGAGCTCGAGGCGACCGGGTTCGACCGCGACGTCGGGCCTTTCCCGCGGACGCCGCTGGATGTCGGCGTCGCCGCCACGATCGCCCACTTCCGTGCCGCCGCCTAGCGCCGGTCGGCTAGGTTGGGGCGCCGTGAGCAACGCTCGCCTTCGGCTCGCGTTCGTGGGGGAAACCATGGTTTCCCCACGAGCCCGCTTCTTCCGGAATGCGTGGGGACCCTCCCGGTTCCCCACACCCCTCCCCGCTCATGGGCCAACCGGAGTTGGCCCATGAGCACGACGCGGATCGTGGACATCGCGGCGCTGCCGGGCGCGCGGGAGGCGGACGAGCGGGCCGCCGAGCTCGCTCTGCGGCTGCCCGGCGAGCTCGCGCCGCTCGCGCGCATCGCGCTCGACTACCGCTGGGCGTGGGATCCGGACGGGCCGGAGCTCTTCCGCGCCCTCGACCCGCACGCATGGGAGATCAACGACCGGAACCCGGTGCGCCAGCTCGCCGACCTCACGACGCACGCGGCGGAGATCGCCGCCGCGCACGTCCCGACCCTCGAGCGGATCGCCCGCGTCTCTCGCGTGCTCGAGGATGACAACGCACGCCCGGAGACGCCCGTCGACGGGCTCGGCGGCCCGGTGGTCTTCGTCTGCGCCGAGTTCGGCATCCACCAGTCGCTGCCCATCTACTCGGGTGGCCTCGGGGCGCTCGCCGGGGACATCCTCAAGGAGGCGAGCGACCTCGCGCTGCCGATGATCGGCGTCGGGCTGCTCTACCGCAAGGGCTACTTCCATCAGCGCGTCGACCGCAACGGGCTGCAGCACGAGTACTGGACGCAGATCATGCCGGAGCGCCTGCCGACGGTGCAGGTGCTGGACGAGCTGGGCGCCCCCCTCCGGCTCGCCTTCCCGCTCTTCGGGCGCGAGGTGGCCTTCCACGTCTGGCGGGCCGAGATCGGGCGGGTGCCGCTCTACCTGCTCGACGCGGAGCTCGAGGAGAACGACCCCGTCGACCGGTGGATCACGGCGCGGCTCTACGAAGGCAACCCGCTCACGCGGCTCGGGCAGTACGGGCTGCTCGGGCTCGGAACCGTCCGCATGCTGCGGGCGCTCGGGATCGAGCCGGGCGTGCTGCACTTCAACGAAGGGCACCCGGCGCTCGCGGCGCTCGAGCTCGCGGCGGAGCAGGTTGCGAGCGGCATCCCGCTCGACGACGCGCTGGGCATCGCGAGGGAGCGATGCGTGTTCACGACGCACACGCCCGTGCCCGCCGGGAACGAGACGTACGAGACGTCGTCCTTCCTCGAGGCCTTCGCGGAGCTCCCCGCCCGTCTCGGCATGGACACGGAGAGGTTCCTCGACCTCTGCCGGACCCGGCCCGGGACCGACGAGTGGCCCGGGATGACGCCGCTCGCGCTCCGGCTCTCGCGCCGGGCGAACGGGGTCAGCCTGCGCCACGGCGAGGTGGCGCGCGAGATCTGGCGGCCTGCTCTACGGTGACGTGCCCGCGGACGAGGTGCCGATCACGCACGTGACGAACGGCGTGCACCTGCCGACCTTCCTCTCCACCCCGATGCGGGCGCTGCTCGATCGGCACCTCGGCGAGGGATGGCTCGGTCGGGCCGCCGAGCCCGAGACCTGGGCCCCGGTCGAGGACATCCCCGACGAGGAGCTCTGGGCCGCCCGCAACGACGCGCGGCGCCTGCTCGTCGACTACGTGAAGGCGAAGTCCGTCCAGGACCGGCTCCTGCGGGGCGAGGATCCCGAGAGCGTCAAGGCCGTCGCGGAGACGTTCACCGCCGACACGCTGACGCTCGGGTTCGCGCGGCGGATCGCCACCTACAAGCGGCTGTTCCTGCTCACGTACGACCCGGAGCGCGTGCGCCGGATCTTCGCGGACGGGCCGCCGGT
This sequence comes from uncultured Actinomycetes bacterium, assembly GCA_963722755.1. Lineage (GTDB taxonomy): Bacteria > Actinomycetota > Thermoleophilia > Gaiellales > Gaiellaceae > Gaiella. Next base: position 50,454 of record CAVROJ010000003.1, read on the forward strand.
GCAGATGGTCGTCGCCGGCAAGGCGCACCCCCTCGACGACAACGCGAAGCAGATGCTCGTCGACGCGTTCGGCCTCTCGCAGTCCATCGGCATCACGTCGCGCGTCGTGTTCCTCGAGGACTACGACCTCTCCGTCGCCGCGCCGATCGTGGGCGGCTGCGACGTGTGGCTCAACGTGCCGCGCCCGCCGCAGGAGGCGAGCGGCACGAGCGGGATGAAGTCGGCCGCGAACGGTGGCCTCAACCTCAGCGTGCTCGACGGCTGGTGGGTCGAGGGCTACGACGGGGAGAACGGCTGGGAGATCGACGGCGGCCGGCGCGAAGGCGAGGACGAAGCGGCGCAGGACGCCCGGCACGCGCACGCCCTCTACGACCTCCTCGAGCAGCAGGTGATCCCGCTGTTCCACGAGCGGGACGCCGACGGCATCCCCCGCCGCTGGCTCGCGATGGTGAAACGCTCGCTCGCCACGAACGGCCCGCGCTTCTCGGCAGCACGGATGGTCGGGGAGTACGCGCGAGCGGATCTATCCTGTGCTCTCCCCGAGCTCGGAGCCCGAAGGAGCGGGCCCCGAGCGCGGGTGATCCCGCCTGCGGCGGGCAGACCCCTCGAGGCCGCCGCTCCTCCGCGCCGAGGATGCTTCAGGCGAGTGCTACGGCGGGGCGCGGGAGCACGTTGACGAGCCCGACCATCACGACCAGGAAGGCCGCGCAGACCCACAGCACCGCGTCGAACGAGCCCGTCACGTCCCGCACCGCGCCGAGCACGAAGGGCGAGACGGCGGCGAGCGAGTAGCCGCCGCCGAGCATCAGCCCGACAAGGGCACCGACGCGCTCGCGGGTCGACTCGAAGTCGAGGGGGAGGGTCATCACCAGGGCGAACGCCCCTCCCTGGGAGATCCCGGCGAGCAGCGCCCAGAAGTAGGCGGCCCCGGGGACCGCGACGAGCCCGACTGCGCCCGTCGCGAACACGATGCTCATCCCGAGGAGCCACGGCCGGCGGCCGCCGTGCCGATCGGACAGCCAGGGGACGAGGAACGAGCACGGGATGGCGGTGAGGTTCATCGCGGCGAGCAGCAGGCCCGCCGACTCGTCGCTCCAGCCGCGCTCGCCGTAGGCGTCCGGGAGCCACGCGTTGAGGCCGTAGTACGCCGACCCCATGCAGGCGAAGATCGCGACGAGCAACCAGGCGGTCCGCGAGCCCCACGGGAGACGGGGCACGAGCACCGCCGGGCGCACGTGAGCCTCGCCCCCGCGCTCGAGCACGGTCCACGCCAGCGCGACGACACAGGCTGCGACGGAGAGGGCGATCAGGGCGCCGCGCCAGCCGCCGAGCAGCCCCGCGAGCGGCACCGCGACCGCCGCGGCGATCGTCGAGCCGAGCTGGATGCCCGTCGTGTAGACGCCCGTGCCCGTCGCCGGCCGCTCGGGCACCGTCTCCCGTACGGCGAGCGGCGCGAGAGCGTTGCCGAGCCCCATGCCCAGGCCGACGCCCCACGTGAGGAGGACGACCAGCCAGGCGCCCGGTGCGAGCGCGCGGAGCACGCCGAAGGTCCCGATCAGCACGAGCCCGATCGTCATCGCCCGGCGCGTCCCGAGCCGGGCCGAGAGGTACGCGGCGAGGGGGGCGAACAGCCCCATGCAGAGCACGGGGATCGTCCCCAGCAGCCCCACGACGGCGTGCGAGGTGTCGAGGTCCTCCTGGATCTCGTCGATCAGCGGCCCCACGCCGACGATCTGCGGCCGGAGCGCGAGCGCGGCGAGGAACAGCCCCGAAAGAGCGGCGCCGGTCGAGCGCTTCTTGGTCAGCGGGTAGCGGCCTCTGCGCGCTTCGCGCGCTGGCGGGCGATGCGCGCGAACTCCTCCACGTGCCTTCTCGCCTCGCGGCCCGCGGCCCCGGGCTTCCGCGAGCGGATCGCTTCGAGGATCGGGACGTGCTTCTCGGCGGCCTCGTCCGGCTCGACGTACGTCCCGTAGAGGGAGATCGTGATCCGCCCCTCGACGCCGAGGGACTTCCAGCACTGCTCGAGCACCGGGTTGCCCGCGGCCTCGACCATCAGGCGGTGGAACGCGATGTCGTGTCGCACCAGCGCGTTGAGGTCGCCGCGTCGGGCGGCCGCGCGCATCTCGTCGACCTCGCGCTCCAGGACTGCGACGTCCCCGTCGAGCAGCTTCGACGCCTCCTTCGCAGCGAGCTCCTCGAGGACGGCTCGGACCGGATAGACCTCGATCAGCTCGTCGTCGCCGAATGCACGGACACGCGCACCGCGGAACGGCTCGGACTCCACCATGCGCAGAAGCTCCAGATCGCGGAGCGCTTCGCGCACGGGCGCCTGGCTCGTGCCCAGCTCGCTCGCGATCCGGGTCTCGACGAGCCGCTCGCCGGGCTTCAGCTCGCCGCTGACGATCCGCTGCAGCAGGACGTCCTTCACCTGCTCGCGGAGCACGGTTCTCGAGATCGCGCTCATGACGGCCCGACGACTATCCGGCACCCGCTCTCCCTCCGTCAAGCTCCCGCGCTCACCCTGCCACGACCGGGTTCGTGAGCGACCCGACGCCGTCGATCTCGATCGTGATCTCGTCGCCGGGCTGCAGGAGCCGTTGCGGGTCACGGAAGACGCCGACGCCCGCAGGAGTGCCCGTGAGGATCAGGTCGCCGGCCTCGAGGGTGGATGTCTGCGACGCGAAGCTGATCACCTCGTCGATCCCGAAGATGAGGTTCGCGGTCGTCGAGTCCTGCATCGTCTCGCCGTTCAAGATCGCGCGGATCGGGAGGGCATGCGGGTCGGTCACCTCGGCCGCGGGGACGAGCGGCCCTACGGGACAGAACGTGTCCGGAGACTTCCCGCGCGTCCACTGGCCGTCGGCGAACTGGAGATCCCGGGCCGACACGTCGTTTGCGACGACGTAGCCCGCGACGGCCTCGAGGGCGTTCTCCTTCGATACGTTTCGCACCGTCGCGCCGAGCACGACGCCCAGCTCGGCCTCGTAGTCGCACTTCGTCACGACGGGGGGGATCACGATGGGGTCGCCGGGGCCGATCAAGGCGGTCGGGTACTTGGCGAAGAACAGGGGTGCGGCCGGAAGGTCGACGCCCTGCTCCTCTGCATGATCTCTGTAGTTGAGCCCCACGCAGACGATCTTGCCGGGGCGCGCGATCGGTACCGTCATGGCGCTGACCCTAACCGATTGAGCGATCATCGATCATCGATGCTTTTCGCATCGGACCGAAAGTAGGATCGGCGCATGGCGCTTCCGCCGGGATTCGTCGACCACCTCACGAGCGCGCTCGGCGAGGCGTTCGTGATCACCGACCCGGATCGCCTCGCCACCTACGACTGCGACGGCCTCACCGGTTGGCGGGCGCAGCCCGCGTGCGTCGTCCTGCCCGGCTCGGCGGAGGACGTTCGAGCCGTGCTGCGCCTCTGCGCCCGCGACCGGGTGCCGTTCGTCGCGCGCGGCGCAGGCACCGGCCTCTCGGGCGGCGCGCTGCCGGTCGCCGACGGCGTCGTCGTCTCCGTCGCGCGCATGAACCGGATCGTCGAGATCGACGTCGAGAGCGAGCGCGTCGTCGTCGAGCCCGGGGTCGCGAACCTCGACGTGACCCGCGCCGTCCAGGAGCACGGCTACTTCTACGCGCCCGACCCGTCGAGCCAGCAGGTGTGCACCATCGGCGGTAACGTCGCCGAGAACTCGGGCGGCGCGCACTGCCTCAAGCACGGGTTCACGGTCAACCACGTCACGGGGGCGAAGGTCGTGCTCCCGGACGGCGAGCTGCTCGAGCTCGGCGGCAAGACGATCGACGGCGACGACGGGCCCGACCTGCTCGGCGTGCTGGTGGGCTCGGAAGGGACGCTCGGGATCGCCGTCGAGGTGACGCTCAGAATCGTGCGCGCGCCGGAGGCGGTCGTCACGCAGCTCGCCGCGTTCGCCTCCGTCGACGCCGCCGGAGACGCGGTCTCGCGCATCGTCGCGGCCGGGATCCTCCCCTCGGCGATGGAGATCATGGATCGCTTCACGATCCAGGCGGCAGAGCAGGCATACCGTCCGGGCTACCCCGAGGGGGCGGGCGCGGTCCTGCTCGTCGAGCTCGACGGCGTGTCCGCGCAGGTCGAGGAGGACGCGGCGGCCGTGGAGGCGCTGTGCCGCGCGGCGGGCGCCTTCGAGATTCGCACCGCGAGCGACGCCTCCGAGCGCGCCCTCCTCTGGCTCGGGCGCAAGGGCGCGTTCGCCGCGATGGGCCGTGTCTCACCCGACTACTACGTCCAGGACGGCGTCGTCCCGCGCACGAGGCTCCCCGACGTGCTGCGGCGCATCGACGAGCTCTCCGACGAGCACGGCCTCAGGGTCGGCAACGTGTTCCACGCTGGGGACGGCAACCTTCACCCGCTCGTCCTCTACGACGCTGCGGTCGAGGGGCAATACGAGCGTGCCAAGGCACTCGCTGACGAGATCCTCACCGCGTGCGTCGAGGCGGGCGGCTCCCTCACCGGCGAGCACGGGATCGGGGTCGACAAGGCGTGCGCGATGCCGTCGATGTTCTCCGAGCGCGACCTCGAGGCGTTCGAGCGGGTACGGCGCGCGTTCGACCCCGACGGGCTCGCCAACCCCGGCAAGGTGGTCCCCACGCCCCGGCTCTGCGGAGAGGTGCCGGGCCCCTACCGCGCACATCCGCTCGAGCGGCTCGGGCTCGCGGAGCGCTTCTAGTGGCCCTGATGCGGCCTGCCACCGTCGAGGAGGCGGCCGAGCTGCTCGCAGGCGCGAGCGCTGCGGGGCGGCGGGTGCGAATCGGGGAGGACCTCTCGGCCGAGGGCCTCGACCGGGTGCTCGAGCACGAGGCCGGCGATCTCACGTGCACGGTCGAGGCGGGGATCCGCCTCTCCACGCTGCGGTCGTCGCTGGCCGCCTCCGGCCAGCGGCTGTCCCTCGACCCGCCGGGCGACCCAACCGTCGGCGCATGCCTCGCCCGGCGCCTCTCGGGCCCGCTCTCCCACCGCTTCGGAACGCCCCGCGACCTCGTCCTCGGGGTCACGCTCGTCCTCGGCGACGGGACGATCGCGAGCTCCGGCGGCAAGGTCGTGAAGAACGTCGCCGGCTACGACCTCGGCAAGCTCGTCTGCGGCTCGGACGGCCGCCTCGCGCTGATCGGGCGGGTGTCGCTCCGTCTGCACCCACTCCCCTCCACCTCCTCGACGCTCGTCGTCGAGACGGACGACCCGGCAGGGGTGGTGCGGGCGCTCCGCAACTCGGCGTTGCAGCCGAGCGCGCTCGACGTCCTGCACCGCGGCCGTGTCGCCGTGCTGTTCGAGGGGCGTGAGCGCGCCGTCGCTGACCAGGTCGACGCGGCCCTCGCGCTCGTGGGGGGCGCCGAGGGCGAACCCGCCGTGTGGGACGAGGCAAGGGAGCGGCAGGGCCGGTCGCTGGGCCGCATCCGATTCGTACCGGCCGACCTCCGGAACACCCTCTCGACGCTCGACGAGGCAGTCGTGCGCCCGTCGGCCGGGATCGCCTACGTGCCGCATCGTGTCGGCGGTGTGCCCGCCGCCGCGGCGCGCCGGCTCCAGCGCACGCTGAAGGAGCGCTTCGACCCCGCCGGGGTGCTCGGGTGATCCCGTGATCGAGGAGCTGACGCGGGCCTGCGTCCACTGCGGCTTCTGCCTGCCGACCTGCCCGACGTACGTCCTCTGGAGCGAGGAGATGGACTCGCCGCGCGGCCGCATCCAGCTGATGGAGAAGACGGCCCAGGGCACCCTTCGCCTGAGCCCGACCGTCGTCGAGCACTTCGACCGTTGCCTCGGCTGCATGGCCTGCGTGTCGAGCTGCCCCTCCGGCGTCCAGTACGACCGGCTGATCGAAGAGACGCGCCACGTCGTCGAGACCGAGCACCGCCGACCACGGGCCGAGCGGCTCCAGCGGCGTCTGCTGTTCGCGACGCTTCCGTACCCGCGGCGGATGCGCTGGGCGCTCCGCCTCGCGCCGCTGGGGCGCGCGCTGCCGGCGCCGGGCTGGGCGCGCCCGATGCTCGACCTCGCGCCGCGCTGGCGCTCGAGCGAGCGCCCGGCGGCTCTCACCCCCGCTCGTGAGGGCTCGACTCGAGCTCCTCGGCGCGTCGGGCTCCTCACCGGCTGCGTCCAGTCGGTCGTCTTCGGCGAGGTCAACGCCGCCACCGCCCGCGTCCTCGCCGCGGCGGGATACGAGGTGGTCGCACCGGCACAGGGCTGCTGCGGCGCCCTGTCGGCTCACGCGGGGCGCGCCGAGGAGTCGGCGCGACTGACGGCGCGGCTCGAGAGCAGCTTCGCCGGGATCGACACGATCGTCGTCAACGCGTCGGGCTGCGGGTCGCACCTGAAGGACCGCGATCTCCCCGCGCTGGACCTCACCGAGGCGCTCGCGGACGCCGCGTTCCCCGCGCTCCATCCCCTCGACCTGCGGGTCGCCTACCAGGACTCGTGCCATCTGCGGCACGCACAGCGGCTCCCCGCCGCCTGGCGCCCGTTGCTCGAGCAGGTCCCGGGCCTGAGCGTCGTCGAGCCCGCCGAGCAGGACATCTGCTGCGGCTCGGCCGGGATCTACAACGTCACCCAGCCGGTCGCCGCCCGCGACCTCGGCGACCGCAAGGCGGCGCACGTGCTGGCGACCGAGCCGGACGCGTACGCGAGCGCGAACCCCGGCTGCCTCGTGCAGGTGGCCCAGGCGCTCGGACGAGCCCGAACGCGGTTGCCGGCGCTCCATCCGGTGGAACTGCTCGACGCTTCGCTACGCGGCGTCCCGGCGGCCGACCTGCTCGCACACGCACGCCGCTGAGCTACGCGACGGCCTCGACGGGCCGCAGCTCGTCCAGTCGGTCGACACGTGCGAGCCCGGGGAAGAGCCTCGTCCACGCGAACGCGACGCCGATCGTCAGCGCGCCTCCGACGAGCACCGCGGGCACCGCCCCGATCAGGGCAGCTGCGACCCCGGACTCGAACGCGCCGAGCTCGTTCGAGGCGCTGATGAACACCATCTCGACCGCGGTCACGCGCCCCCGGAGCTCGTCCGGCGTGACCAAGGGGAGGATCGTCTGCCGGAGCACCATGCTCACCATGTCCACCGAGCCACCCGCCGCGAGCGCGAGGAGCGACAGCCACATCGTCTCCGAGAGCCCGAAGACGATCATCGTCAGCCCGTAGAGCGCGACGACGGTGAGCAAGGTCCGCCCCGCCCGGCGGCGGACCGGTCGTCGCGTCAGCACGATCGCCGCGCAGAGGGCTCCGACGGCCGGGGCCGCCCGCAGAACGCCGAGCCCCGCGGGGCCGACGTCGAGCACGTCCTTCGCGAAGATCGGCAAGAGCGCCACGGCGCCGCCGAAGAGCACGGCGAACAGGTCGAGCGAGATCGCCCCGAGCAGGACAGGCGTCCGCCGGACGAGCCGCACGCCGCCGAGCACGCTTCTCAGGTCGGGCGAGCCCGCGCCGAGCCCCTCCCGGCCCGCGTGCAGCGCGAGCACAGCCGCGAGGGCGACGAGCGAGAACGCGGCCGACACCGCATAGACGAGCTCCGGGCGGAGCGCGAAGAGCAGGCCGCCGAGGGCCGGCCCGCCGATCACCGAGAGCTGGAACGCGACCGACCGCTGGGCGAACGCCTGCACGAGGATCTCCTGGGGAACGAGCGACGGGGTCATCGCCCGCCCTGCCGGGGCCCCGAGCGCCGAGGCCACTCCGGTGCCGAACGCGAGCGCGAAGAACGGCCAGGTCTCGTCGGCGCCGGAGCGCGTCACGAACAGCAGCCCGGCGGCGACGAGCGCGTCCAGCCCGATCGCGAGCGCGAGGACTGTCCTCCGCGGGTAGCGGTCGGCGAAGTGCCCCGCCGGCAGGGCGAAGAGCGGCAGCGGCAGGAACATCGCCAGCCCGACGAGCCCGAGGTCGAGCGGGTCGCCGTGGATCGAGTAGACCTGCCAGCCGATCGCGACGAACGACATCTCGATCGCGAACGCGGTCGCGACGGTGGCGCCGACGTAGAGGGCGAAGTCGCGGTGCCGAAGCGGCGGACGCACGGGGCCCGATCTTGATCGCTTTCCACCCGCGCGAGAAGTGCGTCGCGTGAGCGCGCCGGGCTTTTCGCGGGTCAGGCCGCTTCCGGCGTGTCGTCGGCCCCGACCGGGGCCGGCAGGAACTCGATCTCGAGCCGTTGGATGCGCGAGCCGCTGGTCTCGAGCACGTGGAAGCGGAGCTGGTCGGCGACGATCTCGTCTCCGAGCTCGGCGGCGCGGCCGAGATGGCCGAAGACGAAGCCTGCGACCGTGTGGTAGTCCTCGGAGTCGATCTCGCTCCCGAATTGCTCGTTGAAGTCGTCGATCGTGAACGACCCGTCGATCCGAATCGTCGTCTCGTTGACCCGCTCGACCGACTCGTTCGGGAGGTCGAACTCGTCCTCGATGTCGCCGACGATCTCCTCGAGCAGGTCCTCGAGGGTGACGATCCCCTCGGTGGCGCCGTACTCGTCTACCACGATCGCCAGGTGCTGGTTCGTCTTGCGGAACTCGGCGAGCAGCGCTCCGAGGTCCTTGGTCTCGGGGACGACGTACGCGGGGAGCAGGAGCTCCTCGAGCCTCACCGACGAGATGCTGTGGTCGTTGAGCGCGGAGACGAGCGCGCGGATGTGGAGGATGCCGACGATGTCGTCCAGCGACTCGCGGTAGACGGGGTAGCGGGTGTACGGGTTGTCGAGGACGAGGCGGAGGGCCTCCTCGGGCGGAAGGTCGACCGAGAGCCCGAACACGTCCGGGCGCGGCACCATCACGTCCGCCGCCTCCTTCTCGGCGAAGTCGAAGACCTTGTAGAGCATCTCCTCCTCGGCAGTCTGGATCTCGCCGACGTCCTCGGCAGCCGCGACGGACTGCCGGATGTCGTCGCGGGTGAACGCCATCATCCCCGCCGGTGCCGGCTTGACCTTCAGCAGGCGGAGCACCGCGTTCGAGGAGTGCTGGAGCACCCAGACGACCGGCGCGAACGCCCTCGAGAGCAGGTCGATCGGAACCGCGAGCGCGATCGCCAGGAGCTCGGCCTTCTGCAGCGCGACCGCCTTCGGCACGAGCTCGCCGACCACGACGCTCAGGTACGTCAGGATGGAGAACGAGATCACGAACGCGACGCCCCGCGGCAGGAACTCGAAGTACTTGGAGACGAGCGGCTCGCCGACGACACCCAGGGCGATGCTGAGGACCGTGATCCCGACCTGGACGGTCGAGATGAAGCGGACGGGCTCGTCCATCATCCGCAGCGCTGTCCTCGCAGCGCGCCTCCCGCTGCTCCGCGCGCTCCTCGAGGCGGCGTGCGGCGCGCGGTGACGAGCGCGTACTCGGCGGCGACGAAGACCGCGTTGCCGAGCACGAGCACGAGGACGGCGACGGCACGCCAAACGTCGCTCATCGCGCGTCTCTAACGGAGAAGGTGGGCGCCCCTCTTCCAGGGGCGCGGGTACTGGGCGGTAGCTCGCCGTCCACTCAGGCCGAAGTATAGGTAACGCTGCCGACGCCCTCGTGGCGGGTCGCGCCTCCCTCGAGCACGAGCCGCTCGAGGTGCGACAGCGTCTCCGCGACCGCGAAGCGGCGTGCCGAGGGCTTCAGGTCGTCGCCGAACAGCGGGTAGGAGACCTCGTATCCACTGCGTGGCTCGTCGCCGAGGGCGGCCGCCGTCGCGGCCAGGCGCTCCCGATGGTGCTCGATCAGCTCCCGCGCCCGTCCGGCGGGATCCTCGATCGGGTCGCCGTGGCCGGGGAGCGCGAGGCGCGCGTCGAGGGCGATCGTCTCCTCGAGCGCGCCGAGGTAGTCGCCGAGCGGGTCGAGGCGGCTTCGGGGCCAGAGCCCGACGGTCGGCGAGATCCGGCCGAGCAGGTGGTCGGCGGCGACGAGGACGCCGTCGCGCAGGAGCATCAGCTGGCCGTCCGCGTGCCCGGGCGCGGCGACCGTGCGCCAGCCGTCGACGTGGTCGCCGGGCTCGAGCAGCTCGGGATCCCGCTGGTAGCGGATGAACGGCCGGTAGAGCGCGCCCTGCTCGATCAGCTCGAGCATGACGTCGTCGGGGACGCCGTGACTGCGGAACCAGTCGACGAGCACGTCTGCCCAGTCGTCGTGCCCCCACACGAGGTCGCACTGCTCGTAGTCGAGCCGGCCCTGGGAGACCGGCGCGCCGGTGAGCTCCGACCAGGTCCAGAGCGGCGCCGACGTGGTCGGGGTGGAAGTGCGTCACGACGATCCGCTGCACGCGACCCGGGAAGCCCGTCGAGCTCGGCGGCCCAGCGCTCGCGCGCATCCGGGAGGCCGAGCCCGGTGTCGACGATCGTCCAGCCGTCCTCCCCGGGCAGGAGGTAGGCGTGGACGTGCCCCGGCCGAGCCGGGAGGGGGAGCGTGACGCGGCGGATCCCCTCGGCGAGCTCGTCCATGGCGCAACCCTACGCGCGGCTCTCTCGGCCGTGTCCGCCGCGGCCGTCTTGACACGATTCGGTGTCTGACACCGAATTGCCCCCCGCGGCCCGTCCGCGACCGGGGCGGTCGGGCAACCCCTGTGCCACAGCCGTCCGGCCGATCCGGGTCACGGCGCGGCGACAGTCCGGCCGGCCGACCACCATGCTCGAACGACTAATGCAATGGATAAGCGTTTCTCATGGGTGATACCGTTCGCCCGATGGAGCGGAGCGTCGCGGAGCTCGTCGGCGAGACCGACGTCGAGGCCCTCACGGCCGAGCAGGTCCTGGAGGTCGTGCTCGAGACGCTCCACCCGAACGTCGCCCTCGCCTGCTCGTTCCAGAAGGAGGAGAGCGTCCTCCTCGACATGCTCCTCGAGCGCGAGCCGGAGGCGCGGGTGTTCGCGCTCGACACGCACGTCCTCTTCCCCGAGACCTACGCCGTCTGGCGCGCCGTCGAGCAGCGCTACGGGATCCGGATCGCGGTCCACGAGGGGCCGTCGCTCGGGCGGCAGGCCGCCGTCCACGGCGACGCGCTGTGGGAGCGCAACCCCGACCTCTGCTGCTCGATCCGCAAGATCGGCCCGCTCGGGGCGGCGCTCTCGGGCCTCGACGGCTGGATCACCGGCGTGCGCCGCGACCAGGCGCCGAGCCGCGCGTCGACGCCGAAGCTCGGCTGGGACGAGCGCCACGAGCTGTGGAAGGCGAGCCCGCTCGCCGACTGGACGGACGACGACGTCTGGGCCTACGTCCGCGAGCGCGAGCTGCCCGTGAACGACCTTCACGCGCGCGGATACGCTTCGATCGGCTGCACCCACTGCACGGCGCCCGGCACCGGTCGCGACGGCCGGTGGATCGGGTCCGGCAAGACGGAGTGCGGCCTCCACGCCTGAGATCGGCCCGACCACCGCGCCCGCACGCCCATGACCACGACCGACCCACTGGTTCGCCTCTCGCACCTCGACGCGCTCGAGTCGGAGGCGATCCACATCATGCGCGAGGTCGCCGCCGAGCTCGAGCGCCCCGTGCTGCTCTTCTCGGGCGGCAAGGACTCGATCGTGCTGCTGCGGCTCGCCGAGAAGGCGTTTCGCCCCGGCCGCTTCCCGTTCCCGCTGATGCACGTCGACACGGGCCACAACTTCCCGGAGGCGATCGAGTTCCGCGACCGCCGCGTCGCGGAGCTCGGCGAGCGCCTCGTGATCGCGTCCGTCCAGGAGTCGATCGACAAGGGCCGCGTCGTCGAGCAGACGGGGCCGCGGGCGTCCCGGAACCAGCTCCAGACGACGACGCTCCTCGACGCGATGACCGAGCACCGCTTCGACGCCGCGATCGGCGGCGCGCGCCGAGACGAGGAGCGCTCGCGGGCGAAGGAGCGGATCTTCTCGTTCCGCGACGACTTCGGGCAGTGGGACCCGCGTGCCCAGCGGCCCGAGCTCTGGAACATCTACAACGGCCGCATCCGCAAGGGCGAGCAGGTCAGGGTCTTCCCGATCTCCAACTGGACGGAGCTCGACGTCTGGCAGTACGTCGCCCGCGAGCGGCTCGAGCTGCCGGCGATCTACTTCTCGCACCAGCGGGAGGTCTTCGAGCGGGACGGGATGCTCTATGCCGCATCCGAGTTCGTCGAGCGCTACCCCCACGAGGAGCCGTTCGAGGAGTGGGTGCGGTTCCGCACCGTCGGCGACATGAGCTGCACGGGCGGCGTGCGCTCGAGGGCGTCGACGATCGAGGACGTCGTGCGCGAGATCGCGGCGACCCGCGTCACCGAGCGCGGCGAGACACGCGCCGACGACAAGGTCTCGGAGGCCGCGATGGAGGATCGCAAGCGGCTGGGGTACTTCTGATGCCGATCGACCTCGCGGAGATGCTCACCGGCGAGGCTGCCTCGAGCGAGCTCCTGCGGCTCGTCACGTGCGGCTCGGTCGACGACGGCAAGTCGACCCTCATCGGCCGGCTGCTCTACGACACGAAGCAGGTGATGTCGGACCAGCTCGAGCACGTCGAGGAGACGAGCGAGCGGCGCGGGGACGGGTACGTCAACCTCGCTCTGCTGACCGACGGCCTTCGCGCCGAGCGGGAGCAGGGGATCACGATCGACGTCGCCTACCGCTCGTTCGTGACGCCGTCGCGGCGCTTCCAGCTCGCCGACGCGCCGGGCCACGTCCAGTACACGAGGAACATGGTCACCGGCGCCTCGACCGCCGACGTCGCGGTCGTGCTGCTCGACGCGCGCAAAGGGGTCATCGAGCAGACGCAACGGCACACGTACATCGCGGCGATGCTCGGGATCCCGCACGTCGTCTTCGCCGTCAACAAGATGGACCTCGTCGACTTCGAGGAGGAGCGCTTCCGCGAGATCGAGAGCGACCTGCGGGAGCTCGCAGAGCGGCTCGAGATCCGCGACGCGGTGGTGATCCCGATCGCTGCGCTGCCGGGCGACAACGTCGTCGAACCGTCGGAGCGGATGCCCTGGTGGGACGGCGGCACCTTCCTCGAGCGGCTCGAGACGATCGAGATCGCCGCCGACCGTGACCTGTCGCACCGCCGCTTCCCGGTCCAGTGGGTGATCCGGCCGATGTCCGGCGAGCACCACGACTACCGCGGCTACGCCGGCCAGGTGGCCGGAGGCGAGTGGCGCGCAGGCGACGAGGTCGTCGTCCTGCCGTCGGGCCTGCGCACGACCGTCGCGGCGGTGGAGACGCACGACGGCCCGCTCGACGTGGCGGTCCAGGGGCAGTCCGTCGTCGTCCGCCTGTCCGACGCGATCGACGTGTCCCGCGGCGACATGCTCTGCGATCCCGGCGACGCGCCCGTCGCCGCCCGCGAGCTGGAGGCGACCGTCTGCTGGATGAGCGAGCGGCCGGTGCAGACCGGCGCCCGGCTCGCCGTCAAGCACACGACCCGCTGGACGCGGGCGATCCTCGACGAGGTCGTCTCGGTGATCGACGTGGGGACGCTCGAGCGGGTCGCCGGCGAGCCGGGCTCTCGCTCAACGACCTCGCCCGGGTGCGCCTGCGGCTCGCCGGCCCGCTGCTCGTCGACGCCTACTCCGAGAACCGGGCGACCGGCGCGTTCGTCCTCGTCGACGAGGCGACGAACGAGACCGTCGGCGCCGGAATGGTCGTCGGCGCAACGCCCTAGCCGCCCGTCACGAGCTCCGCGCGGTCTCGGATGATCGTCTCTGCCTCGCGGACGATGCGCTGGACGATGGCGCCCGCCGGCGCGATGTCGACCACCAGCCCGGCGCTCTGGCCGGCCCAGACAACGGCCTCCTCCATATCGCCATCGCGCCGCGCGCGGAGCGCCTGCTCCAGTAGCTCCGAGCGGCGGGCACGGAGCTGGCCCTCCCGTGCCGTCCACCTCTCGATCAGGCGGTTTCGCATCACGCGACCGTGGGCTCCGGGCCAGATGGCGCCCGCGAGGAGGTCGGGAACTCCGGAGAGCTCGGTGTCGTGGCCGTCGCTCGAGAGGAGCGCCTGCTTGTACCCGTCCGAGACGGGCGCCTCGACGGTGGCAAGGAATCGGGTCCCGAGGAGAACGCCCTCCGCGCCGAGCACCAGCGCCGCGGCGAGCCCGGCCCCGTCGGCGAAGCCTCCGGCGGCGAGCACCGGCACCGGCGCGACCGCGCGCGCGACCTGCGGCACGATCACCACCGAGGCGAGGAGGCCCACATGGCCGCCGCCTTCGGTCCCCTGGGCGACGATCACGTCGGCGCCCGCGTCGGCGGCCGAGACCGCGTCGGCGAGAGTCGGGACCATGTGCATCACCACCGCCCCCGCCTCGTGGGCACGGCCGAAGATCTCGCGCAGGTCTTGCTCGGGCGACGGCCACGCGGTCGAGAAGACGCGCGGCCCGGTCGCCAGCACGGCGTCGACCGACTCCTCGGCCGCGAACAGCAGCAGGTTGAGCCCGAATGGGCGGGTGGTGAGGGCCCGGATCCCTTCGACGGCCGCCGCGACACCGTCGGGATCGAGGTCGGTCACGCCCATGACGCCGAGGCCGCCGGCCTCCGAGACCGCGGCGACGAGCGCAGCGTCCGTGAAGCCGCTCGACATGCCTGCGAGCACGACCGGGTGGTCGACGCCCAGGACGGAGGTTGCGCGTGTCGAGATCACCGGGCTCCCGAGGACGACGGCGACATTATCGCTCCCCAGAGGAGCTCCGAGAAGCTGGACACCGTACGAACGCGTGTTCTATCCTTCCGGGATGCGGGTCGAGTACCGCGAGGAGCCGTGCCGGAGCGCCCTCAACAGGGTGAAGGGCATGCCGTTCGACTGGTCGCTCAACCCCTACACGGGCTGCGCGCACCGCTGCACCTTCTGTTACGTCCGCGCCTTCGAGGCGCGTGCCGACCGGCCCTCGGACGACCGGTACGGGCGCTCGATCCGGGTCAAGGTCAACGTCGCCGACGTCCTCCGCCGCGAGCTCGCCCGCGCGTCGTGGAAGCGGGAGGCCGTCGCCGTCGGCGCGGCGACCGACCCGTACCAGCCCGCCGAGGGCCGCTATCGGCTGACGCGCGCGTGCATCCAGGAGCTCGGGGCCGCCCGCACGCCGTTCTCCCTGATCACGCGCGGGCCGATGATCAGGCGGGACGTCGACGTCCTCGCGGAGGCTGCGGGACGCGCCAAGGTGCACGTCAGCTTCTCGGTGCCGACGCTCGACGAGCGCATCTGGCGGGCCACGGAGCCCGGCACCGCGCCGCCGCGCCGCCGTCTCGAAGCAGTCCGCGTCCTCAGCGAGGCGGGGATCGACACGGGCGTCGCGCTCGCCCCCGTCCTGCCCGGCCTCTCCGACGACCCGGAGCTCCTCGCCGATGTCGTCAGGGAGGCTCGCGCCGCCGGCGCGAGCGGCGTCTGGGCCAACGTGCTCTACCTGCGGCCCGGGACACGGGAGCACTTCCTGGAAGCGCTCGGCCGGGACTGGCCCGAGCTCCTTCCCGAGTACGAGCGGCTGTACGCCGGGCGCGCCTACCTTCCCGCGAGCGAGACCGAGCCCGTGCGCGCGACCGTCCGCGGGCTTGCGCGCACCACGTGGCGGCCCCGGAGGCCCCCGATCGCGCCGGCCCCCGAGCCCGAGCAGCTCGCGCTCGTCGTGTGACGACGAGGAAGGCGTCTCCCCCCGTACCTAGAATCCCTCTCCGTGGCTGAGAACGGCGAGATCACCGTCCTGATCGCCGACGATCACGAGGTCGTCCGCGAGGGATTGCGGCTGGCGCTGCTCCGCTCGCCGCACATCCGCGTGGTCGGCGAGGCACCGGACGGCGAGACGGCCGTGTCCCTGGCGGAGCGCCGGCGTCCGGACGTCGTGATCATGGACCTGCGGATGCCGCAGATGGACGGCATCGAGGCGACGGAGGAGATCGCGGCGCGTGTCCCGGACACGCGCGTGCTCGTCTTCACGGCGTACAGCGAACGCGCGCTCCTCCAGCGCGGGCTCGAGTCCGGCGCGCACGGCTACGTCCTCAAGGAGGCGCCGCACGAGACGCTGCTCAAGGCGATCGAGAAGGTCGCCGGAGGCGAGACCTTCGTCGATCCGGCGCTGCTCCCGTCGCTGGCGACCGGCCGCGACGGACAGGAGATCCTCACGCAGCGCGAGCGCGAGATCCTGCAGCTGCTCGCGGACGGGATGTCGAACGCCGACGTCGCCCAGCGGCTCTTCATCTCGCAGGAGACCGTGAAGAGCCACGTGCGCCACATCCTCGCGAAGCTCGAGGCGGAGACCCGCACCCAGGCGGTCGCCATCGCGCTGCGCGAGGCGATGATCGATTGAGCGACGAGCACCTCGTCGCGGAGCGGCTGCTCGGCGAGCGGGCAGAGCGCCGCCGGATCGCCGAGCAGCTCCACGACGGCCCTGTGCAGCACGTCGCTGCGCTCTCGCAGATGCTGGACGCCGCCCTCGCCGCGCTGGAGGGGGACGACGTCGCGTCCGGCCGCCGCGTCGTCGCACGCGCGCTCGAGGTCGCACGCGACGCTGCGGAGGAGCTCCGGGGGATCGTTGCGGGCCTCGAGCCCGTGATGCTCGACGAGGTCGGCCTCGCTGCCGCCGTTCGCGAGCTCGCCGATCGCACCGCCGGCCGCCGCGGCGCGCGGGTCGAGCTCGACGATCGACGACGAGGGGCTCGGCGAGGGCGCTCGCTCGAGCCTCTTCCAGGTGATCCGCGAGGCGCTCGACCAGGCCGTCCGCCGCGGCCCGCCGAGCGCGGTCTCGGTGTCGGTCGCCAAGACACCGGCGGGCGGTGTGGAGCTCGTCGTCTCGGACGACGGCGCGCCGGAGCGCCGTCAGGCCGTGATCGACGGGCTGGCCGAGCGGGCGGCGGAGCTGAACGGGAGCTTCGAGGCGGAGCGCGACGGGCGCTGGACGACGATCAGGCTGCTGCGTTCCGCCGAGCGCGGCGCGGCTGTGACTCCGGGCCCGAGGCCCTCAGGCAATCGGCTCGTTCTGGACGTTGTGCTCCTCGGCGTACGCGTCGACGAGCGGGTCGACGGCCGCCGCACCCTCCGGGAAGGCGTAGTTGATCTTCACGAACGGCTCCCACTTGTCGGGCAGCGCGTCCTCGGGGAAGATCGCCTCCACGGGGCACTCCGGCTCGCAGGCACCGCAGTTGTGGGTGTAGACGCCACCCGCCAGCGTGAACTCGTGCTTTCCCGGCACGATCGCGCAGAAGCGTGTCGGCCGGCTCCTCGTCGAGCAGCGTTGTCCGCATGACTCGCCACGAGACCTCGCGCGTCGCCAGATCCAGCCACCGCATCGGCCTGCTGCGCACCGCGAAGTTGGTCTCCAGGTTCGCCTCCCTGCCCGATCCGACGGCGACGAAGCCTGCCAACGGCGCAGCGAGCTCGAGCCAGTCGAGGGCCTCGTGGTCGGTCGAACGCAATCGCCAGGATCCCGCCTTGACCCGATCGCCGTCGGAGGCGAGCCACCCGTCGACGAACCCGGCGACGTACTCGGGGTCGGCATCGTGCGGGAGCGTGCGCTTCAGGTTGACCGGCGCGCGGACGACACCCGTTCCGACGTACCCGGGGTGAACGTCCAGGCACGGCGAGAAGTTCACCTGGTCGAAGAAGTCCTTGAACCTCGCCACCTTGTCGCCGTAGAGCTGCACGTAGTGGAGGTGCAGACCGGACTTGACCTCTTGCCTGTTCCAGCTCCCGTCGCCAAAGACGAGACCGTGGAGCACGCCGAGCCGGTAGCGCTCGGAGCCTCGCTTCGGTATGCGCCGCGCGGACGGAACGTACTGACCGACGGTGAGGCTGTCCGTCCGCTCGCCGTCGGCGAGAAGCCAGGGGTGCGTCGGCGGTAGCTTGGACCGTCCGGCGGAAGCGCGAGATGTTGCGCGTCGTGAGTCGCGTCCCGCCGTAGCGGTCGCGCTCCTCGAACGCAGGTGCGAGCTCGATCTCGACGAGCGGCTTCCGACGGAACCGCTTCACGACCGCGGGCGCGAAGCCCGTGTCCGTCAGCACGCGGCAGGCGGTGTTCTCGAGCTCGTCGAGGCGACGTACTCCGCCGGTCGTCAGGATCTCCTCGCTCGGCGCGAAGCAGTCGATGCACTCCTCGGGGTCGATGATCAGCATCCGCGCGAACTCGTGGATGCAGTCGACCGGGCAGACATCCACGCAGGAGCGGTCTTTGATGTCGATGCAGGGCTCGGCGATGATGTACGTCATTCCTGCGTCGAGCCTAGCAACGGCGTCCGCGGGGCGGCCGTCTCAGGCGTCGACGCCGACGAGCTCGTCGACCACCTGCCGCGCGCGCTCCACCAGGGCCGACTTCACGATCACCTGGTCGAACCCGGCCGTGTGCGCGCGCTGCAGGCCGATGGTGTCCGTGTGGTTCGTGAAGCCGAGGATCGGCGTCTCCGGCCAGGCGTCCGCGACCTCCTCGGCATCGACCCGGGCGATGTCGCAGATGACGAGGTCCGGCGGGTCGGCGCTGTCGCTCGTGACGAGCCGGTACCCGGCAAGGATGCCCTCCAGCTTCGAGCGGAGGATGAGGTCGACCCCGACGAGCAGGATCGTCGCCATGTCGTGTTTCTAGCACGGGGGGCCGATCTGGTGTGAGCCTCGAGCGCGGGCTGGAGCTGATGCGCGCCGAGCGCTGGTTCGACGCCCACGAGGCGCTGGAGGACGAATGGCGTGATGCGCCGGAGGCCGAGCGCGACTTCCTCCAGGGGCTGGTCCACGTCACGGTGGCGTGGCACCACGCGGCGAACGGCAACCAGCCGGGCGCGTCGCGGCAGCTCGAGAAGGCCGCCCGGCGCCTCGGCCCCTACGCTCCGACGCATCGCGACGTCGACGTCACGCGGGTCCTCGGCCAGGTCGAGGCGGCGTCGGCCCGGGTCGCCGAGGGGCTGCTCGACCTGCTCCCGGTCGGATCTAGGCCCACGCGCGCTCCCGCCGTCAGAACACGGGCTCGAGGCCGAACCACTCGAGCGCGCGGTTGACGTAGATGCGCAGCACGTAGAAGCGGCCGAAGAAGAGCAGGAGGCCGAGCGCGACCATGACCAGCCCGCCCGCGAACTGGATCGCGCGGTAGTGGTCCCTGACCCAGCGGAACGCGCCCATCGCCCGGGTGAAGAGCGCGCCGGCGAGCACGAACGGGATCGCGAGCCCGAGCGAGTAGACGGCGAGCAGCGCAGCGCCCTCGAGCGCCGTGTCCGACGAGCCCGCGAGGACGAGGATCGCCGCGAGCACCGGCCCGATGCACGGCGCGGCGCAGACGGCGAAGGCGCCGCCGAGGAGGACGCGCGAGCCGCGCGACCGCGCACCCTGGACGATCCCGGCGCCGACGAGGCGCTCGGGCCAGGGGAGAAGCCCCATGAAGGCGAGGCCGAACACGACCAGCACGAAGCCCGAGACCTGCTCGAGCAGGAACTGGTCGCGGAAGAGGCTGCCGCCGAGGAGAGACGCGCCGACTCCGAGCAGGACGAAGATCGCCGTGAACCCGAGCACGAACGGGATGCTCGACACGACGACCCGTCGGGCCGTGCCCGGACGGCCGAGCTCGTCGGCCTCGACCGCGGAGACCGCGGACAGGTAGCCGGGGACGAGCGGCAGGACGCACGGTGCGAGGAAGGAGACGAACCCCGCCAGCAGCGCGACCGGGATCTCGCTCGCGCTCACGCGCGCCCCTCGCCGGTTGCGGCTCCGGCGGGGCTGCTCACCCGTCGAACCGCTCGAGCTCGCTGTCGAGACGACGCTCGAGCGCGGGATCGAGCGCTTCCTCGGGCGGCTCGTCGCTGCGGCGCCGGCTCCAGCCCCAGGCGATCACCCCCACCCCGAGCGCGCCGACCGCCAGGATGCCGAGCGGCACGAGCCACGCGAGCAGGTCGAAGCCCGACTTCGGCGGCTCCGCGATCACGGCCGGGCCGAACTGCGCGACGAGCTCCGCCTTGATCTCCTGCTCCGTCGCCCCGGCCGCGAGCCGTGCGCGGATGATCTGCTTCATGCGGCGCGCGACCGGCGCGTCGGACTGGTCGAGCGTCGTCTTGCAGGTCGGGCAGACGAGCTCGGCCTCGAGGTCGGCAGGGCTCGGCGCACCCGCCGCCGGCGTGGTCGCGAGGCCGCCCGCGAGCACGAGCAGCGCCGCGAGCAGGGCCAGGCGGGTCACGGCAGCGTCGGCGAGGACGAGGGCGACGCCGCGCTCGTACGCCTCGCGGTTCCGCTCGATGTCGACGGCGCCCGAGATCCGCTCGCCGACCAGCTTCCCGGAGCGGTCGACGAAGAACGTCTCGGGGAAACCGCGCACGCCCCACTTGCCCACCGTCGACCCCTTTCCGTCGTAGACGACGGGGTACGTCATGCCGTAGCGGCGCATGAACCGCCTCGCGTCCTCGCGGAAGTCGTTCACGTCGACGCCGAGCACCACGAGCCCCTGGTCACGGTAGCGCTGATACGTCTGCTGCAGCACCGGCGCCTCCTCGCGGCACGGGATGCACCACGACGCCCAGAAGTTGACGACGACCGCCTTGCCGCGCAGGTCGGCGAGCGCGAGCTGCCCATCGCGGTCGAGCCGGTCGAGCACGAACGCGGGCGCGACGACGGGCGTTCCCTGCCCGAGCTTGTCCGCCGCCCCCGTGTCGTCGCGGAAGGCGACCCTCCACACGAGGAGGCCGAGGAGCGGCGGCAACCCCGAGGAGGGCGACGACCTGACCTGCGCGCTGGATCCTTCCGGCCTGCCCGCCCTCGGCGGTCACGCCCCGACGATGAACACGGGCGTCCCGACGTCGACCCGCTCGAACAGCCACTCGACCTGCGGGATCAGCATGCGGATGCAGCCGTGCGAGGCCGAGTAGCCGATCGACGCCGCGTCGGGCGTCCCGTGGATCCCCACGTACGGGGACGAGATCCCCATCCAGCGCGTCCCGAGAGGATTCCCCGGGCCCGGGCGCGATCGGCTTGGCGTCCGCCGCCCAGTCCGAGCCCTGCGGCGGGTACCACCAGGGGTTGCGCTGCATCGTCACGATCTCGAAGTCGCCGATCGGCGTCGGGTACGAGGACTGGCCCGTCGCGATGCGGAAGCTGCGCTTGAGCTTCGTCCCGAAGTAGTAGAGCAGCGTCTTCGAGTCACGCTTGATCACGATCGCATGGCCGAGGTCCTTCTCGGTGACCTCCGGCTCGAGCTCCTGGTAGGGAAGCTCGAACGCACGCTCGTGCTTGCGGATCGCCAGTGAGAGCCGACGGGCCGCGACGGTCTGCATGAGCCGCCGCCCGGCGAGGAGGGGTGCGCCACCGGCGTGAAGTTCCTCAGCGTGAGCCTGGCGTCGACGGGCTCGCGGTCGGTCTGCTTGCCGACCTTCGAGAGGAAGCGCGTCAGCTTCCCGTTCGCGACGTCGACCGTGAGCGGCACCTGGAAGCCCTCGCGCCGTACCCGGACGGCGAGACTTGACGGCCTTGCCGACGTACGCCGCCGCCCCGAGCTCCTGCGGCTTCACCCGCAGGGTTCGGCTCGACACGATGCGCAGCGTGATCGGCTTCTCGAAGCGCTGTCTCGACGAGCGTCCGGGCCTCCGAGGCGGTGAGCCCGCCGACGAGCATCCCGCCGATCGTGACGCCCGGCTGGATCAGCTTCGGCCCCGGCAGCGGTGGCAGCGGCGCGGTCGTCGCGGGCGGCTCGGTGGTCGTCGGTGGAGCCGTCGTGGTCGGTGGCGTCGTCTCGTCGGCGGAGGCAACGGGAGCGAGCACGATGAAAAGCGCGACTGAGCAGGGAAGAACGAGTGCGGTTGCCAGACGGCGCATCGGCGCTGAGTGTATCCAGGGGGCTGGTCGACGGACGTGAACGATCTGTTATGTGCGGTTCGAGTCGAAGATCCGCGGATCGTTCGTGATCACGCCGTCGACTCCTGCCGCGAGCACGCGCTCGAGGTCGATGACGTCGTCGACGGTCCACGCGAGCACCGCGGCCCCGACCGCGTGCGCGCGGGAGACGGTGCGAGCCGTGACGAGCGCGTGCTGCAGCATCAGCGCGGTCGCCCCCGCGCGCCGGAGCATCCGCGGCACGAGGACGGGAACGGTCGCGCGGAGCGAGGCGAGCCCCGCCCGCAGCACGGGCTGGAGGGCGGGCCGCCTCGACACGCCGTACCTGTCCTCGGGGTAGGTGAAGCCGATCCGCACCGAGCGGGTGCACCGCGCGACCGCCACCAAGCTCGGCACGTGGAAGGAGGACACGACCGTGCGGGGCTCGAGGCCGAAGCGGCGGAGCGCGTCCGCGAGCTCGTCGAGCCGCGTCGTCAGCTTGAGATCCACGTGGAGCCCGACCTCCGGCGCCTCGTCCACGAAGAACGCGAGGGCCTCCTCGAGCGTGGGCAGCTCGGGCGCGACCTCACGCAGCTCGGCGAGCGAGCGCGCCCTCACCGACCCGGTCGCCGCACCGTGGCTGACCTCGTCGAGGTGATCCGAGTGGGCCAGCACGAGCGGGCCTCCGGGAAGGTCGAGCACGTCGAACTCGATCAGGTCGACACCGTGTGCGACGGCTTCACGGAAGGAGCGGAGGGTGTTCTCCGGGCGCGAGATGGGCCGCGCCGCGGTGCCCGATCCTGAGCGCGACCCGGTCCGGGTCGCCGGAGATCGATCACGCCGCCCGCCGACGCGTCCTGCGGAGCCACCACCAGGCGAGCCCCGCGAGGAGGACGGCCTGCGCGACCGTGATCGCCGCCGCGAGCTGCGAGACGTCCTCCCAGAACCGCTCCGGATAGAGGCGGATGAGGGTGTCGGTGTCCGAGAAGCGCCACGAGTCGCCCTCGAAGAACATCTCGTGGAAGCGCGTGAAGAACCGGTCGAAGCCGAGCAGGATGAACGGCACGGCGAGCACGGCGATCCCGAGCGTGGCGAGCGCGCCCGCGAGAAGCCCACGGGGAACGACGTCGCGGAGGCGCGTCCGGGCGAGCGCGAGGGCGAGCACGACCAGGACCAGCACGATCACGAGCTGGGCGCGCAACGCGGCGCCGAAGAGCGTGCGCACGTCCTCCATGTGCGTGAGCTCGCGACCGTCGAACGCAGGCGAGCCGTCGGGCAGCGTGGCGCGCTCGAGCAGGACGATCCCCTCCGACCGCGGGCGGATCGACTCGAGGCCCGTGAGCGCGAGCGACTCGCGCTCGTCGTCGGTGAGGCCGTACCGATCGGAGGGGAAGCCGTCGCGGTCGTACTCGAAGCGCACGAACGTGTCGGTCGCGAGGACGCGCAGGGCGTTCACGACGAGCGTCGGCGGCACGACGAGGCGCGATCAGCACGACGAGCGCGACCGCTGCGAGGCGGACGGCCGACGACCGCGCCGCCGTGTCCGGCGCGATGTCTACAGCCCGAACAGGCGCCCGATCTCGCGCCACGTCGTCATCGCCAGCAGGACGCACGCGACGATCAGCAGGACGAGCACGACCCAGAAGCGCGCGCCCGCCCACTTCGTCCGCTTGCCGGTGCTCGATGCGGGCCCGCCGGAGCGCGCGATGGCGGTGGTACGAGCGTCTGACGGCGTCCGGATCGAGCGCCGGTGCCTCATCGGGCCCGAGCGCGTCCGCGACCCCCTCGCGCGTCGCCTCGCGTACGTCTTCGGCCACCCCGCAAGCATACGACCGCGACGCTGGCAACGCGTGTCGGGGATACTCTCCGGCGATGGTCACGCGGGAGCGGCGCTTCGATCCCGGCCTGCTCGGCCTCGGCGACGGGCTCGGTCTCGTGGCCGGCGTCGTGCTGGCGGTGTCGTCGTTCACGGGCTGGTACACGGGCGAGGGCGAGGGGGTGACGATCTCCGTGCTCGGCTGGAACACGGGCGTGCTCGGCAAGCTCGTCCTCTTCGTCGGCCTGGCGGTCGTCCTCGTGCTCCTGCTGCGCGAGCTCGGCATCGAGCCGCCCGCAGCGCTGCCCCAGAGCCTCCTCACCGTGGCGCTGGGGGCGCTGGCGACGATCTTCGTGCTCGTGCGCGTGATCTCGGTGCCGGACGACTTCTTCTTCGCGCACCGCGGCGTCGGCCTCTGGATCAGCCTCGCCGCCGCGATCGCCGTGATCGTCGCCGGCCTGCTCCAGGCCTCCGAGGAGCTGTGACGTGGGGGAACCCACGGTTCCCCCACGCCCCCTCCTTCAGCACAGCGACCCGGCCACACGACGCTGGCCCCGGCCGGCATAAGCCGGCCCTCCGGCGGCGACGACCGCTCCGCCGCCCCGGCCTCCACGGACATGGCAGCTCGACACTGTCGTGCCGCTACGGCGTCTGCTGCGGCAGCGGCTCGAGCGTGCGGACGAACGTCTGGGTCCCGCCCGGGACGGGCCGGTCGTCGAGCGCGAGCCCGAGCGCGACCCCGAGCGCGAACAGGATCGCCGCGCCCACGACGAGCGCGACGACACGTGGCCACAGGCGGCGTCGGGCCGCGCGCCGGCGGGCCGGCGGCAGCGGGTCGATCGTCACGGCTCGTAGTCCTGCGCCTGCGTGCTGTAGGCGTGGAAGGCGGCGTCGCCCGAGAGGCTGACGGTGCGGGCCCAGCCCTTCGAGCGGGCACGCTCCTCGATCACCTCGCGCACCCAGTGCTCGGAGGCGGCGTACGCGGCGACGAGCTCGGCGAGCGTGAAGGTCGTCCCGACGCGGCGTCGCAGCTCGTCGAGCACGACCTCCCGCTGACGATGGAGCACGTCGCCGCGCGCGGGGTCACGAGCCTCCTCGAGGAAGCGCCGGTTACCGTCCCTCCACTCGAGGCGCGCCGCCGAGACCGTCGTCATCCCGCGCGATGCTATTGGACGGCCGTGCAGCAGCTCTCCGGCCAGCGCTCGGGCAGCTCCGAGAGCACCGCCTCGCCGAGGAGGTAGCCGGGGCAGGCGAGCGCGAAGGCCACGTGGGCGTGGAGGCACTTGAGGGCGGACGGGTTGCGCGAGCCGCCGATCCCCAGGTCGAGCGACGCGCCCTCGTCGGACCCGCGTCTGTCCCGCCGCCAGCTCACGGCGAAGGCGGCGCTGCTCGGCGGTCGCGCGGGCGAGGTCGTCGCGCAGGGCCGGGTCGGCCGCGACGGCGTCGCTCCAGCGCTCAACCCCGCCGTCGGCCTCGAGTCGCGAGACCGCGGCGACGAGGTGCCGGCAGGTGAGGTAGTAGGTCGTGGGGAACGGCTCGCCGTCCGGCCCGTACGGCTCCTGCTCGGTCACGGCCGGGAGCCCCCAGGGGCACCTGACGACGACGCGACGGAACGTCCGGGGCTCGCGCCCCAGCTGGCGTGCGACGGCGGCGCGGTCGTCCACGCCTCGACCGTAGCTCAGCCCGCGCCGGCGGCGTTTCCAGTCCGCGGTGCCCTTGACGATGAACAGGTGCTCACCGGGACGCACGTAGCCGATCCGGCGCGCCGCGCGGGCGAGCTCGTCGAGGCTCGTCGCGCGCTCGAGACGGGCAGTCACGCGTGCGCGCTCCGCCCGGAGCGTGGCCACCTCGGCGCGGCGCTCGTCCAGCTGGCCTCTCGTCTCGAGGTACGTGTCGATCGGTCGGACGTAGAGAAACGAGACGACGCCGAGCACGACGACGGGCAGGAGCCAGCGCGGCGCCCTGCGACGCGCGTCTGCGCTCACGCTTGCGCTTCCCCTTCCCGGCCACGGCGTCACGTCTTCGCCGTCGGCCCGCCGGCCCCTCCGCCGCCCGCGGTGCGTCAGGCGACGTCGACCTTGATCACGTTCGTCGAGCCGGGGATGTTGACGGCCGTGCCCGCGGTGAGGACGAGCCGCTCGCCCGCCGCGACGATCCCCGACTCACGCGCGGCGGCGACCGACCGGTCCCACAGATCCTCGACGTCGCTCGTCTCGGGGATCTCGATCGGCGTGACGCCCCACTCGAGCGCCATGTGGCGGAGCGACTCCATCTTGTGCGTGAGAGCGAGGATCGCTCTCTGGGGCCGGAGCCGGGCCACCGCAGAGGCGGTGCGGCCGGTGAAGGTCGGGACGAGGATCGCCTTCGCGGCGAGGGCCTCCGCGACGTCGCACGCCGCGTTCGACATGGCCTGGTCGATGGTCGGCGTGTCGCTCGCCTGCGGCGTCTCGTGGCGGTAGCCGAGGTGCGGCTCGACGGCGAGCGCGATCCTGTCCATCACCGCGACGGACTCGACCGGGTACTCGCCGATCGCGGTCTCCCCCGAGAGCATGATCGCCGAGGTGCCGTCGAGGATCGCGTTCGCGATGTCCGACGCCTCGGCGCGTGTCGGCTCGGGTGCGTGGATCATCGACTCGAGCATCTGCGTCGCGGTGATCACGGGCTTCGCGCGCTCGAGTGCATGGAGGATGATCCGCTTCTGGAGGAGCGGCACGTCGGCGGCCCCGATCTCCACGCCGAGGTCGCCTCGGGCGACCATCACGCGCGTGCGACTCCGCCAGGATCTCGTCGAGCGCCGCGACCGCCTCCGCCTTCTCGATCTTCGCGATCACCCACGCCTGCGAGTTCCTCGCCTCGATCAGCGTGCGCAGCGCCTTGACATCGGCGGCGGAGCGGACGAACGAGAGCGCGACGTAGTCGACGCCGAACTCGAGCGCGGCGTCGAGGTCGTCGAGGTCCTTGCGCGTGAGGGACGGGATCGGGCAGCGGGACGCCGGGAAGGTTGACGCCCTTGTGCTCGGACACGGTCCCGCCCACGATGACGCCGCAGCGCGCTCTGCCGCGCTCGACCTTCATGACGCGGAGCGCGCACCATGCCCGTCGTCGATCAGGATGTCGTTGCCCGGCTGGAGAACCGAGCCGAGCACAGCGGGGCTGACCGGAAGGTCGTCGGGCTCGGCGAAGTCCTCGCCGGCGATCACGACGGAGTCGCCCGTCGCGAGCTCGACGTCCGCGTCGAGCTCCCCGACGCGGAGCTTCGGTCCCTGGAGGTCGGCGATCAGCGCGATCGGGCGGCCGGCATCGGCCTCCGCCTCCCGAAGGAGCGTCGCGCTCCGCGCATGGTCGTCGCGCGTGCCGTGCGACAGGTTGAGCCGCGCCCCGTCCATTCCTGCCCCGATCAGGGCCGCGAGCATCTTCGGGCTCGCGGAAGCGGGCCCGATGGTCGCGACGATCTTGGTACGGCGTGCGTGGCCGGTCACCGCCGTCACCTTAGTGCCGCCGTCCGTAGCGGGCCGAGCCGCTCAGGGCGTCGCCCGCGGGAATGCGTCCCAGCCCGGGTACGAGGCCTCGCCGCCCAGCTCCTCCTCGATCCGCAGCAGCTGGTTGTACTTCGCCACGCGGTCCGAGCGGGCCGTGGCGCCGGTCTTGATCTGCCCGGCGTTCGTCGCGACGGCGAGGTCGGCGATCGTCGCGTCCTCGGTCTCGCCCGAGCGGTGCGAGATGATCGCGCGGTACCCGTTCCGGTGCGCGAGCTCGACGGCGTCGAGCGTCTCGGTGAGGGTCCCGATCTGGTTGACCTTGACGAGGATCGCGTTGCCGACCCGCTCGTCGATCCCGCGGCGGAGGAAGTCGACGTTCGTGACGAAGAGGTCGTCGCCGACGAGCTGGACGCGCGACCCCAGCCGGTCGGTCAGCGTCTGCCAGCCCTCCCAGTCCGACTCGCCGAGCCCGTCCTCGATCGAGACGATCGGGAAGCGGTCGCAGAGGTCGGCCCAGAGGTCGATCATCCCCGCGGTGTCGAGCGTGCCGCCCTGGCGCTCGAGCCGGTACGCCCCTTCGTGGTGCAGCTCGCTCGTCGCCGGGTCGAGCGCGAGCGCGACCCGGTCGCGGTGCCCCGCCCGCTCGGCGGCCTCGAGGATCACCTCGCACGCGTCGTAGGCGGAGCCGAGGTCGGGCGCGAAGCCCGCCCTCGTCGCCGACCGCGGTCGAGAGGCCCCGCTCGGAGAGGAGCTTCTTCAGGTGGTGGTAGGTCTCCGCGCCGATCCGGAGCGCCTCCGAGAAGCTCTCGGCGCCGGCCGGGACGAGCATGAACTCCTGGAAGTCGAGGCTGTTCTGCGCGTGCGCGCCGCCGTTGACGACGTTCAGGAGCGGCACCGGGAGCACGTGCGCGTTCGTGCCGCCGACCCAGCGGTAGAGCGGCTGGCCGGCGTCGGCGGCCGCGGCCTTCGCGACCGCGAGCGACGCGCCGAGGATCGCGTTGGCGCCGAGCCTGGCCTTCGTCGGAGTCCCGTCGAGCGCGACCAGGCTGCGGTCGACCGCGCGCTGGTCGGTCGCGTCCTGGCCGGTGAGCGCGTCGGCGATCTCGCCCTCCACGTGCGCGACCGCCCGTCGTGACGCCCTTGCCCAGCCAGGCATCCCCTCCGTCGCGCAACTCGACCGCCTCGTGCTCACCGGTGGAGGCGCCGGACGGGACGGCGGCGAGCCCGAACGCGCCGGAGTCGAGCCCGACCTCGACCTCGACCGTCGGGTTCCCCCGCGAGTCGAGCACCTGGCGGCCGTGGACGTGGACGATCTCGCTCACTCGCAGAACACTAGGTTCTCTCCCCGGCGCACGCCTCCGCAACAGACCTTCCCAAGGGTGGTGACGGGCGTTGCCCTAGCTTCGTGGCCGTGAACGGCTCGTCGTGACGCTCCTGCGCGCAGCGGACTCGTTGACGCGGCGAACGGCCGAGCTCGCGCCTGGACGCTGAGTCGTCGCGACGTCTCTCGCATCCGGCGAATCACGGCCAACACCGTCGCGCCGGGCTTCGACCTGACACCGGGTTCTGGGAAGGCGGTTGCCCGGCGACGTCGTCGCCTCGATTCTCACCCAGACGCCGTCGCCCCTCGGCCGCGGCGAAGCCCGCGACGCGCGGACTGCCGCACGGCGAGCTCTGGGCGTCGGTGCGGAGCCCGTCGAGGAGTCGTCGGGAGCAGCCGAGGTGCCACGCGACGTAGGTCGCGGCGTCGAGCGACGTCGACGGCGAGCCGTCGGAGACGGGCCGCGAGCTCCTCGGGGCAATGCCGGAACGCTAACGATCTTCGACCGGGCCGCCCATCGTCGCCTTCGCCCGCTCGTACCAGCGCTCCTGCTCCTCGAGGCCGAGCTCCGTCCACGTCTCCCCCGCCTCCGCCGCGAGGCGCTCGGCCAGCTCCACGCGCCCGCGGAACCGGCCCGTCGCTCCGCGCAGCGCCAGCTCGGGGTCGACGTTCACGAACCGCGCGAGGTTGACCACGGTGAAGAGCAGGTCGCCGAGCTCGGCCTCGACGCGCCCGGTCCGGCTCGGTCTCGGGAGCCGGGCGACCGGCGCGTGCGAGCTCCGCGAGCAGCTCGTCGAGCTCCTCCCTGACCTTCTCCGACGGCCCGTCGAGGTCCGGCCAGTCGTAGCCCACGGCCGCCGCGCGACGCTGCGCCTTGCGGGCGAGCAGCAGCGCCGGAAGCGACTCCGGGACGTCGTGGAAGACGCCGGTGCGGCCCTCACGCTCGGTCTTGATCTCCTCCCACCGCTCCCGCACCCGGCCCGCCGTCCGTGCCTCGGCGTCGCCGAACACGTGCGGGTGGCGGCGCACGAGCTTCTCGTGCACGGCACGCGTGACGTCGTCGAGGTCGCCCTCCCCCTGCTCCTCGAGGAGGAGCGAGAGGAAGAAGACCTGGAAGAGCAGGTCGCCGAGCTCGTCGCGGAGCTTGACCGGGTCGTCGGCGAGGGCGGCGTCGGCGACCTCGTAGGCCTCCTCGACGGTGTGCGGGACGATCGTGCGCGCGGTCTGCTCGCGGTCCCAGGGGCACTCCGCCCGCAGGCGCCGGGTCAGCTCTCGGAGCTCGACGAGCGGGGCGTCCGTCGCCCACGCCGGCGCCGCTATCCGCCGGTCGACGTCGTCTCGTCGGTCGTCGTCGACGTGTCGGGCGGCTCGAACCCGGCGGCGTACTGGACCTTGCCCTCGTACTCCTTCTCGACGTCGGCCACCCAGTCGTTGACGGCGCTGTTCTTGCGCTCGGACTCGAGCTGCGTCTTGATCTGGGACTTCACCTGCGCGAACGGGGTCACGGAGCCGGGCTTGACGTCGGCGACCGGCTGGATCAGGTGATAGCCGAACTCCGTCTTGACCGGCTGCGAGAGCTCGTTCGTCTTCAGGGCGAAGGCGGCCTTGTCGAACGGCGCGACGGTCTGGCCTCGCGTGACCGTCAGCTTGCCGCCCTGGTCCTTCGACCCGGGGTCGAGCGAGCTCTGCCTTGGCGAGCGCCGCGAAGTCGCCGCCGCGACGCGAGCTCGGAGTGGATCTTGTCCGCCTCGGCCTTCGTCTTGACGAGGATGTGGCGGACGGCGCGCGACTCGGCGACGGCGTAGTTCGACTTGTTCTTGTCGTAGTACGACCTGACGTCGGCGTCCGTGACCTTCACGCCGTTCGTGACCTTGTCGTAGATCGCCTCGGTGAGGAGCTGCGAGCGGACGTCCTCGCGGAAGCGTCGCCACCGTGTAGCCCTGGTCCTTGAGGCCCTTCTCGAACTTCTTCTGGTCGTCGCTCGAAGTACTGCTTGCTCACCTCGTCGAGCTTCTTCTCGATCTGCGCGTCGGTCACCTTGATCCCGAGATCATCGGCCTCGCGCGCGTACTCCTCGCGCTGGACGAGGAAGGCGACCGCCTGCGTCTGGAGGGACTGGTACTCGGACGTCCCGGCCTTCGGGAACGCGCGCTTCTGCGCCGCGTAGGACTTCTTCGCCCGGGAGAGCAGCTCGTCGAGCGACGTCCTGCGTGATGGTCGTCCCGTCGACGACGGCGACGGCATCAGCCGGGATCTCGTCGGAGTCGCCGCATCCTGCGGCGACGAGGGTGAGCGCGGCCAGAGCGGCGGCGGCAAGCACGATCGAGCGCTTCATCGGTACCTCTTTGTAGGGGACGTGCGGTTACGGACGGGTTACGCTGTGTTCGGGAATGGTTCGGGGCTCGGGCGCGGACGGTTCTGCGGCGTGCTCAGGCGGCCCGGCGAGCGGCAACGATAGCATCGGCGAGGGCGAGCGCCCCCTCCAGGCCGTCCGCCCGGATGGCCACCTCCTGGCGGGCCGACGTGTACACGGCGGTCTCCGCGATCCCGCGCAGGGCGCGCACCTCGGCGGCGGCCAGCCCAACCGGCCCGACGGTCGCGCGGCCGCCGCGGAAGACGAGATAGTCGGCTCCGACGAGGGCGAGCGCGTGCTTGGCCTCCTGGATCCGGAAGAGGTTCTCCACCGGCTCCGGCAGCGGGCCGTAGCGATCCTCGGTCGCAGCGCGGAGCTCGCGCAGCTCGTCCTCGTGCTCCGCGAGCGCGATCCGCCGGTGGAGGTCGATCTTGAGCGCCTCCGCCTGGATGTACGTCGGCGGGCACGTAGGCGTCGACGCGCGCGTCCACCCGCACGGGGCGGACGGCCAGGCGCGCCTGCCCCGAAAGCTCGGCGACGGCCTCGTTCAGCATCTCCACGTAGAGCTCGAAGCCGAGCGCTGCGACGTGGCCGGACTGCTCGGCGCCGAGCAGGTCGCCCGCGCCCCGGATCTCGAGGTCGCGCATCGCGATCTGGAACCCGGCG
The DNA here is from genome assembly GCA_963722755.1 of uncultured Actinomycetes bacterium. Lineage (GTDB taxonomy): Bacteria > Actinomycetota > Thermoleophilia > Gaiellales > Gaiellaceae > Gaiella. The sequence continues at coordinate 81,756 of CAVROJ010000003.1, forward strand.
CCGAGCTCGGTGTGGTCGGCGAGCGTCGCGAGCCGCGCGCGGGCCTCCGCCGTGAGCTCGCTCGCGTCGGGGTAGAAGAGGTACGCGTGGGCGGTCACGTCCGAGCGGCCGACGCGCCCTCTGATCTGGTACAGCTGCGCGAGGCCGAGCGCGTCGGCCCGCTCGACGATCAGCGTGTTGGCCTGGGGGATGTCGATCCCCGACTCGATGATCGTCGTCGACACGAGGACGTCCGCGTCGCCGGCGAGGAACGAGTGCATCCGCTCCTCGAGCTCGCGCTCCGCCATCTGGCCGTGTGCGACGAGGAACCGCAGGCCGGGGCACAGCTGCCGGAGCTTCTCCGCGGCCTCGTCGATCGTCTCGACGCGGTTGTGCAGGTAGAAGGACTGCCCTTCGCGCGCATGCTCGCGCTCGAGCGCCAGCCTGATCGAGCTCCTCGTCGTACTCCCCCACCGTCGTGCGGATCGGGTCGGCGGCCCTCCGGTGGGGTCTCGATGATCGAGATGTCCCGCAGCCCGGAGAGCGACATGTGGAGCGTGCGCGGGATCGGCGTCGCAGAGAGGGAGAGCACGTCGACCTCGAGGCGCAGCGCCCGCAGGAGCTCCTTCTGCTGGACGCCGAACCGCTGCTCCTCGTCGACGATCACGAGACCGAGCTGCTTGGGGATCACGTCGCGCGAGAGGATGCGGTGCGTCCCGACGAGCACCTCGACCTTCCCCTCGGCGAACTCCCGGAGGACGGCCTTGATCTCGGCCGGCTTCCGGAAGCGCGAGACCATCTCGACACGCACGGGGAAGTCGCGGTAGCGCTCGCGGAAGGTGTTCCAGTGCTGCTCGGCGAGGATCGTCGTCGGGACAGAGCACGAGCACCTGCCGGCCGTTGACCGCGACCGCGAAGGCGGCCCGCACGGCGACCTCGGTCTTGCCGAACCCGACGTCGCCGCAGACGAGGCGATCCATCGGCCGCGGCAGCTCGAGGTCTTCCTTCACCGCCTCGATCGCGCGCTGCTGGTCGTCGGTCTCGCGGTACGGGAACGAGGCCTCGAGACGCTCGATCCAGTCGCTCGAGAGGTCGTTCGCCACGCCCTCGGCGCGCTGGCGCTGCGCGTACAGCTGCAGCAGCTCGCCTGCGAGCTCGCGCACCGCGTTGCGGGCGCGCGCCTTGAGGTTCTGCCAGGCCTTCCCGCCCAGCTTCGAGAGCGCGGGCGCGGTCGCGTCGGCGCCGATGTACTTGGAGAGCTTCCCGAGCTGCTCGTGGGGGACGTAGAGCCGGTCCTCGCCGCGGAACGCGAGATGGAGGTAGTCGCGGGTGACGTTCGCCACCGCCTTCGTCTCGAACCCGAGCAGCTTCCCGATGCCGTGGTCCTCGTGGACGACGTAGTCCCCCACGCGCAGGTCGGCGAAGCTCGCGAGCGCCCGGCCGAGCCGCCGGTCGGCGCGAGGGGGCCGCTTGCGGAAGACCTGCGTGTCGGGAAGCAGGACGAGCCCGAGCTCGCGCCAGACGAACCCGCGGCGCGCCGGCGCCACGGCGAACCGCAGCTCCGGCTCGGCGCCGAGCGCCTCGCCGGGCTCGAGCAGCGGTGCCTCGACCTTGCGGAGGAGGAGGGCCTGGCGCTCCGCCTCCCCACGGTGCGCGAAGGACACGACCACGCGGTTCCCGGCCCTGACGAAGGCCGAAAGCTCGTTCTCGGCCTCCGCAAGGCCGCGCGCGGCAATCGCGGGCCGCTGCGCCTCGAACGCGTGAGGCTGCGACTCGGGGGAAGGGGTCGAGCTCGGTGGCCCCGTCCAGCGCGAGCGCGGTCAGCCCCTGCTCCGCGGCGACCTGGCGCACCTCGTCCGGCTGCCAGACGACGTCGGGAGGTCGGCGGACGGGCGCGACGAGATCGGCGGGCAGGCTGATCGCCGCCGGCTCGTCGCCGTCGTCGTGCCCGAGGTCGACCTCGACGAGGTCGGCCCGCCTCTCCGCCGCCGGGTAGACGACGGCGTTCTCCGCAGCGATGCAGCGCGCGCTGCGTGAACGGCGAGAACGCACGGACCTGCTCGATCTCGTCCCCGAAGAGCTCGACGCGAAGCGGCTCGCGACCGGTGGAGGGGAAGACGTCGACGATGCCGCCGCGCACGGCGAACTGCCCGCGCTCGTCGACCCGGTCGACGCGCTCGTAGCCGGCCAGCGCGAGCTGCCCGGCCAGGCCGTCCGACGCCCGGCTCGTCTCCGACCCGGAGCTCGAGCGGCGACCGGCCGCGCGTCGACCGGCGGGCAGCCCTTCCGCGAGCGCCGTGACGGAGGCGCACACGAGCCCGCCTGCGGCGAGGACGTCGAGCGCGCGGTAGCGCTCACCCACGAGGTGCGGCGGCGGGGCGAGGCCCGACTCGAGCGAGACGCCCCGGCTCGGCAGGAGCGCCACGCGGCGTCGCGCCTGCGAACCAGGAGGCGCCCTCCGCCGCGTCGCGCGCGTCGGCGTCCTCGGGAAGGAGCACGAGCAGCGCGCGCCCGAGCTCCTCGTGGAGCGCGGCGAGAAGGAGCGGCAACACCGGCTCCGAGACGCGGGCACGGGTCGGGAGCGACCGGGCGAACGCCTGGAAACGCTCGTGCCGCCGCAGCTCGTCGACGAACGCGGCGAGCGGAGGAGCGTCGGTGCGGATGCCGGTCGGGTCCATGGCTTCGGCGGGGATCGCGCCCCGCGGGCCATCGTACTGACCGCCCGGTCACCGGCCGCGAAGCGGCGGAGCGGCGCGGCAAGGCTCTGACAACCACCCCCAGGGGCACCCCCGGTGCCCTGATGTCACGCTATCGAGGAACCTGTCACGGGTGGGTGACGGCTCTGTGCCGAGAGTGCGTCAGGGTCGGCACGAAACTCGGCCGGCCCGAGAGCGGATGCGACCGAGCGCACTCGGGGCATACGACCGAACGCGCGCGGGGATGGGCCGAACGCACGCGGGCCCTGGGATCCGAACGCGCTCGGGGCGATGCGAGCGAAAACGCACTCGGGCGATTACGGGTTGGCGCGGCGGTACGACACGGGACCGCGAGCGACCCGAACGGCGCGAGAAACGCCAGGGAAGTGGTTGCGGGTTTCTCGTGACAGTGACGTGCGTCACCCGGCGGTTCGACTGGTGCCGTGCCGTACGCCAGGCAAGGCGCCCTCCGGACCCTGCCGACCCGCGGCGCCCGCACCGTACCGTCGAGGCGCGAGCCGTCACAGCGCGTCGGCCGAGCTACCTCGGGTTGAACCGTCGCTGCGTCTCGTCGAGGCCCTCGAGCGCGAGCGCCTCGACGGCGTCGCATGGCGCGGCCGACGATCGCCTCGACGTCGTCCTCCGGCGCGAAGGCCGAGAGCACGTAGTCCGCGACGGGCCGCGGGTCGCCCCGCCCGGGCCTGCCGACACCCATGCGGAGACGCAGGAAGTCGGCGGAGCCGAGGCGGCCGGCGATCGACCGCAGCCCGTTGTGACCCGCGAGGCCTCCGCCGAGGCGGGCCTGGAGCCTTCCCGTCTCGAGATCGACGTCGTCGTGGACGACGAGCACCTGCTCGGGCGAAAGCTTGTAGAAGGCGGCGGCCGACTGGATCGAGGCGCCCGACTCGTTCATGTAGGTCTCGGGCTTCAACAGGACGAGCTTGGCGTCTCCCACGCGAACGTCGGCGAGACGACCGCGGAACTTGCCCTTGAACGAGCCCTGATGTCGGCGGGCGAGCTCGTCGACGACCATCCAGCCGGCGTTGTGCCGGTCACGAGCGTGCTCGGGGCCTGGGTTCCCGAGCCCGGCGACCAGGAGATCCACCGACGCTCCACCCTCTCCCCTGACGGAAGAGGCGCACGGATCAGTCCGCTTCGGTCTCCGAGCCGTCGTCCGAAGCCTCGGCGCCCTCTTCGCCCTCGGCGCCCTCTTCGCCCTCCTCGCCCTCGGCAGCCTCGGCCTCTGCCTCCTCGAGCTCGGTGATCCCGCGCGGGATCGAGCAGGTGGCGAGGACGACCTGGGGATCGTCGAGGAACGTGATGCCCTCGATCGCGACGAGGTCCTCGACTCGCACCGTGCCTCCGACCTCGAGGCTCGAGATGTCGGCCTCGATGTGCTCGGGAATCGCGCTCGGCAACGCCTCGACCTGGATCTCCCTGGTGACCTGCTGGACGGTGCCGCCCTGCTTCGACCCGGGGGACTCGCCGACGAGCTGCGACGCTCACGGTCGCCTGGATCGGCCGGTCGAGCCGCACCTCGTGGAAGTCGACATGCGTCAGCGTCCCACGGATCGGGTGACGCTGGAAGTCCTTGAGGACCGCGTGGTGGGGCGTCGTCTGGCCCTCGATCACCACGTCGAGAATCGCGTGGAGGCCCGACGGCCCGGTGAGGGCCGAGCGGAGCTCGCGCTCACCGACGACGATCGCGCGCGCGTGGCCCTTGCCGTAGAGCACGCCCGGCACCAGCCCCTCCTTGCGGAGGCGGCGCACACGGCGCGAGCCGACCTGGTCGGCCCCGCGCTCCGAGACCTCGAGCGTGACGCGGTCGCTTGACATCGGCGGAGGATTGTAGCGGAGCGCTACAAGCAGATCCGGCGGCCGAGCAGGTCATACGCCTCCAGCGCGACGGCTGCGACCGGCGATGCCTCGAGCTCGTCCGCGAAGAGGGCGAAGACGACCGCATCCCGCGGTGCGTCGCGCCTCGTTGCGCCGGCAGCCTGCGCCGCAGCGTGCCCTCCTCGGTGAAGCCGAGCGCCCGCGGGATCCGGAGGCTCGCCGCATTCGAGGGGTCGACACGGATCTCGACGCGATCGACGCCGCACACGCGGAACGCGGCGGCCGTCAGCGCCGCCGGTTGCCTCCCGCGCGAAGCCCTGCCTCACGCGCGAGGCGCGCACCCAGTAGCCGACCTCGAGCGCTCCGCGGGCCGACGCGCGTGTGCAGACCCGTGCCGCCGACGACCTCCGTCTCGTCGCGCGTGAAGATCCCGTAGACGAAGTCCTCGCCGAGGTCGAACCTCCCGCGGAACATCCGCAGGAGCTCGGCTTTCTCCTCGACGGGCTTCGGCTCGTCGGCCGCCCACGGCATCCACGGGCGCAGGTGGTCGAGGCTCGTGTCGAGCGCCTCCTTCAGGAGCGGCGCGTCGCGCGGCTCCCAGCACCGGATCGCGAGCCGCTCCGTGCGGATCAGGTACGGGGGCGGGGGGAAGCCCGAGCTCGTCATCCGGGACGAGGCTCGTTCAGAACAGCTGGTTCTCGCCGCCGAAGATCGCCGAGACCGAGTCGTCGCTGAAGACGTTCATGATCGTCTCCGCCAGGAGCGCCGAGACGGTGAGCACGGTGAGGTTCTCCGGGCGCTCGCGCGGGTCGATGGGCACGGTGTCCGTGACGACGATCCCGGTGATGTCCTCGGCGCCGGCGAGCCGATGGAGGCCCTCCCGGCTCAGGAGCGCGTGGGTGACGTAGACCCAGACCTCACGCGCGCCGTGCTCGCGGAGAGCTCGCGCGCCCGCGATGAGCGTCCCGCCGGTGGTCGTCACGTCGTCCCCGACGATGCAGGTCTTGTCGCGCACGCGACCCGTGACCTCGGTGACGGAGGCCTGCTCGTGCGCCGGGCCGGGTCTTGTGCATGACCGCGAACTCGGCGTCGAGCATCTCCGCGAAGCGGACGGCGACCTTGGCGCGGCCCGCGTCCGGCGCCACCGAGACGACGCCCTCGCCGTTGAAGCCGAGGTCCCGGAAGTGCCGGGCGAACAGCTGCTGCGCGGTCATGTGGTCGACCGGGATCGTGAAGAAGCCCTGGATCTGGCCGGCGTGGAGATCCATCGTCAGCAGCCGGTCGACGCCCGCGAGCTGGAGCATGTCCGCGACGAGGCGGCCGGAGATCGGCTCCCGGGGCTTCGCCTTGCGGTCCTGGCGCGAGTACGGGAACCACGGGATCACCGCGGTGATCCGCTTCGCGGAGGCGAGCTTCGCCGCCTGGATCATCAGCAGCAGCTCCATCAGGTGCTGGTCGACCGGCGGGCTGCCCGTCTGGACGAGGAAGACGTCGGCACCGCGGATCGACTCGCAGTAGCGGACGTACGTCTCGTCGTTCGCGAACGTCTTCAGCTCGATCTCGCCGAGGTCGACCCCGAGCCGCTCCGCGATCCGCTCGGCGAGCTCGGGGTGCGAGCGGCCCGAGAACACCATCAGACGCTTCTTCGGCGTCAGCGGGATCGCGTGACCCGGCTTCAACGCCGGCTCCGCGGGCGCGTGGTCGAGGCCCGGCAGCGCCTGCTCAATCGTCCCTGCGTCCACCGCGTCCCTCCTTGACGACCTGCCTCGGCGGGAACCCCACGAGGGCGTTCTCCGGGAACGTCGTCCGTCACCACCGTGCCGGCGGCTGTCCACGCGTCGTCTCCCAGTACGACCGGGGCAACGAACACAGTGTCCACTCCGACCCTGACGTCACGACCGATCGTCGTCCTGCCCTTCGGCCGGCCCTGCTCGTGCGGGAAGTTCGCGGTGATCGAGCCGGCCCCGACGTTCGTGCGGTCACCGACGTCCGCGTCGCCCAGGTACGCGAGATGCGGCACCTTCGTGCCCTCGCCGAGCCGCGTGTTCTTGAGCTCGACGAACGTGCCTGCCTTGGAGGATGCTCCGAGCACCGTGCCGGGGCGAAGGTAACAGAAGGGCCCCACGAGCGCGCCCGGTCCGATCGCCGCGTCCACGGCGACCACGTGAGGGCCGACCTCGGCGCCCGCGGCGACGGTCGTCGCGCCCCGCAGGACCGTGAACGGGTGCACGACCGCGTCCGGCTCGAACGTCACCGTGGGCTCGATCCACGTCGACGGCGGATCGACGATCGTGACTCCCGCCAGCATGTGCTCCCGGTTGATCCGGTCACGCAGCGACCGCGGTCGCTTCGGCCAGCTCCACGCGGCTGTTGACGCCCTCGGTCTCGGCCGGGTCGGGAGCGACGTGCACCCCGACGCGCAGGCCTGCCTCGACGATGCCGCGCACGGCGTCGGTGAGGTACAGCTCGCCCTGCGCGTTCGCAGGGCTCAGCCCGTCGAGGGCGGGCCAGAGCGCGTCCGCGCGGAAGACGTAGATCGAGGAATTGGCCTCTCGCAGGTCGAGCTGGGCCGGCGTCGCGTCGGAGGCCTCGACGATCGTGACGAGATCGCCGTTCTCGTCTCTGACGATCCGGCCGTACGTGCGGATGTCGTCCGGGACGAACGACAGCACCGTTGCCGCAACGTCCGAGGCCCGGTGTGCGTCGAGCAGCTCTGTGAGGAGGCCCGTCGTCAGCAGCGGAGTGTCGCCCGAGAGGACGAGCACCTCGTCGGCGTCGGCGACCGCCTGCCGGGCCGAACGGACGGCGTCGCCGGTGCCGAGGGGTCGCTCCTGCACGGCGACGCTCGCGCCGTCGAACGCCGAGGCGGTGTCGGGCGACGCGACGATCACGAGTCGCTCCGGCCCGAGCGGCTGCGCGGCGTCCAGCACCCAGTCGATCATCCGTCGCCCCAGGATCGGGTGCAGGTGCTTCGGCGCGCTCGGATCGCATGCGCGTTCCGAGCCCTCCGGCCATCACGACTGCAGCGAGCTTCGTCGGCATCAGGGGATATCGATGGCTGGGGCGCCAGGATTCGAACCTGGGATCACGGGACCAAAACCCGTTGCCTTACCACTTGGCCACGCCCCAGAGCAAGGGACGGCAGTCTACCCCGCTCCCCGCGCGCCGAAGCGCCCGGATGCGGCGCGGCTACCTGCGGTCGAGGAGCAGCGCGGCCAGCGCGATCGCGGCGACCGCCACGACCGCGAGCGCGGCCAGCACGACGAGCGCGCCCGCCAGCATGGGCACGAGCACGACGATCAGCTGCGAGACGGCGGCCGTCCAGGTGATCACGCGGACGTCGGAGCTCTCGTGCTCCCTCCCCCAGCCGACGTACGCAGCCAGCGCCGCGAGCGCGAGGAAGACGACGAGCCACCACGGGATCGCGCCCGCCAGGACGAGGATCCCCTCGAGGGCCGCGATCGCGAGCGCGATCTTGTAGCGGTTGTGGCGCACACGGCGCGTGAGGCGGCTCTCGCCGTGCTCGATCAGGACCTGGCTGGCCATGTGGATGAAGGTATCAGCCGGGCTGGGCGATCCAGGTCGCCGCCTCGGGCCCGAGCGCCGCCGCGGCGCGGCCGGCGTCGTCGGGAGCCTCGAAGAGGCCGTAGACCGCAGGCCCCGCGCCGGTGACGTCGGCGCGGAATGCGCCGAGCGAACGGAGCCTCTCGGTCAGCGGAGACGCCGCGAGGTCGTTCGGCGGCAGCCTGCCGAGGTCGGACGCGCGCTCCACGCGCGCGAGCGCGGCGCGGAGCGCGTGGCGACGCGCCTCGAACCCGCGCTCGCCGCCGCGTGCGTCGAATGCCTCGTAGACGGCCGCGGTCGAGGCCTTGACGACACCCGCGGGAAGCGCGAGCACGACCCAGTAGTCGCGCGGGAGGTCGATCGGCTCGAGCGTCGGTTCCGTCCGTCGTCCCGACCTGCGCGCGGTCCCGCAGGAAGAAGGGCACGTCCGCCCCGAGCGCGGCCGCGATCTCCTCGAGGGCGTCGGCGGGAAGCGGTCTCTCGAGCAGCCCGTTCGCGAGGCGCGAGCGCGGTCGCCGGCGTCGCTCGACCCGCCCCCGAGGCCCGCCGCGACAGGGATCCGCTTCTCGATGCGCGCCTCGAAGCGCGGCCCGCCCCGGGCCGACTCCGAGACCGCTTCGAGCGCTGCACGGACGAGCGTGTCCTCCTCGAATCCGGAGACTCGCGTCGCCGGAGCCGGCCGCACCGCGACCCGGTCGGCGAGCGAGAGCCGTTCCAGCACCGTGACCACGTCGTGCTTGCCGTCCGGCCGTCGAGGGCCGACGACGAGGGCGAGATTGAGCTTCGCCGGGGCCGGCGCCTCTCGCCAGCCGCTCACGAGCCGAGCGCTTCCGCCAGCCGGACGAACTCCTCGGGCGCGAGCGCCTCGGCGCGGACGTCCGCGGCGCGTCCGATCGCGTCCAGCGCGGTCACGGATCGCTCGCGGGAGGCGATGCCCGCCAGCGCGAGCGCGTTCGCGAGCGTCTTGCGTCGATGCGCGAATGCCCCTCGGGCGACGCGGAGCACGCTCGCCGGGTTCGCGCGGGGCCGGGATGCGCTCGAAGGCGACGAGCGCGGAATCGACGTTCGGCGGCGGCCGGAAGACCGTTCGCGAGACGGCGTGGAAGCCCGTGCGTCGCGCATGGAGCTGCACGAGCACCGAGACTGCGCCGTACGCCTTCGTGCCGGGCTCGGCGAAGAACCGCTCGGCGACCTCGCGTTGCACCATCACGCACCACGACGGATAGCGAGGGCACGCCGGTGAGCGTCTCGGCGACGAGCGGCGTGGCCACGTTGTACGGGAGATTCGCCACGAGCTTCCTCGGCGGAGGGTCGAGGCGGCCGAGGTCGAAGGCGAGCGCGTCCGCGAAGACGAGGTCGACGTTCGTCCGCTCTCCCAGGGCCTCTCGCAGCGACTGCTCGAGACCGCGATCGAGCTCGATCGCGTGGACGTGATTCACGCGGTCCGAGAGGAAGGTCGTCAGCACGCCCAGGCCCGGACCGACCTCCAGGACGACATCGGCCCGGTCGAGCTCGGCCAGGCGGTCGATCACGCCGAGCACGTTGCGGTCGACCAGGAAGTGCTGGCCGAGGGACTTCTTCGGAGCGACGCGGCTCATGTCGGAGGGAGCCCGAAGGCCGTCGCCGCGTTCTCCTCGATCCGCCGCTCGAGCTCCTCCTCCGTCTCGCTCCGGGTCGAGGCGAGGACGGCGAGCGTGTGCACGATGTGCATCGGCTCGTTCCTCCGCCCACGGACGGGCTGAGGCGCCAGGTACGGGCTGTCCGTCTCCGCGAGGATCCGATCCGCGGGGGTGCGAACCGCTGCGTCGCGGAGTGCTTGCGCCTTCGGATAGGTGACGTTCCCGGCGAAGGAGACGTAGTAGCCGCGCTCGAGCGCCGGTGCGAGCAGGTCGGGCTCGGAGAAGCAGTGCAGGACGACCTTCCCACGGAACGGCTCGAGCGCCGCGGCCGTCTCCGCGCTCGCCTCCCGGCTGTGGATCACGACCGGCAGCCCGACCTCCTCGGCGAGAGCCAGCTGGGCGTCGAACAGGGCGCGCTGCTCCCGCAGGGTGCGGGCGCCGTGGTGGCCGTCGAGCCCCGTCTCGCCGACCGCGACGACTCGCGGGTGACTCAGCAACTCGCGGAGCTCGTCCAGCCGGCCCGCCTCGGGCGTCGCCGCCTGGTGCGGATCGATCCCGAGCGCGGCGACGACCCCCGACTGCGAGTCGGCGATCTCGAGCGCGCGCCGGCACGAGTCGATCCCCGTCCCGATCGTGACCACCCGATCGACGCCGGCTGCCCTGGCCCTGGCGAGCACCTCGCCGGGCCCGGCCTCGCAGGCGTCGAGGTGGGCGTGCGTGTCGATCACGCCGCGACCGAGCCTTCCATCCTGTGCTCGGACGCGACCCCGACTGCCCGATCGAGCCGGTCGAGAGGTGGAGGCTCGCACAGCGGCTCACCCGGACGGACGGGAGCGGTCGACCGGACGCGGTGCGCGACCGCCCGGTCGCCGCCCGCGACCGCTCACGCGGCCAGCGTGGGCTCGTCGACGCGGGGGAAGAGAGGTGCGGCCGGCTCCACGTTCTCGGCGGCGCGCGCGCGGCCGTAGGCGACCTCGGCCCAGTCGAGCGTCTGCGCCTGCCCGAGAGCGGCGAGGATCCGCCCCGACGTGTCGGGGAGGTACGCGGCGAGGGCGACCGCCACCGCGCGGAGCCCGTCGACGAGGTCGTACAGCACCCGGTCGAGCTCGGCGGACCGAGCCTCGTCCTTGGCGAGCTGCCACGGCGCCGTGACCTCGACGTGCCGGTTCAGCCCCCGGACGACCTCCCAGATCCGCTCGAGCGCCCCGGTCAGGTCGAAGGCGTCGAGGCGCGCCGCCACGTCGTCCCCGAGCGGGGCGAGGATCGCCGCCACCTCGGAGTCGTCCGAGGGCACGGCCGCGAGCGTCCCCCGCCGGTAGCGCGCCACCATCGCGGTCACGCGCGAGAGGAGGTTGCCGAGGTCGTTGCCGAGCTCCCGCTCGTACCTTTCGCGGAGGCCGTCGATCGACGCCACGCCGTCCTGCCCGAAGGACACCGAGCGTGCACACCAGAAGCGCACCGCGTCTGCGCCGTACACGTCGATCAGGTCGAGCGGGTCGACGACGTTGCCCAGCGACTTGGAGATCTTCCGCTCGTTCAACAGCAGGTAGCCGTGGACGAACAGCTGGCGCGGCACGTCGTATCCGGCTGCGAGCAGCAGGGCAGGCCAGTACACGCAGTGGAAGCGGAGGATGTCCTTCGCCAGCAGGTGATGGGCGACAGGCCAGAATCGCGGGATCAGGTCCTCGCCCGGCCGCGCGTACGTCAGCGCACTCAGGTAGTTGACGAGCGCGTCCGCCCACACGTACGCGACCTGGTCGGGATCCCACGGGATCGGGATCCCCCACGGCTGACCGGCCCGGCTGATCGAGAAGTCCTGCAGGCCGCCCGCGATGAACGACCTGGCCTCGTTGGCGCGGAAGCCGGGAAGCACGAAGTCGGGCCGCTCGTCGTAGAGGGCGAGCAGGCGCTCCTGGTAGGCGGACAGCCGGAAGAACCAGTTGCGCTCCTCGATCCACTCCGGCTCGACGTCGTGCTCGGGGCACTTGCCGTCGACCAGCTCGTCCTCCGTCTTGAACGCCTCGCAGCCGACGCAGTAGAGCCCCGCGTAGACGTCCTGGTAGATGTCCTCGCGGCCGTTGTCGCGGATCCGCGTCAGGAACTCCTGGACGAACCGCTTGTGCCCGTCGTCGCTCGTGCGGATGAAGAAGTCGTTGGAGACGCCGAGGCGGGCGGGGAGCGCCCGCCACGCCTCCACGATGCGGTCGGCGTACTCCTGTGGCGCAAGGCCCTGTTCCTCGGCGACCCGGGCCACCTTCGACGCATGCTCGTCGACGCCGGTGAGAAGGAACGTCTCACGGCCGCGCTGCCGCTGATGGCGTGCGAAGACGTCCGCCGCCACGGTCGTGTAGGCGTGGCCGATGTGCGGCGTCGAGTTGACGTAGTAGATCGGCGTCGTGACGTAGTACGGCTCCATCAGGGCCGATTCTACGGGCCACCCACCTGCCGGCTCCCACCGCGAGGAGCGCCAGGAGGGCCACGGCGGCGACCGCGACGGGCAGGCGCGGACCGGTCGGCCTCGCCCAGGCGGTTCACGATGCGCGCGCTCGAAGGAACGCTTGCTCGTGCGACACCGGGGACGGAGCCGACGTCTCGTCGCCGCCGACCGGCGTCCTCGGTGGGAGGGCACCGACCTCGAGCTGGTCCGGGGAGTCGCCGCCGCGCGGTGCCTCCTTCCGGGCGAGGGCGACGCGCGCGCCCGGGACCGTCGGGGCCGCCCCGGCGCCGGGCCCGGTCGGCGCGGCGACGGCGTCCGCTCTCGCGGCGGACGGGGCCGCCTCTTCTCCGCGGGTTCGGGGCGCGGCGACCGCCGGTGATGCGACCGCGTCGCCCACCGCCGCTCGCCTCGGCTGCGGCTGCCGCGCCGCCTCCGTGGCGACCCGCGCTTCCGGTGTTCCGTGTGCACGGGTGTCGCCACCGAGCCGGGGCGAGCCTGGACGGTGTCCGAGCTCGCGACGACCGTTGGCACCGCGCCGACGGGCTCCGGTGCAGCGACAGCGTGCCGTTCGTCCGCCGTCGAGCTCCCGCCGCCTTTGGCAGCGGGCATGGGTGATGCCGGGAGCAGCGGGATCGACTGCGGCGGCCGGGCCTCAGGCACCGGGGCCGGCGCGGCCGCGGCGGGAGACGCCACGGGTGGCGGCGTGGCCACCGCCGCCGTCGCCGCCGGGGGTGAGGGCGCCGACGCCGGAGGCGCCGGCTGAGAGGCGGCCACGGGAGTCGGGCCGGGCGCCGGTGCGCGCTGGCGGGGCCGGTGCAGGGACCGGCACCGCGACAGGCGCGGACACCGGCGCCGGCGGCAGGCGAGGGAACGGGCGCCGGGCGCGACGGGAGCAGGCCGAGCGGGTCGACGTATCCCTCCGACTCCGACGCGACCCGGATGCCGAGGTGAACGCTCGGCACGGGATGCTCGGGCTCCCCGCTCGAGCCCATGGTCCCGACGGGCGACCCCTCGGTGACGGCATCGCCCTTGGCGACGCCGATCGAGCCGAGATGGACGAGTGTGACGGCGTACCCGTCGTCGGTCAGGATCGTGACGCCGCGGCCGTACGTCGGCAGCGAGCCCGCGAAGCTCACCGTGCCGGATGCCGGCGCACGGACGGGGGATCCGTCCGGCCCTGCGACGTCGATCCCGCGATGCTGACCGGCCGCGTAGGCGTCTCCGCCGAGCGTGTACGGGCGGAGCACGTCGCCGTCCGCGGGCCACGACCAGGCCTGGGCGGCTCCGCTCAGGGCGAGCGCCACCAGGCTCGTCGCGCCGATCACGAGAAGACGATGCACGAGGCACCTCCTTCGTTCTCTGCGCGGGCAACGCGGGAGACGTAGGGTAGCGCGGCCTCCGGACGGCGTCAATCGGGCGGCGCGAGAGAGGCGCGGTACAGGTCGTTCCGCGACGCTCCGACGAGGCGGGCGACGACGTCCGCCGAGGCCGCGCCGTGCCGCACCTGCGGCGACGAGCTCGCGGACGGCCACGACCGCGTCGTCGAGCGTGACGCCCTGATCGGCGGGCCGGCCGATCACGATCGTCACCTCGCCCTTGACCGTCTCCGGGAAGCGCGCGGCAAGCTCCGCGGCGGTCCCCCGGGTCACCTCCTCGTAGCGCTTCGTCAGCTCGCGGCAGACCGCCACCGGCCGGTCGGGATCGGCCCGTGCGAGCGCCGTCAGCGAGGCCGCCAGGCGCCGCGGCGACTCGAAGCCGACGGCGGCGTAGGGCCAGCTCCGAGCATCGTCCCAGAGCGCCTGCAGCTCGGCGGCGCGTCGGGGCAGGTAGCCGAGGAACCGATACTGCGCCGAGGACAGGCCGCTCGCGACGAGCGCGGTCTCGACGGCGCTCGGGCCCGGCAGCACCGTCACCTCGACTCCCGCCGCGATCGCGGCCTCGACGAGCCGGCTCCCCGGGTCGTTGACTCCCGGCAGGCCGGCATCGGAGACGAGCGCATGGGTTTCCCCCGCGCGGAGCCTCGGGATGAGCTCCTGCACTCGCCGCGCCTCGTTGTGCCGGTGCACGCTGACGAGCGCCCGCGCACGGATCTCGTACCGGTCGAGAAGCACCTGCGTGCGGCGCGTGTCCTCGCACAGCACCGCGTCCGCCTCGCGCAGCGCGGCGAGCACGCGGAGCGTCACGTCCCCCAGGTTCCCGATCGGCGTCGCGCAGACCAGGAGCGGCAAGCTCAGCGCTCCCCGTCGAGCGCCTCGAAGCCGACCAGCCCGGCGCCGACGAGCCCGGCGTCGTCGCCGAGCTCGGCCTGGACGACGCGGAGCTCCTGATCGGCGGGCGTCAGCGCCTCGCGCCGCGCCGCGGCGAGCGCCGGCTCGCGCAGGAGCTCCCAGGCCGCAATCCCGAAGCCTCCCCCGACGACGACGACCTCCGGTGCGAGGATGTTCACGAACGAGCCGATCGCGAGCCCCAGGTAGTGCCCGATGCGCTCCAGCGCGGCGCGCGCCGCCGCATGGCCCGCAAGGGCCTCCTCGCACGAGCCTGGGGGCGTCGGCGCCGTCGCCCCAGAGCTCGATCGCCGCCCGCTCGGCCGCCTCGCCCGAGGCGACCGCCTCCAGGTGACCCCGTCCGTGGCAGTGCCCCTGGCATGGGGGGCCGTCGGCGTCCACGACGACGTGCCCGAGCTCGGCCCAGCCGCGATAGAGCCGCCCGTCGAGCACGATCCCCCCGCCGACCCCGGTGCCGAGCGCGAGAGCGACCATGTCGCCGGCCCCTCGGCCTGCGCCGACGCGCCATTCCGCCAGCGCGATGGCGTTGCCGTCGTTCTCGACGCCCACCGGCACGCCGAACCGGTCGCGGAGGTGCTCCGCGAGATCGAGGTTCGCGAGCGGGAGATTGACGGCGCCGAGCGCGATCCCGGTCCTGCGATCGATGTTCATCGGGACGCCGACGCCGATCGCCCGACCGCCCTCCGCGAGCAGCTGGGCGACGAGGCTCTCGAGCTCGGCGAGGAACTGCGCCTCGCCGCTCGTCGGCGTGGGAACCTCGATCGTGCGGCCTATCCGGCCGTCTCGTGCGACCGCTCCTGCGAGGATCTTCGTCCCGCCGACGTCCACCCCGATGACCAGGTCTGGCGGCACGACGCGGCTACCATACCCGGCCTCATGCCCGCTCAGGACAAGCCGTACCGGCTGTATCGGGGCGGCAGGGTCAAGGGGCGGGTCCCGCTCGCGCGGCACACCTCACCGGCACCGACCACGCCTGCCGGACCGGGGATCGACCCCGACGCCCACGAAGAAGCGCCGACGGCCCGGACGCTGGATCGCGCTCGGCCTCGTGCTCCTCCTCGTGCTCCTCGTCGCGTGGGCGGTGGCGAGCTATCTCTCGGTCTCGAACGGCGTGTCGGCGGCGAACGACCGCGTCCCGGCCGGTGTCGGTCGCCTGCTCACCGACCGGGACGGGCTGCTCGTCTCGACGCCCACGACGATCCTCGTTCTCGGCACCGACGGCGGGAACCGGGCCGGCCGCGAGGGAGCGAACCGGTCGGACTCGATCATGCTGCTGCGCACGGATCCCGGGAAGCGCCGGCTCGCGTACCTCTCGATCCCGCGCGACCTCCAGGTCGAGATCCCCGAGGTCGGCCTCGCCAAGATCAACGCCGCCAGCCAGCTCGGCGGGCCTGCGCTTGCGCTCCGGGCGGTCAAGGACCTCACGGGGCTGGACGTCAACCACGTCGTGTTCGTCGACTTCGACCGCTTCGAGGAGGTGATCGACGCGGTCGGAGGGATCGAGGTCGACGTCCCGCGCAGGATCCTGTCCAACAAGTTCGACTGCCCGTACAAGACGGCGGAGCGCTGCGCGACCTGGGACGGGCTGGCGCTTCGCGCGCGGCAAGCAGCACATGGACGGCCGGCGGGCGCTCGTCTACTCGCGCATTCGGCGGAACCTCCTGAACCCAGGCGAGACGGACTTCGACCGCACGCGGCGCCAGCAGCAGGTGGTCGCCGCCACGCTCGACAAGGTCACGAGTGCGGGGACGGCGCTGAAGCTGCCGTTCGTGGGCGGTGACCTCGTCGAGCCGCTCGCCACCGACCTCGGAGCCTGGGAGCTGATGCAGCTCGGCTGGGTCTACTTCCGTGCGGACACGGGGAGGGCGCTGCACTGCAGGCTCGGAGGCGACCCCGCGACCGTGGGCGGCGAATCCGTCATCCTCGGCACCGAGGACAACGTCTCGACCGTCGCCATGTTCACCGGCCGCTCTGCCCCACTCCCGCCGCCCCGCGGCCTGCCGTACGCGCCGGGATGCCTCATCGGCGAGCGCCGTGCCTGACGCGGCTAGTCGGGCTTGCTTCGCGTCCGGCTTCTTCGCGTCGGAAGTCGTGGCGGCCTTGTCGGCCTTCCCGGAGCCGTCGGAGGACTGGCCGCCCTCGCCCTCCTTCGACGCCGACTTGCGCGACCCGCGCCCGTAGTCGGTCGCGTAGAACCCGGATCCCTTGAAATGCACCGCCACCGGGAACAAGAGCTTCTCGACAGGGCTCGCGCCGCAGACCTCGCACACGCTCGAAGGTGGGTCGCTCATCCGCTGAAAAACCTCGAACGTGTGCCCGTTCGGGCAACGATACTCGTAGATCGGCATCGGGCGGCCAATCTACCAGCGAGGATTCCGGAAACCCGATGACACAAGGGATCGAGGCGAGGGTAGAGGCTGCACCGGTCGGCGCGCCGCGCACGTCGGTGCGCGCGCGCCTGGAGGCGCACCGACTGTGGCTCTGCGGTGGCCGGGTCGTGACGGTCGCGGCCGCCGCCTTCCTCCTCCATCAGCTGATGGCCTGGCCACCCCACGAGGACGAGACCCTCGCCCTGTTCGTCGGCCGCGACTCTCTTCCCGGGGTGATCGAGCACGTGACCCGGGATCGAGGCGGAGCGCCTCTGCACTTCCTACTCGCGTGGGCCGTCGCGCACCTCGGCTTCGGGCTCGGTGCGCTGCGGTTGCTGTCGGCGTTCTTCGCCCTCGCGAGCCTCCCGCTCGTCGCCTCGCTCGGACTTCGCCTCGCGGGCGCGAGGGTCGCGCTCGTCGCGACCGTGCTCGTCGCGTCGAGCTGGCTCCTGCTCTTCCACGGCGTCTACGGGCGGATGTACAGCCTCTTCCTCTTCGGCTCGCTCGCGTGCACGCTCGCCCTGCTCGAGGCGTTGCAGCACGGTGGGCGCGGGCGCTGGGCTCTCTGGGTCGCCGCGGCGCTGCTCGTGGTCGCCACGCATCCGTACGGCGTGCTGTTGCTCGGAGGCCAGGCGGTCTACGTGCTCCTCGCGGCGGCGCGACCGTCTGCGCGAGGCGACGCTCGCGGCTGGCGTCGTCCTCGTCTGCGGCATCCCGTTCTGGCTCACCGACCTCGTCCTCGCCGACCGCTTCGACGTCGGGGTGGGCGGCGGCGGCGAGAAGCTCGGTGGCCCGTGGGCGGTTGCGCGATACCTCTGGCGCTCCGCAGGGGACGCGACGGCCGGCTGGTGGCCGGTGACGCGTCGCCGTCCTCATCGCGGCTGCCGCAGGTGTCGTCCTCCTGCGGCGCAAGGCGCGCACGCTCGTCCTCGCGCTCTTCGGGGTCACCGTCGTCGCGTTCGTCGTGGCCAAGCTCGGGGGATCGGCGGCGCCCGAGTCCCGGCACCTGATCTTCCTCGCCCCGCTGCTCGCGATCGCCGTCGCCGTGACGCTCGTCCGGGCGGGGCGTCGTGTCCCCGCGGTCACGGTCGCGTTGACGGCCGTCCTCGTCTTCTTCGAGCTCGCGTGGGCCTGGCACCGGACACCCCCGCTCTTCGAGTGGGAGCCGGACGCCCGTCAGGCCGCGCGGGCGGACGCAGAGGCCTGGCTCGCCCTCACGAGCCGTCCCGACGACGTCCTGTTCGGCTACGAGCCGCTCTACCTCGGGGCCTGGGAGCGAAACCGCTCGTTCCCGACGACCGTCGTGCCTCGCGCAGACGCACGTCTCGCCTTGCGGACGATCGAGCGCGGCGGGCAACTCGGGCGCGGCGTCTGGGTCCTCGATGCAAGCGAGCGGAACAACATCCGGCCGCGACTCGAGATCGAGTACCGCATCCCCGAGCCGGAGAGCCGCGTTCCGGTCGCGGATGTTCGGCCCGTTCCTCGTCCTGCGGACCGTCGAGCCCGTGATCACGCCGGAGACGTTCCTCTACTACTCGCAGCGGGCGCTGCTCGTCGGGCAGCAGCTCGGGATCGGCGACGCGGACATCAACCTCCGCACGGCGGTGCTCGCCGCCCGCGAGCTGCGGGGCTACGGGCCGTCGCTTCGCTCGCGCTCGAGCAACTCGCGGTAGCAGGGCGCGCTCTCGAAGGCCGCCAGCCCCGCCTGCACAGGCCGGCCGCGACGTCGCCGGGCCCGCCGGATCCCGGCGGCGACCGCCGACGCCCCGACGACGCCTCCGAGCACGAACGACCGCAGCCGACCGCGTCTACCGGTCGCCTCGCGCGGCTGATCCGACCCTGCCATGAGACGATCGTAGGGGATGGTGGTCGTGTCGCTCGGAGACCTCGTGCTCGACGTGGTCGTGCGGATCGACTCGGAGATCGCCCGCGGTGCCGACACGCCGGCGCGCACGTCGCTCTCGGCCGGCGGGCAGGCCGCGAACGTCGCCGCCTGGGCCTCCGCGCTCGGTGCCTCGGCCCGGTGGCTGGGTAAGCGAGCGGCCGATGCCCCGGGCTTGCTCGCCGCGGAAGAGCTGGAAAGGCGGGGCGTGGAGCTCGCCGGACCGGTCGAGCGGGAAGGGAACGGCGTGATCGTCGTCGCTGGTCGAGGGTGGAGGCGAGCGCTCGATGTTTCCGGACCGTGGCGTTGCCACGCGGCTCGAGCCGGGCGAGCTGCGGCCCGAGTGGCTCGCGTGCGACCATCTGCACGTATCGGGGTACGCGCTCCTCGCAGAGCCGGTGGGACGGGCCGCTGCCCGGGCGGTCGAGCTCGCCCGGGAGGCGGGTGCGACCGTCAGCGTGGATCTCTCCTCCTGGAGCACCATCCGCGATGCGGGCGCTGCCCGGTTCCGGTCGCAGGTCGAGGCGCTCGGCCCGGACGTCGTGTTCGCGAACGAGGACGAGCAGGACGTGTTCGGCGGGCCGCTGCCCGGCGTCGCGTGGATCCTCAAGCGCGGGTCGCGCGGGTGCTCGTTCGACGGGGACGAGCGCGCCGCGATCGACGTCCCCGAGGTCGTCGACACCACCGGGGCGGGCGACGCGCTCGCTGCGGGCTGGATCCTCGGAGGGCCGGATCTCGCGCTCGAGGCGGCGGCGCGGTGCGTCCAGCGCGCGGGGCTCGATGCCCTGAGTCGGGGCTGCCCCGTGCGTGCCGGCCGTCCCATTCCGCCGGGCCGTCCTACGCCCGCCGGCACCTCGTGCTTCGTCGGCAGGGTGCCCGCTTGGTGTGTGGGCACCGCCCCTTCCGTCCGCGGCGTCCGTCCTCCGATCCGCCCGAAGGACGAGTCGCAGAATCGGCACGAAGACGGCACACCCCCGTCACGGTTCGTCCGATAGCGTGACTTCAGGGACACCGGGGTGCCCCTGGGGGAGGTTGGGGCTCGGGTGCCCGCAGGCGCCTCTCCCGGACAGGAGGACGTGGATGACCACGCTCGCAGGCTCGTCGATCGGCCAGGTTCACATCTCGGTGACGGACATCGAGCGCTCCGTCGCCTTCTACCGCGACACGCTCGGCCTCCCGTTCCTGTTCCAGGTGCCCGGGCAGCCGATGGCGTTCTTCGACTGCGGTGGGACGCGCCTCTACCTCGCCGTGCCCGAGCGCGGGTTCCACTCGCAGCCCATCCTCTACTTCAGGGTCGACTCGATCGCCGTGGCGCACGAGGCGCTCACCGCGAACGGCGTCGAGTTCCGGGACACGCCGCACGTCGTCCACCGCGACGATGCGCACGAGCTCTGGCTCGCGTTCTTCACGGACCCGGACGGCTGCCTCCTGGCGCTGATGGAGGAGCGCCCGATCTAGAGGCTTGATGCCAGCGCTCGCGCGCGTCCGGCTGCGCGTCGGCGCATCGCGTCCGTCACGTCACTCACCGATACATTCGGGTATCGGCGAGCGCCGCGCCGAACACGCTGCTTGGCGATGCCCTCCCCGTCACGCACCCCTAACCCACATCAAGCCTCTAGTCTCCGCGCGTGGAGCACCTGATCCGGGTCGCCGACGAGGTCCAGGCCGCGCTCCAGGAGCAGCGCGCGGTCGTCGCGCTGGAGACGACGCTCGTCGCCCACGGCTTTCCCGCCCCCTCCGGGATCGAGGTGGGCCTCGCGAGCGAAGCGGCAGTGCGCGCCGCCGGGGCGGTCCCGGCGACGATCGGTGTCCTCGACGGGCGCATCGTGATCGGACTCACCGCCGACGAGCTGGAGCGATTCACTCCCGACTCCCGCAAGCTCGGGCCCCGCGACCTCGCCGTCTGCGCCGTCCAGCGGGCGGTCGGCGCCACCACCGTCGGCGGCACCATGACGGCGGCCTCGGCCGTCGGGATCCGGTTCATGGGGACCGGAGGGCTCGGCGGAGTCCACCGCGGCTTCCCGACGCCTCCGGACGTCTCGGCCGACCTCGGCGCCTGCGCCCGCATCCCGGCGGTGATCGCTTCGTCCGGCGTGAAGTCCCTGCTCGACGTTCCGGCGACGATGGAGCTCCTCGAGACACTGGGCATCCCCGTCCTCGGGTACCGCGTGGACACGCTCCCGCTCTTCTACGCCGCGGATGGCGGGCCACCCGTCTCGGCGCGGGTCGAGGGCGCGGCCGAGGTGGCCCGGATCGCAGACGCGCACTGGCGGCTCGGCGGGAACGCGATCCTCGTCGGCCGGCCGCCCGACGAGAGCCTCGACGTGACCGCCCTGATCGAGGAGATCGTCGCGGAGGCCGCACGAGCGGGATATCGTCGGCCAGGCCGTGACGCCGTTCGTGCTCTCAGCACTCCACGAGCGCTCCGGCGGGGAGACCCGCCGCGTGAACGCCGACCTGATCGTCGCGAACGCCCGGCTCGCGGGCGAGATCGCGGTCGCGTTCTCGAGGCTGTGACGCGCGCGCGACACCCACCTGCGCCACACGCCGCTCCCGGACGAGGGGCGTCGTGAGCCTCTACGACGCGGTCCGTGACCTGCAGCTCGCGGTCGAGGGCTACGAGCTCGAGGGGCACGAGTACGTCATCAGCCCCGAGTTCACGCGCAAGACCACGGTCGTCCGGCTCCAGGGGGCGGGCGAGGAGGGGCTCGGCGAGGACGTCACCTACGACCCGTCCGAGCACGACACGCTGCAGTCGCGCGGCCCCGTGCTCCCGCTCGCCGGCGAGTGGACGCTCGATGCGTTCTCGCGGCGGCTGAGCGCGCTCTCGCTGTTCGAGCGAGAGCCCGAGCACGACGCGTACCTCGACTACCGGCGCTGGGCGTTCGAGAGCGCCGCGCTCGACCTCGCCCTGCGCCAGGCGGGGATCTCGCTGGGCGATGCGGTCGGCCGCATGCCCCGGCCCGTGACGTTCGTCGCCTCCGGCGGGCTCGGCGACCCTCCCTCGACCGCGCGGCTCCGCGCGTTCCTCGCGCTCTACCCCGGCCTCCGCTTCAAGCTCGACGCGAGGCCGGACTGGACCGACGAGATCTTCGCCGAGCTCCAGGAGCTCGGGTGCGTCGACTCGATCGACCTCAAGGGGCAGTACTCGGGCACGGTGGTCGACAACCCGCCCGACCCCGAGCTGTACCGGCGCGTGCTCGAGGCGTTCCCGGGCGCGTGGATCGAAGACCCGGCGCTCACGGCGGAGACGATCCCCCTGCTCGAGCCGCACGCCGAGCGGGTCACCTGGGACGCGATCGTCCACTCGGTGGCCGACATCGAGGCACTGCGCTGGCCGCCTCGGACCGTCAACGTCAAGCCGTCCCGCTTCGGGACGATCGAGAGGCTGTTCGCGGCGTACGACTACTGCGAGGACCGCGGGATCGCCGCATACGGCGGCGGCCAGTGGGAGCTCTCGATCGGGCGCGGCCAGATCCAGCTGCTCGCGGCGCTGTTCCACCCGGACACGCCGAACGACGTCGCCCCGGGCGGCTACAACGCATCCGAGCCCCCACCCGGGCTGCCGAAGAGCCCGCTCACGGTCGCGCCGAGGCCCACCGGCTTCCTCGCCCAGTAGCCGCCCCGTTTGCATCGTCGGCGGGGCTGTCGAGACGGGCGAGCGCGCCGCGGCGGAGGTGATCTCCGACCTCGGGTGAGCCCGAGGTCTACCGACGGGCCGAAGGCCCGGCGCCGGCGCCCTCGATCTCGAGGTGCGGCAGCCAGCCGAGCCAGCGCGGCAGGTACCAGGTCCGCTCGCCGAGGATGGCGAGCACGGCCGGGAGGAGGACGAGCCGCACCACCGTCGCGTCGATCAGGAGCGAGACGGCGACCCCGAACCCCATCTGCTGGAACTCGACCTGGTCGCCTGCGGCGAAGCCGACGAAGACCGCGATGATGATCAGCGCGGCGCCGGTGATGATCCGCGCCGTCGAGGCGACGCCGTAGGCGACGGCCTCCACCGTCGACTGGCCGCCCGCGACGTGCTCCCGGATCCGGCTCAGGAGGAACACCGTGTAGTCCATCGAGAGGCCGAAGAGCACTGCGAACAGGAACAGCGGCAGCCAGGCGGCGATGACGTCCACCTCCGTGAAGCCGAGCAGGTCCCGTCCGACGCCCTCGAGGAAGACGAGCACGATCAGCCCGTACGCGGCGCCGACCGAGAGCAGGTTGAGCCCGATCGCGACCGCAGGGCAGCACGACCGCACGGAACGCGATGGTGAGGAGCACGAAGCTGAGCGCGAGCACGAACGCGAAGACGATCGGCAGCCAGGTGTCCGTCAGCTCGCGGTAGTCGACCACCTCGGCGGTCTCCCCGCTGACGAGGACCTCGGCGTCCACCCCGGCGAAGACCTCCGGCACCACCTCCGAGCGCAGGCGCTGCACCGCTTCCAGCGCGCGCTCGTCGCGGCTGTCGCCGGCGACGAGCGCCTCGACGTTCGCAAGCCTGCCGTCCGGGCTGGTCGACACCTCGGCAGGCAGGAACGCACCGTCGGCGCCGACGCGGCGCGCGAGCTCCGCGATCGCCTGCTCGACCCGAGCCGCCCCGATGTCGCCCTCGACGACGACCTGCACCGAGTCGGCGGTGCCGATCCCGAACTCCTCCTCGAGCAGCGTGAAGCCCTGCTTCGCCGCGAACCGTCCGGGCAGCTCGCGGACGCCGGTGAGGCCCGTCTCCATCCGCAGCACCGGCAGGGCGGCGACCACGAGCAGGCCGGCCGAGAGCACGGCCGCCAGGACCGGCGTGCGCGTGACGCTGCGGACGATGCGCGACCAGACCCGTCCTTCGACGCCCGCGCTCTGCTCCACCCTCCGTCCCAGCCAGGGCACCCGGAGGGCGTTGACGCGGTCGCCGATCAGGGCGAGCACGGCGGGCAGCAGCGTGAGCGCCGCGAGCACCGTGACGATCCCGACCAGGATCGCTCCGGCGGCGAGGCTGCGAAGGATCGTGTCCGGGACGAGCACCATCCCGACCATCGCGAGGACGAAAGCCGAGCCACTGAACAGCACGGCGCGGCTCGCCGTCGAGCCCACCGTCGCGATGGCGAGGAGCTTCTCGCTTCCGAGGCGCCGTTCCTCGCGATAGCGGGAGACGACGAACAGCGAGTAGTCGATCCCGAGCGCGAGGCCCATCCCCGAGATCATGTTGACCACGAAGACCGAGAGATCGAACGCCTGTCCGAGCAGGGCCGTGAGCCCGAGCGAGACGATGATCGCGACCAGCGCGACGAGTACCGGGACGAGTCCGGCGACGACCGCGCCGAACACGAGCAGCAGCACGATCAGCGCCGCCGGGAGGCCGAACTGCAGCTCTCCCTTCTGGAGGTCCTCCTCCGAGAGGGTCGTGAAGTCGCGGTCGGCGGTGAACTCGCCCGTGACGGCCGTCTCGAACCCGTCCGTCTCGGCCGCGTCGACGACCTCGATCACCTCGTCGATGCCCTCCTCGCCCTCGCCGCGGAGGCCGATCGGGACGACGAGTGCGCGTCGGCTCGGCGCCACCAGCAGCCGCTCGCCGGTCGAGTAGTAGGTCCGTACCGGCTGCACGACCCCGGTCGCCTCCAGGTCCGCCGCGAGCCGCTCGACCCTTCCGCGGAACGCCGGGCTCTCGAAGTCGACCGTCTTCGAGCGGATCACGACGAGCTCGTTGACGTAGTCGTCGGTCGGGGGGAAGTGCTCGCGGAGCAGGTCGTACGCGCGGTACGACTCCGGGTCGTTCGTCATCTCGGCGTCGGTCGTCAGCGCCGATCCGAGGAGGCCGCCGATCGCGGCGACCGACAGGACGAGCACGCCGCCCCAGAGGGCGAGCGTCCGCCACGGATGCAGGCTCGAGGCTCGAGCCAGCCGGCCGGTGACGTCCTTCACGGGTCTCCGCCCCGCCCGAACGAGCCCGACCCGGCCCTACACCTCCAGGGTCGTGAGGAACTCGTCGATGGAGAGGAGCGTCAGCGTCTCGAACTTCACGCTGCCGCGGGCGCCGAGCTTCACCGAGAGGTTCGCCATCGTCAGGTCGTCCGGCGCCTCGACGACGTTGACGAAGTCGTACACGCCGAGGGCGGCCCATTGGTGGAGCACCTTGGCGCCGAGCTCCTCGACGTCACGGTTCACCTCTCGCAGCCGGGACGGGTTGGAGTTCAGGGTCTGTGTTCCCTTCTCCGTCAGGGTCGTGAGCATCAGGTACGTCGGCACGCCGTCGTCTCCTCTCGGGTCGGGCTTCAGAGCCTACTCGGGGCGACTCAGCGCGGCCCGCCGCAGCCTGCGGCGGTCGTCCCGGCTCAATCCGACCCGGGCCACCAGGTCGACGTACACGATCGCCGCACCGAGGTAGAGGAGCGGGGAGATCACGACGTCTGCGAGGAAGACCGACACCCGCACCGTCGCGTCCGCCTGGCTCGAGAGCAGGAGCCCCATCGCGAGCCTCGTCAGCCCGAAGAGGAGCGCGAGCGTCGCGAACGAGCCCGCGGCGTGGATGTAGTCGGCGCGCCCGAGTTGCACCGTCCGCCGGAGCGCGGCGAGGGGCCCGAGCCGCTCGGCCATGATCGCCGGGACGGCATGCCCCGCGAGGCCGAGCCAGAGGATCGCGGCGATCGCGAACCACCCGAACAGGAAGGCGGCCGGGAGGAACGTGATCGTGCCGACCACGACCGCGACGAGCCAGGTCGCGAGCGGCGGCCGGCTCCCCTGGCGGATGGCCGAGGCGGCTGCGTAGGCGAGGCTGAAGGCGGGCGAGGCCGCGACCAGCACGGCGATCCGGGCGCCCAGCGAGCGATCGACGATCAGCTGGTCGGCGATCGCGACCGGGAGCCCGAGCGCGAGCGCAGCCGCGATGTTGTCCTGGTAGAGCTTGATCGCCTCCGCAACGACCTGCCCCACCGTGCGCGACTCGGGAGGCAGCGGCGGCGGGATCGGCTCACGCTTCGACGCGTAGCGCGGACGTCCCACGCGCGAACCGTAGACGCCGCGAAGAGTCCGACCGATACCCAGCGACCCCGAGGTCAGGCCACGACTCGCCCGAGAGCAGCCAGCACAGCTGGAATCGCACCCTCGAGCACCGCCAGGGCCTGCGGGATGCCCCAGCGCGCTCGATCGTGCTCGTCGAGCTCGTTCGAGATCGCCCTGACCTCGACCGCCGGGACGGCTGCGAGCGCGGCCGCGCGCAGCACGCCGAAGCCCTCCATTCCCTCGACCAACGGCCCTTCCGAGACGGCGTCGCGCGCGCCGCCGACCGCGGCGGACGTGTGGATCGGGAGTGCGATCGACCCCGGAACTGCCTCCTGGGCGGCGCCGACGAGGTGGTCGTCCCCCGCGGCGCGCTCGATCAGCGGCCACTCGGCGGAGAGGTCGCAGTAGACGGCCTCGGTGCCGACGACGAGGGTGCCCGATGCGATTCCGCGGCCCCCCGCGAGCCCCACATGGAGCACGGCGGCGAACGGCCTGAGCGCCAGCGCCCTCGCCGTCGACGCCGCGGCCTCGACGGGCCCCACGCCGCAGACGAGCCCGTCGTGCCCGCAGAGCTCGCGATCGGTCGCAGCGACGATGAGGATGTGGGGCACGGGTCCGGGACGGGTCGGGGCCGCGGGGATCCTACGCGGCCGACGGCGGCGCCACTCGACCTCCAGCCCGGCCGATCGGGCCGCTGCGTGACCGACATCGCCTCCGGCTCCGTGCTGCGGCTACCGGCCGGACGCACCTCGAGCCGTCGACGCGACCTCGGTCATCCGCCGCTGCACCGCACGTTCGAAGGCGTCGAGCACGGTCACGCCGGCGCGAGGCACGTGCAGGCGCCGCTTCACCGCACGTTCGAAGGCGTCCGGGATCGCGACGGCTGCTTGGTAGGCGGGCGCCGACGCGCCCCAGTCGGCCTCCGGAATTCGGGCCCCTCCCGTCGGCGCGACCGACGCGCCGATGGTGACCGAGACCGCCAGTGATGCGGCGATACGCTTGCCTCTGATGGCCATGACCATGCTCCCTTCCTGGTGACCGCCCTGCCCAGATCGGGTGCCTCGACGCTACGAGGAGCGGACGCGCGCGTCGCTCGCACGTGCGACGCAGGCTGTGTCACGACTGACGCAGACGGCGGGCTGCCTCGTTCTCGTTACCGTGTCGGCATGAGCCGCCGCGCGATCGTCGCCGCTCTCGCGGGCCTGGCGCTCGTCGGCGCCGCAGGCTGCGGTGGGGACGACGACATCTCCGAGGCGGTCGAGTCCGCCCGCACGGAAGCCGAGGCACGCCTCGACGAGGCGCGTGCAGACCTCGAGAGCAAGGTCGACGAGATTCGCGACGAGGTGTCCGCCGATGTCGAGGAGTCGCTGGAGGACGTCCGCCGCGCGATCGACGACGTCGAGGATTCGACCCGCGAGGAGCTGGAACAGGCACGCGACGAGCTCCAGCAGGCACGGGACGAGCTCGAGCCGAAGGTGGACGAGGCGCTCGGCGATGCCCGGGAGGGGCTCGCCGACGCGCTCGACGCGATCGAGCGCATGCTCGAGCGGATCGAGGACGAGCTCCGCGACCTCGGCTGAACGTGATGGTGATCCGACGCGAGCGGCCGGCGGACGCCGACGCGCTGTGTGCCGTCCTCCGAGCCGATCGGCGTCCGCGCCGCCTCGAGGCGTGGGACGGGACGCTGCGCGGCACGTTCGGCTCCGCCCCGGTCTTCGACCGGCTCTGAAGCGCGCGGGGTCAACGGCCGGGCGCCGAGAGGGGGCCGGCCCCGAGCGCGTAGTCGACCGCCTCGGCGAGAACCATCGCTGACCCTCGCTCGCGGGCAGCGGTGTGCTCCACAGGCCCGCACAACGTCTCCGCCTCCCTCTGCGTCGCCTCGTGGAGTTGTCGCTCGAACGGCTTGAAGTCGGCGCCCATCTGGGCCAACAGGCCGCCGGCCGCGCCGAGCAGGACGGACGCTCTCTCTCCGTTTCGCTCTCGCACCGCCACGGCAGCGAGCCCTTCCAGGCACCACGCGAGATCCTCCTTGTCGTCCGTGTCGCTCGCCAGCGCGAGCCCCTCGCGGAAACGCGCGGCCGCCGCGGAGTGGTCGCCCAGCATGAGATCGACCGCACCGCGATTGAAGAGCGACCGCGCGATGTTCGCCGTGTCGCCTCGCGCGCGCAGGATGTCCAGGCTCTCCTCGAAGAGCGGCCGCGCCCGCGCGTAGTCGCCCGTCGCCAGCGCCAGATCACCGAGATTGTTGAGCGCAAGCGCCGTGATCCGCTCGTCCCCGACGTCGTGTGCGAGCGTCACCGCTTCCTCGAGCACGACCTCGGCCCGCTGCTCGTCACCCGCAGCGAGCACGATCGCGCCCAGGTTGCTGAGCGCGTTGGCGACGAACCGCGGCTCGCCCGCGCGCCGTGCGGAGGCGAGCGCGCCCTCGGCGAACACCGTCGAGGCCTTGTAGTCACCCTGGAGCAGCGCGATGGACGCCCCGGCCGTTTGCGCCCTCCGCAGGAGCAGCGGATCCTGGTCGGTCGCCGACGGGAGCACAGCCTCGAGGTACCGCCTCGCCTCGCCCAGATGCCCGCGGACGTACCAGAACCGGCTCAGTGCGACCGTCAGCCTCAGCGCGCGCTCGCCTTCACTCGCCTGCAGGAAGAATGCGAGCGCCGCGCGTGCGTTGTCGTGCTCGAGCTCGAGGCGCGAGAACCACTGGGTCTGGCGCTCTCCGCTCAGCTCGGGCTCGGCGCGCTCGGCGAGCGCGAGGAACCACTCGGCATGCCGTCGCCTCGACCCCTCTGCGCCGAGCTCCTCCAGACGCTCGGCGGCGTACTGGCGAACCGTCTCGAGCAGGCCGTACCTCGCCTCGCCCTCCGGTCGCCGAACCAGGAGGAGAGAGGCGTCTGCAAGGCCCTCCACGAGCTCCAGGGCGCGGCCCTCGTCGCCGTCGACGCAGACCGTCGCGACGGCCTCGAGCGTCGCCCCGCCACGGAAGGCGGACAGCCGTGCGAGTAGCTCGCGCTCCTCGTCCGTCAGCAGGCCGTAGCTCCAGTCGAGGGTCTCGCGCAGTGTCTGCTGCCGGGCGGGGACGTCACGCGGGCCGCCCGCCAGGAAGCTGACCCGCTCCGTCAACCGCTCGAGCACCATCTCGGGCGTGAGCACGCGCATCCGCGCAGCGGCGAGCTCGACGGCGAGCGGAAGGCAGTCGACCTTCAGGCAGATCTCGCGAATCTCCGATTGGTTCGCGTCCGTCAGCTCGAAGTCCGGCTGTCGTGCCCTGGCCCGCTGGTCGAAGAGCTCGATCGCGGCAGCAGTGTCCAGCGGCGCCACGGGAAAGACGCGCTCGCCCGTGACGTGGAGCACCGCGCGACTCGTCACGAGCAGCGTCAGGCGTGGAGCGCGCGCGACGAGCTCCGCGTACCGCGGGGCCGCCTGCCGCACATGCTCGGCGTTGTCCAGCACGAGCAGCAGCTCCCGCCCGTGGAGCGCGTCCGCGAGCGTGTCGATCGCCGCTTCGCCGGCGACCTCCGCGAGGCCGAGCGCCTGCCCGATCGTCGGGGCCACGAGCTCGGGGTCCCGAAGCGGTGCGAGCTCGACGAGCACGGCCCCGTTCGCAAAGGAGGGCGCCGCCCTGCGGGCCGCCTCGAGCGCGAGGCGGGTCTTGCCGCTGCCGCCGGCGCCGGTGAGCACGAGCAGCCGCGCCTCTCGACCTGCGAGCAGCGGCTCGAGCAGCTCGAGCTCGCGGACGCGGCCGACGAGCGGATTCGGAGGAACCGGCAGCGAGCCCACGCCGGTGTCCAGCGCCGAGGCGAGCTCGAGGCCGGCGTCGTGCCGGAGGATCGCCCGTTGCAGCTCGCGCAGCCGCGGGCCGGGCTCCAGCCCGAGCTCCTCGTCGAGATGGCGCCTGAGGGTCGCGTAGCGCTCGAGCGCGTCCACCTGACGACCCGACCGATAGAGCGCCAGCATCGCGAGCCCCTGTACCCGCTCCCGGAGCGGATGCTCGTCGGCCAGCGCGACGATCTCCCCCAGAACCTCGGCATGCGCGCCAAGGCGGAGCTTGGCGTCGAGCCGCGTCTCGCAGGCGACGAGCCGGAGCTCCTCGAGCCGCCCCGCCTCGCCGTGGGCGAAGTCCTCGTACGCCACGTCCGCGAAGGCCGGTCCGCGCCACAGGCGGAGCGCCTGCTCGGCGAGTGAGGCGGCGAGCGCCGGGTTGGCGGCCTCGAGCGCATCGCCCGCCTCGTCGAGGAGTCGCTCGAACCGGGCCGAGTCGAGCGACGCGCCATCCAGGTCGAGGGCATACCCGGCGGACCGGGTCACGACGGCAAGACCCTCCGGGAGGGCCTTGCGCAGCTGAGAGACGTAGACCTGGAGCAGCTTCGCCGCGGACGGCGGAGGCGTCTCACCCCACAGGGCGTCGACGAGCGCGTCGGCCGAGCAGGCGCGCCCCCCGGCCAGGGCAAGCGCGGCCAGGAGTGAGCGGTGCTTCTGCCCGGACAGGGAGACGACCCCGCCTTCGCCCACGAGCTCCACTGGACCGAGCACCCGCAGCTCCGTGCGCACCGGCGCATTCTGGCGACCCCGCACCGCCTATACCAGCCCTATACCGGCCCGCCGCACTCTTGCGTGCGACATGACGTACGCAGTGGTACACGACGTCCCGGCGAGCTGGGAGCACTACGAGCCGCTGGGAGCGGCGCTCGCGAACACCGTGCCGAGCGGTCTGCTCCTCCATGTCGCCGGGCCGACCGACGAAGGCTTCCGGATCATCGACATCTGGGCCTCGCGCGAGGACTGGGAACGGTTTCGCACTCGCCGTCACGACGATGTGGCAGCGCTGGCGCCGACGATGCTCCGCGAGTTGAACGCCATGGCGACGATCCGCGGGGATCTCGCATGACGACCCTATACCGCCGCTATACCGACCTCTCCGACGATCCGCGCGTGCCGTGCTCGAGCGATGCCACCACGAGGAGGACACAGATGGAACGGAAGACGCGCACCCGTATGGGAACGGCCCTCGGCGCCGCGCTGTTGCTCGTCGCCGCGGTGCTCGTGACGACTGCCACCGCGGCGCCGGGCGCGGCGTGCGGATTCTGCGGCAAGAACCTCATCAAGAACCCGGGCGCCGAGGCCGGCGCCGGGATCACCGCCGTCGGGGCGTACGGCGCAGTTCCGGGCTGGACGAGCGAGGCGGGCCAGTTCGGCGCCGCGTCGTACACGTTCCCCAACGGGTGGTTCGCGAAGACGTCGAAGGGCTCGCCCAGGCGGGGGAAGAACTACTTCTTCGGCGGCACGACCACCGAGGCCGTCTCCGCGAAGGCCACGATCGGCAAGCAGACGATCAAGCTGCCTGCGGCGGCGTCGGGTCGCAAGGTGACGCTCGGCGGCTGGCTCGGCAACTACGGAACCGGGCCGACCGCGAACATGACTCAGGTGCGGGCGGAGTTCGCCGACACGGGCGGCACCGTGCTGGCACGACTCCGGATCGGGAACGACACGACGATCTCGGGCACGGACATGGCGTTCCGCAGCCGGAAGGGCACCGTTCCGCGAGGCGCCACCCAGGTCACGATCGTGGTGACCTTCGCGAGCGGGAACAACTACAAGCTCGCCGGCGCGGACGACCTTTCACTCGTGCTCGCCTGAGACCGGGCAGCCGCCGGGGGAAGCGTGGCGCCGGGCAGTCGCCCGGCGCCACGCTGGTCGACGCAGATGCGTCATCGCGTCGAACCGAGAGGGGGAGAGCGCTCGAGAGGACATCGACCTCGAGCGGCGCTGGTCGTCGCGGCGGCTGCAGGAAGATGATCGACGTCCGTCAGCGCTCGACCCCGACGGCCGCCTCGACGGTCTCCTCGGCACCCGCCTCATCGGCGCGCGCGAACCTGATCTCGCCGAGCTCCGCGTACGCGCGGATCACGTCGCCTTCCGAGAACTCGCCCTCGAGCAGGCGAAGCGCGAGCGGGTTCTCGAGCAGCCGCTGGATCGCCCGCTTCAGCGGACGCGCGCCGTAGGCGGGATCCCAGCCCGGCCTCCGCGATCAGCTCCCGCGCGCCGTCGGTCAGCTCGAGCGAGAGGCCGCGCTCGGCGAGCCGCTCGTTCAGCCGCGCGAGCTGCTTCTGGACGATCGAGGCGAGCTGCTCGCGCGTCGAGCGCCTCGAACACCACGATCTCGTCGATCCGATTCAGGAACTCCGGACGGAAGCTGTCGGCCAGGTCGTCGGCCGAGCGGATGTTCGACGTCATGATCACGACGGTGTTTCGGAAGTCGACCGTACGGCCGTGGCCGTCCGTCAGCCGGCCGTCGTCGAGCAGCTGGAGGAGCACGTCGAACACCTCGGCGTGCGCCTTCTCGATCTCGTCGAGCAGGATCACGGAGTAGGGACGGCGCCTGACCGCCTCGGTCAGCTGCCCGCCCTCCTCGTACCCGATGTAGCCGGGCGGAGCCCCCACGAGGCGCGAGACCGTGTGCTTCTCCTGGTACTCGGACATGTCCAGCCGCACGATCGCGCGCTCGTCGTCGAACATGAACTCGGCGAGCGCCTTCGCGAGCTCGGTCTTCCCCACCCCTGTCGGGCCCGAGGAAGACGAACGAGCCGATCGGCCGGTTCGGGTCCTGCAGGCCGGAGCGTGCGCGGCGGAGCGCGTTCGAGACGGCCTCGATCGCGGCGTCCTGCCCGACGACGCGCTCGTGCAGCCGCTCCTCCATGTGGACGAGCTTCTCCACCTCGCCCTCGAGCAGGCGGTCGGTCGGGATGCCGGTCCACTGCGCGACGACCGCGGCGATGTCGTCCTCGTCGACCTCCTCCTTGACCATGGGCGGAGCCTCGGGCTCCGCCCTGGACGCAAGCTCCTTCTCGGCCTCCGGGATCAAGCCGTAGCGGATCTCCGCGACACGGGCGAGGTCGCCCTGGCGCTCGGCACGCTCCGCTTCGGTTCGCAGCTCGTCGATAGACCGTGTGAGCTCGCTCACGCGGACGAGGACGTCCTTCTCGCCCGCCCACCGTGCGGCCAGCTCGTCGCGGCGCGCCTTGGCCTCGGCCAGTTCCTTCTCGATCGGCTCGCGCCTCTCCGACGACTCCTTCGCCATCGCCTGGAGCTCGATCTCGAGCTGCGTCACACGCCGTTCGGCCTCGTCGAGCTCGACGGGCGAGGAGTCGATCTCCATGCGCAGGCGCGAGGCCGCCTCGTCGACGAGGTCGATCGCCTTGTCGGGCAGGAATCGGTCGGAGATGTAGCGGTCGGACAGCACCGCGGCGCCGACGAGAGCCGCGTCGCGGATCCGCACGCCGTGGTGCGCCTCGTAGCGCTCCTTCAGCCCGCGGAGGATCCCGATCGTGTCCGCCACGGACGGCTCGCCGACGAAGACCGGCTGGAAGCGCCGCTCGAGGGCCGCGTCCTTCTCGATGTGGGTGCGGTACTCGTCGAGCGTCGTCGCTCCGACCGCGCGCAGCTCGCCTCGCGCAAGCATCGGCTTGAGCAGGTTTCCCGCCGAGACGGCTCCCTCGGCGGCCCCCGCGCCGACGATCGTGTGCAGCTCGTCGATGAAGAGGATGATCTCGCCCTCGCTCGCCGTGATCTCGGCGAGCACGGCCTTCAGCCGCTCCTCGAACTCGCCGCGGTACTTCGCGCCGGCGACGAGCGCGCCGACGTCGAGCGCCCAGACCCGCTTGCCCTTCAGGCCCTCGGGCACGTCGCCCGCGACGATCCGCTGCGCGAGCCCCTCCGCGATCGCGGTCTTCCCCACTCCGGGCTCTCCGATCAGCACGGGGTTGTTCTTGGTGCGCCGCGAGAGCACCTGGATGGTGCGGCGGATCTCCTCGTCGCGGCCGATGACCGGGTCGAGCTTGCCCTGCTCCGCAAGCGCGGTCAGGTCGCGGCCGTACTTCTCGAGTGCCTGGTAGGAGCCCTCGGGGTCCTGCGACGTCACGCGCTGGCCGCCGCGCACCTGCTGGAGCGCGGCGAGCAATGCGTCGCGTGGGACGACTTCGAGCGCGAGCAGCAGGTGCTCGACCGACACGAAGTCGTCACCGAGGGTGGTCGCTTCCTCGAACGCGCGGTCCAGGACGCGCCGGAAGGCAGCGGACGCCTGGGGCTGGGCGCTCCCGCCGGACACGGCCGGCTGCTGGCCGATCCGGGCCTCTGCCTCTGCTCTCAGGGCGGCGGGGTTCCCTCCGGAGCGGTCCACCAGCGTCCGAGGCAGCTCCTGGTCGAGCAGGGCAAGGGTCAGGTGGTCGGGGGTGAGCTCGGGGTTGCCGGCGCGCCGGGCGAGCTCCTGCGCGCCCGCGACGGCCTCTCCGCTCTTGATCGTCAGCTTCTCGAAGTCCATCGTTCTCCTCGGGTTCGGGTGGCCGGAGGCTGCGGCTTCTCGTACAGCACGACCTCCCGCCGGTATTGCCTGTGCGTGTGCTCGATCTCGTCGCGGAGCTCGCGCTCGAGCTGCCCCATGCGCGCACGCAGACGGCGGAGCTCGTCCTCCAGCCGGAGAACGTGCGCGACCCCCGCGAGGTTCAGCCCGAGCTCGGTCGTCAGGCGCTGGATGAGCCGGAGGCGCTCGACGTCACCCTCCGAGTAGAGCCGCGTCCCGCCCGGCGTGCGCGCGGGACGGACGAGGCCGCGTGCCTCGTACATCCGCAGCGTCTGCGGGTGGAGCCCGGCGAGCTGCGCGGCGATCGAGATCATGTAGCGGCCCCCGTCCGGCATCTCCCGTCCTCCCTCAGCTCCTCGCGAGATGCTGCCGCGGCTGCTCGCGCGAGGCGCTCCGGTACGCCTCCAGCGCTTCCTTCTCCGCCTTCGTCAGCTTCTTCGGGACGGTCACGACGAGGCGCGCGAGCAGGTCTCCCCTGCCGCCGCCGTTGAGCTTGGGCGCGCCGCGGCCCTTGACGCGCAGCAGCTTGCCGCTCTCCGAACCGGACGGCACCTTGAGCGCCACCGGCCCGTCGGGTGTCGGGATCTCGACGCTCGCGCCGAGCGCCGCCTCCGGGTACGTCACCGGCACCTCGAGCACGAGGTCGGAGCCCCGCCGCTCGTAGAGAGGCGACGGCTCGACCTCCACCCGGACGAACAGGTCGCCCGGAGGACCGCCCGCGCCACCCGGCTCGCCCTTGCCCTTGAGCCTGATCCGCGTGCCGTCCTTGGCACCGGCGGGCACCTTCACCTGGTAGCGGCGCGTGACACGCTCGCGCCCTGTGCCGCGGCAGTTCTGGCAGGGCTTCTCGACGATCACCCCGTTGCCGCGACACCGCGGGCAGGGATGCGAGAGCGCGAACAGGCCCTGGCTGTCCGAGATCACGCCGGAGCCCTGGCAGTCGGGGCACGTCCGGGGTGCGGTCCCGGGCTCGGCGCCCGAGCCGCCGCAGACGTGGCAGGCGGTCTGCACCTCGACCGGCACGCGGATCTGGACGCCCCCCAGGGCGTCCTCGAACGAGATCCTGACGCGGGACTCCAGGTCGGCGCCTCGCTCGGGCCGCGTTCGCGAGGCGCGCTGCTGCCCGCGGCCGAAGAACGAGCCGAAGCTGCCGAGGATGTCGGAAAGGTCGCCGAGGTCGACGTTCTCCCAGCGGGCGCCTTCGGGGCCGAAGCCCTGCCCGGCGGGGCCGGCCGCCCCGAAGCGGTCGTAGGCCTGACGCTTCTCGGGGTCCGAGAGGATGTCGTACGCGGCCTGGATGTCCTTGAACCGCTCCTCGGCCGACGCGTCGTCCGGGTTCCGGTCCGGATGGAGCTCCCGGGCGAGCTTCCGGTACGCCTTCTTGATCTCGTCGTCGCTCGCGCTCTTGGAGACGCCGAGGACGTCGTACGGGTCGCGGGGTGCCACCGTGCCTACTCCTCGGCCACCACGACGCGGGCCGGCCGCAGCACGACGTCCCCGATCCGGTAGCCGCGCTGGACGACCTGCGCGACGTGGCCGGGCTCCACCCCCTCCGCGGGCTGCGTCATCAGCGCCTCGTGCACGTGCGGGTCGAACGGCCCGTCGGCCGAGATCTCCTCGACGCCCTCGGAGGCGAGCACCCCGGCGAGCGCGTCCCTCGTCATGCGGACCCCGTCCAGCACCTTCGCCTCCTCGTGGTGCTCGGCTGCGTCGAGCGCACGCTCGAGGTCGTCGAGCACGGGCAGAAGCTTGGCCACCACCCTCTCTCCGGAGCGGGCCAGGACCTGCATCTGCTCGCGCGCGACGCGCTTGCGGTAGTTGTCGAAGTCGGCCGCCACGCGGCGCAGGTCGTCGAGGAGCTTCTCGCGCTGCCGCTCGGCGTCCTGGAGCCGCGCGAGCAGCTCCTGGGCGTCGAGCTCGAGCGTCGAGAGCTCGCGCTCGACCGCGTCCGCGGACGCGCCGTCGGAGGGAAGGGGCTCCACGCCCCCGCCCTCCTCGACGTCGACGGTCTCGGGACGCTCGTCGCTCACGACGTCTTCGCCGCCTCGT
Organism: uncultured Actinomycetes bacterium; assembly: GCA_963722755.1. Taxonomy (GTDB): domain Bacteria; phylum Actinomycetota; class Thermoleophilia; order Gaiellales; family Gaiellaceae; genus Gaiella. The sequence continues at coordinate 117,803 of CAVROJ010000003.1, forward strand.
CCTCGTCGATCACCTCGTAGTCGGCGTCCTCGACGACCTCGTCGTCTGCACCGGCGCCGCCGTCGCCGCCGGGCGTGGACGTTCCGGCCTGCTGGCTCGCCTGTGCGTAGACCGCCTGGGCGAGCGGCTGCGCAGCCTGGTCGAGCGCCTGGGCCTTCGCGTTGATCTCGGCGAGGTCGTTCGTCTCGAGCGCCTGCCGGAGCTCCATGACCCGCCCCTCGATCGTGCCGGCGTCCGATGCGTCGAGCTTCTCTCGATGCTCGGCCAGCGCCTTCTCGGTCTGGTAGGCGAGCTGCTCGGCGGTGTTCTTCGCGTCTGCGAGCTCGCGCAGCCGGTGGGCCTCCTCGGCGTGGGACTCGGCCTCCGTCACCATGCGCGAGACCTCGTCCTCCGACAGGCCGGAGCCGCCCTCGATCCGGATCTGCTGCTCGTTCCCGGTGCCGAGGTCCTTGGCGGTGACGTGGATGATCCCGTTCGCGTCGATGTCGAACGAGACCTCGACCTGCGGCATCCCGCGCGGCGCCGGGGGGATCCCGACGAGCTGGAACTTGCCCAGCGTCTTGTTGAACGTCGCCATCTCGGACTCGCCCTGCAGGACGTGGATCTCGACCGAAGGCTGGTTGTCCTCCGCGGTCGAGAACGTCTCTGCCTTGCGGGTCGGGATCGTCGTGTTCCGCTCGATCAGCTTCGTCATCACGCCGCCCTTCGTCTCGATCCCGAGGGAGAGCGGGGTGACGTCGAGCAGGAGGACGTCCTTGACGTCGCCCTTCAGCACGCCCGCCTGGATGGCGGCGCCGACGGCGACGACCTCATCCGGGTTGACGCCCTTGTGCGGCTCCTTGCCGATCAGCTCCTTGACCTTCTCCTGCACGGCGGGCATGCGGGTCATGCCGCCGACGAGGATCACGTGGTCGATCGCCGAGGCCTCGAGACCGGCGTCCTTCAGTGCCTGCTTCGTCGGGCCGACGGTCCGCTCGAGCAGGTCGTGGGTCAGCTCCTGGAGCTTCGCCCGCGTCAGCTGCAGGTCGAGGTGCTTCGGGCCTTCCGGGGTGGCGGTGATGAACGGCAGGTTGATCTGCGTCGTCATCGTCGACGACAGCTCGATCTTCGCCTTCTCGGCGGCCTCGTACAGCCGCTGGAGCGCCATCTTGTCCTGCGACAGGTCGATGCCCTGGTCCTTCTTGAACTCGGCGGCCATCCAGTCGACGATCGCCTTGTCGAAGTTGTCGCCGCCGAGGTGGTTGTCCCCGTTCGTCGACTTGACCTCGAACACGCCGTCGCCGAGCTCGAGCACGGAGACGTCGAACGTCCCGCCGCCGAGGTCGAAGACGAGGATCACCTGGTCGGTGTTCTCCTTGTCGAGGCCGTAGGCCAGCGCGGCCGCGGTCGGCTCGTTGACGATCCGCAGGACGTTGAGGCCGGCGATCTTGCCGGCGTCCTTGGTCGCCTCGCGCTGCGCGTTGTTGAAGTAGGCGGGCACGGTGACCACGGCGTCGGTGACCGGCTCGCCGAGGAACGCCTCGGCATCCGCCCGCAGCTTCTGGAGGATCATCGCGCTGATCTCGGGCGGGGCGTACTGCTTGCCCTCGACCGGGACCCGCGCGTCGCCGTTCTCGCCCTGCTCGACCGCGTACGGGACGATCGTCATCTCCTCGGAGACCTCGTCCCACTTGCGCCCCATGAAGCGCTTGATCGAGAAGATCGTGTTCTCGGGGTTCGTCACCTGCTGCCGTCGTGCGGGTGCGCCGACGAGCCGCTGGCCGTCCTTGGTGAACGCGACGACGGACGGCGTCGTGCGGCCGCCCTCGGCGTTCGGGATCACGGTGGGCTCGCCGCCCTCGAGCACGGCCATACAGGAGTTGGTCGTACCCAGGTCGATGCCGATGGTCTTGGCCATTGAGTGGTGCTCCTTCCCTTGAGCCTTATCAGGGTGAAAATCTCAGTCCGAGAATATCAGATCAGCTCGCAAGGTGGCCGGCGGCGGCGGCCGACGTCGACGACCTTTCGTGACGTGCCGATACGTCGCATCCGTTACACAACCTGCGTCGCACATCGAATGGACGCACCGCGTGTGGCGGCGGATCTTGGTGCCACCGAACCAAGGAGGCACCATGTTCCGCCACACCCGGCGCGCGCTCCTCGCGTGCGCCGTCACCGCTGTCGCACTCGCGGCGCCCGCAGTCGCGCAGGCCGACGTTCTCAACGACTGGAACGTGATCGCGCAGAACCATGCGATCACGCTGCAGGCCGACCGCCCACGGCCAGACGCGGGGAATCGCGATGGTGCAGGGCGCCGTCTACGACGCCGTCAACGCAATCGACCGCGGCCACCAGCCGTATCTCCTGAATGTCAAGGCACTCGCTGTACAGCCATGGGCGTCGGCCGACGCGGCCATCGCCACGGCAGCCCACCACGTCCTCGTCGAGCTCGTGGCGTCGTCGCAGGTTGCCGGCCTCGACACGGCGTACCAGGCAACTCTCGACGGCGTTCCCGACGGGCTCGTCGAGCAGGAAGGCGTCCGCGCCGGCGAGGCGGCCGCCGCGGCCATGCTGGCCGCCCGTGAGAACGACGGGTACTTCGACCCGTTCGACTTCAGCCTCGTGATCGGCCCCGACCCCGGCGACTGGAGGCCGGTGACGCCGACGGCGCTCGACCCGGACGCCTCGGTCGGGGACGCGAAGCCGTTCCTCATCGAGAGCCCCTCGCAGTTCCGCTCGAAGGGCCCCAACGCCCTCACGAGCAAGAAGTACGCGAGGGAGTTCGACGAGGTGAAGACGCTCGGCGCTCTGAACAGCACGACGAGAACCGCGGATCAGACGGCGGCGGCGATCTTCTGGCAGTTCCCGCCTGCTGTGCTCTACAACCGGCTCACCCGCGAGCTCTCGGCGGCCCGGCAGCTCGACGTCGTCGACGAGGCGCGCCTCCTGGCGATGGTGAACCTCGCCGCGGCCGACAGCGCGATCAGCTGCTGGAACGACAAGTGGTACTGGCACTTCTGGCGCCCACGGGCCGCGATCCAGGAGGCGGCGAACGACGGCAACCCGGACACGGTGGCGGACCCGAGCTGGGAGCCGCTGTTCCACCCGTCCACTCCCACGACGCCGCCGCTCGGGACGCCGCCGTTCCCCGACCATCCGTCGGGACACGGCTGCGTCAGCGGCTCCGTCTTCAACACGCTCAGGGAGTTCTTCGGCACCGACAAGATCGGCTTCGACATGCACTCGGGCCGTTTCCCCGTCGGAGATCCCGAGGGAGACCCGGCACTTCGACAGGTTCTCGGAGGCACTCCAGGAGGTCGTCGACGCCCGTGTCTGGGGCGGCATCCACTTCCGCACGGCCGACGTCCAGGGCGCGGTGATCGGCAGGAAGGTCGCGCGCTACGTCCGGCAGCACCACTTCAACCGCGTCCGCTGACCCGCTAGCGAAACACCGCAATCAGGGCGCCGCCCGCAACGACGAGGGCGGCGCCCAGCACGAGGCGCGGGCCGACCCGCTCGGTCCGGTGGAGCAGGATCGCCGAGAACACCACGCCGAACAGCGACTCCGTCGCGACGATCGGGGCGACCACCGACACGGTGCCCCGGTAGAAGGCCTCGAAGAGCGCGACGTACGAGAGCCCGACAAAGGCGCCCGGCAGCAGCCATCGGGCGACCACGCGCGCCGGCCAGACGACACGATGCCTCCGGGCAAGCACGAACGAGGACGTCACGACGAGGCTCGAGGCCAGCATCGACCGCTCCGGCGGTCATCGACGGGACTTCCGTCTCGAGCGACTGGTCGCGGACGAGGTTGTCGCGCAACGCGAACAGCGCCGCGCCGACCAGCGCCGCCGCGATTCCGATCCGGCGGACATGACGCGGGCCGGTCCGGCTCGAGCGCGAGCGCGACGCCGCCGCACACGATCAACAGCGCGCCGAGCACCACGGCCGTTCCGGGCCGCTCGTCGAAGACGAGCACGGCGATGGTCACCGCGAACAGCGGCGCCATGCCGAAGGCGACGGATGCCCGGGAGGATCCGGCCTCGCGGATCCCCACCGTGATGAAGAGGTTCGAGAGCCCGGGCGCGATCGCGCCGGCGAGCACGAAGGGCGCCACGCCGTCGAGGGTGACGCCTCCCTGGATCGCGGCGGCGACACACAGGACGGCGAACGTCGCGACCTGCATGACGAGTGCGCCGATCGCGGCGGGCACGACGGGCGGGACGAGCGCGAAGCGCACTGCGACGGGCATCGCTCCGAACAGCGCCGCGGAGGCGAGCGCGAGGAGAACCGCGTCCACCTACCTCACCCCGCGTGTCGGGACGAGCCGCCGGAGGGCTGCGGCCGCGGCCGGCTCGGCGAGGAGGATCCCGGTGAGCATCACGGCGCAACCGGCCCAGCCCGCCCAGCCGAGATGCTCGGAGAGGAGCAGCACGCCGAAGAGCGCCGCGAACGGCGCTTCCAGCGTGAACACGAGCGCGGCCCGCGCCGCGGTCGTCCGCGACTGCACCCAGGTGGCCACGAGGTACCCGAGCGCGCCTGCGAAGACCCCCGTGACGACCAGCGCGTACCAGGTCTGCGCATCGGGAGGGGCCTCGACCTGGCCCGCCGCGACGGCGAACACCGCGAACCCGGCGAACGCGACGCTCATCTGGAGGAACGTCAGCGCCCGAGGGTCGTAGCGCGGTGCGAACCGCTCCATCGCGACGATCTGGAGCGACTGCGCGACGGCGTTCCCGAGGACGAGCATGTTCCCGAGCCACGACCCTCCAGGGGCCCCGCTCAGGAGCAGGAGCCCGGCCACGGCGAGCACGACCCCGACCCAGACGGGGGCCGGCACGGGCGTGCGGAACGCCGCGAGCGCGAGGAGCGGCGTGAAGACGACGTAGAGCCCGGTGATGAAGCCGGTGCTCGTGACGGTCGTCAGCTCGAGGCCCGCGGTCTGCAGCCCGTACGCAGCCGCGAGCAGCGACCCCGCACCGAGCCCCGCCATCCAACCTGCCCGGGGGAGCTCTCGAAGGGACCCCCAGGCGAATGGGGCCAGCGCGGCGGTCGAGATCGCGAACCGGAGGGCGAGGAACGCGAAGAGCGGGTAGACCGCCAGGGCCTCCTGCACCGGGACGAACGTGTAGCCCCAGATTGCCGTGACGGCGACGAGCGCGAGGATCGGGGCCCGTCGCGACATCGGGCAACGCTATCCGGGCGCCCGAGGTGCTCGGCGCACCCCGCGACGGCGGTCCTGCTGCGCGATCGCCCGTGCGGCGCGTAGCCATCGCCGTCGGATGAGCCCCGAGAACGGGCCGACGACACGCCAGTACCTCCGAAACGCCCCGCGCGCCGCGTCGTCGACCCCCTGGACCCGCGTCTCGGTCGACAGCACGCAGCGACCCTTTTCGAGCGGCGTCGCGCGAACGTCGACGGCGACCCGTACCTCGCCCGGGCCCGCGTCCGCGAACGCATGGATCCCGCCGCGCGCCGTCCATGGCCGTCCCGCGCCCCCGACGACGACCTCGGTCGGCGTGCGGCTGAGGAGCGAGAAGCCGATCCCCGTCAACAGGTCCTCGATCGTCGGCCTCGTGCGAACACCGCGCAGCCGGAACAGCATCCGCACGACCAGCCCCGGCGCCGCCGGCGCGGCGAGGAACGAGGCGACCGCCCGCTCCGGGTCCGCGTCGAGCTCGATCGCGTGCACCTCGTTGTGGTCGAACTCGGGCAGGACCACGTCGAGCGCGCGCACGGCGCGATTCTCACCTTCCGTACGCTGTAGGTGTGCACCCGCTCGACACGCTCGGTCGCCCGATCCGCGACCTGCGCATCTCGGTCACCGACCGCTGCAACTTCCGCTGCGCCTACTGCATGCCGAAGTCGGTCTTCGGGCAGGGCTACCGGTTCATGGACCGGAAGGAGCTCCTGAGCTTCGAGGAGCTCGAGCGGGTGGCCCGCGCGTTCGTCGCGCTCGGAGTGGAGAAGATCCGCCTCACCGGCGGCGAGCCCCTGCTCCGGAAGGAGATCGAGGGCCTCGTGGCGCGGCTCGCGACGATCGACGGCCTCGACCTGACGCTCACCACGAACGCGTCGCTCCTCGCGAGGAAGGCGCAGGTGCTGCGCGACGCGGGGCTCGACCGCATCAACGTGAGCCTCGACTCGCTCGACGACGCGACCTTCAAGTCGATGAACGACGTCGACTTCCCGGTCTCGCGCGTGCTCGAGGGCATCGACGCCGCGACGGCGGTCGGCCTGCCGGTGAAGGTGAACGCGGTCGTGAAGCGAGGGGTCAACGACGCAGGCGTGGTCGACATGGCCCGCCATTTCCGCGGCACCGGCCATGCGCTCCGGTTCATCGAGTACATGGACGTCGGCACGACGAACGGCTGGCGTCTCGACGACGTCGTGCCCGCCGCCGAGATCGTCGAGCGGATCGACGCGGTCTTCCCGCTCGAGGCCGTCGAGTCGGCCTACCGCGGCGAGGTCGCGCAGCGGTTCAGGTACCGCGACGGCACGGGCGAGATCGGCGTGATCGCGTCGGTCACGCAGCCCTTCTGCGGTGACTGCACCCGCGCGCGCATCTCCGCCGAGGGGAAGCTCTACACCTGCCTGTTCGCAATGCGAGGCACCGACCTGCGTGCGCTCGTGCGCTCGGGCGCGACGGACGAGGAGCTCGAGGCAGCGGTCGCCGGCGTCTGGACGCGCCGCGCCGACCGCTACTCGGAGATCCGCACCGAGCGGACCTCGGAGCTCCCGCGCATCGAGATGTCCTACATCGGCGGATAATCCGCAGCGGCGATCGGCGCCTACCCCGGATGCCCACGAACTCGGCCCCGGGCGATCCTGTCGCGTCCGAGACGAAGGAGGAGCGATGTCCGCGGACCTCACCACCACGTATCTCGGGCTGACGCTCGAGTGCCCCCTGATCGCCTCGTCTTCCCCGCTCACCGGGAAGCTCGAGACGCTCCGAGCGATCGTCGATCACGGCGCCGGCGCGGTCGTCCTTCCCTCGCTGTTCGAGGAGGAGGTGACCGACGGCGACGGCGCGTCGTCCGAAGCCATCTGGCACGCGGAGGGGCAGGCCGGGGAGGCGAAGGCGTACATGGCGACCGTCGACCGCGGCCATCTCGACTCCTACCTCGACCTCGTGCGCGAGGCCAAGCGCGAGCTCGACGTGCCGGTGGTCGCGAGCCTGAACGGGACGACGCCCGGAGGCTGGACGCGCACGGCGGAGCTGCTGCAGGAGGCGGGGGCGGATGCGATCGAGCTGAACGTCTACTCCGTCGAGACCGACCCCTACGCCTCGGGCGCGAGCATCGAGGAGCGGACGCTCCGGCTCGTCCACGCGGTGCGACACGCGGTGACGGTGCCGGTCGCGGTCAAGCTGTCCCCGTACTACACGGCGTTCGCCAACGTCGCGCATCGCCTCGCCGACGCGCGCGCCGACGGCCTCGTGCTCTTCAACCGGTTCGTCCAGCCCGACGTCGACGTGTCGGCGATCGAGGTCTCGCCGAGCCTCGAGCTCTCGCGACCCGACGAGCTCCGCGTCGCACTTCGGTGGCTCGCGATCCTCCGGGGCCGGATCGACGTGAGCCTCGCGGCGACCGGCGGCGTCCATACGTCGCAGGACGCCGTGAAGGCGATCCTCGCCGGCGCGGACGCCGTGATGATGACCTCGGCACTCCTCCAGGAGGGCATCGGACGCATGCGGGACGTGCGGCACGGCCTCGTCGACTGGCTGGACGCGAACGGCCTCACGCTCGCCGATGCGCGCGGCCGCCTCAGCCAGGTCGCGTGCGGGAACCCGCGCGCCTACGAGCGCGCGCAGTACGTCGAGACGATCGGCGCCGCGAACGCGATGCGCTGGTGCCCCTTCAGGTAGTGCGACCTCGTTCCTCGCGTGCGAGGCCAAGCCAGGCTAGGACGCAGGGAGCCCCAGTACCAGAAGGTATTGGCGCGACCGAGGACGACGCATGGCGCCGCGGATCGCACGCGAGGGACCTGGAGTGCATTGCCCGAGGGGGCACCAGGGCGGGCGGAGTCGATCAGGCCCAGCCGAGCGGCTCGTAGCCGCTCGTCACGGGCGCGGACACGATCAGCACGCGCGCGACGGAGTCGCCGTCGTTGCGAACCGTCCGCTGGGGCTCCGGGTCGAGGCGCGCGAACGAGCCGGCTCGCAGCGGGTGGTCGGCACCGTCGACGACCAGCGTAGGACTGCCCTCGAGCACGATGAACACCTCCTCGTGGTCGCGCCCCGTCTCGTCATGCTCGGGAATCGAGTCGCCCGGCCGAAGCTCGACCGCGTTCATCCCGAACGACCCGAGGCCGAGCGAGCGGCGCACCAGCACCCACTTGCCGTAGTCCCGCTCGAGCTCGTCGTCGTGCTTGATCGTGAAGCCGCTCACGCCGCATACCTCCTGGGTTTCGACTCGTTCGACGGATCGTGCCAGACGGTGATTCGACCGGGTCGGCGGGTCGACTGGATAGAATCGGCCCCAGAGTGACGAGCTACGCGGAGGCACGCCGGCTGCCGCGTGGATGGGCGCACCTTGCCCTCCAGTTCGCGGTGTGGCTCGGTTTCTACGCCGCCTATCAGGCGGCGCGCGGCGCTGCGGACCGCGGGATCGCGGAGGCGTTCTGGAACGGGACGCTCGTGATCGAGGCGGAGAACAAGCTCAACACCCTGGTCGAGCCAGCGGTGCAGGGGTTCGTCGAGCAGTCGCAGTTCCTGATCCTCGCGACGTCGTACACGTACTGGCTCTCGCAGTTCGCCGTCGTCGGCGTCGCGCTCCTCTGGGTGTACTTCCGGCACCACGAGCGCTTCGCGCCGTTCCGCAACTGGCTGATCGCCGCGAACCTGCTGGGACTCGTGGGCTACGTCCTGATGCCGACGGCCCCGCCGCGCATGTACCCCGAGTGGGGGTTCTCGGACACGCTCGCCGAGTACGCCTCCGTCAACCACGACAGCGGGCTCATCTCGTTCGCGGCCAACCCGTACGCAGCGATGCCGAGCCTCCACGCGATGGACGCGCTCATCGTCGGGGTCGTGATGGCGTCCGTGTGCCGCTCCTGGGTGTCCCGCGCGCTCTGGCTGGCGTGGCCCGCCTGGGTGACGTTCGCGGTGATGGGGACGGGAAACCACTACTGGCTCGACTGCCTCGCCGGCTTCGCGCTGGCGCTCATCGCCGCCGCGATCCTCTTCCGCAAACGACTTCCTCGCGTGCTCTCGGCATCCGCGTGACCGCACCCGGCGACGGGCCGCGCGTCAGCCAGCTCGACCGGGTCAAGCAGGAGTACACCGCCGCGGCGCGGGAGATCCTTCGCCGCTCGATGCGCGGCGTCGCGAAGACGAAGCTGACGCCGGACATGCTCACGCTCGCCGGAGTCGCCCTCTGCCTCGCGGGAGCGCTGCTCGTGGGCTTCGAGACCCGCAACGAGTACCTCTTCTTCTGGCTCGGCGGGGTGCTCTTCGTGATCGGCTCGATTGCCGACATCCTCGACGGTGCGCTCGCCCGGGCGGCGAGCAAGGGCACGGTCTTCGGTGCGTTCCTCGACGCCACGTTCGACCGCGTCGGCGAGGCGGCGATGCTGGCGATGATCGGGCTCTCGTTCATGCACGACGACAACGAGGTCGCGCTCGTGGCCGCGTTCGCAGCGGTGATCGGCTCGTTCCTCGTCTCCTACACGCGGGCCAAGGCGGAGGCGCTCGGCCTCCGCGGGGACGTCGGCTTCGGTTCGCGCGTGGAGCGTGTCGTGCTGATCGCGGTCGGCCTCGGCCTCGCCCCCTGGGGCCTCCTCCAGTGGCCGATCTACGCGCTCGCGGCGCTCACGTGGCTCACCGTCGCCCAGCGGATCCTCTTCGTGCGCCGCCAGCTGCGCGAGCTCGCCGAGCCGGCCGCGTAGGGCTCCTTCGGCACGCAGCGCCGGCGAGGATCGGCGCGGCGAGGGTGATTGTCTTCACCGCCGCGCCGTAGCACAATGGACGGCCACTCGTTTCCAGGATCGGGGGAGAGAGGCGCCCGCGGTGGAGGAAGCATCGGGATGAAGCGCGACGCAGCTTGGTGGGGAGCCGCTGTCGCCGTCATCCTGCTGACGGCAGCTGTCCTCCCCGCGGTCGCCGGGGCGTCCGAGCTGATCGGCCGGAACGCGACCGGCGTCCGCCTGCAGGTCGACGCGCAGGGGCGCGCGTTGGTGAGCTTCCGCTCCGAAGGCGCGGCGCGGACCGTCGCGGCCTGGGGCGCCGTCGACGCACGGCCGCCCAGCCGGTCCCAGCCACAGGTGGCCTTCCAGCTGCAGGTCGGAGGCGGGATCGGCCCCAACGTGTGCAAGGCGTACCGGGGCCCACCCCTCGCGTGGCGCGTGGCGGCGTGCACCGCGCCTGACGGGACTCACTGGGCCGTCCAGTCGTGGCAGCGGATGCTCCCCAATTACGGGGTCGCCGCGACGCCCGAGCGCGCGGCCTGGGAGTTGCGGCTCTCGCACTGGTCGGGGCCGCTGCCCGTTCTCGAGATCTGGACGGACTGGTCGTACCGCCGCTTCCATCACCTCTACGGCAGGCTGACGTTCAAGGGCCAAGGTGTCTTCGGCTTCCGCTCCACGCGATTCGGCGTGCCGCTCGACACGCACGGCCGGAACGTGTTCCTGGACACACTGGGCTCCGCGTACGGCGCCGGGTGGAAGCGCGAGAACAGCTTCCTCACGCACGCACCCCGTGGGGCGTTCTGCTACGGCTTCTATCCTCACGGCCCGCACGGCGTCGGCAGCGGCAGGCAGTACCGCGCGACCGTGATCGGGCCGGGTGTGACCCCGGATGTGATGTGGCAGGGACCCGCGCCGGGAGCCTACGACGCCGCGAGCGACGAGCAGGCCAACACCGCGCAGCGAGAGCTGCTCTCCGGCGATCGCCGCTGTGTCGTGAACTGAGCCCGAGCGGACGCCGCGGGCGTGGTAGGCTGCTAGCACTTTGGCTGCTAGCAAATCCGAGAGGGTCGGCATCCTCGTACGGATGCCAACCCCCCTGAAACGGGCTCTCGTCCGCGAGACCGCCCGTCGCGGCTCCAACGTGAACGACGTGGCGGCCGCAATCCTCGCCGAGTCACTCGGCCTTCCCTACATTCCCACGGGTCGACGGCGCAAAGTGCTAGCGGGAGGCAGCCCGGTCCTGCTCCTGCGCGTCCCACACGACCTGAAGGACGAAGTCCATGCCGAGGCCGCCCGCTCGGGCGCCAACGCGAACGACGTCATCCTCGCCGCGCTCGCGGACGGGCTCGGCGTCCCCCAGATGACCAACGGAAAGGAAACCATGGCCGAGAACGGCTCCAAGAACGGCGGCCGCACGAAGGACAAGGTGCGCGTCGCGATCATCGGCGTCGGCAACTGCGCCAACTCGCTCCTGCAGGGCGTCGAGTACTACAAGGACGCGAAGCCCGACGAGTTCGTCCCCGGGCTGATGCACGTCGACCTCGGCGGCTACCACATCTCCGACATCGAGTTCACCGCGGCCTTCGACGTCGTGAAGGGCAAGGTCGGCGAGGACCTCGCCGACGCGATGTGGGCGTTCCCGAACGACACGATCAAGTTCGCGGACGTCAAGCAGACGGGCATCAAGGTCTCCCGCGGCATGACCCACGACGGGCTCGGCAAGTACCTCTCGGAGATCGTCGAGAAGGCTCCCGGCGAGACCGCCGACATCGTCAAGATCCTCCGCGAGACGGGCACCGACGTCGTCGTCAACTACCTTCCGGTCGGCTCGGAGGCGGCGGCGAAGTGGTACGCGGAGCAGATCCTCGAGGCCGGGTGCGCGATGGTGAACTGCATGCCCGTCTTCATCGCCCGCGAGCACTACTGGCAGAAGCGCTTCGAGGAGGCCGGCGTGCCGATCATCGGCGACGACATCAAGTCGCAGGTCGGCGCGACGATCTCGCACCGCGTCCTCACGAGCCTCTTCCGCGAGCGCGGCGTCCATCTCGACCGGACGATGCAGCTCAACGTCGGCGGCAACTCCGACTTCCTCAACATGCTCGAGCGCGACCGCCTCGAGTCGAAGAAGATCTCGAAGACGAACGCCGTCACCTCGATGCTCGACTACGACCTCGGCGAGAAGAACGTCCACGTCGGCCCGTCGGACTACGTCCCCTGGCTGACCGACCGCAAGTGGGCCTACATCCGCATGGAGGGCACCTCGTTCGGTGACGTGCCGCTCAACATCGAGCTGAAGCTCGAGGTGTGGGACTCGCCCAACTCGGCCGGGATCGTGATCGACGCCGTACGGCTTGCCAAGCTGGCCCTCAACAACGGGATCGCCGGCGCGCTCGAGGCCCCCTCGAGCTATCTGATGAAGTCGCCTCCGGTCCAGATCGTGGACAGCGAGGCCCACGAGAACACCGAGCGGTTCATCACGAAGAACGCGCTGAAGCCGAAGGCGAAGACGGCCGTCGAGGCCTGACCCCCGGCGCGTCTCCAGCGGGGCGGCGGCGACCTCGTCGCCGCCGCCCCGACCTCCCTCGCCTTCCGCCCCGTGGCCCGCGCCCGACGCGCGGCGCTCGGCGAAGCTTCGCCCTCCGACTACGCTCGTCCGATGGCCGAGCTGAGTCCCGCTGGGGAGCTCGACGTCGACGAGCTGGCGGCGCTCTTCACCGCCTGCTACGAGGGGTACTGGTTCCCGATCACGCTCGATGGCCCGACGTTCGCGGCGATGGTGGAGATGGTCGACGGCGACCTCGACCTCTCTCGAGTCGCGACCGTCGACCGCGAGCCGGCCGGCATCGTGCTCGTGGCGCGCCGCGGCACCGAGGGGTGGATCGGCGGGATGGGCGTCGTCGCGCGGCACCGACGTCACGGGATCGGCGAGGCGATGCTGGTCGCCGCTCTCGACGCGGCCCGCGCAGCGGGGATCGAGCGTGTGACCCTCGAGGTGCTCGAGCAGAACCTCCCCGCTCAGGCGCTCTACGAGCGCCTCGGCTTCGAGCACGTTCGCGAGCTCGAGGTCTGGTCGCTGGTGGCCGCCGGCGGCGAGCTGGCCGAAGTCGACGCGGACGTGGCGCACGCATGGCTCCGCACGCGGCGGACGCACCCGGAGCCGTGGCAACGTGACGACGCTTCTCTCGCCGCCCTTCCCGACAAGCGGGGCCTGCTGGTCGACGGCGCTGCTGCCGTCGTACGGGTGCGAGACGGCCGGGTCGGTGTCCTCCAGGTCGCGGGCGAGCGGGCGCCGTTGCGGCGAGCTCCTCGCCGGCGCGTGCTCCCTCGGCGAGTCGCTGACAGTGCTGAACCTCCCGGCCGGACATCCGGCGGGCACCGCCCTGGAGGAGCTGGGCGGCCGCATCGACGCGCGCCAACACGAGCTGGCCCTGGCGCTTTCCGGACGAACCGGGGCCGACCCGAAGCGGTAACCGCCTCTCTCCCGGCTAGAGGGAGGTGCGGGATCCGACCCGGGGCGAGGTCTCGTCGGCGATGAACCCGACCCGCTTGTGCGACGCGTCGCAGAACGGCTTCGTCTGCGAATGGCCGCAGCGGCACAGCGCCACCGCGGATCCCTCGGGCAGCTCGAACTCGCGTCCCTCGGCGTCGACGATCCTGATCGGCCCGACGACCTTGTACGGCCCGTTCGCGCGTACGGTGATGCTGACGTGGCTCACGATCCGACCGTAGCCCCTGACGGCCGCGCCCCGCCGCCTACAATCGAGACCCGTGCCGCTTCGCATCTGCCTGGTGACCCCACACGCGTGGACGGTGCCGCACGACACGAACGAGCACGTCGCCGGCGTTGCGAACGCGCTTCGCGCGCGGAGCCACGACGTCGTCGTGCTGGCGCCGTCGTCGCGTTCGCGGGATCTGCTCGCCGGCAGGCGTGCGCTCCAGGCAGGCGAGCTCGAGGGCGTCGTCGCGGTGTCGCGCGCAGTGCCCGTGTCGCCGAGGTCGGCGGTCGGGATCCCGGTCGGCGTCCGTGCGAACGTCGCGACCGCGCTGCGGCGCGGTGGCTTCGACGTCGTCCACGGCTTCGATCCGGGCCTTCCGGGCCTCGCCTACGTCGCCCTCCTCGAGGCCGAGACCACGACCGCAGCGACCTTCGTCGACCCCGAGCGCCTCAGCTACCCACCGCGACGGAACCTGCGCGACCGACTGCTCGCGCGGGTCGACCACCTGGTCGCGACCAGCGAGAACGTCGCGAAGCGGGCGGCCGAGCGGTTTCCCGGCAGCTACACGGTCGTCCCGCCCGGCGTCGACCTGGAGCGGTTCTCCCCTCGTCCGAAGGCCGACATCGTCGTGATCGAGACCTCGGCGGGTGCGCTGCCGGTCGTCCGGGCCGCTCTCCGCGCGCTCCGCGACCTCGAGAGGTGGGAGGCCGTCCTGCTCCGCACGGCGCGCCTCGCGGCCCGGCCCTCGATCCCGCTGGGCCTCCGTGACCGCGTCCACATCCGCACCGCCGTGAGCGGCGAGGCGCGTGCGGAGCTCCTGAACGACGCAGCGATCGTCGTACCGTCGCCGGACGGCCTGCGACGCCTGCGCGTGGAAGCCTCGGCAGCGGGCTGCGCCCTCGTCGACCCGCCGGGTGTCGTCGCCCAACCCGAGCTCGCGGCCGCTGGCCTGCTGCGGTTCGCGGAGGACGCCCGTGCCCGCGAGCGGGACGGCGCCGCCCGGCGGGCGTCGGTCGCCGACGCGGGCTTCGACGACGTCGCCGAGCGCCTGGAGGCGCTCTACACGGAGGCGCAGGGCAGAAAGCGGCGGCCGCGGCCGCCCGCGCGCGGAGCCCCTCGCCGACCGCGAGTGGATCGTCGCCGACCTCCACATGCACACGAACCACTCGCACGACTGCTCGATCGAGCCGCGCGCGCTCGTCGAGCACGCCGAGGACGAAGGGCTCGGGGCGATCGCGGTCACCGACCACAACGTCTTCGACGGCGCCCTCGAGACGGCCGAGCTCGCGCGTGGCCGGGATCTGGTCGTGATCCCGGGCGAGGAGGTGAAGACCGACCGCGACGGCGAGGTCATCGGCCTCTTCCTGCGGGAGGAGATCCCGCGCGGCATGTCGTTCGCCGACACGCTCGCCGCGATCCGTGAGCAGGAGGGCGTCGTGTACGTCCCCCACCCGTTCGACCGCATGCACGCGATACCGGCGCCCGCGACGCTCCACCGGCACCTCCCGGAGATCGACGTGCTCGAGGTCTACAACGCCCGCCTCCTGTTCGACACCTACAACGACGAGGCGCTCCGCTTCGCACGCAAGTACGGGCTGCTGATGGGCGCCGGCTCCGATGCCCACGTGCTCCAGGGGGTCGGCACGGGCGCGCTGCGCATGCGGCGCTTCGACGGCCCCGAGGAGTTCCTGCTCTCGCTGCGCACGGCAACCGTGCTGCGACGGCCGAAGTCGCTCGCCTACCTGCAGTCGCTGAAGTGGGTCGCGCAGGTGCGGGAGAAGGTCGGGAGCGGCTGACGCCGCCGGCTCGAGCTAGAGGAAGCCGACCCTGCGTCCACGAATGAGTCACACGATGGCGAGCGCCGACGACCGGCCCGACAAGACGAAGCGCGGAGCGCCGGCCGTCCAGGCGTCCCGGTGGCGCAGGGAGCGAACCCGGACGAGATCCAGGAGCGCTACCTCCGGCGCGCGATCGCGGAGATCAACGAGCTCGGGGACGAGCTGCTCGCGCTCGGCGACGAGCTCCACGTGCCGGTGCTGGGCAGCGGCCATCCGCTGGGCGACATCTTCCTCCTCAAGCACCGTCCGACCCCGAGCGAGATCCAGGAGGGCGTGGCGTTCTTCGGCCGCTCGGGCCAGGCGTTGCTCAAGTCGCTCCAGCGTCTCTCGGTCGACCCCCTCGCCGTGTACGGCACCAACTGCCTCAAGTTCGGGACGGAGGACCCGGCCGAGGCGCGCGGGTGGCTGACGAGAGAGCTCCACATCGTCCAGCCGAAGCTCCTCGTCGCGATGGGGGAGGAGACCGTCGGCCTTCCTGAACGGGCTCGAGTTCCCGTTGTCCGACGAGCTCGACCCGGAACGCCTGGGCGAGCCTCAGCCGTTCACGCCGACGATCGAGGCGCTCGTGACGCCCGACATCGACGTGTCCCTCGACGAGCAGAGCGCGAAGACCCGGTTCTGGAACGCCTTCAAGGCGCTCGGTGCCTGGTGGGCCGAGCTCCCTCCGTACTGACCCCGGTCCGCGTCGGCGCGCTCGCTGCGCTTCTCGCCGGGCTCGCCGCATGGGACGCGTTCGCGGGCCACCTCCCGGCCGTGCACGACCGCTGGGACGTCGCGATCGTGGCGATCCTGCTCTTCCCGGCGACGTTCCTCGTCGTCTGGCTGCTGCTGCCGCTCTCGACGGCGCGGCTCCTTCTCCCCGCGTCGCTCGCGGCCGGGGCGCTCGCGGTCGCTGCTCGACTTCGCCGGGCTCGAGGCCGGCTTCAACGTGACGAAGGTCGTCGCGTACGCCCTCTTCGGGTTCTGGTTCGTCCAGATGCTGGAGGCGCTTTCCTGGGTCGTCCTCGTCGCGGCGGTGATCCCGTTGGTCGACGTCGCCTCCGTGTACCGCGGCCCGACGAAGGTCGTCGTCGAGGAGGAGCCGGGTGTCTTCGAGCGGATCGCGGTCTCGTTCTCGCTGCCGGGCGAGGAGGCGGCTGCCCGCCTGGGCCCTCCGGACGTGATCTTCTTCGCCCTCTTCCTCGCCGCGTCCGCGCGCTTCGGCCTGCGCACGCGCGCGACGTGGATCGGCATGACGGCCGCGCTCTCGGCGACGCTCGTCGCGACCTACGTGTTCGATCTGAGCGGACTGCCCGCGCTCCCGGCTATCTCGCTCGGGTTCCTGGTGCCGAACTGCGACCTGCTGTGGCGGGCGCTCCAGGCACGCGGCCGCCCGGTCGAGGATCCGTAGCCGCGTCCCGGCGGCACAAGCGGCAGCCGGGACGCGGCGGGCCTCCTCAGCCGTTCGCTAGCAGTTCTCCCTCGCCCACGCCTCGAGGTTCTCCGTGGCCTCCCGCACCTCGGCCGAGTCGAGCGACTGACCGAGCTCCTGCAGCTTCGCGATCGTCTCGGGGTCGGTCGCGCCGCTCGTGAGGTCGACTCCCTTCAGGGCCTCGGCGATCTCGGCGAAGTTGTCCGCCACGACGCGGTAGTCGTCCCTGATCTCCTCGGGGACCTGGTCGGCGATCTCGTCGAAGATCTCCGCGGCCTCGTCGAGACCGGCCGTGCCGCCGCTCAGCGACTGGCCGAGCTTCGCCGAGATACCTGCGAACTCCTGGCACTCCTCCGACAGGTCGCCGAGGTCGTCGTCGTCCGACGTCCCGGTCATGTGTCGTCCGTCGTGTCGTCGTTCGAGTCGTCGCCGCTCGTCTCGGTGACGACGGCCGCATCGGTTGCATCACCGCCGGCCTCGTCCGAGTCGTCGCCCCCGCAACCGGCCGCGACGAGCGCGAGAGCCGCGATCAGGAGCACCATCAGCTTTCGTCCGTTCACGTGCGTCATCCCCTTCGTCGTGGTGAGCCGGGCGGCTCACTCCACCGCAACAACGGCATCATGCTCTTCGGCGGCGCCGAACGTACGCGTGAGGAGCGAGACGCTCTCGATGTGCGGCGTGTGCGGGAACATGTCCACAGGCGTGCAGCGGACGAGCTCGTAGCCGTACTCGTCCCGGAGCACGGCGAGATCGGAGGCAAGCGTCGTGGGATTGCAGGAGACGTAGACGATCCGCCTGGCCCCGAGGGCGCCCGTCCGCCTGAGCGCCTTCCCGGCGAGGCCGGCGCGCGGCGGGTCCACGACAACGACGTCCGGGGGGCCGGCCTGCTCGACGAGCTCCTCGAGCGACTGGCCGACGTTGCCCGCGAAGAACTTCGCGTTCGCGATGCCGTTCGCGTCCGCGTTCTCGATCGCGCACGCGACGGACTCCTCCGAGATCTCGACGCCCCACACCGACGCCGCGCTGCCCGCCAGCGCAAGCCCGATCGTGCCCGTGCCGCAGTAGAGGTCGTAGACCCTCTCGCCGCCGGTCAGCGCCGCTGCGTCATGGGCGAGCGTGTAGAGCGTCTCGGCCATCTCGGTGTTCGTCTGCAGGAACGCATTCGGGCGCACGCGGAACCGCAGACCGAGTAGCTCCTCCTCGATCCACGGCTCGCCCCACAGCAGGCGCGTCGGAAGGTTCGTGACCTCGGCGGGGCGGTCGTTCACCGCCCAGTGGATCGAGCGGACCTCGGGAAAGCGTGTCAGCGTCTCGATCAGGAAATCCGCGTCGAAGCGCTCGCCCGGGGCGGTAACCAGCAGCACCAGCACCTGGCCGGTGTTCCTGCCCTCCCGCACCACGAGGTGACGCAGGTAGCCGGCCTGCGTCTCCTGGTCGTACGCCTCGAGGCCCTCGGCCCGCGCCCACTCCTCGACGGCCTCCCGAACCGCGTTGCCCACGTCCGTCGTGAGGAGGCACTCCTCGACGTCGATCACCTCGTCCCAGCGGCCCGCGCGGTGGAAGCCGAGGACGAGAGACCCGTCGTCGCCCGACGCGAAGGAGTACTCGAGCTTGTTGCGGTACCGGTAGATCGAGCGGGCCGGGACGATCGGCTCGAGGGGCGGATCGTCGAAGCCGCCGAGACGCACGAGCGCGTCGCGCACCTGACGCTGCTTCGCGTCGATCTGCCGCGTGTAGTCGAGGTCCTGGAAGCGGCAGCCGCCGCAGATGCCGAAGTGCCGGCACGGAGCCTCGACTCGGTCGGGTCCGGGCTCCAGCAGAGCGATCCTGCTCGCCTCCGCGAAGCCGCGCTTCACCTTCGTCGCGCGGGCGCGGACGAGGTCGCCCGGCAGCCCGCCGCGCACGAACACGACGAATCCGTCGAGACGCCCGACGCCGTTCCCGCCGTACGCGAGCGAGTCGATCCGGATCTCGACCTCCTGCCCCTTCCTGATGGGCGCGGCCACGGCACGGAGGGTAGCCGCGTCGGTCTCCGCCTCCAGCCGGCTTCCGGTCCGACGCGCGCATAGCCTTGCGGCAATGGCCGTCCCCGTCCGAGTCGATCGCCTGTCGAAGGACTACGGAGCGCACCGCGGCGTCACGGATCTCACCTTCGAGCTCGAAGAGGGTGAGGTCTTCGGGTATCTCGGCCCGAACGGCGCGGGGAAGACCACGACGATCCGGCTGATGCTCGACCTGATCCGCCCGAGCGCCGGACGCATCGAGCTCTTCGGGCTCGACGCACGCCGCGAAGGCCCGAAGGCCCGCAGGAACGTGGGCTACCTCCCGGGTGACCTCCGGCTCTACGAGCGCCTCACCCCCCGCGAGCACCTCCGCTACTTCGCCTCGCTGCGCGGGATGCCCGACCTCGGCGACGGTGAGGAGCTCGCGGCGCGCCTCGACCTCGAGCTCGACCGGCCGATCCGGGCGCTCTCCAAGGGCAACCGCCAGAAGGTCGGACTCGTCCAGGCGATCATGCACAGGCCCGCGCTCGTCGTCTTCGACGAGCCGACGTCCGGGCTCGACCCCCTCGTGCAGCAGGTCGTCTACGAGCTCGTGCGCGAGACGACCGCCGACGGCCGAAGCGTGTTCGTCTCGTCCCACGTCCTCTCCGAGGTGCAGCAGATCGCCGACCGTGTCGCGCTGATCCGCGACGGTCGGCTCGAGCTCATCGACACGGTCGAGACTCTGCGCCAGAAGGCGCTGACGCACGTGGAGGTGACGTTCGCCGAGGCGCCGCCTCCCGGGGCCTTCGACCCCGTGCAGGGCGTCCGCGAGCTCGCGCGACACGGACCGGTGGTCCGGCTCACGCTCGAAGGCCCGGCCGACCCGCTCGTGAAGGCACTGGCACGGTTCGACGTCCAGGCGCTCGACAGTCACGAGGCCGATCTCGAGGACGTCTTCCTCGAGCTCTACCGGAGGCCCGCCGGTGCTGGGTAGCGTGCTCCTGAAGTCGATCCGCGACCTCCGGCGGGGCTTCGCCTGGTGGGCCCTCGGCCTCGTCGGCTATGCGGCATTGATCGTCTCGGTCTACCCCACCGTCCGCGACAATCCCGAGCTCGACGAGCTCGTCGAGAGCTACCCCGAGGCGCTCAAGGCCTTCATCGCGTTCGGCGGTCAGTTCGACTTCACCTCCGCCGCCGGCTACCTCGGGAGCGAGCTCTTCTCCTTCATGATGCCGGCGATCTTCCTCGTCGCCTCGGTCGGGAACGGCGCCGGCTCGATCGCGGGCGAGGAGGAGCGCGGCACGCTCGACCTCCTCCTCTCGGTGCCGCTCTCGCGGGCCAGGATCGCCCTCGAGAAGCTGGGAGCGATGTGCGTGGAGATGGTCGGCCTCGGAGTCGTCCTGTGGCTCGCCCTGTGGGTCGGTGCCCGCGCGTTCTCCATGGACGTGTCGGTCGGGCATCTCGCCGCGGCGACGGCCCTCCTGGCCGTGCTTGCGATCGCGTATGGCGCGATCGCCTTCATGCTCGCCGGCGCCACGGGGCGGAAGGGCCTCGCCGTCGGGGTGACGGTCGCGCTCGCCGTGGCCGCGTACCTCGTGAACTCGCTCGCCGCCCTCGTGGACGCGCTCGAGCCCTTCCAGAAGGTCACGCCGTTCTACCACTACGCGGCGTCGGACCCGCTCCACCAGGGGCTCGACCTCTGGCACACGATCTTCCTGCTCGCAATCGGCGCAGCCGCGTCGGCGGCGGGCGTGCTCCTCTTCGGGCGGAGGGACGTCGGATCGTCGTCGTAGTGACGCCGCTCCAACCCGCCTCAGGCGAGCACGCTGACGTGCACCGAGCGCCGGCGGGGCCCGTCGAACTCGCAAAGGAAGATCCCCTGCCACGTTCCGAGAGCCATCGTGCCGTCCTCGCGCAGCGGCACGACGACGCTCGGGCCCATGAGAGCCGCCCGGACGTGCGTGGGCGCGTTCTCCTCGCCCTCCTCGACGTGCTGCCATTGCCAGTCGGAGGGCACGATCCGCTCGAGCGCCGTCTCGAAGTCGCGGGCGACCATCGGGTCGGCGTGCTCGTTGATCGTCACCCCGGCCGTCGTGTGGGGGACGTAGACGAGGACGGCAGAGCCGGTGGCGCCGGCCACGGCCTCCTGGACGAGACGCGTGATGTCGAGAAGCTGGCTCTGCCGCTCGGTGCGGACCGTCAGCGTGTACACGCCGTCAGAGGGCGCCGCCCGCGGCGGGCGGGGCGCCTGCCTCGAGGGGATTCTCGCCGCCCGACTCGCGCGCGAGGAAGTCCTCGACGTGCATGACGTTGTCCTTCGAGCGGGTGACGACGTCGAGCAGCGAGGACATCGACGAGACCTCCTCGCGCTGCTCCTGCAGGAACCAGTGCATGAACTGCTCGGCGACGAGGTCACCCTCCTCGCGCGCGACGATCGCCAGCTGCTGGATCTGCGCCGTGACGCGCTTCTCCTGGTCGAGCGCCAGCTGCACGGGCGAGACGATGTCCGGGAACGACCCCTGAGGCGCCTCGACGGCCGGGATCACGACCGGCTCGTCCGCGTCCAGCAGGTACTGCACCATCATCATCGCGTGGTTCCGCTCCTCGACCGACTGGCGGTAGAAGTGGGCTGCGAGCTGGGGCAGCGTCTGCGCGTCGAAATGCACGGCGATCGCGATGTACTGCTGCGAGGCGCCGAACTCGTAGGCGATCTGCTCGTTGAGTGCATCCGTGAACCCTGGCATGGGACGGGACTCTAGACGGCCCGGGTGTCCGGCAGGAGCGGTCGCAATCCGGCAACGCGCGTCCCGAGAAACGGCGGAGGCGGCCACCGGGCCGCCTCCGTGACGCGGTCTCGGCTCGCTCAGGAAGCCTGAGCGGGAGCCTCGACGTCCGCGCGCCCGTTGCCGAGCTGGATCCGACGCGGCTTCGCCTCCTCGGGCTTCGGCACGTGCAGCTCGAGCACGCCGTTCTCGTAGGACGCCGTGATCTTCGAGACGTCCACGCCGGCGGGCAGGCCCACCCCACGGGCGAAGCTGCCGTACCGTCGCTCGAAGCGATAGAACCGGTCGCCCTGCTCCTGGGTGCGCTGCTCGCGCTCGCCAGAGACGGTGAGCGTGTCGTCGTGCGCCTCGATCGTGATCCTCTCCTCCGGGACACCGGGCACGTCGAACGCGTACACGAGCTCGGAGTCGGTCTCCCAGACATCCAGCGCGGGCACCCAGCTCTGGGGCGTCGTGCGGCCCTGCGAGCCTTCCAAGAGGCCGTTCATCAGGCGGCTCATCTCGCCCTGCAGCTGCGTGATGTCGCGAAACGGCTCCCAACGCACGAGTGTCGTCATGGTTGGAACTCCTCCTTGATGCATCGGAATGACCTTGTGCTCAATCAAGTATGAAATATGAGTGATGCTCTGTCAAGTGCGCGCGAAGTAGCATGAATCCATGGCGGGGGTGCCGGAGACCCTCAAGGGCAGAAGCTTCACCCGCGTCGCCGACTGGAGCCCGGACGAGCTGCGGATGGCGCTCGACCTGGCCGACGAGCTGAAGGTGGAGCGGGCGAGGCGCAGGGAGCTGCGGATCCTCCCCGGGCGAACGGTCGGCCTCATCTTTCGCAAGCCGTCCACGCGTACCCGGATCAGCTCGGAGGTCGGGATCGCGGAGCTGGGCGGCATGGCGCTCTACGTCCCCGCCGCCGACCTGCAGCTCTCCCGCGGGGAGTCGACGCGGGACACCGCTCTCGTCCTCTCGCGGTTCCTCAGCGCGATCCTGATCCGCACGTTCGAGCAGGCGGAGGTCGACGAGTTCGCCGCGCACGCGTCGATCCCGATCGTCAACGGGCTCACCGACGCCTCCCATCCGCTCCAGGCCCTCGCGGACGCGATGACGATCCGGGAGCGGTTCGGCACCCTCGAGGCGCGTCCGCGTGGCGTATCTCGGCGACGGCAACAACGTCTGCCACTCGCTGATGCGGATCGCCGCCCGCACGGGGATGCGGCTCGTGGCGGCGTGCCCGGACGGCTACCTGCCCGACCCGCAGGTGCTCGAGTCGTGCCGCGCCGACGCGGCGGCGAGCGGTGGGAGCATCGACCTCGTCACGGACGCGCGGGAGGCCGTGGCCGGCTCCCAGGTGCTCTACACGGACGTCTGGACGAGCATGGGACAGGAGGCCGACAGGGAGCGCCGGCTGCGCGACCTCGACCCGTACCGCCTCGACGCAGAGAAGCTCGGGCTCGCCGCGCCCGATGCCATCGCGCTCCACTGTCTCCCGGCCCACGTGGGCGAGGAGATCACCGCAGACGTCCTGTACGGCGATCGCTCGCTCGTGTGGGACCAGGCCGAGAACCGGCTGCACGTGTACAAGGCAGTGCTCGCGCTGACCGTGCGCTGATCCGCCCGGCGCAGGCCCCGACTCGCCATATCCTTGCGCGCGTGAGCTTCGACGACGTCGTCCGCTCTGCGCTCGACAGCCTGCCGCCGCACCTCGCTGCCGCGCTCAGGAACGTCGCGGTCGTGGTCGAGGACGAGGACCCCGACGACCCCGACCTCTACGGCGTCTTCGACGGCATCCCGCTGACCGAGGGCGGCCCCGCGCCAGGCGACCTGCCCAACCGCATCGCGATCTTCCGCCGTCCGCTCGAAGCCGACTTCGACGACGTCGACGACCTCCGCGAGGAGATCAGGATCACGGTGCTCCACGAGCTGGGCCACTACTTCGGGCTCGACGAGGACAGGCTCGCGGAGCTGGGCTACGAGTGACGAGCGCCCTCGAGATCCTCACCTGGGTCGCGCTGGGGGTCGGGCGCCGTCGTCGTCGCGCTCTTCCTCTTCGGGCGGCGACGCTGACCCGGCGGGCTCGCGGGCACTCCGGGAACGACGTTTGCGGGAGGGAATGTCCGGGCAGATCGAGTCGTTGACGTGTTCATGGAGACCATCCCGCGGATCCACGCCGAGATCGACCAGCTGAGCGAGCGACGCGTGGCGCTCTGGAACTCGCTCTCGCAGGGACGCGATCCGGCGGTGGTGGAAGAGATCAAGGCGCTCGACGCACAGCTCGAGGAGCTCTGGCAGCAGATCCGGGCCGAGAGGGCTCGGATCCGGTTCGGGGAGCGAGACGAGATCGTGCGGAGGGCGCGGGCCGAAGAGCGGCTCGAACGGGCCGCATAACGACGGCGAAGGCCCGCGGCAGGCGCGTTCCCGGCAGGGAACGCCGCGGGTTCGCCGTACCATGTTGAACGTGCTTGTACGCCGCGTCGACAGCGACGATCCGATTGCGCAGGAACGCGAGGCGCTCGTTGCGCAGCGGACGTGCCCTCGAGGACCTGAAGCAACAGCTGGCGGAGCGGGTCGCCGCGGTCAAGGCGCGCGAGGAGGAGCTGCGCGCGGCCGTGGCCCGCGTGGCGGCCGGGACAGGCGCCGGGAGTCGCGCTCCCGCCCGTGGTCGACCCCGACGCCGACAGGCTCGCGTCGCGCGCCGCCGCCCTGGGCGAGCGAGAGCGCGCACTGGCCGCCCGCGAGGCGGCGCTCGCATCGATGGCCCCGCACGGTCCCGCGGAACCTTCCAACAACGGGAACGAAGCGGCGCTCGCGGAGCGCGCGGCGGAGCTCGACGCCAGAGCGCGAGAGCTGGACGAGCGGCGCGCGGCCCTCGACGCCCGCGAGCGCGCGATCGAGGAGCGCGAGAAGATCCCCGTCGACCCGGACGAGGCCCGTCTCGCCGAGATCGAGGCGCGGCTCGACGAGCTGCGGGCTGCGGAGGAGGCATTCCTGCGCACGCGGCGCGAGCTCGCGGACCACAGCGACGCGATCACCGCGCGCGAGCAGCTGCTCGCGCAGCGCGAGCGGGAGCTCGACGAGCGCGAGGACGGCTGGGGCGGCCCCGACGTCCGGGAGCTCGAGGCCCGTCTTCGCCGGCTGGAGACGCCAGGGAACCGCGCTCGCGCGGACGCAAGGATTCAGCGGCGGCTTCCGGAAGCTCGAGCAGGAGGGCACGCGCCGCCCTCCGCTCGCCCTGAGCCGCCCCTCCGAGGCTCTACGATTCGGGCGGCACGGGGCGTTAGCTCAGTTGGGAGAGCACCCAGCTTTGCAAGTGTGAGCGAGCAGGGGAAACCGGGCACGGCGCTCCGATTGCAGCGCCCGCGGCACGAGCGGAACGTGGGTTCATGTCGGGGAAGCGATGCGCAAGCTCATCATCACTGCCGCCTCTATCGCGGCGCTCGCAGTCCCGGCCGTCGCGATGGCGACGCCGACCACCGCCCCGAGCCCGGCCCCGGCTGCTTCGGCAAGTGGCGCGCGGGCAGCGTCCAGGTCTACACCGAGACGCACGAAGGCAACGCAGGGTCCGACGTCTTCTCAGTCCGGGCGGGCGACAACGCCTCCATTAACGCGGAACACCGAGCGATCGACTGCGCCGCCTAGGGCCCGGCAGCAAGAGGTAGAGACGCAGCTCACGTCCCGGCCCGGGTGTTCGCCCGGGCTGGGATTACTCCTCGATGCGCGAGGAGTCCTAGAGCCCTTCGCGCTCCTGCCTTCGCTGGCGACTACGCAGTATCGGGGTTTCGTCTGGTCGAGCGCAGCTCCCCGCGCCTCGAGACGATGGTGAGCGCGGCAGCGGCGAAGAGAAAGACTGCAGCGAAGATCCATAGCGCGTTCTCGACGAGAAAGCCGCCAGCGGCAGTCACCGCAGTAGTCACCGCGAGGACGAGTGGCCGTCGCCGTGCGAAGAAAACCGTCGTCATGACGATCACTCCGAGCGCGAGCACGACGTACCCGTCTGTCATTGCCGCGTCCCCCTCGGGATTCTCAGCCACGCCGGCGACACTGCCAAGGACGATCAGGAGCACGCCTTCCACCACGGCGAGACACCCGCCGATTGCCGCGGCGACGATTGCGGCTGTCTTCACGCCGCTTCCCGGAGGCCCTCAGGCATCCCGGTGCGGCGCTCGATGATGCACCGTCGCCTCGAGGTTGCCCTTGCGGATGCGAATGGGCTGACGCTTGTGCAGGGCGAGTAACACCATGCCGAACAAGCTCATGCCGATCATCGCCCACGGCATAACGAAGCCGAAAAGCGCCGCCACCGCGAGTGACACACCGGTCACGATGGCGAGCACTCCGAGGAATTTCACGACCATTTCTCGAGACGTACCACCCAGGTATAGGAGCGAATCATTCGCCGCCGCGCCGCGCAGGCATCGATCACCACCGGCGTCTCTCTTTGTGCCCCTTTCCCGTGGTCTCTGCTGCCAGGAGCGAGTTCGTCGACCGCGGTACCGACCGCGTCCCTGACCTAACCCCCGCAAGGTCGTGCGTCAGTCTTGAGGACGGGCGATCCGAGGCCCGAACTCGGTCGGCGCATCCGAGAGGCGTACGTCGCCCGATACACGGCGCGCCATCGGCTACTCATCCAGGAACTGTCGCTCTCCGAGTCCGGCGGCTCGCGCTACGAGGCCGGCCTCGGCGCGGTCGGCGACCTGGAGCTTTGCGAAGATGGCCGACACGTAGTTGCGGACGGTCTTCTGGCTGAGGAAGAGCTGCGCGGCGATCTCTGCGTTCGTCCGTCGCTCGGCGAGGAGTTGCAGGATCTCCAGCTCTCGGTCAGTGAGCTGTGGAAACGCTTGACTCGGGTCGAGTGTCGGCGTTGCTGCGAGGAATCGCTGCAGCCGGTCGGCGATCCCCGGCCCGAAGATGGCCTCGCCGTTCGCGACAGACCGGATCGCTCGGAGCGTCTCGTCCTGGGCGGCGCCCTTGAGCTGGTAGCCGCGTGCGCCCGCGCGGATGGCGGCGAACACGGCATCGTCGTCGTCGTGCATCGTCATCACCAGCACCTTGACGTCCTCGGATTCGTCGACGATGCGGCGAGTTGCGTCGATGCCGTTGAGCCCGGGCATGTTGATGTCCATGACAACGACGTCCGGAACGAGCGCCAGCGCGACCTCCACGGCCTCTTCGCCGGTCGCAGCCTCACCCGCGACCTCCGTGTCGGGAATCGACTCGAGCAGGGCACGGAGGCCGGCGCGGAAGAGCGGATGATCGTCGGCGATGAGGATCCTGATTGGTTCGGCTCATGCGGCCGTCTGATCCATCGCATGCCTTGGGAGCGACGCCGCCACAAGCGTCCCACCGCCCACTCTGGAGCCGATCTCGCAGGTGCCGCCGATCTCTGCCGCACGCTCCCTCATCGTGTGGAGCCCGATACCGGTCGACCCGTGCGAGAGACCACCTCCGTCGTCCGCGATCTCGAGCCGCAGCACCGTCGGCTCGACGGCCACGCGAACGTTGCAGGTCCGGGCATGAGCGTGGCGCTTGACGTTCGTCAGCGCCTCCTGCGCGATCCAGAAGGCGGCCACCTCGACGGCGGCCGGGAGCGCGGGCAGCGAGCTCGGCGCATCGATCGTGACAGATGTCTCGGGCGAGGATTCCTGCGAGGCCAGTCCTCGGAGCGAGGCCGCGAGCCCGAGCTGGTCGAGCGCCGGCGGGCGAAGGCCGTAGATCAGCCGGCGGACGTCTTCGATCATCGTCTGCACCTGGTGGGTTGCCGAGACGAGGAGCTCGTCGGCGCGCTCGAGATCCGAGTCCGCCAGGTTCCGGACTGCCTCGAGCGTGAACGTGAGCCCGGCCAGGGCGGGTCCGAGACCGTCATGCAGGTCGCGACGGATCCGCCTCCTCTCCTCTTCGCGCAGCTGAACGATGCGCTGCCGCGCCGACTGCAGCTCCTGCGAGAGACCGACCGCGTGGACCGCGGCGGCGACCTGCGGTACGAGGTCGACGATCAGGCGGTGGTCGCGCTCCCGCAGACGCTCGCCTACTCGTGGTGAGAGCCGGAGCTCGCCGACGGCGATGCCTTGGTGGACGAGCGGAAAGGCGAGGACGTCGTCGACCCGGCGTGCCGTACTCGGCGGCGATCACTCCTCCCGTGGGGCGTCTGCTGCGATGGCGAGACCGACGTACTGCAGGGCCAGCGTCTGGCCGATCGTCTCGACGACGGTGGGAAACACGGCGTCGCGGTCGCAGCGAGCTTGCGAGCGTCCGGCCGAGGCCGGCAATCGCGGCGTATGGGTCGTCCCGGTCGCCGTACATCAGCCGATTGACGAACCTCTGCACGCTCTCCCGCAGCGGGTTGGAAGCAGACGGCGACGATGCCGGTCACGACGAGCGAGACGAGAAGGTCGCCGCGAGACGACAGCGTCGCACCCACCAATCCGACGACGGCGACATAGCCGGCCACGACGCCGACGGTCAACGTGCCGTAGACGAGCGCACGATTGACGACGAGGTCGACCTCGTAGAGCCGGTACTTGAGAATGGCAACGGCGATGCCTGTGGGTGGCGCGAGAAACGCCAGCACGGGCAAGACCTCGGCGCCTGGGACGACGCCCCACAACAGGGCGCCCACGACAAAGAGCGGCACGGCGAGGCCGAGCGACACGCCCACCCAGCGCAGCTGCTGGCGCTCGTCACCGTCGGACCTTCGGTAGCGCATTACGAATGCCGACGAGCGACGCACCGAGCCCGCCGATAACCAGGATCGCTCCGACAACGCCGGCCGCGATCACCGCGGGGATGTCGAGCGCAAGCGGGTTCTCGATCGGCTTGGCCGCACCGAGCTCGAACGTAGGAGAAGCCGCGACGGCGGCCGACGCAAGTACCGTCCCCGCCGCAACGGCGGCCGGAACCGGCCACCACCGACGCGATGCCAGGTGCCCGTCCGGCATGAGGAGGAGCAGTGCACTCAATGGCAGGGCAAGCCCGGGAAGCCACCACCAGTTGTCGAACCAGGCGGCGGCGAGCCCACCCGGCAGAGAGCCGGGGTCCGCGACGAGCGCCTCGACGGCGTACGCGTACATGAGGCCCCCGATCGTCCCCCAGAGGGCCATGATCGCCAGCACCCAGGAAATCGGATGCTCGGGCCTGCGCGTCGTCAGCAGGAGGCCGATCAGCGCGAGAACGACGTTGCCTCCGAGATAGATGAGCGTCTTGTAGGTGCCCGTGTGCAGGTCGAGCGCGAGTGCGACGACGAACCCGGCGGACGACAGGGCGAAACACGGCCCACCCAGCTTCGCCCTCCCCCCGGCACGCGAGGGTCGGGACGACGATGCCCGCCGTCGCCAGGGTGTCCATCACACCGACCTCTTGATCCGCGCCATCAATCGAGCGTAGACGGGTTTTCGCTACCCGGCCAGCGATGAGCGTGCGATCGTGACGCCGATCGGGACCAAGCCGGGACACTGCCCCCTGGCAGTGGGACGCACCGTGCGTCGTACCGTCGTCATCGACCGGCGTACTGACGCCGACAGCCACAAGAGGAGCGGACATGAGCGATCTGGCAGTCACACGGGCGGGAGGCGGACAGGGGCGCACGGCACTGATACTCGCGGTCGTCTCGCTGCTGCTCTACATCGGCGGCGGGTTCACCGTGGGCGGGATCTTCTGGGTCATCGGACCGCTCGTCGGGCTCGGCGCGATCGTCCTTGGCCTGGCCGCACGACGCAAGGGCGGAGGACGCGAGGCGACGATCGCGGTCGCCATCGCCGCGGTTCCCGTCCTCTGGTTCGCCGCCTTCATGCTCGTCGCAGCACTCGACTGAGCCGCGTCCAACCAATTCGACCGCTACCCACCGCTGGTCACGGATGGCGGTCGCCGCGATCGGCGAGCGCGGCCGGCTCGGCCCAGCACTACGCATATCGAGAGCTGCTCGTACCCGAGCAGGCGCTCTTGCACGCGAACCCAAAGGAGAAAACGATGGGACACAAGCTCACAACGCAGTCTCAGCGGGCCGGCGCTCGTTCTGATCGTCGCCGCCTCGGTCGGCCTCACGGCCCGCGGCAACGACGTCGGGGACAAGCAGGCGGCGCCGACGAGATTCGCCGTCACGGCGACCGAGGCCGGCAAGCAGTTGCGTCTCTCCGTCCCGAAGTCGGTGGCGGCGGGGCTCGTGACCGTCAAGCTGACGAACAGGGGCAAGGCGTTTCACGAGGCCCAGCTCATTCGCATCGACCAAGGCCACACGCCGCAGGACGCGCTAAAGGTCATAGCCGCCGAAGGGGCGCCCACGCCCCGGCTGGATTCACCCAGCAGGCGGTACCGGTCCCGCACCGCCGGGTGGCAAGCGCTCGGCGACACAGCGGTTGCGGCCGGGCAACTACATCGTCTACGACGCCCCTTTCCAGAACGAGGGGCAGGGCTTGAAATTCGGCGTGGCCTCATTCAAGGTCGAGGGCGAGGCCGACGACGGCGCCGAGCTGCCAACAGCGGCGGCGAAGATCGAGGCGTACGAGTACGGCTTCAGGGTGTCGGGGCTGACCGCCGGCAAGAACACGATCGAGTTCTCTAACACCGGCAGGGAGCCGCACCACGTGATCGCGGTGCCCTACAGGCCCGGCGCTACGCTGGCCGAGGTTCGTAAGGCGTTCAGGAGAGAGGGAGGCGCCGAGCCGCCGCTCGACTTCGAGAACACCTCCTACACCGCCAGGATCGCCGGCGGTACAAAGCAGATCACCGAGCTCGCTCTCGACAAGCCGGGCAAGTACGCCCTGCTGTGCTTCGTCAGCAATCGCAAGGGCGGTCCGCCGCACGTCGCGCAGGGGATGATCGCCGAAATCACGGTGCGCTGACTGG
>CAVROJ010000004.1:0-363064 GCA_963722755.1 uncultured Actinomycetes bacterium
TTTCGAGTGGTGCATAGCAGCATTATACATTGCAGCGTTAGGTAAAGGCGACCTGAACGCGACCATGGTCGCTCGAAGGCCCGGCACCGGCCCGCCGCAGGCGACGCTCAACCGCCCTCGGTGGCTTGCTACCCGCGCGGCGCGTAGCGCCGGTGGAGGATCAGCGTGTTGCCGTCGGGATCACGGAAGGCGGCGAAGTGACAGACCCCCGAGTCCCACGTCTCGGCGATGAACTCGACGCCCTTCGCCTCGAGCTCGGCGCGAGCCGCGGCGACATCGTCCACGCGTAACGCGAAGCCGGCGTGATTGGCGACGAACGGCAGTTCCTCGCGCTCTGGCTCCCAGAAGCTCAGCGTCACGTTCGGCGTCTCCAGCTCGCCGCTGTCGCGGGGCTCTCCGGGACTCCCAGGACATCGCGGTACCACGCGATCGCTCGTCTGCTGTCGCGCGTCGGGATCGAAATGAAGTCGACACACTCGACCCGCATCCTGCGGCGAAGCTAGCACCGTGAACCGACTCGATGCCTTGGCCTCCGGCCCGTGGCACGGGTCGGTGCTGCTCTCGAACGGTAGGGGTGAGTAGTGTGGCTCCATGGCCGAGATACTTCTGTTTCACCACGCACAGGGGCAGACACCCGGATTCGTTGCGTTCGCCGACGAGCTCCGCGAGGCCGGGCACACGGTGCACGCCCCGGATCTCTACGACGGCAAGACGTTCGCGACGCTCGACGAGGGCGTCGGCTACGCCAAGCAGGTCGGCTTCGACACGATCCTCGAGCGAGGCCG
This sequence comes from uncultured Actinomycetes bacterium, assembly GCA_963722755.1. Taxonomy (GTDB): domain Bacteria; phylum Actinomycetota; class Thermoleophilia; order Gaiellales; family Gaiellaceae; genus Gaiella. The sequence goes on from CAVROJ010000004.1 coordinate 786, forward strand.
TCGCGCCGCCGAGACCTTGCCGAAAGAGCTCGTCTATGCCGGCTTCTCGCTCGGGGTGATGCCGGCGCAGTTGCTGGCGCAGACGCGCCCGGCGCGCAGGGAGCCTTGCTGTTCAGCGCCGCGTTCCCGGCCTCCGAGTTCGGCGGCACGTGGCCGCAGGGAGTTCCGCTCCAGATTCACATGATGGAGGACGACGAGTGGGCGTTGGAGGACCTCCCCGCCGCGCGCGAGCTCGTCGAGACGACCGACGGTGCGGAGCTGTTCCTCTATCCCGGCGATGGGCATCTGTTCGCTGACCGAGCCTGCCCGACTACGACGAAGGTGCCGCGAACCTGCTCGAGGAGCGCGTTCTCGCGTTCCTGAAGGCCGTCGGATGACGGAGGGCTAGCGGCCGACGAGCTCCTGGAACGCGGGCTCGCCGCGGATCGGATCGAAGTCCGAGTCCTGCTTTGCCATGTTGCGAGCACCCTCCCACATGTCGATCACCTGGCGTAGGTGCTCGATGGCCTCGGCTGCCTGGCCCGAGAGGCTCTCGCAGCACGCCACGTTGTAGTAGAGATCCCCCTGGTCGGGATAGGCCTCGATGAGCTCGCGACCCCTCGTCTGCCGCCTCCGCGTACCTGCCGGCCTCGTAGAGAGGCCGCACCGAGTCCCATACCTCAGGGGCGAAGCGCTGCATCGAGTCTGGGAGCCCCACCCAGCGATGACGGCGGGAGTCGTAGCCCGACTCCGTCGGCGGCGGGAACGACGGGTCGGCGAACGAGCCCACCGAGACGACGATCAGATCCGGCTCGGTCGGCTCCGTGTAGAAAACCTGCGATCCGCAGTCCGGGCAGAAGTGGAAGACGTGCTCCTTCTTGTCCGCTTCGTCCGAGATTCGTGCGAAGTCGCCGAAGCGACCGTCGACCCGAACCTGATCTGCCTTGAACCCCGCCTGCATCCCGAAGGCGCTTCCGGTCCGCCGTTGACAGGCGAGGCAGTGGCAGATGGAGACGGAAAACGGATCGCCCGAGACTTCCAGGTGGAGTTGCCCGCAGTGACAGGCGGCTTCCCGGGTGGCCATCGCGACGAAACCTACTGAAGCGTCGGTCGCAGCTGTCACTGTCAGGGCAGCAGCCCCATCTCGATCGAGTCCCACAGTTCACCGGTCGCGCGACGGATGCGTCCGATGCGCTGCCCCTCCTCCACGAACCCGAACTGCTGCCACCTTCTTCTGCAACGCATCGACTGACGCGCTGAGGCGCCAAGGTTCGGTGCGATGGTTCACCTCGGCGGAAGCCAGGTGCACGCTGTCAAGCCAGCGATGCTAGAGCCGGATACCGCAGCCCTGGCGAGCGATCGTCGACTGGTTCGTGACGGTCGCCGCGGCCATGGCCCTCGTCCTGGCGTTGCCAGATTTCTCTCTACCGCACTGTCCCCGGCATCTGCTCGGGGGGCAGATCGGCAGCGTTACCCGCGGAGGCGTGCCAGTCGAGCCCAGCGCCTGGAAGCGCTCGATGGCCTGCGCGAGGAGCTCGCCGTCGCCGCGGACGAGCCCGAGGGTGCGGAGGGCGAATGGCTCGAGGTACGTGCCGGGCTGCAAGACGCGTATCGCTTGTGCCTCGGCTTCGTCCCTCCGCCCGACGCCCACGAGCGCGTCGAGGCGCGTCGTCACCCCGTAGAGGTGGTTGTACGTCGACCAGAGCCACTTGTCCGACTCCTCGAGCAGCGCATTGACCTGATCGAGATCGCCTCGAAGCAACGCGAGGCGGGCGTGCAGCGGGTCGAGCCACACGCCGTAGCCTTCGAAACCGAGGGCTCTCGCGTCGTCCTCGAGCGTGCGTGCCTCCGCGTCGAGTCCGAGCTCTGCACAGGCCACGGCGCACGATAGGAGCAGGTGCGCGTCGTAGACGCACGGCGTTTGGACGTTCTCTGCAACGGCCCGCTCGGCTCGCTGCCGCAGCGCGCGAATTCGCTCCCAGCGACCCGCCGCTTGCTCGACGGTGATCACATTCGCGATTGCGTGGACCGCGTGGTGCGGGCTCAGCCGCGCTGCGATGGCGTCGTGGCTGCGAGCGTGCGCCTCAGCCCTGCTCGAGTTGCCCGGCGCCGAGCTCGGCGGTCGATGACCCCCATTCGATGAGCGCGAGATGGTCGGGGTCGGTGAAGCTGGGTGCAAGCGCGAGGCGCCGCTGCGCCCACTCCTGGGCGCCGGCGTAGTCCGAGAGCCCCTGCGCGAGCGCGGAGCGCGTGGAGAAGCCGTCGGAGAGCAGCTCAACGTCCCCGAGCCGCTCGGCGATAGCGATCGCGCGATCGGCGAGGGGCACGTCGTCGTCGCGCATCGCCTTCGCGATCAATGCGCGCGCGAGCGTACGGCTGTCTGGAGCGGCCAGCTCGAGCGCCTGCCCGATCCAGCCGACGACGAGCGCGTCATCCGGAGCTCGCTTCCACATCGCGCCGCGCATCGTGCTCTCGAAGGCGAGCTCGCCGTAGATCTCGCCCAGGATCGCCGGGTCGGAGGTCAGCTGGACCGCCTCCAACATCGCCTCCCAGTAGCCCTCGCCGTCGAACCTGAGGGCGTTCGCGTACCCGATCGCGCGCCAGAGCTCAACGTCCTTCGGCGCGAGCACCACCGCCCGTCGCAGCAGCGTCAGCGCCTCTTCGATGTCGAAACGGCCCACTGCGAGCTCGGCGGCACGGCGAAGCCAGCGGAGAGCCTCGCTCGAAATCCGTTCGAGCTCCGCCTCCTCGTCCCGCCAGGCGAGTGCAGCGATCTCCGGATCCACGGCCTGCGAGTAGTGGTGTGCGAGCGCCGCAGCCTGCTCGTCCCTCCCCGCGCCGGTGGCCTCGAGCCAGGACGCGAAGGCTGCATGCAGTCGCGCGCGGCTCGCCTTCGGGAGGCTCCCGTAGACGACCTCCCACGTCAGCGCGTGCTTGAAGACGAGCTCGGGCTCGCTTCGGCGGAGAAAGCCGCGCTCGACGAGGATGCGGAGCTCGCTGGTCGTCCCGGTCAAGGCCGCCAGAGCCGGCGCCGCGAACGTGCGTCCGATCACCGACGCCGCCTGGAGCGCGAGCTTGTCGGCGGCGGCAGCAGATCGATGCGGGCCGCCAGGAGCGCCTGCACCGAATCCGGGATCATCGAGCGTCGCGGGGGTGGCGCGCAACGTCCAGCAGCCTTCCTCGAGCATGAGCAGGCCCTGGTCGATCAGCGTCGACAGCAACTCCTCGAGGAAGAACGGGTTGCCGTCGGCCCGCTGGACGAGAAAGTCGACGATCGAGCTGCTGACCTCGGAGCCGAGCAGCCGGTGCAAGACACGCTCTGCTTCTTCGGCCGTCAGCGGCTCCAACGACGAAGATTCTCCGGCTACTCGGAGCTCGGGGCGATCCGGCCGCGCCGTGACGAGCAGCAGCAGCGGCCCCTCGACATCCTCCAGGAGCCGCTCCAGCAACTCTCGCAAGGGCTCGCTCGCCCAGTGCAGGTCTTCAACGACCAGGACGACCGTGCTGCGCTAGCCGCGAGCTCGGTCACGAGCGCTTACCCACTCCCTGCGAAGGCGCTCCGCAGCGCCGCGCGGGTCGAGGTCGCCGCCGACGTCGAATCCGAGGGTGAGGCCGAGGATCTCGCGGCCGGCAAGCCGGGCAAGCGCGGTCTCGACTGTGTCCCTCGTGAACAGGCCGAGTTGGCACGGAGGACGTCGGCCAGCGGACTGTACGTGACGCCGCGTCCGTACGAGACGCAGCGGCCGAGCCGGAAGAGCACCTCCTCAGGCAGCCGCGTCCGGAACTCGCGGACGAGGCTCGTCTTGCCGATCCCCGCCTCGCCGACGAGCGACGCGAACCGCGGCCGCCGCTCGTTCGACAGGCAGCCAGCTCGCGTTCCAGCCACGCCAACTCGCGCTCGCGCCCGACGAAGGCAGTGTCGAGCCCCTGGCGCCGCGCGGTCGCGTCGGCGAGACCATGCGAACGAGCGCCCGGCACACGACGCCGCCCGGTTTGCCCTTCGCCTCGACCCTCGACGCCTCGGAGAACTCGAAGGCCGCACCGACCGCGGCCGCTGTCCGCTCGCCGGCCAGGATCTGCCCGGGTCGCGCGGCCTGCTCGAGGCGGGCGGCGACATTCACCGCATCACCTGTCACGAAGGAGCTGCCTTCCCGCGGCCGCCCGACGACCACCTCTCCGGTGTTGACGCCGATCCGAAGCGCGAGTTGGTGACCGAACAGCTCATTCAGCCGGCGCTGCATCGACAGCGCCGCGTCCAGCGCCCTCTCGGGGTGGTCCTCGCGCGCCGCCGGCGCGCCGAAGACGGCCACGACCGCGTCGCCGATGAACTTCTCGACGGTCCCTCCACCAAGCGCGATCTCCGCCGCCATCGCGTCGTAGAAGCGGTCGAGGAGGTCACGCGTGTGCTCCGGGTCCAGCGACCCGCCGAGCGCCGTCGAGCCGACGAGGTCGGCGAAGAGCACCGTCGCGAGCTTCCGCTCCTTGGCAGCAGGATCGGGCTCGACCGGCGCCGCGCAGGTCGGACAGAAGCGAGCTCCATCGGGAAGCGATCCGGAGCAGTGGGCGCAGGTCGCCATGGGTCGATTATCCGCGCCCGCATCGTTGGCGTCCAAGCCGCGGTGCCGAACCGCTGGCCGCGCCATGCGGGGTGCGTTCCGAGGCTCCTGAGAACTCCGAGGCTCCCTGAGAACCGAGAAGTAGCTGCCCAGCAAGCTCTGCTGACACTGTGCCCGATCCCGCGACCGAGACGGTCAGGGTTGAAAGGTTCGAGTTCACCTGCCTCGGGTCGTAGGGATTTGGGACGAGGCGCCGTCGCGGTGACGCGGGTGACGAGGCTCGAACTCGTGACCCCGGAGACTTGCACCGCGCCGAGCAATAGCGCTGGTTCTCCGCGACGGCCACGGACTCGCGCCAGCAGCGGTCGCAGCGGCGGACGCCGTACGTGGGGTGACCCCCTGTCGGAATATCGCCGATCCGACCTGTCTTGAACCCGCCACACAGGGTTTGTTGCCGTGATGTGCGTAGAACGATCTCGAGCAGCGCTTACAGGTCTGCAACGCCAGGAATCACGCGTTCTTCTGCCCGACAACTCGAGTGTCGCGGGTTTGACAGAGCATCTGTAGCGCGGGGCAACGACGGGTCAGCCGTGCGCCCATACCGTCGAGGGGCACGTGAACCCAGCTGATCTCGAAGGGAGACACGTTATGAAGCTCTCCGCCAAGACCGGAGTAGCGCTCACGATCACGGCCCTGTCCCTCGTCGTCACCGTGGGCGCCGGCGCCTCCGACTCCGCCTATCACGTGGAAGAAGATTCACTCGTCTACCTCAGGCAGCTTCCCGCACAGGCGGCCCACGTCGACATGATGAACCAGCTTCGCAACCTGACCGAGGCGAACGCAATCAAGTGGGGCTGGTCGCAAGGGCTGGCGAACGACCGGGCGAGCGCAGGCATGACCGAGTACAGCGGCTCCTGACCTCGCCAACCGCCGCCTGACCGTACGAACCCGCGGCTACGGCCAGGAGCGACGGGAGCAATCGGGAGAGATTGGCCACTCCCGGTGCTGGAGGCACCGCGCCTTCGAGGCGACGGGACGTCCGGCTCGCGAGGGGCGCGTTGAAGGCACCTCAGGTCAAACACTTCGACCACAACCCAGGCGGGTGATGCGGATGGACAAGGCGCGGCACACCGCCGGCCAGCGTGCCCTCGACGTGACCGGGAACCTGAAAGCAGCCCAGAAGCTGTTGGGCCACTCCCCGATTCAGACCACCGGCGACGTCTACGCGGACTGGGATAACGACCAGCCGGCGGACACGATGCGGGCCGTCCTACAGGGCGAGAAGTGATCATTCCCGCCCTCTCTCAGAAATGCCCTGCTAATAGCGATTTATGGAGGCGGCGGGAATCGAACCCGCGTCCGCGGTCGTACCGACCGAACTTCTACGAGCGTAGTCCGCGCTTTGGTCTCGCCCGACGGCCGGTTCGCGGACGACCTACCGGCGGGCCAGCCCTCCTTGAATGTCGCGCCTCGGGCGAGTGGCTCTCCCTCGGCGCCTGAGCCCGATCGTTGGCGCCCCGTCCCCGGCCTCGGGCCGAACCGGGAGGGACGTCGCCTGACCTAGTGTTTGCTAGGCGGCGAGTGCGAGATCGTTCTTCGCACTTGCGTTTGTGCCGGTTGTTTTACGAGGCCGACCGGCGACCTCGGCTCGCTGCTCGACCGGAGAACCGACCACGTCGAGACCTGGTCGCCCCCGTATGTTGTCCTCCAAGGATAGCTGCGGCCGCCCGCGTGTCCACGGCGGCCGCGAACATGCCGGCACTAGGAGCTGTCGCCTCCGGGCGCCTGCCCGCCTTCCGGCAGCGGGGACGAGGCAGGTGGCGGCCGGTCGCGGCCGCGGATGCCCCACCGGTAGCGCACCCGGAGGAGCGCGACCAGCATCGTCGCGAGCGCGATCGCGAGACCGACCCAGGCCCAGCCGGTCTGGAACTCGTTGTCCTCGATCACCTTCACGAGCGTGCACAGGCCAAGCCCGACGCCGAGGATCGCGGTGACGATCGCCGTCGGCCAGCCGCGCATGGAGAGCTTCGGGATCAGGATGGGCAAGAGCTCCCAGACGAGGATGGCGAGCGCGAACAACGCGGCGTAGAGCCCGAAATCGGACCCTTCGTAGCCGGTCGTCCACCCGCACTTCCTCTCCGCGACGGTGCCCGTCGCCACGCAGACACGCGTCCACGGGGCGAGCATCTCGACCAGGAAGGCGGCGCTCAACAGGATGATGAGCTTCGACCCGAGCGGCCTCTGCCAGTAGCGCCCCACGTCGGCCGGAGTCTATGCAGCCCTGTCGGTCGTCGTCATGCGCCGATCGTGGCGTGGAAGGCCCCGTTCTGGCGTTCAGGACATCCTCCGCCGTGCCGAGTATCGTCTTGAGAAAGCAAAGATCGAACTCGAGGAGGGACGGCCGGCGTGGCCATCACCCATACGTACGTGAGCCTGAACGAGCTTCGCGAGCGTGCGAAGGAGGAGGTCGGCAAGGTCGTGGTCGGCCAGGGAAGGGCGGTCGAGCTGCTGCTCATCGCCGCGATGGCGCGCGGCCATGTCCTGCTCGAGGGCCCTCCCGGGACCGCGAAGACGCTGCTCGGGCGTGCGACGGCGTACGTGCTGGGAGCGGACTTCAACCGTGTCCAGTTCACCCCGGACACGACGCCCACCGAGCTCGTCGGCGAGAACGTCACGCGCGCCGGCGAGACGAAGTTCGTCTCCGGGACGATCTTCACCAACGTCCTGCTCGCCGACGAGATCAACCGCACCCCGCCGCGCACCCAGGCCGCGCTGCTCGAGGCGATGGCGGAGCGCAGCGTCACCGTCGAGGGGCGCGTCCACCGCCTGCCCGACCCGTTCCTCGTGATCGCGACCCAGAACCCGTTCGAGCAGGAGGGCGTCTTCCCGCTCCCCGAGTCGAACCTCGACCGCTTCCTCTTCAAGGTCTACATCGACTACACGCGACTACGAGCACGAGGTCGACATGCTCCGCCTCCCGCACACCGGCGTCACACCGGACATGCTCGGCGAGATCATGCCGCTGCTCGGGATCGTCGGGCTCGACAAGGCCCGGATCGAGCTCGACGGCACGGTCGTCCCCGACGAGGTCGCCCGGCTACGCGATCGGGGTCGTCCGCAAGACGCGCGAGATCGAGGGCGTCATGCTGGGCGCCAGCTCGCGCGCCGCGATCCACCTGATGAGCGCGACGAAGGCCAACGCGCGGCTCGAGGGCCGCGACACGGTGACGATCGAGGACGTGCGCGAGATGGCGCAGTACGTGCTTCCCCACCGGCTGATCGTGGAGGACGAGGATTTGACGCCGGACGCCGCGCTCCAGATGGCACTGGACTCGCCGCTCACGTCGTAGACGGGCGCCGGGCAGGCACCAGCGGCGCCACGAGCAGTCTCTCCGCCGGCGCCGCCGTCCGTTCGGGCCTACTCGGCGACTGCCTGCTCGAGCGCGCGCCGCGCGATCACCTGGGCGAGGTGTGTGCGGTACTCGGAGGAGCCCGCATGGTCGCTCGGCGGGTCGGCGCCCTCCGTCACGAGCGCCGCGGCATCGGCGATCGAAGCGGCGCCTGCGAGCGCGTCCTCCGCGGCCCGTGCGCGGAGCGGCGTGGCTCCCATGTTGACCAGCCCGATCGAGGCGCCCGCCACCTTGCCGTCGTCGCGGTGCACGAGCGCGGCGACGCCGACGGTCGCCCAGTCCTGGGCCCGCCGGTTGGCCTTGACGTACGCCCAGCCGGTCGACGCGGCCAGCTTGGGGACGCGAGCCTCGACGAGCACCTCGTCGGCCGCCAGCGCGGTCTCGAACACGCCGGTGAAGAAGTCCGCCGCCGGGATCACCCGTTCGCCGCCCTTCCCGCGGGCTACGAGATCCGCGTTCAGCGCCAGCATCACGGCAGGCATGTCCGAGGCCGGGTCGCCGTGCGAGAGCGTGCCGCCCAGCGTGCCGCGGTGGCGCACCTGCGGATCGCCGATCTGCGCGGCGGTGTAGGCGACGATCGGGCAGTGCTCCGCGAGCAGGCCGTCGGAGGCGAGGGCTGCGTGGCGCGTGAGGGCGCCGATCGCGATGTGCGTGCCTCCGTCCTTCACGTAGGCGAGGTCGGAGAGGCGGCCGATGTCGACGAGCTTCGACGGCCGCGCGATGCGCAGCTTCAGCGCCGGGATCAGCGAGTGGCCGCCCGCGAGCAGCTTCGCGTCGCCGCCGCCGGCCGCGAGCAGCTCGACGGCGTGGTCGACGCTCTCCGCGACGTCGTAGTCGAACCGTGCGGGGATCACGCCTTCGCCTCCTGGATCGCGCGCCAGACACGCTCGGGCGTGGCCGGCATCTGGATGTCCTTCACGCCGAGGTGCGACAGTGCGTCGAGCACGGCGTTGATCACCGCGGGTGCCGCGGCGATCGTGCCCGTCTCCCCCACGCCCTTCACCCCGAGCGGGTTCGTCGGGCTCGGGCTCTCCGTGCGGTCGAGCTCGTACGACGGCAGCTCCGCCGCCGAGGGCACGAGGTAGGTGACGAGGTTCGCCGTCTGCAGGTTGCCGTCCTCGTCGTACGCCCCCTCCTCGTAGAGCGCCGTCGAGATGCCCTGGGTGATCCCGCCGTGCACCTGGCCGTCGACGATGATCGGGTTGACGACGGTGCCGACGTCGTCGATCGCGACGTAGCGGACGAGCCGGGCGTCGCCCGTCTCGGTGTCGACCTCGACGACCGCGGCGTGCGCGCCAGCCGGCCACGAGAAGTTCGGCGGGTCGTAGACCGCCGTTCCCTCCAGGCCGGGCTCCATGCCGTCGGGCAGGTCGTGGGCGGCGAACGCCGCCCAGGCGGCCGCCGCGAGGGTCATCTCCTTGTCGGGCGAGCCCTTGACGGTGAACGTCCCGTCCGCGAACTCGAGGTCGTCGGCGGCGACCTCCAGCTGGTGGGCGACGATCTGCCGCGCCTTGTCGATCACCTTCTCGGCCGCGTAGCAGAGCGCGACGCCGCCGACGGCGAGGCTCCGGCTGCCGTACGTGTCGAGCCCCGCGTGCGAGACGGCCGTGTCGCCGTGCAGCACCTCGACGGCGTCGATGTCGCAGCCGAGCTGGTCGGCCACGATCTGCGCCCAGGAGGTCTCGTGCCCCTGGCCGTGGGGCGACGTGCCGGTGACGACCTCCACCGAGCCGGTCGGCAGGTAGCGGATCGTCGCCTGCTCCCAGCCGCCGGCCGCGTAGCGGATCGCGCCGAGGATCCGCGACGGCGCGAGGCCGCACATCTCGTTGTAGGTCGAGAAGCCGACGCCGAGCTGCTTCGACGCCGCCGTTGTCGCGGCGCTTCGCCTGCTCCGAGCGGATCGCGTCGAGGTCGAGGCGCTCGAGGAGCTTGTCGAGCGACGCGTCGTAGTTCCCCGAGTCGATCGTGAGGCCCGAGGCCATCGTCGCGGGGAACTCCTTGATGAAGTTCTTCCGGCGGAGCTCGACCCGGTCCATCCCGAGCTCGTCCGCGAGCGCGTCGATCGTCCGCTCGATCACGTACGTCGCCTCGGGCCGTCCTGCGCCACGATACGCGTCCGTCGGCGTGGTGTTCGTGAACACGCCGGTGAACTCGACGCTGTAGTTCGGGATCGCGTACGGCCCCGAGTAGATCCAGGCGCCGAGCAGCGGGATGCCGGGCGTGACGAGCTGCAGATACGCGCCCATCGCCGCCTTGACCCTCGCGCGGCAGTGCGTGATCGTGCCGTCCTTCGTCGCGCCGAAGGTGTACTCGGTGACGAAGTCGCGGCCGTGGATCGTGGCGACGTAGTTCTCCGAGCGCTCCTCCGTCCACTTGACGGGGCGTTCGAGTCGGCGGGCGAGCGCGACCGCGAGGAGCTCCTCCGCGTAGACGTCGAGCTTCGAGCCGAAGCCCCGCCGACGTCGGGTGCGACGACTCTCAGCTTCGACTCGTTGAGCCCGAGTGTCGCCGCGGTGAGGAGGCGGAGGATGTGCGGGATCTGGGTGGCCGAGTAGAGCGTGACGTCGTCCGTCGCGCCCGGAACGGCGAGCACGGCGCGCGGCTCGATCGCGTTCGGGATCAGGCGCGGCTGGTAGTAGCGCCGCGTGACCACGACGTCGGCGTCCTCGATCGCCTGCCCGGTCGCGTCGGTGTCGAGCCGCCAGACGTAGCACTCGTTGGTGCCGAGGTCGGGGTGGGCGAGCGGGGCGCCGTCGTCGAGCGCCTTCGCCACGTCGACCACCGCGTCGAGCGGCTCCCAGTCGACCTCGACGAGCTCGGCGGCGTCCTTCGCCTGCCCGCGCGTCTCGGCGAGCACGACCGCGACGCCGTCGCCCTGGTAGCGCGCGACGTCCGTCAGCGGGTAATGCGGAGGGTTCTTCATGTCCTCGGTGACCGGCCACGCGCACGGCATCGCAGCCTTCCAGTCGCCCTGGAGGTCGGCTGCGGAGAAGGCCGCCACCACGCCGTCGGCCGCGCGTGCCGCCTCGAGGTCGATGCTCGTCACGCGCGCGTGCGCGTACGGGCTGCGGACGACGACCATCGAGACCGTGCCCACGGGGGCCATGTTGTCGACGAAGGTCGCGCGCCCCGTGAGGAGCGACGCGTCCTCCCGCCGCTTGACCGGAGCGCCGACGTACGCCGTTCTCTCCTCCGTCGCGCTCATGACGCCCTCCCCATTGCGCTCGCCGCGTCCTGTACCGCCGCGACGATGTTGTGGTAGCCGGTGCAACGGCAGAGGTTCCCCTCGAGGCCGATGCGGATCGCCTCCTCGCTCGTGGCCTCGCCGTGCTCGATCAGCGACACGGTCGCCATGACCATCCCCGGCGTGCAGTAGCCGCACTGGAGCGCGTGGTGGTCGTGGAACGCCTGCTGGACGGGGTGAAGCTCACCGTTCCTCGCGAGGCCCTCGATCGTCGTGATCTCCGCCGCCGTCCGCCTGGACGCCCAGCATCGTGCACGACTTCACCGACGCGCCGTCGACGAGCACGGTGCACGCACCACACGAGGACGTGTCGCAGCCGACGTTCGTGCCCGTCAACCGCAGCCGATCGCGAAGGACGTAGACGAGCAGCTCGCGCGGCTCGAGCTCCAGCTCGTGCCGCGTCCCGTTCACAGTCAGCGCAACGCTTCGCACCTGGCGGCCTCCCTTCGTCCAGTGAGCCTGGCGCCAGCCTACTACGGCTCCACAGCGAGGAAGGCAGGCCCTAGGCTGCGCCCGTGACCGAGATCCGGGAGATCCACGAGGACGAGCTCGACCGCTGGGTCGCGGCATCGAAGGCCGCGCTCGACGAGGCCGACACCGCGGAGGGATACCTCGACTGGAAGCGCCAGGCGCGCGAGACGATCTGGCTGCTCGCCTCCGAGGACGGGCGCGACGTCGGCACCGGGATCGGGGTCGGGGGCTGGCATTCGCCCGAGGGCGTGGCGCGGGCAGAGGTGCGAGTGGTCGGCGACGCCCGCGGCCGTGGTGTCGGCTCGGCGCTGCTCGCGCGAGCTCTCGGCGTGGGCGCGCGGCCTGGGCTACGGGGAGCTGATGGGAGGCGTCAAGGAGGTCGACGCCGAGTCGCTCGCCTGGGCCGGCCGGCGCGGGTTCGTCGAGGTCGGCCGCAACTCGATGCTCGTGCTCGATCTCACGGCGATCGAGGCGCCTCGCGTCGAGCCCCCCGACGGGGATCGAGATCGTCTCGTGGGCAGAGCGGCCGGGCGTCGAGCGCGGCATGTACGAGGTGGCGCGCCAGGCGTATCCCGACGTCCCGGGCGAGGAGGAAGCCGAGGTCGCGCCCTTCGAGGAGTGGCTCTCGATGGACATGCAGGGCGCGGGCGACCGGCCCGAAGCGACGTTCCTCGCGCTCGCGGACGGGGAGGTCGTCGCCTACGCGAAGCTGTCGCTCTCCCTCGCGCGCCCGACCGTCGCGATGCACGACATGACCGGCGTCCTGCGCGCCTGGCGCGGCCGCGGGATCGCCCGCGCCCTCAAGGCCGCCGAGATCGCGTGGGCGAAGGAGAGCGGCTACGAGCGTCTGGAGACCGCAGAACGAGGAGCGCAACGAGCCGATCCGCCGGCTGAACGAGCGCTTCGGGTACGTCGTCACGCCCGGCTCGATCACCGTGCGCGGCGCGATTGGCTTCCCGGCGCTCGGCTAGCCGACGGCCCAGAGACGGCGCGAGGTGGTCGGATGGATACCGGCGCGAGGTCGTAGCGAAACGCGCGGCCGGTCATGTCGTCCGCGTCGTCGGCGGGGAAGACGTCCGCGGCCGGTAGGTCGAACTCTGGGCAGCGGACGAAGCCGAGCCGCTCGTAGAGGCGAACCGCGTCGGTCAACAGCGAGATCGTGTGGATTCCCAGCGTCGGCGCGCCCACCCCTCGCGCTCGCGCGATGCATCGTTCGACGAGCGCCCGCCCGATACCGGCGCCGCGGACACCGGGATCCACGACCAGCGCCCGGAATCCCGCCCAGCCGCTGGGGAGATTGCTCCAGCCTTCGAGGACGACGTCGGGATAGAAGGTGATCGACCCGACGATGCGCCCCGTCTGCACCGCGACGTAGGTCTCCGCGACATCGAACCTTCCTCGCAGGCGCGCAGGGTCGACGAGGTCGGCGAGGTACGCGTCGAGGATCCAATCCGAACGTGAACCCCGATAGACCGCGAGCGCCGGGCCGAAGAGCGCGGCGATGACGTCGAGCTCGTCCGCGCGCGCCCGGCGAATCGCGGGTGTCGGAGGAGGATCCGGATGCCTCGACATCCGGATCCCCCCGTTCCGATCAGGCGCTGCGGAGCCGGCCATCGTGCCGCACGAGCGTGACACATCCGAGCAGGACGCACATCCCGATGGCGCCTGCACCGAGACCCAGCAATGCCGCGCCCCACGCGAAGCCCGTCGCCGGGCGACGGCGCGGTCGCATCGGCAGTCGACGCGATCGGGCTCTCCGACGAGCGCACCTCGATCGGCGGTGCGGATTGCCGTATCGAGCTGCTGCAGGGCGATCCCGGCGGCGCGGTCGCGAGCCCAGTCGTCGCCGAGCGCAGCCGGCGCAACGCCGAGCGCGAGCGTCGCGAGGAGCGCCACCGTCGCCGTGAGGCTGGTAAGGCGCCGAAGCGACGAGATGCATGTCTCCTCCTCCAATCGTGGCTGAATACTCCTTATAGGAGTATCCTGATAGGAGTAAGATATACTCCTGTCAGGAGCAAATGTCAAGTCGACCTCTCACGACGACCTCGTACGCGATCCTCTGCCTGCTCGCGATCCGGCCCTGGGCGACCTACGAGCTCGCGCAGCTGATGAAGCGGTCGCTCCACTTCGTCTGGCCGCGGGCCGAGAGCAACCTGTACGCCGAGCCGAAGCGCCTGGTCGAGGGCGGCAACGCCTCCGCCACGGCGGAGTGGAACGGCGACCGCAAGCGCACGGTCTATCGATCACGGCGAAGGGGCGCGCGGCGCTTCGTGGTTGGCTCCGGAGCCCCCGGCGGGGCAACGGCTCGAGTCCGAGGCGGCACGTGCGCATCCTCTTCGGCAACCTCGGCTCGAAGGACGGACCTGCTCGCGGCGATTGCCCGCGTCTCGGCCGACGCGGAGGAGATGATCGAGCAGTTCTCCGTGTCGGCGACGAGTACGCCGGAGGGAACGGGCGTTTCCCCGAGCGCGATCCACGTGAACGCCCTCCTGCTGACGCTGATGGTCGAGCAGGCCCGCGCCGCCGCACGATGGGCGACGTGGGCGGCGCGGAGATCGAGGGATGGGACGGGACCGAGACACCCGACGTCGACGTGGGCCGCACGAACGATCCGACGCGTGATCGACGGACGAGGCGGCTAGCGGCGCGCCTTGAGCGCGCGCTCCATCTGGCGCTGCGCGTCGCGCTCGGCGAGGTCGCGGCGCTTGTCGATGCGCTCCTTGCCGCGCGCGAGCGCGATCTCGACCTTCACGCGGCCGTCCTTGAAGTAGAGGCGCGTCGGGACGAGCGTGAGGCCCTTCTCGCGCACCTTCCCGTAGAGCGAGTCGATCTCGCGCCGATGGAGGAGCAGCTTGCGGTCGCGCTCGGGCCTGTGGTTCGAGATGTTCCCCCGCGCGTACTCCGAGATCGACGCGCCGACGAGCCACGCCTCACCGTCGCGGATCTCCGCGTAGGCCTGCCCGAGCTGGGCACCGCCCTCGCGGAGCGACTTCACCTCGGTCCCGGTCAGCTGGAGACCGGCCTCGATGCGATCGAGGAGGTGGTAGTCGTGCCGCGCGCGGCGGTTCTCGGTGATGAGCTTGGTGCCTGACACGCGGCGGATTGTAGGGCGAGACCTGCCTCGCCCCTCCGTGCTACACGGCCGCGCGAGCCTCGGTCAGCCGGCGCGCGAGCTCGCGCAGCATGTGGAGCGCGAAGCTCGGCTCGGTCTCGACCAGCGCGAGGAAGTCCTCGCGGGGGATCGAGAGGCACCGCACGGGTGTCGTCGCCCGGACGCGGGCGACCCGGGCACCGTCGTCCACCAGGAGCGCGAGCTCGCCGAAGAAGTCCCCAGGCCCGAGCTCGAGCGTGCCCGAGCGGAGCTCGACGGCGACGGTGCCGTCGCAGAGGATGAACATCCCCGCGCCGGGGTCGTCCTGCAGTGCGAGCACCTGGCCCTCCTCGGCCTCGAGCTCCGCGGCGCGCGTGAGGAGGCGCGCGAGGCCCGTCTCGCTCACCCCGGCGAGCGGGGGGAGGCGGCGCAGCTCCTCGACGTCCATGCCCAAGGTCATATCAGGCGCGCGCGGCGGGTGGTGCTCGACCCGCGGGCCTAACGCCGGCCCGACCGCGCGCAGCGGTCGCAGAGGGGATACCAGGGCGGGCACGTCCGGCCGCACGAGCGGCAGCGCCCGATCTTGCCGTCGCGCACCTCGACCGACAGGCGCCTGACGACGCGCTCCGCGGCCGCCTGCTCGAGCGCGGCCGCCCGCTCGATCGTCACGCCGCCGACGCCCGGGTACTGGAGCGCGAACCACCGGAGGATCGCGGCGACCCGTCCCGCCTCCTCCGCCTCCTCGAGGGAGGCGTCGCGAAGCCGCGAGGTGTCGAGCAGGAACTGCAGGAGAGGGCGCTGCGCACGATCCCCGGCGACCGCGAGCGCCAGCACCCCGAGCAGCTCCGCTCCGTCGGGATCGATCGGCGCGTTGACGAGCTGCCACGTCTCCTCGAGCCCGAGCCGCCTCCCGCGGCTGCGCAGATGGCGCTCCACGACGGCCAGGCGCCCGCGGATCGGCTGGAGGCGACTCGACGGCGAGCCAGCTCTCGTGGGCCCACTGGCGTGTCGCGACGCGATGCCAGGCAGCGAGGGCGGCGTCGAGGTCGCGCGGGTCGTCGATCCCCAGATCCCCGAGGCGCGGGCCGATCCGCGCCTCGTCCACGATCCTGTAGCCGCGGTGCCCCTCGGGGAGCTCGACGTGCGGCTCGAGCGCCGACTCGACGAGCTCGGGGTCGGCACTCGCCCACGGGACGCCGACGAGCACGCCGACGTGCCCGCGCTCGACCAGGCCGAACCGGCCCGGCCCGGCCGGCGATCTGGGCGAGCTCCCAGGGCAGCAGGTTGCGCCGTGCCTCGCCGTCGAACTTCGTCGTCTCCGCGAAGAGCAGCGTCTCGCACGGCAGGTTGACGCCGTGCCCGAGCACGTCCGTCGCGACGCACACGTCCGCGGCGCCCGAGAGGAAGCGGTCGATCTCCTCGCGCCGCGACGCGAGGGGCATCGCCCCGTAGAGCACCGCCACACGGTCCGGGTGCAGCCGGTTGATCTCGCCCGCGAGCGCGAGCACGGCCTTGCGGCTGAAGGCGACCACGACCGTGCCCGCGGTGAGCCCGCGTAGCTGTCTCGCGCCGACGAACTCGAGCGGCAGCTTGCGCTCGTGAACCCGGAGCTCCGCGTCGGGGAACGCACGCCGGACGAGCGGCAGCGCGTCGAGCGCGCCGAGCAGCCGCACGTGGCGGTACTCCCCTGCTAGCAGCAGCTGCGTCCAGGCCGCGCCCCGCTCCTCGTCGTCCGCCCACTGCACCTCGTCGAGCACGAGCACCTCACCCGAGCCGGGCGCCATCTCGACGGTGCAGCAGACGATGGGCGCGTGCTCGTTGACGCGCTCCTCACCGGTGACGAGGCCGACGCGGTCCTCGCCGAGCAACGCCGAGAGACGGCGGTGCGCCTCCTGCGCGAGCATCCGCAACGGCCCCGCGTAGACGCCCCGCCCGCTCTCGGCGAGGAACCCGAGCGCGTCATGGGTCTTGCCCGAGTTCGTGGGGCCGAGGTGCGCGACGACGGTCTCCGGCTGCGTCCGCCGCTCGGGCAGGCGGATCTCGATCCGGTCCTCGGCGCGCTTCACCGCGGCGCGCTTGTACGCGCCGGTGGCGCGGGCGTGGCGCGCCGAGCGGGAAGGGCGCCTCGGCGGGCGGGAGCGGCGGCTACGCGGCATCGGGCAACGGTAGCCGCGCCTTCGGTGGGCCCCGCGTGGCCCCTGAGAGCCGGATCGTGCCAGGCACGTAGACACGTCCGACACGGCCGCGTCCGATCAGAACGAGTCGGGCGACCGAGAATGTCGCAAACTGCACTCCTCGGCGGCCGGGTTGGCCCCCGAGCCGGCCGAAGAGCGTGCCAGGCACGTAGGCACGTCCGCACCGGACACGGCTCCGAGAGCCATGCCGGCGCCTGGGAGGCCCATCGCCCTGGCCGAGCCAGGAGTGTGGTGGTCAGACCTTGAGGTACCGGCGCAACGTCAGCCCGGAGCCGAGGGCGCCGACGACGAGCCCCACGCCGAGCAGGATCAGCGCGATCAGGGCGAAGCCGAGCGCACGCACGTCGTCGGACGAGTCGATGTGACCCAGGATCGAAGGCAGGGCCACCTCCTTGCCGACCAGGAGCAGCACCACGGCGGCGAGCGCGCCGAGCAGCCCGCACAGGAGGCCCTCGACCATGAACGGCCCGCGCACGAACCAGTTCGTCGCGCCGACGAGCTTCATCACCTCGATCTCGCGCCGGCGGGAGAAGATCGAGAGCCGGATGGTGTTCGCGATCAGGAGGACGGATGCCGCCAGCAGGACGATCACCGCGACGAGGAACACGACCTCGATCACCCGCGCGACCTGGAGGATCCGCTTCGAGGTCTGCTGCCCGTCCTTCACGCGCTCGACGCCCGCGAACTCCTGCGCGCGGAGCGCGGCAGAGAGATCCTTCACCTCCTCCGCCCGCCTCGGCGTGATCTCGTACGACGCGGGGAGCGGGTTGGTGGGGAGATTCTCGGTGAGCTCCGGGTACTTCTTCCGCATGCGCTCGAGAGCCTCGGCCCGCGAGACGAACTGGTAGTCCTTGATCCGCTCGTCGGTGCGCAGGAACGAACCCGACCGCGTTCACCTGCTTCGGCGTGACGCCCTCGACGAAGAAGACCTTCACCTCGAGCTGGTCCTTGACGTGCTCGGACCACGAGACGACCCACGAGCCCAGCGCGATCAGCAGGCCGAGCAGGAACATCCCGATCAGCACGGTCATCGTCGCCGCGAACGACGTCGAGATGTTCGAGCCGATGGAGCGGAACGCCTCGGAGACGACGAGCTTGAAGCGGCTCACTTCCGTCTCGTACCCGCCGCGGCGCTCGTCGCGGACGACCTTTCCGTCGTCGAGCGCGATCACGCGCTTGCGCATCTTGTCGACCATCTCGCGGTCGTGGGTGACCATCAGGATCGTCGTGCCGGCGGTGTTGATCCGGTGCAGGAGCTGCATGATCCCCACGGACGTGTCGGGGTCGAGGTTCCCCGTCGGCTCGTCGCAGATCAGGAGCGGCGGGTGGTTCACGACCGCGCGCGCGATCGAGACGCGCTGCTGCTCGCCGCCCGAGAGCTCGTCGGGCCGCGACCCGGCCTTGTGCGCGAGGCCGACGAGGGCGAGCACCTCCGGCACCTTGCGCCGGATCGACGTCGACGACTCCCCCTGGACACGCAGCGCGTAGGCGACGTTCTCGAACGCGGAGCGATCGCGCAGCAGCTTGAAGTCCTGGAACACGCAGCCGACGTTGCGGCGCAGGAGCGGCACCTTCGAGCGCTTGAGGCGGGTTAGGTCGCGCCCGCCGACCATGATGCGGCCGGACGTGGGCTCGAGCTCCTTCAGGAGGAGCCGGATGATCGTCGACTTGCCCGAGCCCGAGGGGCCCACGACGAACACGAAATCGCCCTTCTCGATCACGAACGAGGCGCGGTCGAGGGCGAGGACGTCGGGGTCGTAGACCTTGCGGACGTCCTCGAAGACGATCATCGCCGCGGCGGCGGCCTGCTTCGAGCCGTTGTCGGTCGAAGCGTCCGGGCCTTCCAGGAGCGCGGCGGCGGAGTCAGATGCTGATGTGAGGAGATCGTCCATGCACCGGGCGAGAGCGTTCGACGCGGCAATGATCCCCGTGGCCGCTCCGGTTCAGGTTCGCTCGATTGTAGCCGAGTCCTGCGACGGATCCGCCCCACCTCGGCGTCGGGCGGCTACGCCTTGCCCGCCGCGCGCGCCAGGAGATAGGCCTGCACGAAGCCGTCGAGCCCGCCGTCGAGGACGCCCTGCGCGTTGCCGACCTCGTGGTCGGTGCGGTGGTCCTTGACCATCTGGTACGGATGGAGGACGTAGGAGCGGATCTGGCTGCCGAAGCCGACGTCGACCTTGCTCCCCCGCTCCTTCGCAAGCTCCGCCTCGCGCTCTTCCTCGGCGAGCTCCGCGAGCCGCGAGCGCAGGATGCGCATCGCGGTCTGCTTGTTGGACGTCTGGGAGCGCTCGTTCTGGCACTGCACGACGATGCCGGTCGGGAGGTGCGTGATCCGCACCGCCGAGTCGGTCTTGTTGACGTGCTGTCCTCCCGCCCCGCTCGCGCGGTAGGTATCGATCCTCAGGTCGCCCTCGTCGATCTCGACCTCCTCGGTGTCGGGCAGGAGCGGCGCGACCACGACCTGCGCGAAAGCGGTATGGCGTCGGTGCGCGGAGTCGAACGGGGAGAGGCGGACGAGCCGATGGACGCCACGCTCCGCCTTGAACAGCCCGTAGGCGTTCTCGCCGCGAACGGTGAACGTCGCCGACTTGAGTCCCGCCTCCTCGCCGGGGCTCGCTTCCACGAGCTCGGCCTGGAAGCCGCGGTCGGCGGTCCAGCGCAGGTACATGCGGAGAAGCATCTCGGCCCAGTCCTGCGCGTCCGTGCCGCCCGTGCCGGCGGTGATCGTGACGACCGCGTCCCCCGCGTCGTACTCGCCGTTGAACAGCGCCTCCTCCTGCAGCCGGGCGAGCTCGTCGCGCACCGGCGCGACCTGCTCCGCGACCTCGGCCTCGAGCTCCGGCTCGAGCTCGAGCAGCTCCGCGGCCTCGTCGACCTCTCGGCGGAGCGCTCTCGTACCGTTCGAGCTTGCGCGTCGTGCGTGCGTGCTCGGTCGAGATGCGGGTGGCCTGCGCCTGGTCGTCCCAGAAGCTCGGCGAGCCCATCGTCTCCTCGAGCTCCGCGAGCCGGCGCGTCAGCGCATCGGGGTCAAAGGTAGTCACGGACCCAGGCAAGCTGGGCCCCGAGCTCCTCGAGCTGGTCGGCGACGGGCCTGTCGTCGGTGACTGCCATGCCGGCGATCGTACCGGCTGGCCGAGACGGCCCGGGCGGCCAGGGCTCAACTCCTCAGGCGTCGGGCGAGGCGCGCGACCAGGATGCACGTCACGAGCCACGCGGGGCCGAGGCACGCGCCGGCCAGCACGTCGGAGAGGTAGTGCACGTTCAACACCACGCGGCTCGCCCCGATCGTCGCGCCCAGCGCGAATCCTGCGACCACGGCCTCGCGGGCGGCGCCGGTCCGTGCGTAGGTCGAAGCCAGCAGCCCGAGCAGCCCGAAGATCGCGATGCCCGTCGCTACGTGGCCGCTCGGGAACGAGAACGACGACGGTAGTTCGATCGCGCTTCCGACGTCAGGGCGCGGCCGGTCGTATCCCTCCTTGCCCGTCGTCACGAGCAGTTGGATCCCGCCGGCCGCGACGAGGAGGATCAGCGCCTGGGCGCGAGAGCCGCGTTCCGCCGCGATGCCGGCGTACACGGCGAGTGCCGCTGCGATGAGCACGAGTAGGAGCCAGGTGGCCCGCAGAGCCGTGTCCCGCGCGCCTGCGCGCCGGCTCGAACGCCCTCGTCAGAGGCGAGAGCAGTGGATCGGCGAGATCGGCTGCGACGGCAGTGCCGTCGGCGGCCCCCACGTGCCCCAAAGGGGGCGGGTGGCCCCCTGGGGTCACGCTATCCACGATCTCGTCACGCGTGTGTGCCGGAATCGTGCCGTCTCTCGCGCCCGTGCTCGTCCTGGTCGCGGCCGGCCGCTCCAACGTACGGGCACGCTCGTCGGCCCCGAACGCCGATGAGATTGGCCGCGGGCGCGGGTCCTATCCCATGCATGACCACCAGACCGAGCGGCCCGATCGTGCGCGACGCACCGATGCCGTTGATGGTCGCTGACGCTCGAAAGGAGACGACCACCCATGGCTACAGAAACGCGTCCCGGTCACGCTCGACAGCCCTTGAGCAAGCGGTTCACCGCGACCCTGGTGAAGACGCCGGGCAACGGCGGCTGGACGTACGTCGTGATGCCCGACTCCGTGGCGTTCTTCGGCACGCGGGGGCTCGTGAAGGTCGCCGGCACGGTCGACGGCCATCCCTTCCGCAGCTCCTTCATGGCGATGGGCGACGGGACGCACAAGCTTCCTCTCAAAGCGGAGACCCGCCGCGTGATCGGGAAAGAAGCAGGGGACACGGTGGACGTGCGGCTGGAAGAGCGGCTGAGCTGAGGAGAAGCGCTGCGCCCGCCGCGAGAGCGGGTTTCCGGCTGAGCAGGCACCGCGGACAGCCACCCATCGCGATGCGAGAGCAGGACAAAGAACCTGACGCGCCGACGCGCACCCCGTCGCGCTCAGCTCCAGAAACCTCAGGTCCTGGGTGTGCGCGGTGCGTACCGGTGATGGAGATCGAGGGTGTTGCCGTCGGGGTCTTCGAAGATCGCCTGATGGCAGACCCCGCTGTCGATGATCTCGCCCTTGAACGTCACGCCGCGGGACTCGAGCTCCGCGCGCGCGACCGCGACGTCGTCGACATGGAGCGCGATCGGAACCTTGTGGGGCTGGAACGGGATGCCGACCTGCTCGGGGGCGATCAGGGCGATCGTGACGGTGCCGGTCTCGAACTCGATGCCGAGCGGCTCCTCCCCCGGGCGTTGCCACGCGCTCGAGCGCTCCAGGCCGAGCACGTTCTCGTAGAACTCCGCCGCCGCCGCGATGTCCCTGGTCGGGATGGACACGAAGTCGACACCGGTGACGATCGAGGTCCTGGTGCTCATGGCGCTCCTCCGTCAGCTGGCATGCCTCCCGAGCGAGCCTAGCGGCGAGGGTGCCTGGCTGAGGCCAGCCCGAGCGCTGGATCGAGCCATGCGCTCCGTCGCGACCGGAGGCGTCGGCGAGGCCAGGCGCGATTACCGTGCACGCCTAGGCGGGCCGGAAGGGGCCGGCTAAGCGCCGTGGCAGCGCTTGAACTTCTTGCCCGACCCGCACCAGCACGGGTCGTTCCGCCCGATGTCCCGGTGCTCGTTGACGACGGGCTTGGGGGCGCCGGTCGCCGTCGTCGCAGGCGGCGCGGCGAGGGCGGTCGCGGCCCCTCCGCCGGCGGCGGCGATCGCATCAGCGCCGTGGACGCTCTCGTGCTCGTACGCGGTGGGCTCCGGGGCGGCGACGGGCTGCAGCTGGCGCTCGGCCTCCTCGCGCTGCACCTCGACGTGGAACAGGGTGAGCACGACCTCCTCGCGGATCGACGCGACCGAGCTCCTCGAACATCACGTGGCCCTCGCCCCGGTACTCGACGAGCGGGTCCTTCTGGGCCATCGCCCGGAGGTGGACACCCTCGCGGAGGTAGTCCATCGACTCCAGGTGCTCGCGCCAGCGCGTGTCGACGATCTGGAGGATCACGTACCGCTCGATCTCGCGCGTCAGCTCGGAGCCGAACGACTCCTCGCGCTCCGCGTACGTGTCGAGGGCGTCTTCGACGAACTCCTCGATCAGCGCCTCGCGGCTGTCGACCGCCACCTCCTCGCGGAGCTCCTCGACCGTGATGTCGGTGCCGTAGAGCGAGCGCATCTGCGCGACGAGGCCGGCCAGGTCCCACTCGTCGGCCGCCTCGGCGTCGGTGAACTGGGCGACGTTCGCCGCGATGACCTCCTCGATCCAGGTGCGGATCTCGTCCGAGAGGTCGTCGCCCTCGAGCACGCGCCGTCGCTGCTCGTAGATGACGACGCGTTGCGTGTTCATCACGTCGTCGTACTTGAGGACGTTCTTCCGCGAGACGAAGTTCTGCTCCTCGACCTTCTTCTGCGCGTTCTCGATCTGGCGCGAGAGGATCGACGCCTCCATCGGCTGGTCGTCCGGGATCTTGAAGCGCTCCATGATCCCGTGGATCCGGTCGCCGGCGAACAGGCGGACGAGGTCGTCCTGGGCGGAGAGGTAGAAGCGCGTCTCGCCCGGGTCGCCCTGGCGCCCGGAGCGGCCGCGCAGCTGGTTGTCGATCCGGCGCGACTCGTGGCGCTCCGTGCCGAGCACGTAGAGCCCACCCGCCTCGACGACGCCCTCGCCGAGCTTGATGTCGACGCCGCGGCCGGCCATGTTCGTCGCGATCGTGACCGCGCCGGGCTGACCTGCGTCCATGATGATCTGCCCTCGCGCTCGTGCTCCTTCGCGTTCAGCACGTTGTGCGGGATGCCGCGGCGCGTCAGGAGCTCGGAGAGGTACTCGGACGTCTCGACGGCGATCGTGCCGACGAGCACGGGCTGGCCCTCCTCGTGGCGCTCGACGATGTCCTCGAGCACCGCGTTCCACTTCGCGTCCTTCGACTTGAAGATGTAGTCGTTCTCGTCGGCGCGCGCGACCGGGACGTTCGTGGGGATCTCGACGACGTGGAGGTTGTAGATCTCGACGAACTCCTTCTCCTCCGTCTTCGCCGTGCCGGTCATCCCGGCGAGCTTCTCGTACAGGCGGAAGTAGTTCTGGAGGGTGATCGTCGCGAGCGTGACGTTCTCCTCGCGAATCGCGACGCCCTCCTTCGCCTCGATCGCCTGGTGCAGGCCCTCGCTCCAGCGGCGCCCCTCCATGATCCGCCCGGTGTACTCGTCGACGATCTTGACCTCGCCGTCCTGCACGACGTAGTCGACGTCGCGCTTGTAGAGCGACTCCGCCTTGAGCGCCTGCGTGAGGTGGTTGACGAGCTGGACGTTGCGCGGGTCGTAGAGGTTGTCGATCCCCGAGCGCGCGCTCGACCTTGTCGAGGGACGACTGCGCAGGCGAGACGGTCTTGAACTTCTCGTCGTAGAGGAAGTCGGCGCCGGAGAGCTCCGTCTCGTCCTCGCCCTTCATCACCTTGCGGGTCAGCGGCGCTCCCTCGAGCTCGCGTCACGACCCGTGCGAAGTCGTAGTACGTCTTCGCCGCGGTCTCGGGCTCGCCCGAGATGATCAACGGCGTCCGCGCTTCGTCGATCAGGATCGAGTCGACCTCGTCGACGATCGCGTACACGTGCCCGCGCTGCACCGTTCCCTCGAGCGAGACGGCCATGTTGTCGCGGAGGTAGTCGAAGCCGAACTCCGAGTTCGTGCCGTAGGTGATGTCGGCCGCGTACGCCTCTCTGCGCTCGCGCGAACGGCATCATGTTCTCGATCCAGGCAACGGTAACGCCGAGACGGTCGTACACGGGCCGGTTCCACTCCGCGTCGCGCTTCGCGAGGTAGTCGTTGACGGTGACGAGGTGGACGTTGTCGCCGGCGAGCGTGTTCAGGTACAGCGGCGCGCTCGCGACGAAGGTCTTCCCCTCGCCGGTCTTCATCTCGGCGATGTCGCCCTCGTGGAGGACGATGCCGCCCATCAGCTGGACGTCGAAGAGCCGCTGGCCGGACTCGCGCTTGCGCGCCTCTCGGACGGCCGCGAAGGCCTCGTAGAGGATGTCGTCGAGGGACTCGCCGTTCTCGATCCGCTGCCTGAACTCCGCCGTCTTCGCGAGCAGCTCGGCGTCGGAGAGCGCCTCGAACTCGGGCTCGAGCGACGTGATGTACGCGGCCTGCTCGGCGAGCCGCTTGACGCGGCGTCCCTCGCCGATGCGGAGGACCTTCTCGAAGCGGCCGAAGCTCGTGCGTGGGCATGCGGTAGAGGGTACCGGGTTCGCGGTTGCCGCTCCGGCCGCGGGAGCTTTCCGAACGACCCTTCGTAATCGCTCCTTTACCGGCGTCGCGGATGATCGCGGCATGCGACGGCTGACCGCGCTCTCGCTGCTCCTCGCCGTCGCCCTGACGGGCACGGCCGGCGCCGTGCTCACCCCCGGGCGCAGCGTCACTGAGCCGGCGCCGGTCGGGGCGCTCTCGGTCACGTGCCGCTCGGTCGTCTACGCCGTCGGGCGGACCCGGCAGAACTGCGGCTCGGTGCGGTTGTGGGACACCGCCACGCGGGGGCTGTGGACGTTCGGCGAGCGCACGATCCTCGGGTGCGAGGAGGGGCCGAGCGGCGGCTTCGGCATCTCCACCGTCGCGACCACCGGACGGCGCGCCTTCTGGCTGACGCACATCGGCGGCAACTTCACCGACTGGCAGCTCTGGACGGCGACGCCGACTCGCCGGGCGCCCCTTCGGCTCGCGTTCGCATCGTCGGAGTCGGACGGGGCCCGCTGCCGATCGTCCTCGGGGCCGGGACACGCGAAGGCGTGCCGTACGCCGTCCGCGACACCGTGACCTACGTCGCCGAGACGGGCGCGCGGCTCTTCCGGACGGCGCTCGGCAGCCCGGTCCGGCTGCTAACGGCGGGGATCGGGCCCCGGGCAGGCCCGCGTGCTGGCGACGCTTGCCGACGGGCGGGTCGTCGTCCTCTCGCGGACGGGGCAGGTGATCCGCACCGACGAGCACGAGCCCGGCGAGGTGAGCGCAGTCGCCCTCGCGCTCCCGGGACCCGTCGTCCAGGTCGCCCGCGGAGGTCACGGTCGGCACCGCGAGCGTCACGCTGCCGGCCGGCGCGCGCATGCTCGACTACCGCCAGGGCAGGATCGTCTACCGGCAGGGCAGTCAGGTGCGTGCACGACACGTTGCGAGCGGCACGGACACGCTCCTCCAGGTGATCGCGCTGAAGCCGTGGGAGCCGATGCTGTTCTCGACGGACAGCTGGGGCTCCGGCTGGGCACGCGACGGCGTCGTCAGCTGGCGCTCCGGGCCGCTGACCTAGAGGCTCGAGCGCTACAGCGCTGCGACGAGGATCTCCCAGACGTCGTCCTCGAGGCCGACTCGCGGTCACCACGTAGCTCGCGTAGCGCGCCGCGCCGATCCGCTCGAGCTCCGGTATCCCGGCCAGGGTCGGCTCGCCGTCGATGCGCACCGTGCGCTCGCTCCCGTCCCAGGTGACCTCCAGCCTCGTGCCTCCGGGGTCCTGCTCGAGCCGCGACCGTCTCGATCGCGCGCGCCGCGACGACCCAGAGCCCGCCCTCCCGCCGCACAGCGCTCGCGCGGTACGGGGGCGCGAGCGTGACCGCGGCTGCGAGCGCCGCGGGGTCGGGCGAGCCGTCCTCGACGAGCGATCCGGGCGCCGTCGAGGACGACGAACCACGCCTCGGGCCCGACGACCGCGGGCGCCTCGACGGTCGTCACGACGTCCCAGTCGCGAACGCGGTGGAGGCCGTGGATCCCGACCTCCCCCCAGTGCGGCCCGGGATCGTGCGGCAGCGGCAACCGTTACCCGTCTGCCGAGCCTCTGAGCGCCTGCTCGATCTCCTCGACCGGGACCGGCTCGGGCGGCACCGCACTCGCTCGCCGGCGCGGCTCCTGCACCTTCTTGTCCCGCTGGCGCTCGATCTGGCGCTCGAGCTTGTCGACGAGCAGGTCCGTAGCGGCCTCGTAGCGTCGTCGCGGCCTCCCGGCCGTGGAGGTTCGGGCCCTTCACGTGGAGCTCCACCTCGACCACGTGGTCGTCGACGATGCGCGGGTTCCGCTCGCGGTCGAGCACGACCTCGACGAGGGTGGTCGCGTGGAGGCGCTTGCCGAGTTTCGCGAACTTCGTCTCCACGTAGCTCCGGACCCCGTCGTTCACGTGCCCATGTCGCACCGTGAGCTGCAGTCGCATGGCGCCTCCTCGCGGTCGGTTCGACGTCCAACGCTACCGCACTGCGCGGGCCAGGCAAACGACGTCGACGTGGCGCGCGCCGGCCTTCCGGAGCACGCTCGCGCAGGCCGAGGCGGTCGCACCGGTCGTATAGACGTCGTCGACGAGGGCGACGCGCGGAGGCGCCCGCCCGACCGTCGCAAAGAGCCCTCGGACGTTCGCGCGGCGCTCGTCGCGCGCAGCCCAGCCTGCCGGCGTGCGCCTCGCACGCGGACGAGCAGCTCCTCGGACGGCAGCCCCCAGCCCCGCCGAGCGCCCGCGCGAGCCGTTCCGCGGGGACGTGGCCCCGCTCGCGCCCGCGCTCGCGATCGCCCGGAACGAACGTGAGCACGTCGACGTCCGGGCGCGCGACCACGCTCGCGCGACGATCTCGGCGAGCGATGCCGGCAGATCGCGCCGACCCCGCTCCTTCCAGGCCGAGACGAGCGGCCGGGCCCGCTCGTCGTAGACGAGCGCGCCGCGTGCCCGCGCGAACGCGAGCCGCCGCCCGGAGCACTCGACGCAGCGGCGCACCGGCCACGCGCCGGGCAGCCGCAGCGCTCGCAGACCGGCGGTGCGATCCGGATCAGCGCCGCGACGCAGCGGCCGCAGAGCGCGGGTCCCGGGACGTCGCAGCCCGCGCAGCGGGAGGGAAGCACGAGGCCCAGCAGGCCCATGGCCTCAGCGCTAGGACGCGGACCTGTGACGAGAGCGTGCCGACTTCGTGCCGACTTCGTGCAGGCGGGCGACGGCCGGCTACCCGATCGCGTCGTCGAGCGCTCTGCTCTCGACCATCAGCAGGTGCCCGGCGTCCGGGAGCGTGAACCGCGGTCTCCGAGCTCGGCTGGACGGCCGACCGGCACGGATGGCTCACGCAGCTCCTGGAGCCGAGCTGCTCGGCCCGGGCGCCGCCGGCCCGCCGGACCTCAGTCGAGCACGGAGGCGGACAGCATCTCGCGCAGCCTCGGCGGGAGCGCTCGAGGTCCCGGGCTCCTTGATCGGGAAGAACCGCCCGCGCGGTCCCGTCCGCGGCACCTCGAGGAACGTCGTGTCGAGCTCCCAGGCGATCTGGTGGTAGAGCCGCTCGAGCTGCACCGCCGTGCGCCCGCCGACCGTCTTCGTACGTAGAGCCAGCTGGAGGTCGAAGTGGCGGTCGAGCGCCTCGAGCGCGAGCGTCGTCGTGTTCGTGTTGAAGACGCGGATCCGGTCCTGGTCGAAGTCGGGCGGGAACTGCGGTCCCTTCGAGGAGCCCGAGGCGGCCGTCGACGCGCGCCGGCGCCCCGCCCATGTCGCCGTCCTTCGCCGCCGACCTCGGAGGTCATCGGCCGCCCTGCGAGCAGGTGCGCGCCGATCACGACGGGGTCGAGCCGCGCGCCGAGGTTGTCGACGTTCGAGACGGCGACGTGCTCGACACCGCGTGCGCGGAGGGCGTCCAGCGTGCCCGAGCGGCGGATCGCCTCGAGCAGGTCCCCGTGGCCCGGCGCGTAGAGCGACGGCGCGGCCGTCGTCGAGGAAGAGGTCTCCCGCTCTCCGTGAGCCGGAGCGAGACGTACTGCGAGAACCAGAGCGGCTCCGGGACGTCGAGCGCGGCGACGTGCGCGCGCGTCTCGTCCGCGGTCGCGAAGCTCGTCATCAGCGCGACCGGGATCTCCGCCCCGAGCGCGTCGCCGAGCCGTGCCGTCTCGCCGAGCTTCCAGGAGAGGAAGCTGCGGCCGTCGAGCGCCTCGACGGCGCCCTTCACGACCCCGCCGAAGCGCGTCGCCATGCCGCCGGCGAGCACGACCTGCGCGATCCGCCCGCGACTCGAGCGCGGCGACGCCGGCCTGCCGGGCTTCGGCCCATCCATCCGAGCCGGGCTCGGGCAGGCGCGTGACGTCGTCATCGGCGCGGCGGCTCGACCCGCCCGCGCGCGACGTTGGACGCAGGTGAGAGCTCACCCGACGCGACGCGGTCGCGCAGCGTCTCGAACCGCTCCGGGTCGAACCCGAAGCGCTCGAGCACGTCCGCGGGTCTCCCGGTCGACCTGGTCGAGGATCATCGGGCGGCGGCGGTCTCGCGGGGCAGCGTCTCGGCGTACGGCGCCCTGTGGACGCCGCGCTCGGTGACGATCGCGGTGACGAGCTCGCCCGGCGTCACGTCGAAGGCAGGGTTCCGCGCCGGGAAGCGGGCCGTGACCTCCGCCGGGTCGCGCTCCTCGATCGGGATCTCGTCGCCCGACGCCGCCGAGGGGTCGAGCGTGGAGGTCGGCGCGACGACCACGAGCGGCAGGCCGTGGTGCGCCGCGAGCACCGCGAGGCCGTACGTGCCGATCTTGTTCGCCGTGTCGCCGTTCGCGGCGATCCGGTCGGCGCCCGTGACGATCAGGTCGACCTCCCCGTTGCCGATGAACGATGCCGCGGCGCCGTCTGCGATCACCGCGTGCGGGATGCCCAGCTGCTCGAGCTCCCAGGCGGTCAGGCGCGCGCCCTGGAGGAGCGGCCGCGTCTCGCCGACCCAGACGTGCGCCACGCGCCCTGCCTCGAACGCGGCGCGGACGGCGCCGAGCGCCGTGCCGTAGCCGCCCGTGGCGAGCCCGCCCGCGTTGCAGTGCGTGAGGACGCGTGCGCCCGGCGGGAAAGAGCTCCACCGCGTGCGCGCCCATCCGCCGACAGCGCTCGACCTCGTCGGCGTGGATGCGCGCGGCACGCTCGCGCGTCGGGTCGTCTCGCATCGCGTCGAGGGCCCAGCGGAGGTTGACCGCAGTGGGGCGCGAGGAGGCGAGCGTCTCGTAGGCCGTCTCGAGGTCCTCGCCGCTGCTCGGCGGCGAGCGCCATCCCGTACGCCGCCGCGATCCCGATCGCGGGCGCCCCGCGCACGGCGAGCACCCGGATCGCCTCCGCCGACCTCGGCCGCGGAGGCGCAGCGCAGGTCGACCTCCTCGTCCGGAAGCCGGCGCTGGTCGAGGACGACGACGGCGCCCTCCTCGAGGCGGACGATCCGACTGGGCTGGAGCGCGTTCGGGCTCACACCGGAGACTGTACGGCGGCGTCACCTCCCGCACGTCGGTGATAGCCGCGCCTGCTCTTGCGGCGTGCTCGGAACGCGACCGCTACGCGGCCGGAGGCCGGCTTTGCCGGCCGGGAGGCCAGACGGCCTTCCGCCGTGCCGACCGCCGGAAGGAGGGGGCAGGTGGGGGAACCATGGGTTCCCCCACCATAAGTTCCCTCGTCCCAGCTCGCGAGGTACGTCGCCTGCTCCTCGGTCAGCTCGTCGATCGCGACGCCCATCGTCGCGAGCTTGAGGCGCGCGATCTCGTCGTCGATCTCCGTCGGGACGTCGTACACCTTCCGCTCGAGCGAGGCGGCGTTCTTGATGACGAACTCGGCGGCGAACGCCTGGTTCGCGAACGACATGTCCATCACCTGCGCGGGATGGCCTTCGGCCGCCGCGAGGTTGACGAGCCGGCCCTCGGCCAGGAGGTACACCTTGCGCCCGTCCGCGAGCGTGAACTCCTCGACGAACGTCCGCGCCTCCCGCGTCTCGGTCGCGAGCGACCGGAGCGCCGGGATGTCGATCTCGACGTTGAAGTGCCCCGTGTTCGCGAGGATGGCGCCGTCCTTGAGCCGTTCGATGTGCTCTCGCGCGATGACGTGCTTGTCGCCGGTGGCGGTGACGAAGATGTCTCCGACCTCGGCCGCCTTCGCCATCGGCATCACCTGGAAGCCGTCCATCACGGCCTCGAGCGCCTTCATCGCGTCGACCTCGGTGACGATCACGTGTGCGCCGAGCCCCTTCGCCCGCATCGCGACGCCGCGGCCGCACCAGCCGTAGCCGGCGACGACGAACGAGCGGCCGGCGAGCAGGACGTTCGTCGCGCGGATGATCCCGTCGATCGTCGACTGGCCGGTGCCGTAGCGGTTGTCGAACAGGTGCTTCGTGCGGGCCTCGTTGACGGCGACGACGGGAAAGCCGAGCTTGCCGTCGCGCTCGAGCGCGCGGAGCCGGATCACGCCGGTCGTCGTCTCCTCCGTGCCGGCGATCACGTCGCCGAGCTGCTCGCGTCGGGCCGAGTGCAGGATCCCGATCACGTCGGCGCCGTCGTCCATCGTCACGTGCGGCCGATGGTCGATCGCCGCCTCGAGGTGCGCGTAGTACGTGTCGTGGTCCTCTCCCTTGATCGCGAACGTCCCGATCCCGTACTCCTCGACGAGCGCGGCGGCGACGTCGTCCTGGGTCGAGAGCGGGTTCGAGGCGCAGAGGACGACCTCCGCCCCGCCCGCCTTGAGCGTCCGCATGAGGTTCGCGGTCTCCGTCGTGACGTGCAGGCAGGCGGAGACCCGGTAGCCGGCGAGCGGCTGCTCGCGCTCGAAGCGCTCGCGGATCGCCGCCAGCACCGGCATCTGCCGGTCGGCCCACTCGATCCGCCGCACGCCTTCCGGCGCGAGGGCGATGTCCTTGACGTCGTGCTTGATGGTCGTGGCCATGGTTCCTCTCGGTTTTTGTCGGTCAGGCGACGAGCAGGCGCTCGTGCTTGCGCTGCTCCCATTCGATCCAGTCGGCCTCGCTCGCCCCTTCGGCCGGGACGGTCGCGCCGGTCAGCCAGCTCTCCACGGCGGCACGGAGCTCGGGCTCGCGGCGGAGCCGGACGACGAAGGCGACGTCGTCGAGCTCCACCTCGTACCGCCGCCGCAGCTCGGCCAGGCCGCGCAGGAGCTCGAGCTCCTGCGGCCCGTAGCGGCGGTAGCCCGCCGCACTCCGCTCCGGCACGACGAGCCCGGTGGACTCGAGGTACCGGAGCATCCGCGGCGACCAGCCCGTGCGCGCCGCCGCCTGGCTGACCGTGTAGGTCTGCATCGCGGCAACCTTACCACGGATGTGTCAAGGTAGTCAGGGGTCTAGGCTTGCCGCGTGCGGGTCCACGTGATCAGCGACATGGAGGGCGTCTCGGGCATCGTCAAGGGCGCCGCAGACGGCACGGCGGCGAGCCGATGTTCGACGAGGGCCGCAAGCTGTACACGGAGGAGATCAACGCCGCCGTCCGCGGCGCGAGGGCGGCGGGCGCCACGGAGATCGTCGTCATGGACTGCCACGGCGCCGGCGAAGGAGTGGTCGTTCAACTCGCTCGTGCCCGACCTGCTCGACCCCGACTGCGAGTTCGTCGTGCAAGAGGACTGGACGGAGTACACGGCTTCCTCGAAGAGGGGTGCGACGCGGCGCTGCTCGTCGGCATGCACGCGAAGGCCGGTGCGGGCAGGGGCGTCATGAACCACACGGTCTCGGGCCAGGACTACTTCAACCTGCGCTTCAACGGCACGCTCGTCGGCGAGACGGGCATCCACGCCGCGCTCTGTGGCACCTGGGGCTGCCCGGTCCTGCTCGTGACGGGCGACGACGTCGCCTGCGCCGAGGGCCGCGCGCTGCTCGGGAGCGGCCTCACGACCGTCGCGGTCAAGCAGGGACTGGGCTCGACCTCCGCCCGACAGATCCCGCCGCTGCGGGCGCGTGAGCTGATCGAGGCGGGCGCGAAGCAGGCGTTGTCCGACCTGAAGGCGGTCGCGCCGTGGGATCCGGGCAGCCCGTGCGAGATCATCGTCGAGTTCAAGCACACGCTCGCCGTCGACAGGCTCCGCTTCCGGGCGGGCGTCGAGCGCGTCGACGACCGGACGATCTCGGTCACCGCGGACACGTGGTGGGAGGCCTGGAAGACGTTCTACTTCTAGGTCGCGGGTGACGCCTCGAACCCGGTCAGACAGGCGAAGCCGGGCTTCGGTGCGGTCGGGCCAAGCGCTCAACGCGTCTTCGAGGGACGAGATCCCGAGCGCTATGCCGTCGGCCGGTCCCGGGTATCCCGCGGGGATCTTCGACGCGCTAGCCCATCGCTGTGGACCGCTTCCGGCACACCGACGCTCGAGATGGCCCAGGCACAGGTAGGCGACCGCCGACCTGCTGGCTCGCGGAGAGAGCCGCTCACGCTCATCGAGCCCGACCCTGCGCTTGCCGCGTATCTGCTCGACGGTTCGGCAGGCCGGGATCACGATGCGCGATCGCGCCGTTCGAGGAGATCCGACTTGGCGCCCGGAAGCGTCCGCCTTCGCGGCAAGCGCGGCGGCGTCACATCGGGACGGTCAGGACGTCGGACTGCGCTGATCGGCCGGCGTGCTCGGCGGCTGGTGGGCGTGCTGGTGGACGCTGTTCCACCGACCCCGACGACCCCGACGACCTGTTCGAGGCGCTGGAGCCGATTCTGGAGCCGCTTTCGACTCTGCCCGGCGAGAGCCGGCGGGACCGCGCGGGAGCGTTCGCGTTCGATCGCGAGGCGCGCGCGGCCGACCTTGCCCGCACCGGCTCGTTCGACGCCCCAGAGGTCGAGGTCTTCCGCTGGAAGCTCGAGCTCGACGCCCGACGGGCACGCATGCTCTTCGCGACGTTCTCGCCCATCCTCGCGCTGGCCCCTGCCGACCGGGAGAGCGTCCTCGATCGAATTGTCGACGTCGTCGACGGGCAGCTCGGCGGCCGCGTGATGCGCTCGTGCGTGTCGATCCTCTACACGGCGCGAAGACGCTGAGACGGCGCGCCTCGTAGAGCCGGGCCATGCGAGCCCAAGCCGACACATCCTGCTAAGAGGCGCTGGTCCCCTCGCGGCCGTAGCGGTCCTCGAGCCGCACGACGTCGTCGAGGTGCGGTGTCGAGACCTCGACGATCAGGGTGTCCTCGATCGCGGTCACGCGGTGCACGGTCCCGGGCCGGTAGCGGAACGCATCGCCGGGCGTGATCTCCACCGTCTCGAGACTCCCGTCGAGCTCGCCCAGCTCGAGCGAGGCGCGGCCCTCCTGCACGAGCCAGGCCTCGTCCTTCACCTCGTGGTACTGCAGGCTCAGCGACTGGCCGGCGCGAACGAAGAGGAGCTTGCCGACGTACGCGTCGGCCTCGGCCCAGACGAGCTCCCAGCCCCACGGCTTCTCGACGCGGCGCGGGGTGACGGCGTACGGGCTGCGCCCGCCTGGGCGTTCACGCAAGCCACTCCGGATGCTCCGCCACGTACTCGTCCGCGCGTCGGAGCTCCTTCGGCGTGTTCACCGTCAGCCACATGCCGGTGTGACGGAAGGCCCGCAGCTTTCCCTCGCCTGCGAGCTCCGGGAACGCCGTCGTCTCGTGATCGCCCTTCTCGGGGAAGCGCGCGAGCGCCTCCTCGCCGAGGACGTAGATCCCGCAGTTGACCCAGTACGGCACGCGCGAGACCTCGTGGAAGCCCGTCACGACGTCGTCGTCGGTGAGGTCGACCTGGCCGAACTGCGACGGTGGCTGCGCGACGGTGACGGTCGCGGCCGCCCCCGTCGCTCGGTGCGCTCGAGGAGCGCGGCGAAGTCGACGTCCACGAGCTCGTCGCCGTTCATCGCGAGGACGTCGCCCGA
The DNA here is from genome assembly GCA_963722755.1 of uncultured Actinomycetes bacterium. GTDB lineage: Bacteria > Actinomycetota > Thermoleophilia > Gaiellales > Gaiellaceae > Gaiella. The sequence goes on from CAVROJ010000004.1 coordinate 34,789, forward strand.
CTCCTTGCGGAAGCCGGCCGCGAAGCGGATGCCGCCGCCGCGGCCGAGCCGCTCCGGCTCGCCGGCGCACACGACCTCGACGCCCGCGTCGCCGAGCCCCTCGAGGAAGGCGCGCCTCCTGCCCTCCGAGGCAGCTGACGATCACGCGCTCCACGCCGGCCCGCGCGAGCCGGCCGATCTGCCAGGCGAGGAGCGGGCGCCCGCCGACGGTGACGAGCGACTTCGGCAGCCCACCGGTCGCGTCGCCGAGCCGCTCGGCCTTCCCGCCGGCGAGGACGATCGCCTCCATCAGCCGGTCGGAGCCGCGCGCCCGATCGCGTCGTACGTGAACCCGGCGGCACGCATCGCGCCCGGGTCGAGCATGTTCCGGCCGTCGACGAAGACGGGCTGCCGCATCGTCGCGGCGATCGCGGCCCAGTCGACGTCTCGAGCTGCGGCCACTCGGTCACGAGGACGACCGCGTCCGCGTCGCGCGCCGCCTCCTCGACGGTCGGGACCTGCTCGACGCCGTGGAGCCCGTCGCTGCTCGCGATCGGGTCCCAGGCGACGACGTCCGCGCCCTCCGCGAGCAACCGCCCGGCGAGCACGAAGGCGGGCGCCTCGCGGGTGTCGTCCGTGTTCGGCTTGAACGCGAGCCCGAGCAGCGCGATGCGCTTGCCCCGCAGCGAGCCGAGCAGCTCGGCGAGCTTGCCGATCACGCGCCGCTTCTGGAGCTCGTTGACCTCGATCACCGCGTTCAGCACCTGGAAGTGGTAGCCCGAGTTCGCCGCCAGCTGCTTCAGCGCGAGGGAGTCCTTCGGGAAGCAGCTGCCGCCGAAGCCGACCCCGGCGCGGAGGAAGCTCGTTGCCGATCCGGCGGTCGTACCCGATCCCCTCGGCGACCTTGACGACGTCGGCGCCCGTCGCCTCGCAGACGTTCGCGATCTCGTTGATGAACGAGATCCGCGTCATCAGCGCGGCGTTCGCGGCGAGCTTGATCATCTCCGCGGACGCGACGTCGGCGCGGACGATGGGCGCGTCGATGCCGTCGTGGAGCGCGGCGACGGCGTCCGCCGTCGGCCGGGTCGAAGGCGCCGATCACGATCCGGTCGGGCTCCATGAAGTCCTTGACGGCCGTCCCTTCGGCGGTGAACTCGGGGTTGGAGACGTAGCCGACGTGGCCGAGGCCCCTGGCGTCGAGGCGGTGGCGCACCTTCTCGCCCGTTCCGACCGGGACGGTGCTCTTCATCGCGACCACGATCCGGTGGTCGACCGGAGGCAGCTCGTCGATCACCATCCAGACCGCCGAGAGGTCGGCGTCACCGGAATAGGTGGGCGGCGTCCCGACCGCGACGTACACGAACTCCGCGCCGTCGATCGCCTCGCCCACGTCGGTGGTGAACGTGAGGCGCTCCCGGTTCCGCTCGAGCAGCGCGTCGAGGCCCGGCTCGTAGATCGGGACCTCGCCGCGCTCGAGGAGCGCGATCTTCTCGGGGATCACGTCCCTGACCGTGACGCGGTGGCCGAGCTCCGCGAAGCACGCGCCGGTCACGAGACCGACGTAGCCCGCGCCGAAGACGGCGACCCGCTTGCCCTGCTCGCCCATGTCGCGCGGCACGATAGTCGCAGCGCCCGGTGGGCTAGTTGGTCGATGACACGAGATCGTCTGTGCCGGGTGCCGCCTAGGCCTTGCCCGCGGCCTTGCTGACCTTGGCGAGGGGCTGCAGGCCCTTGGCGACCGCGATCATCGTCTCGTTGGAGAGGCGGTCGAGCAGCGAGTTGACGACCCAGTACGTGGCGCCGTCGCTGCGCAGCGACGACCATGTGCAGCCGGGGGCCGTTGTAGTAGAGCTCGTAGCGCCGGCCGCCGATCTTGCGGACGAAGTTCCGCCCGGAGAGGACGGGTGCGTCCTCCCAGTCCGTCATCTGGACGCCCCAGTACTCGTTCGTCCCGAGGCGGTACGTCAGGCGCACCGCCTCTGTGCTCCCGGTCCGGGTCGATCCAGTACGTGCGGACCGGCATCTCGGGGTCGATCCAGGAGGAGCGCTCGATCCTCGTCGGGACCATCAGCGGGAACTCGATCTCGCGACGGTGCTCGCGGAGCAGGTCGACGACGGCGCTCGCACCCGAGACGACGGCCGCCGGCTGACGCTTCGGCGTCTGGTCGATCGGCGCAGACGCGAGCCTGCCGTGGAAGGTCTGGCCGAGGACGACCACGATCATCGCGTCGTTACCGAGCGCCCTGATCCGCGGCGTGAGCTTCTTCACGTCCGCGGTGCCGAAGAGGTTCCCGAGCTTCGCGGCCGCCTGCTTCGCTCCTTTCACGCGGGCGTCGAAGTGGACCTGCGTCCGGAAGTAGTCGTAGCTCGGCGCGTTCGCCGGCAGCCCGTTGGGCGGCACGATCATCTGGTAGCCGCGCTGCGAGAGCAGGTAGCTGGCCGTCGAGGCCGAGCCCTCGACGCCGTTGCCGTTCAGGACGAGCACGCTGGTCTCCCGGGGCGCTGGGACGCGCACCTTCAGCTTCTCGCCCAGCGCGACGGCCGTCGCCTTGCGCGGCGACTCGACGTCCGGGTTGCGGAACTCGCGCACGGCCCGCTGGAGGTTCTCCGGGGAGGTCGTCAGGTCGGCGAAGCCCTCGAGCCCCTCGATCCGCGCCTGGAACGTGTGCCCCGGTGGGAGCGAGTACGCGAGAGCCGCATAGCGCAGCACCGTCTTGGCGCTCACGTCCTTCCCGCCTCCCTGGCCGACCTCGACGTTGGAGGTGATCACCTTGATCACCTGCGGCAGCCTCGTCAGGGAGAACGCGGACTCGATCTGGTCCTTGAACGATCGGACGAAGAGCTGCTGGCGCGCCGTGCGGTAGACGTCCGAGTCCGTGTGGCGGTAGCGGACGAAGTCGAGCGCCTTCGTGCCGTTCAGGCGCTGGTAGCCGGGCCGGAGGTTGATCTTCGCGTACCCGGTCGGCCCCCCGTGGTCGTTGAAGTAGCGGCGGTCGACGTCCATCCAGACGCCGCCGAGCTTGTCCACGAGCTGACGGAAGCCGCGGAAGTTGACGGTCATGATGTAGTTGATCGGAAGGCCGGTGAGGTCGCCGACGGTGGCGAGCGCCCCGCTCGGCCCGCACGTGGCGTAGGCGGCGTTGATCTTGGCGGTGAACGGGCTCTTGCCGGGGCAGTGGATCTCAGCGGTGAGGTCGCGCGGGAACGACAGCATCGAGATCGTCTTCTCGCCCGGATCCGCACGCACGAGCATCAGCGTGTCGGAGCGGGACGGCGTCCCCTTCGCCTCGTCCGCGCGGCGGTCGTAGCCGATCACGAGAGCGGTCGCCGGCTGGCCCGGGAGCGCCACGTCGAGGGCCTTGAGCGCCTTCTTCACCTCCACCGACCTCGGCGCGACCGCGGCGACGGACTCGTGGAGGTACAGGTACGCGCCGCCCGCGGTGCCACCGACGAGGACGGCGAGCACGAGCGCCGTCCAGCCGAGGATCCGCAGGAGGAGCGAGCGCCCGCTCCGCGGCACGGGAGGCGGCTGCCGGTAGACCGTGACGGGCCCCAGCGGCGCGGGAGGGACCGCCGCCCGGCCGTTGCCGTTGAGCACCGCGCCGCGGCCGACTCCTCTCTTCAGCGTCGTTCGCATGGTGAGCGAGGCGCCGCGCGCCCGAGCGCATAACGGTAGCCCACGTGCCGGAAGCCGCGGTTAGGCCTTCGAGAAGACCGCGCCGAGCTGCTCGGCGAGGAAGGCGATCTCGTCCGGCGTCCCGGCCGTGATCCGCAGCGCCGACGGCGCCCCGAACGAGCCCATCGGACGGACGATCACGCCCCGCCGCAGGAGCGCGTCGTTCAGGGCGTCCGCGTCCTCGCCCACGTCCACGAAGAGGAAGTTGCCGACCGCGGGCGAGATCGGGCTGAAGCCGTGCTCGTGGAGCACCGACTCGAGCACGGCCATCGCCTCGCGGTTCACGGCACGGCGCCGCGCGACCTCGGCTGCTCCCTCGAGGCTCGCGAGCGCCGCCTCCTGCGCGGGTGTCGTCACGTCGAACGCACGCTGCACCTTGCGCATCGCCGCGATCACCGGAGCGGCGCCGACGCCGTAACCGACTCGCAGGCCCGCCAGGCCGTAGATCTTCGAGAAGGTCCGCAGCGCGAGCACGTGGCGACCGTGCTTCGCGCCCTCCTCGATCGTGTCGGGGAAGGACGGCTCGTCGACGTAGTCGATGTATGCCTCGTCGACGACGGTCAGCACGTGTCCGGGGACCTCCTCGAGGAAGCGGAGCACGTCGTCGCGCGAGGTCATCGTCCCCGTCGGGTTGTTCACGGTCGGGAGGAAGGCGAGCTTCGTCCGAGGCGTCACCGCCCGGAGGAGCGCATCGACGTCGACACGCCCTTCGTCGAGCTCGACTCGCACCGTGCGCGCGCCGAGCTTCATGGGATCGAGCACGTAGCTGGGGAACGACGGCCAGGGGGTCACCACCTCGTCGCCGGGATCGAGCGTCGACTGGCAGACGTAGCCGATCACCGCGTCGGCGCCCGCCGCGACGACCACCTCCTCGAAGGCGACGCCGTGACGCTCGGCGAGAGCCTCGCGCAGCCGGTAGCAGCCGCCGTCGGGATATCGGTTCGACTCCGCGAGCGCGCGCTCGATCGCCTCGATCGCGACCGGGAAGGGCCCGAACGGCCCTTCGTTCGACGCGAGCTTGACCACCCGCTCGAGCCCGAGCTCGCGTTGTACGGTCTCGACGGGCTTGCCGGGCTCGTACGGCACGAGGCCGTCGAGCGCGGGGCGGATCAGCTCGGGCCCCGGTCCGGCGAGCGGCGTCATCTCGCTGCGAGAGACGACACGCTCAGCTCGCGGCGTCGGCCTGCCAGAACGTCAGCCAGTTGCCCTCGGGGTCCTCGACCGTGAACTCGCGCTGGCCCCACGGGCGGTCGGCGAGCGGGTCGACGACCCGGGCCCCGCCGGCCTCGATGCGGCCGTGCAGCGCCTGGAGGTCGTCGGCCTCGATGTACAGGGCATGCGGCGAGGGGCTTCCCAGCCGCTCGCGGATCGCCGCGTTGTACGCGTCCCCGTAGTGATCCGCCGCGGTCTCGAGCATGAGCCGCGCGTCACCGTGCTTGAGCGCGCAGTTCGAGTCCTCCGGCCCTCCGCGCTCAACGTCGAACCCGAGCACCTCGCGGTAGAACCGGAGCGCGCTCGGCATGTCGCGCACGCGCACGCTCGGGATCACTCCCCACCCGGTCACGCCGCATCGGCGCCGACGGACGTCACGGAACCGCCGCCGACGGGTGTGCTCGGAGCCGGCCGACCGCCGGAAACGGTGGTCGGGGCCTCGTCGGCCCGTGCGAACAGCTTCCGCCACACGAGAAACGCTGCGGCGAGCGCCGCCACGACCGCCAGCGCCCCGCCGACGGCCCGCATCCGGCCGCGCTGCGCGGCGGCACCGGTCGCGATCCCGGCGACGGCCAGCGCGGCCCGCCGCTTCATCCAGCGCCGGGCGAACCACCATGCGAACGCCCCGAGGAGCGCAGTTCTGCGATCTGCCATCCCGGCAGCCTACTACCGACGCCTCGGCGGCAGGTGGATCGCGCGGCCGAGCGCGACGAGCGCGGCCTCCTTCAGGCCCTCTGCCAGGGTCGGATGGGGCGCGACGCCGTCCGCGACGGTCTCGATCGTCGACTCCGCGTCGAGCGCGACCACGGCCTCGCCGATCAGGTCGGTCGCGTGCGGCCCGACGATCACGACGCCGAGCAGCTCGCCGTACGTGGCCTCGTGGATCGTCTTCACCCAGCCGGTCGTGTCGCCCGACATGACCGCGCGGGCGATCGCGACCCACGGGCAGCGCCCGACGACCACCTTGTCGCCATGGGCCTCGCGAGCCTGCGCCTCGGTGAGCCCCACGCCGGCGATCTCGGGGTCGGTGTAGATCGGCCGCGGCACGGAAGGCTCGCCGATCGTCGCCTCGTGGCCCATCGCGTTCTCCGCGGCGACCTCGCCCTCGCGGAAGCCGGTGTGCGCCAGCTGCCAGTAGCCCGCCACGTCACCGGCCGCGTAGATGTGCGGCACGTTCGTGCGCCGGTGCTCGTCGGTGCCGATCGCCTTGCGGTCGAACGTGACTCCCGCTGCCTCGAGGCCGATCCCGTCGACGAGTGCCGCACGCCCGACGGAGACGAGCATCAGGTCGCAGTCGACCGTCTCGCCCTCCCCGAAGTGGACGGTGAGGTGCTCGCCGTGGTCGTCGACCTGCGTGCACTGCTTGGACAGGTGCTGGGTGATCCCGCGCTTCTTGAACGCCTTCGCGAGCTCCTTCGAGGCGTCCTCGTCCTCACCGGGGATCAGCGTCGGCAGCATCTCGATGATCGTCACCTCGGTGCCGAAGCGGTTGAGGATCGACGCGAACTCGCAGCCGATGATCCCGCCGCCGAGGACGACGAGCCGCCGCGGCACCTCCGTCTGCGCGAGGAGGCCGGTCGAGTCGACGCAGCGCGGCGAGTCGATCCCGGGGATCGGCGGGCGCATCGGGAACGAGCCGGTGGCGACGATCGCGCTCGTGAAGGTGACCTCCTCTGCGCCCTCGACCGCGATCGTCGTCGGGCCTGTGAACGTGCCCTTTCCCCTGACCCACTCGACGCCGTTCGCCTTGAACAGCGAGGCGACGCCGCCGGTCATCTGGTCGACCACCGCGTCCTTCCAGGAGGCGACCGTGGCGAAGTCGAGCGTCGGCTCGCCGGTCTGCACGCCCAGCTTCGCGAACGTCTCCCGCGCGTCGTGGTAGGCGTGCGCGCTCTGCACCCACGCCTTGGTCGGGATGCAGCCGACGCGCAGGCAGGTCCCTCCCAGCGCCGGCTCCTGCTCGATGCAGGCGACCTTGCCGCCGAGCTGGGCCGCACGGATCGCGGCGGTGTACCCGGCGGGGCCGCCTCCGAGGACGGCGACGTCGACGTTCATTCGGTATCGGTCCCTTCGTTCGGTGTCGTGGGCGACGGAGCGTCGAGGTGGGCGAGCATGGTGACGGAATCGTCGTCCTCCCCCACCGCCTCGAAGCCGTGGCGCTGGTACAGCTCGATCGCGCCCGAGTTGGCTCTGTCGACGCTCAGCGAGATCGCGGGGTAGCCGGCGGCGCGCGCCCGGGAGAGCAGTGCGTCGAGGAGCGCCGAGCCGACGCCCTTGCCGCGCGCGTTCGGGACGACCGCGATCGCGAGCTCGGGTGTCTGCTCGTCGACGAACCCGTACCCGGGCCGGTCGCGGCCGAACAGCCGGTACCAGGCGGCTCCCACCGGGAAGCCCTTGTCGATCGCGATCATGGCGGTGTCGCCGGGGCGCCCCCAGGCCTTCACGTAGAGGGCGACGGGGCCGGGCCCGGTGTCGGGGGCGCGCTCCTTCCAGTAGTAGGCGTGGTGGAGCATGTCGCGCAGGAAGCGCATGTCCTGGGCGCCGCCGCGCCGGACGACGATCTTCGCCGCCTCGGCGGTCACAGCGCGAGCGTCGGCTGCTCGAGCAGGGCGACGAGCGTCTGGAGGAACTGCGCGCCGTCGGCGCCGTCGATCGCGCGGTGGTCGCAGGTCAGGGTCATCCGGAGGATCGGGGCGATCTCGAGCTCGCCGTCACGCACGACGGCCTCCTCCTTCACGGCGCCGACCGCGAGGATCGCGACCTGCGGCGGGTTGAGGACGGCGGTGAACTGCTCGACGCCGAACATGCCGAGGTTCGAGATCGTGAACGTCCCGCCCTCGAGGTCGGGGAGCGTCAGCTTGTTGTCGCGTGCACGGCCGACGAGATCGGCCCGGGCACGTGCGATCTCCTGGATCGTCTTCCGCGCCGCGTCCCGGATCACCGGGACGACCAGGCCCTGCGGGCGCGGCGACCGCGATCCCGACGTCGGCGTTCGGGTAGCGGTGGATCTCCTCGCCCGAGAACGTCGCGTTGATCGGGGGGTGGCGCGTGAGGGCGACCGCGGCGAGCTTCACCAGCACGTCGTTCACGGTCGGCTTCACGTCGCCCTCGGGCAGGCGCTCGACGAGCTTCTCGCGGAGCCCGAGCGTCTCCGCCATGTCCGCCGTGACGCCCAGCTGGAAGACGGGCGCCGCCCACGCCTCGGTGAGGCGGCGCGCGATCGTCTTGCGGATCGAGGTGAGCTGCACGACCTCGGCCTCCGCCGCGGCGGGAGCTGCCGCCGGGGCTGCCGCGGCGGGTGTTCCGGCGGCAGCGGCCTTCTCGACGTCCTCGGCGAGGATCCGCCCGTCGGGGCCCGTGCCCTCGAGCGACGACAGGTCGACGCCGCGCTCCCGCGCGATCCTGCGGGCGAGCGGGCTCGCCTTGACGCGGCCGCCCCGCGGGTGGCGGCGCCAGGGGGAGCTTGTGTTGCTTCGACACGAGCGCTGTCATCTGTCGCCGCAGGGGAAGCCGCGGTCTCCTCCGCGGCAGGTGCGGGTGCTTCGGCAGCCGCCGCGGGAGCGGGCTCCTTCGGCTTCGCGGCCTCGGCCGCGGGGGCAGCCGCAGGCTCGGCCTCGGCCGTGTCGGCTGCGGGCTCCGCCTCCGCCGCCTCGGGCGGCGCCGCCCCGTCGTCGATCACGGCGACGGTCGCGCCGACCTCGACCTCGCCCTCCGGCGACGACGATCTGCTGGCAGCGTGCCGTCGACCTCTGCCTCGACCTCCTGGGTGACCTTGTCCGTGTCGAGCTCGTAGAGCGGCTCGCCCTTCGAGACGGTGTCGCCCTCCGACTTGAGCCAGCGCACGATCACACCGGACTCCATGCCCTGGCCGAGGCGTGGAAGCTTGACCTCGGTGGGCATCAGCGCTCCTCGAGGAGCGCGGTCGTCCCGGCGTGCGGCTCTCCATCGACCCGGGCCATCGGCGTCATTATGCTGACCGCCGTGAAGCTGGTGGATCAGTGGGGCGCCATCGAGCGGCGCCTCCCCCGCGACTGGGAGTCGGTCGCGCTCCGGCTCCGCACCGAGCAACCCGAGGAGCTGTCGGAGGCCGCGAGGATCCTCGCGCCGATGACCGTCGGACGCGTCGGGGACCATCTGGCGTTCACCGTTCGCCGTGCCGGCGGCCCGTCCGGCCCCGAGGCGGCGAGACGGCTGTTCCGCCGCCTCGACGAAGCGCGCATCTGGTGCCTGCTCGAGCAGGCCGAGATCGACGTCGCCGCGCCCGACCTGGGCGACGCGCGCCGAGGAGCGCGAGGCGTCGCCTGTCCGAGAGCTGGGACGCGGCGCTCGCGGAGCTTCCGGCGGACTGGAGCGAGATCCTCTGCTTCCTCGAGATCGGGTCGAGCGCCCTCCTTCCGCGTGCGGCCCTGCTCTGTGCCCCGCTCAACCCGACGCGTGACCGGGAACGTGTGGGCTTCACCTTCCGCTGCGCGAGACGGGCGGGCTACGGCGTCTCGCCGGAGATGGCCCGGCGCTGCTTCGAGCGCCTCGACGAGGAGGGGATCCCGGGCACGGTGTCGGTGCTCCGCCTGGTCTCCGACGTCGACAACGTCGCCACGCAGGGCGCCGTCTGGTACGTGGGCGGCAAGGCGCTGTAGCGCGCCGGCTCAGGCGACTCTGACGGTCGCCCGCATGTTCGCCTTGTGCGGGTCGCACTGCACGACGAGCGTGCCCTTGCGGAGGACGACGCGCCACGTCCTCGTCCCGACGAAGCCGACACCCGTGGCCTTCGCGGCGCCGGCTCCGCGGAGACGCGCGTTGTGGATCTTCGACCGGTCGCGGGCGACCACCGTGTAGGCGCCGGGGCGAAGGAGCGTCACGCGCTTCCCCGCCGCGGTCTTCAACGAGATCGTCGCGCCGGGCCCGACGGCGAGCGTCAGCCGCGCTCCGACCTTCGCCGAAGGGGTCGCCGTCGGGCTTGCGGTGCGGGCGTGGGCGGCGGTGGCGGCGTGGTCGACGCGCCGACGTCGAAAGCCCCACGCATCGTCACGTGCGTGGGGATCGCACACGAAGGTGTACCGGCCGTCGACGAGCGTCACCTTGAACGTCTGCTCGCCGGTCGTCTCGACGGCGGTCGACACGTCGACTCCCGGCCCACGCAGGTGGAAGTTGTGCTCCGCCGAGCGGTCCTCGACCTGGATCTCGAACTCGCCCGGGTCGAGTCTCGTCACCGGCTGACCCTGCGCATCTCGGAGGCTGATCGTGAAGCCGGGGCCGACGGTGCCGAAGAGCTTCGTCTCCTGCGCCCCCGCGACCCCGGCGAGCACGAGCGCTGCGAGCCCGAAGACCCCTACCGTGCGCGAGCGCCTCATGCCCCCTTCGTACGCACGGTCGCGCGGATCGGTTTTCTACGCCCGCAGCTCGGCGCCGAGGCGCTCGGCGAGCGCGGCCACGATCGTCGAGCGAGAGGCCGGCCGACCTCCTCGTCGGTGAGCGTGCGGTCGGGCGCCTGGAAGACGAGGTGCAGCGCGACGGACTTCCGGCCCTCCCCCACCTGGTCGCCGCGGTAGACGTCGAAGACACGCGCCTCCCGCAGCTCGGCACCGCCCGCTTCGCGCGCGACGCCGACGATTGCCGCTGCCTCCACGTCCTCGGCGACGGCGATGGCGATGTCCTGCCGGTTGGCGGGGTACGTGATCACGTCCTCGTAGAGGATCCGCTCCGGCAGCGGCGCCATCAGGTCGGCGACGTCGAGCTCGAGCGCCCCCCACTCGCCCTCGAGCAGCGTCGGGTGCAGCTCGCCGAGCCAGCCGGCCTCCGTCACGGCGGCCTTTCCCGGGTGGAGGTGGTCGAGGGCTGCACGGGTCACGACGAGCGGGAGGTGGAACGCCTCGTAGACGGTCTCGACGGCCCGGCGGGCGGCCTCGAAGCCACCCTCGGCGATCCCCCCCAGGTGCCACCGCTCCTCGGGAAGCTGCCCGTCGGCGGGAAGGTAGACGCGGGCAAGCTCGAAGAGGCGGATCCCCTCGTTGCCCGCGTCCACGTTGACCCGCGCCGCCTCGACGAGCCCGTGGAGCAGGGTCGTGCGCAGCACGGCGTGGTCACCGCTCATCGGGTCGGGCAGCCGCAGCGCGTCCGGGTTCGGGTCGGAGGGCGTCAGGCTCCACGTGTACGCCTCGGCGAAGCCCATGCCGACGAGGACGTCCTCGAGCGCCCGCCGGAGCCGCTGCTCCGGCGTGAGGTGGCCGGCGACCGCGCGGCGGAGCGGCATCGTGTGGGGCACGCGGTCGAGGACGACGCGCGCGACCTCCTCGACGAGATCGATCTCGCGCGTGACGTCGCGGGCGCGGAACGTCGGCACGGTGACCTGCCACGCATCGTCCACCTCGAACTCGAGGCGCTCCAGGATCGACCGCTGCTCGTCCTCCGGGACGTCGAGCCCGATCAGCCGGCTCGCGCGCTCGGGCCGGAGCTCGACGACGGGTCGCCCGGGTAGGCCGTCGTGGACGTCCACGGACGCCGTCAGCTCCGCGCCGGTGAGGTCGACGAGCAGCCTGCTCGCGAGCACCGCCGCCGGCTCTGCGGCATACGGGTCGACGCCCTTCTCCCACTTGTTCGACCCCTCGGTGCGCACGGCGAGGCGCTCGGAGGTCCGGAGGACGCCGATCGGCTCGAAGTTCGCCGCCTCGAGCAGCACCTCCGTCGTCTCGTCGGAGACCTCCGACTCGAGGCCGCCCATGATCGCGGCGAGCGCGACCGGCCGCTCGCCGTCGGTGATCAGCAGGTCGCTCGGGAGGAGCTCGCGCAGCGTGCCGTCCAGCGTGCGGAGCGTCTCGCCCTCGCGCGCGCGGCGCACGACGATCCGGCCCCCCGCGAGCAGCGAGCGGTCGAAGGCGTGCAGCGGGCTCCCCCACACGTGCATCACGTAGTTGGTGACGTCCACGACGTTGGAGATGGAGCGCATGCCCGCGAGATGGAGACGGCTCCGCAGCCACTGGGGCGACGGCCCGACCGCGACGTTCCGGAAGGCGCGGCCGATGTAGCGGGGGCAGCCGCCGAAGTCCTCGACCCGCACGTCGAGCGAGTCGCCGCCCGTGACCGGCGGGTCCTCCGGGCCCGGCGGGCGGAGCTCGCCGTCGAGCAGCGCCGCGACCTCGCGCGCGATGCCGACCATGGACAGGAGGTCGGGGCGATTCATCGTCGGGGTCACGTCGAGCACCTGGTCGACGAGGGGCAGCGCGTCGGCCAGCGGCGAGCCCGGGCTCGAGGCCGTCCGGCAGCAGCATGATCCCCGAGTGGTCGGCGCCGAGGCCGATCTCGTCCTCCGCCAGGATCATCCCGCGGGACATCTGCCCCGCAGCGGCCGTTCCTCGAGCGGCCCCGGAAAGCCAGGCAGGAGCGCGCCGGGCAGCCCCACCGCCACGGTCGCGCCGACCCCGAAGTTCCAGGCGCCGCAGACGATCTGCTGCGGCTCGGGGTTGCCGACGTCGACCTGGCAGAGCTGCAGGCGGTCGGCGTTCGGGTGCGGATCGGCGGACAGCACACGCCCGACCACGAAGCGACCCAGGTTGTCGCCCTCGTCGGGAACGCCGACGTCGATCACCCGGTCGACCTCGAGCGCCGAGATCGAGAGCCGTCGCGCCATCTCGTGCGCGGTCGCGTCGACCTCGACGTACTCGCGCAGCCAGGAGACGGGCACGCGCATCGGACTAGAACTGCCTCGAGAAGCGAAGGTCGTTGCGCCAGAGCTCCCGTAGGTCCGGGAACTCGTGACGGAGCATGGCGATGCGCTCGAGGCCCCAGCCGAACGCGAAGCCCGAGTACCGCTCCGCGTCGTAGCCGACGAACTCGAAGAGCTTCGGATCGACCATCCCCGCGCCGCCCACCTCGATCCACCCCGAGTGGCGGCAAACCGGGCAGCCCGCCCCGTCGCAGACGTGACAGGAGACGTAGGCCTCGATCGACGGCTCGGTGAACGGGAAGTAGTGCGTACGGAACTGGGTCCCCGACCCTGACCGAACAGCTCCTTGAGGAGGAAGTCGAGCGTTCCCGTGAGGTCGGCGAGCGTGATTCCCTCGTCCACCGCGAGCCCCTCGACCTGGTGGAAGATCGGGCGTGTGGGTCGCGTCGGGCGTGTCGCGGCGATACACACGGCCGAGCGAGACGATGTAGATCGGCGGCTGCTCGCGCCTCCATCGTGCGGATCTGCGACGGCGAGGTCTCGGTGCGCAGCAGCGTGTCGTCGTCGATGAAGAGCGAGTGGAGACGCGAGCGGGCCGGGTGGCCCGGCGGGAAGTTGAGCCCGTCGAAGTTGTAGTGCGTCGTCTCGACCTCCCGCCCGTCGACGACGCGGTAGCCGAGGCCCAGGAAGACGTCCTCCACCTCACGGCGGATCTGCGTGATCAGGTGGAGACGGCCCCGCGGGTAGCCGCCGAGCGGGAAGCGTCACGTCGACGCGCTCCTCGCTCAGGCGGCGGTCGAGCTCGGCCCGCTGGAGCTCGGCCTCGCGCGCGGCCGACCGCGGACTCGACCCGCTCCCGCGCCGCGTTCAGCGTCATCCCGGTCTCGCGGTCGCGCACCTCGCGCAGGGCGAGCTTGAGCGCGCTCTTGCGACCGAGGTACTCGACGCGGACCGCCTCGATCTCGTCGGTCGACGTCGCGGCGGCGACCGCCGCGAGGGCCGCCTGCTCGAGCGCCTCGACGTCCATGGGACGACGAGGGTATCGCCCCGCGTCGAGCAGGGGCGGGATATATCTCGCCCTACGATGAGCTCCGTGAGCGACTACGACGGCTTCGCCCCCATCTACGACCAGTTCGCCGCCGGCATGACGGAGGACGTCCCGTTCTACGTCGCGCTCGCCGCGAATCTCGACGGACCGGTCGTGGAGCTGGCGGTGGGGACCGGTCGCGTGGCGGTTCCGATCGCCGAGCAGACGGGCCGGCGGGTGATCGGAATCGACGTGTCGTCGGAGATGCTGGGCCTGGCACGTCGACGCGCCGCGGATGCCGGCGTCGAGCTCGAGCTGCGCCAGGGGGACATGCGGGAGCTCGACGCTCGAGGAGCCGACGGATCTCGTCATCTGCCCCTTCCGGGCGATGCTCCACCTCCCCGGCCACGACGCGCGGGTGGACCTGATGAGGCGTGTGCGGAGCGTCCTCGTCCCGGGCGGCCGGTTCGCCTGGAACGCGTTCGTGTTCGATCCCGCGATCGCGCAGGAGATCGACGGGGTCTGGCGCGAGGAGCAGGGTGTGAGAAACCGGTCGACGTACGACTACGCCGAGCGGCGGATCGACCTCGACGCTCGAGAACGGCGCGACCGTCCAGCTCTGGTGGGTCGACCGCGACGAGTGGGAGGCGGCGATCGCCGAGGCCGGCCTCGAGATCGAGGCGCTGTACGGCTGGTTCGACGGGACACCCTTCGACGAGACGAGCCGCGAGTTCGTGTACGTCGACTCGACGGCCGTGAGCGACGACGCGCTCTACGACCGGATCGCCGGGATCTACGACCCCTGGTCGAGGTCGGTGACCGAGGACGTCGACTTCTACGTCGAGGAGGCGTGGCCTCGGGCGGGCCGGTCGTCGAGCTCGCCGTGGGCACGGGGCGGATCGCCGTCCCGGTGGCACGCGCGGGCGTGCGCGTGATCGGGGTCGACGAGTCGCCCGGGATGCTCGAGCTGGCCCGCGAGTACGCCGAGCGCGAGGCGGTCGGCGCACCTCGTCGACCTGCGCGTCGGCGACCTGCGGGAGCCGCCCGTCACGGAGCGCGTCCCGCTGGTCGCCGATCCCTTTCCGCTCGCTCCTCCACATGGCGGACGAGGAGCAGAAGCTCCGCGCGCTCTCGGCCGCCGCGGCGCTGCTCGAGCCCGACGGCCGGCTCGTCTTCGACGTGTTCGCGCCGAGCGAGGAGGACATCGAGGAGACCGACGGGCTGTGGCTCGAGCGGGAGCCCGGCATCTTCGAGCGCGCGGACTGGGACGCTCGCGAGAGGACCCTCACGCTCTCGGTGCGGAGCCACGAGCACGCTGCGACGATGGAGCTGCACTGGCTCTCGGCGCCGGAGTGGCATCACCTCGTCGAGCAGGCGGGGCTCGAGGTCGTCGACCTGTACGGCTGGTTCGACCGGCGGCCCGTACGACGGAGGCGAGGACCAGATCTGGGTCTGCGCGCCCTGCTGCGCGTAAGGCGGGACGAGGCTCGGGCCTACAGCGAGCTCGACCGCGTCGCCCACGCGCACGACGCCCGGCTCGAGCACCTCCGCGTAGACGCCGAGGCAGGACTCGCCGTCGACCGGGCCGCGCGCGTCGAGCAGCTCGCGGAGGACGTCCCGGTCGCGACGCCCGGTATCCGGGCTCGCCGAGGGAACCGCGCAGCGAGGCGTCGGAACGCCGACGAGCAGCGTCGCCTCGCCGGCCCGCACCCGGCGATCGCGCCACCGCTCCTCCTCGAGCGCGTCGAGCCCGTCGAGCTCGAGCAGCATCCGGAAGCGGCGCCCGTCGCCGTCGATCAGGCCGACCGACGCGCGCGAGACGAGCGTCGCCGGGCGCGAGTCGGTCGCCCAGGCGCCGTCGTCTCGCTCGACGAGCGTCAGCGAGCGGCCGACGAGATCGGACAGCGCGTCTGCCCACGGGCCCTCGACCGCGTGTCCTCGTGACCTGCCGTCCGTACACCGTCACGACCACCGGCCCCGAGCGGACGACCTCGGCCTCGAGCAGCTCCCCGGAGGGCAGCGTGACCCCGAGCAGCCTCGAATCCGGATCCCACGTCGCCGATGCGCGCACGAGCGTGGTGTCCCGCTTGCCGTTGTAGAGCCGGCGAGCGTCGTCGACGAGGAGGAAGCGCCTGTCCTCGCGCGCCCCGTCCGGGCCCAGCACGATCTCCTCCGGATGGTTCAGGCGAAGGCTCTTGACGGGCGTGACGTTGATCCGGGAGACGCGCGCGCTGGCCATCGGGAGGGGCGATGCTACAGGGGCCGGTGGACGCGGCCGTCGCGCGCCGCGTAGGATCGCCCGCGATGGTCTGGATCATTCCTGCTCGTCGTCGTCGGGCTGATCGTCGTGGCCCTGATCACGCTCTACAACCGGTTCGTCCGGCTGCGGAACCGCGTCGACAACGCGTGGGCCCAGATCGAGGTGCAGCTCAAGCGGCGCTGGGACCTGATCCCGAACCTCGTCGAGACCGTCAGGGGCTACGCCGAGCACGAGCGCGGCACCTTCGAGGCCGTGACCGAGGCGCGCGCCAACGCACAGCGGGCGCAAGGCCCCGCCGAGACCGCGGCGGCCGAGGGGATCCTCGGCCAGGCACTGGGGCGCCTGTTCGCCGTCGCCGAGGCCTACCCCGAGCTGCAGGCGGACGAGAACTTCCGCCAGCTGCAGGACGAGCTGGCCGGGACGGAGAACCGGATCGCGGTGTCGCGCCAGGTGTACAACGACACCGTCCTCACGTACAACAACGCGATCCAGACGTTCCCGGGCGTCGTGCTCGCGGGGCCGTTCGACTTCACGAAGCGCGAGTTCTTCGAGACGGACGAGACGCAGCGCGGGGCACCACAGGTCGACTTCACCCCGGGAGCCGGCTCGGCCGCGCCGCACCGCGCCTCCCGCCTCGCCCGCCGAGCCCGGCGCGGCAGCTCCGGCGCGCCCGGTGGTACGACCTAGAGGCCGGCGCTCGCGCTCGCGGCGACGGTTCTCGCCGCGCTCACCCTCACCGGGGTCGCGCAGGGCCAGACGTACGAGCTCGTCTCGAGCGACGTCCAGGCGACCGTCCGGCCCGAACGGCTCCGTCGCGGTCGACGAGGCCATCACCGTCGCGTTCTCGGGCTCGTTCACCTACGGGTTCCGTGAGATCCCGCTACCGGTCCGGAGAGCGGATCGACGAGATCGGCGTGACGGAGAACGGGCGCGCGTTCCAGCCGGGCGCGTCGACCGAGCTCGAGCCCGGCGGCCCTTCCGGGACGTTCGGCGTCGCCGACCTCGGCGGCCGCGTGCGCGTCGTCTGGCGCTTCCAGGCGAACGGCTTCGAGCAGCGTACGTTCCGGATCCACTACCGGATGCGCGGGCTCGCGGTCGGCTACGACGACGTCGTCGACGTGAACCTCAAGGTCTGGGGCGACGAGTGGGAGCAACGCCTCGGCCGGCTCACGGCGACGATGCTCGGCCCCGGCGACGTGGTCAGGGCCTGGGGGCACCCGGTCTGGGTCAGGGGCGACGTGACGCTCGACGGGCCGCGGGCGCTGCTCCGCGCGCTCGACGTGGACGCCGGTCAGTTCGTCGAGTTGCGCGCCCTCTATCCGCGCGAGCGCCTTCACCTCGACGGACGGGATGCGCGTCCGCGAGGGAAACGGGCTCGAGCGGATCACGGCCGAGGAGCTGGCCGACGCCGAGGGCTACGAACGCGACAAGGAGCGGATCGACGACGCCAAGGCCCACCCGTGGCGCACGGCGCTGATCCTGCTCGCCCTCGGGGTGCTCCCCGCCCTCGCGATCGTGATGCTCGTCTTCTGGCGCTTCGGGCGCGAGCTCGAGACGGGCTACGACCGCGAGTACGAGCAGGAGCCGCCGACCGAGACCGCGTCCGGCGCTCGTGCCCACGCTGCTGCGCCAGGGCGGCGAGGCGGGATCCTTCGAGTTCACCGCGACGCTGTTCGACCTGATCCGACGCGGCCACTACAAGGCCGAGCACGTCACGACGGAGCGGAGCATCTGGGCAGGCCTCCGCACGGAGCGTGTCTCCGACCTCGAGCTCTCGAAGGGCGAGCCGGTCGAGCTGACGCCGTGGGAGAAGTCGGTCGACTCCGTCGTGAACAACGTGCTCGACGGAGGCAGCCGGCGCCTGTCCGAGTTCCGCGAGGAGATCGAGGGCGAGCGCACCGTCGATGGCGCCCCGCTTCGAGGGCTTCAAGGCGGCCGCGTCGGGCGAGGTCGCGAACCGCGGCTGGTTCCGCTCGATCGGGCTCGTGCCGCTGGTCGTGGGGATGATCGTCTTCGCGGCGATCGGTGCGCTGCTCGCGTTCATCGCGATCGACGGCTGGCGGACGGTCTACCCGCGCTGGAGCGACGTCGTGCTGCTCGGCCTCGCCGTCGCGGCTTTCGTCAACGCGGCTGTGCTGCTCGGCGCCTCGACGCGCCGAAAGCTCTGGCGCCGCAGAACGAAGGCGGCGGCCCTCGAGGCCGAGCGCTGGGACGCCTTCCGGCGCTATCTGCAGGACTTCCCGCGCCTCCAGGAGGCGCCGCCCGCGACGCTCGAGCTCTGGGAGCGGCTGCTCGTCTACGGGATCGCGTTCGGCATCGCCGACCGCGTGCTGCAGGCCGCGCACATGGCGATGCCGGAGGCGTTGGCGCAGGCGAGCTCCGTCTACTGGATCTCCGGTTACGGCGATCTGGGCGGCGGTGCCTCTGCGATGTCGATCGGCGACCTGGCATCGGGCTTCGGCTCGGCGCTCGCTCCACCCTCGTCGGGCTCGGGCGGAGGCGGCGGGGGCTTCTCGGCGGCGGCGGAGGCGGCGGGGGCGGCGGAGGCGGCGGCGGCGGGTTCGGTTGAGTCGGCCGGCTCGTCAGCCGTGACGCGTGGCGAGGAGCGCGAGCGCTACGACCGCCACCCACGACATCACCTTGAACTCCCCCGCGAGGAGCGCGTCCTCGACCTCGGCGCGGGTCAGGGTCAGCAGTTCCTGCTCCTCGAGGTCGTCCGCGGCCGGGCTCCGCGACGTGCCGCGCGCCCCGGGCCAGGTAGAGGTGGCCGACCCGAAGCCGCGGTTGCCGTCGACGACGTACGTGCCCGAGCGGCGTCCAGTCGTCGGCCTCGTGCCCCGTCTCCTCCAGGAGCTCCCGCTGCGCCGCGGCCAGCAGGCTCCTCGCCCGGCGTCGAGGTAGCCGCCGATCGGCGCGAGCGTGTCCCGTCGACCGCGTACTTGGTCTGCCGGAAGAAGAGAAATCCGCTCGTCCCGTCAGGGCGACGACGTTGACGTAGTCCCGCCCGACTCGAGCCACGGCCAGTCGTCGATCACCCGCCCGTCGGGCAGCTCGACGACATGGGTCTCGACCGAGACCCATGGGCTCAGATCGAGAAGGTGCGACGCGAGCGTGTCTTCCAGGGCTGCATCAGCGGTCCCTACCCCGGCCCGTCGCGCGGCCGCGCGAGAGCTCGTAGAGCGCGATCGCCCCGGCCGCGGCGACGTTGAGCGACTCCGCCGCGCCCGGGCAGCGGGATCGTGACCGTGCGAGCAGCCCGCACGCTGCTCGTCCGGCAGTCCCTCGCGCTCGGCGCCGAGGAGGAACGTCACCGGCGGGGAGAGGTCGACGTCCGCGAGCGGCGCGCCGCCGTGGGCGACGAGCGCGACGCAGCGCCCGGAGCGCTCGTCCCAGCGGACGAGCGGGACGCGGAAGATCGCGCCGGCGGACGCCCGGAGCGCCTTCGGCGAGAGCGGGTCGGCGCACCCGTCCGAGAGCGCGACGCACGCGCCGAAAGCGTCGGCCGTGCGCACGAAGCGTCCCGACGTTCCCGGGATCGGCACAGGCGCCAGAGCGCGAGGCAGACGTGTCGCGTGCCGGTCGGCAGGTCGGCGCGCCGGAAGACGCCGATCGTCCGGGCCGGGTGCGGCAGCGTCGAGACGCGCGCGAGCAGAGGCCGCCTCGACCGTCTCCCCCGCGACGAGCAGGTGCACGGGCTCGATGCCCGCGCCGCGCGCCGCCTCGACGAGGTCCTCTCCCTCGACGGCGAACAGCCCTGCCTCGTCGCGGTGCTTGCGCTGCCCGAGGAGCTTCCGGACGAGCTTGAGCGTCTCGTTGTCCTGTCGCGACGTGATCACGGCGCGCGCCGGACGCTCGTCCCAGCCGACGAGCGGGACGCGGAAGATCGCTCCGACCGACGCCCGGAGCGCCTTCGGCGAGAGCGGGTCGGCGCACCCGTCCGACAGCGCGACAGACGCGTCGAACGCGTCCGCCGTGCGCACCAGCGTGCCGACGTTGCCCGGGTCGGCGAGCCGCCAGAGCGCGAGGCACGTGTCGCGTACGCGCGCGAGGGCAGGTCGCTGCGCCGGTAGACGCCGATCGCGCGGGCCGGGTGCGGCAGCGTCGAGACGCGCGGCCAGCGAGCTCGGCGTCGACCGTCTCGCCCGCGACGAGCAGGTGCACCGGCTCGATCCCCGCGCCGCGCGCGGCGTCGACGAGATCCTCGCCCTCGGCGGCGAACAGCCCCGCTCCTCCCGGTGCTTCCGCTGGCCGAGGAGCTTGCGCACGAGCTTCAGCGTCTCGTTGTCGCGCGAGGTGATCACGGCAGCCGCCAGTCGAGCCAGTTGCCGTGGGGATCGATGTGTGCGGCCAGCCGCGCAGGGCCGGGCCAGATCCGCAGCTCCAGCTCGAAGTCCCCGTCGCTCGGCTCGTCGCCCCCGTGCACGACCGAGACCCAGGCGAGCGGCCGCCCGTCGGCGCCCGCGGTCGTCGAGCGCGCTCTCGAGCTCGGCCGCCGTCTCCGCGGGGAGGAAGATGGCCGAGAACGTCTCGAAGACGACGGTGAGCGCGTCGGCCGGGCGCTCGTCGAGCAGCGCGGGCAGCAGTCGCACGTAGTCCCCCGGATCAGCTCCGGCCGCTCCGGGAGCTCGCCGGAGCGTCGCGACCGCGGCCTCGAGGCGGGCGAGGCGTTGGTCGAGACCGGGCCAGAGGAAGCTCCGGAGCAGCAGGTAGCCCGTCGCGCGTCGTCGCGTCGACGGGCGCAAGGTCGATCCCCGCCGGCGTCGGCACGACGAGCTCTTCGTGCGAGGAGCCCGGCCGGGACGCGACCCGCCTCGCTCGTCCACGACGAGCTCGAGGCGGCGTCCTCCGGGCCCCAGTGCCGTTCGCGTAGCGGTACCGGTAGCGATCGGCGAGGAGGTTCAGGCCCGCGCTCGGCCCGAGCTCGAGGAGCTCGAGCGGGAGGCCGCGTCTCACGCGGCCGCTGCCAGGAGCGCCGGGAGGAGCGACCGTGCAGCGCTGCACCTCGTTCGTCTGGACACCCTGGGTCGCGACCCGGCGCCGGAGCGCGTCCTCGTGCGCGACGAGCGCGGCGGCGAAGTCCTCCCAGCGCCCGCTGAGCGCGTCGGGCGCGCGCCCCGAGAGCACGAGCTAGTGGACGGCTCCGAACAGCCGGAGCGGCGCATCCCAGGCGTCGTCGTCGCCGAGGATCGGCTCGACCGGCGACGGGTCGACGCGCGAGACGCTCGGCCAGCCGGGCGTAGACCGGCGAGCCGAGCGCCTCGAAGTGCTCCGCCTGGCGGCGGAAGACGTCCCGCACGCTCGTCGCCGGCTCCGCCAGGCCCGGGGAACCTGCCTCAGGCGGCTTTCGCGTCGCCGTCGGTCGAGCCGAGCGCGGCCTTCGCCTGCTCCGCCACCGCCGTGAACGCGGCGGGGTCGACGACGGCGAGATCGGCGAGCGACTTGCGGTCGAGCTCGATCCCCGCCTTGTGGACGCCGTTCATGAACTGGTTGTACGACAGCCCGTTCGCGCGGGCGGCCGCGTTGATGCGGACGATCCAGAGCGAGCGGAAGTTCCGCTTCTTGTTGCGCCGGTCGCGGTAGGCGTAGACGAGCGAGTGCTCGACCTGCTCCTTCGCGTAGCGGTAGTGCGTGCTCTTGCGGCCGTAGTAGCCCTTGGCCTGGTCGAGCACCTTGCGGCGCTTCTTGCGCGCGTGGACGGAGCG
This sequence comes from uncultured Actinomycetes bacterium, assembly GCA_963722755.1. GTDB lineage: Bacteria > Actinomycetota > Thermoleophilia > Gaiellales > Gaiellaceae > Gaiella. The sequence goes on from CAVROJ010000004.1 coordinate 56,305, forward strand.
CTTCACCCTCGCCATCGCTACTTCATCCCCAGGAGCTTCTTCACGGCCTTCACGTCCACCCGCGCGACGGGATGGCTCTTGCCGAAGTCGCGCTTACGCTTCGACGACTTCTTCGTGAGGTTGTGGCTCTTCATCGCGTGGCGGCGCTGGAGCTTCCCCGCCCCGCTCACCTTGAACCGCTTCTTCGCTCCGCTCCCTGTCTTCACCTTCGGCATCTCGTTTCACTCCTGCGTTCTTCGTCGGCCCCAGCACCATCACCATGTTCCGGCCGTCGAGTGTGGGCTGCTGCTCGACCGCCCCCAGCTCCTTGACGTCCTCTGCGAGACGCTCGAGGAGCATCCGACCCCGCTCCGGATGGAGGTTCTCCCGCCCCCGGAACATGATCGTGACCTTGACCTTCGCCCGCTGGTTGAGGAAGCGGACGACGTGACCCTTCTTGGTCTCGTAGTCGTGGTCGCCGATCTTCGGCCGGAACTTGATCTCCTTGATGTTGATCGTCGACTGGTGCTTGCGTGCCTGCTTCGCCCGCTGCTCCTGCTCGTAGCGCCACTTGCCGTAGTCCATGACGCGGGCGACCGGAGGGTCGGCCTGCGCCGCCACCTCGACGAGGTCGAGGTTGCGCGCGTACGCGTACTCGAGCGCCTCCTTGGTGTCCTTGATCCCGATCTGCTCCCCGTCCTCGCCCACGAGCCTGACCCGCGGCACGCGGATCTGCTCGTTGATCCGATCCTGCTGGACGACGGGACGCGTCCTGTCCTCGGGACGACGCCGCGGTCTCAAAGGCAGTTCACCAAGCCGAGTCGATCCTCCTTCTTCGTGGAAACGCCACTGCATGCAGCGGCGGCATTCCCTCGTCGGAACCGACTCGGTTGAACCTCGCGCGGCCCGTGGCCGGCGAGGTGAGGGGCGATGCCGCTCCTGCTTTGCAGGCAAGGAACATAGCAGGCCGCTCCCTTGTTCGCAAGCAGAAATCCGCAGGACGATCCTTCAGTTGCGCGGCGGCGACTGCTCGGCGATCTCCTCGACGAGCTCCTCGAGAGAGAGCGTCGAGACCCCCTCTCCCCCGCGGCGGCGGACGGCCATCGCCTCACGGGTCTCGCGGTCGCCCCAGACGACGACGTACGGCACCTTCTGCAGCTCCGCGTCGCGGATCCGCTTCCCGAGCGTCTCGGCGCGCGCGTCGACCTCCACCCGCACGTCGCTCGCACGCAGGGCTGCCTCGAGCTCGTCGGCAGCCCGGTGGTGGCCTTCGGCGACGGGGACGACCCTCACCTGCACCGGCGCGAGCCAGACCGGAAGGGCGCCGGCGTAGTGCTCGAGCAAGAGGCCGATGAAGCGCTCGAAGGAGCCGTAGAGGGCGCGGTGGACGACGAACACGGGATGCTCCCTGTTGTCGGCCCCCATGTAGGTGAGACCGAAGCGCGCGGGCATCTGCGCGTCGAGCTGGATCGTGCCCAGCTGCCAGGAGCGGCCGAGCGAGTCGTTTGCGTGCAGGTCGATCTTCGGCCCGTAGAACGACCCCTCGCCCTCTCCGACGAAGTACTCGATCTCGTGGCGCTCGAGGGCCGCGATCAGCTTGCCCTCGGTGAAGTCCCACTCCTCGTCCGAGCCGAGCTTGTTGTCGGGCCGCGTGGACAGCTCCGCGCGCGGCTCGATCCCGAACAGCCCGTAGAGGTAGCGGAGGTACCCCATCGACCCGTCGAGCTCCGCGTCGATCTGATCCTCCGCGCAGAAGATGTGCGCGTCGTCCTGGGTGACGTACCGCACGCGGGTCAGCCCGTGCAGGGCGCCGGCGAGCTCGTTGCGGTGGAGGGGCCCCGCCTCGGCGTACCGGACGGGCAGGTCGCGATAGCTGTGCAGCCGCGAGCGGAAGAGCAGCATGTGGCCCGGGCAGTTCATCGGCTTGAGGGCGTACAGATGCTGCTCGTCCACCGGGATCTGGAACATGTTCTCCCTGAACTTCTCCCAGTGCCCCGACGTCTCCCAGAGGGACTTGTCGTAGATGATCGGGGTTCGCACCTCGTCGTAGCCCCGTCGCGTGTTCTCGGAGCGCCGCAGGTCTTCGAGCACGTTGAAGAGCGCCATCCCCTTGGGGTGCCAGAACGGAGAGCCCGGCGAGTGCTCGTCGAAGTGGAAGAGATCGAGCTGCGTGCCGAGCCGCCGATGGTCGTTCGCCCGCGCCTGCTCGAGCCGCTCGAGGTAGGCGTCGAGGTCGGCCTGGGTGAAGAACGCCGTCCCGTAGATCCGGGTCAGCTGGGTGTTCTTCTCGTCGCCGCGCCAGTAGGCCCCGCGAGGCCGGTGAGCTTGAACGCCTTGATCGGCTTGGAGTCCTGCAGGTGCGGCCCGCGGCAGAGATCGGTGAAGTCGCCCTGGGTGTAGAGCGAGATGTCGCCGTCGGCCGTGTCGACGAGCTCGACCTTGTACCGCTCGCCCTCGGCCTCGAACCGTGAGCGCGCCTGGTCGCGGCCGACCTCTGACCCGCTCCCAGGTGCGTCCCTCGGAGAGCTCGCGCGCGACCTCCGCCTCGATCGCCTCGAGGTCCTCCTCGCGGATCGGCTCCGGGAACTCGAAGTCGTAGTAGAAGCCGTTCTCCACGGGCGGCCCGATCGCCACCTTGACGCCGGGGTGGAGGCGGCGCACGGCCTCCGCGAGGAGGTGCGCCGCGGAGTGGCGCAGGACGTACAGCGCATCCGGGTCCTCGCGGTCGCGGGTCGTGAGGATCTGGAGCGCGGCGCCGTCGGGCAGCGGCAGCCGGAGGTCGCGAGGCTCGCCGTCCACGCGCGCGAGCACCGCCTGCTCGGCGAGCTTCGGCCCGATCGCCCGGGCGGCGTCGAGAGCGCTCGACGCCGTCGGGCAGCTCGAGCACCTTGCCGTCGGGGAGCGTCACGTTCACGTCCCGCGAGGATAGTCGGCGCCGCGTCGGCGGCCCTGTCTACTCGTGCGGCTGTCCTGGCCCTTGTGGGCGAGCGGGCCGTGATGGCGCTCGAAGGCGTTCATCAACCGCCGCAGCAGCTCGTTGAGCTCGTGCCGCTCGGCTTCGTCGAGCGCCGTCGCGACGATCGACTCCTTCTCCGCCTGCGACGTCACCGCCCGGTCCCAGAGCTCCTTCCCGTCATCGGTGAGCTCGACGATCACGCCACGCCGGTCGTCGGGGTCGTCGAGCCGCCGGACGAGCCCGCGACGCTCCATGTTGTCGAGCCGGTTCGTCATCGCGCCCGTGGACAGGCCGAGGTGCTTGGCGAGCTTCCCGGGCTTGCCGCGGTACGGCGGTCCGCCGTAGCGGAGGTACATCATCAGCTTGTACTCGCCGTGGCTCAGCTCGAACGCGTCGAGCGTCTCCCGCATCGTGGCGTCGACGTGCCGCTCGAGCTTCCAGATCCGCGTCACGATCCCCTCGATGTCGAGGTCGAGGTCGGGGAGCTCGCGCGCCCAGACCTCGAGGGCGGCGTCGACCTGATCGGGCTCCGTCGCCGGGCGCGTCTTGGCCACGCGCGGATTCTCCACCTCGAGTTTCTTGACGTCAAGTGATCCCATGGTGTACCTTCATCCGAAGTAGCTCCATCTAAAGATACTTGACGGAGAGGAGGACGCGCGATGCTCGAGCCACACGCCACCGAGATCCGTCAGGAGTTGGTCCGCGTCCGGGTGGCGGCTCTCCACCATGCCGCCCGGCCGTCACACCCCGGCCCGCTCCGGCGAGCCGTGGGGAACGCGCTCGTCCGACTCGGTCTGCTCCTGGGTAGCGACGGCAGCGTCCCGCCGTCGGTCACGCAGCCCGCGTCGTCAGGGGCCCTCGCCGATGCGAGGGCCCCTGAGCCCACCCGGCTCGGGAGCCGCCACGACCGCGTTCGCGAGCGAGCTCGATCTCGCCTGGGAGGCCGCGGCGCCGTACGGCATCCGCGTCGGCGCGCCGGTCATTCGAAGGCGATCACGCTCCGGATCCCGTCCTGCCGCTCCATCAGCTCGAAACCGCGATTCACGTCGTCCAGAGCGATCCGATGCGAGATGAGCGACATCGCGTCGATCTCGCCCGCCAGCCAGCGATCGACCAGCTGAGGCACCTGCGAGCGTCCCTTCACTCCGCCGAACGACGAGCCCGTGACCCGCCGGCCGGTGATGAGGAGACGGGGGACGATGTCGAGCGTCTCCCCCTTGCCCGCGACACCGCACATCGTCGCGAGCCCCCACGCCTCGCGCGCCGCCTCGACGGCCTGGCGCATGACGTGGACGTTGCCGGTCGCCTCGAACGTGTAGTCCGCCCCGAAGCCGCCGGTCTCCTCCCTGATCCAGTCGACCGTGTCGTCGCCCGCGACACGTGTCTCCGTCGCGCCGTGGTGGCGAGCCTGGGCGAGCCGCTCCTCGGCGAGGTCGATCGCGACGATGCGCTCCGCGCCCGCGAGCCGTGCGCCGATCACGGCGCCGAGCCCGACGAGGCCGCAGCCGAAGACGACGCACGTCGAGCCCGGCTCGACCTGCGCCGTGTAGAGCGCCGCGCCGATCCCGGTCGAGAGCCCGCAGGCGAACGGCGCGCAGCCCTCGAGCGGCGCCTCGGGGCTCACCTTCGCGAGCGCGATCTCGGGCATCACGGTGTACTCGGCGAAGGTCGACGTGCCCATGAAGTGGCGGAGCTCCTCGCCGCCGCGTGAGAGCCGGGTCGTGCCGTCGGGGAGGTAGCCGAGGCCCTGCTGGTCGCGGATCGCGACGCAGCGGTTCGTGCGGTCGCTCCGGCAATGGACGCACTCGCCGCACTCGGGCGCGAAGAGCGTGACGACGTGGTCGCCGGGCCGGACGAGCGTCACGCCCTCCCCCACGCGCTCGACGACGCCCGCGCCCTCGTGGCCGAGCACGCAGGGCACGTACCCGCTCGGGTCGGCTCCGGAGGCGGTGTAGAGGTCCGTGTGGCAGACGCCGCAGGCCGCGAGCCGGACGAGCGCCTCGCCCGCCTTCGGCTCGGCGAGCTCGACCTCCTGGACGACGAGAGGCCGGCCGAACTCCTCGAGCACCGCGGCGCGGATCCTCACGCCGCGATCCTACTCGGGAGGATCGCCCGTGATCGGAGCTCGGACCGCCACCGCTCGGGCCTCGCTGGCGGCGCCCGTCAGGACGTTGACGGGAGACGCCGTTCTTCCTGGAGTCGCTCTCCTGCGTGGCCGCTGCCGATGACCCGGCTTCGGCGGCGCTCGGGCTCGGCCGCTCGGTGGATGGTGTGGATCGCGTCGGCCCGGGAGTAGGCGCGCGGGACGATCTGCGTGATCCCGCTGATGTCGAGCGCGCGCTCGACGACGGCGTTCGGGCCGAGCTCCAGCACCGCCACGCGCCCACGTGCCGACGCCGTCCGGTGCGCTCGGATGATCACGTTGATCACCGAGGAGTCGATGAACGTGGCGCCGTTGAGGTCGAGGATCAGGTGCTTGTGGTCGTCGAGGCGCCGCTCCGCCTCCTCGAAGCACGGAAGGCGTGGTGGCCAGATCGAACTCGCCTCGAAGGCGGATCGCGACGATCTCGCCCGTCTCCGGGGTGACGACGACCGTGCCTGGTGAGAACTCATGGGTCATCTTTCTCTTCCGCCGAACCGATCGGACGTTCGTCAGCCTGAGACGCCGCCTGGACGTCCAGGCTGACCCGTCCCGGTTCATGAGGAACGTCACGCGCCAACGGGCGAACCTCTAGTGCCCGCATACGCGCGCGGGGTCGACCCGCAGCACCTGAGGCTACCACGAGTTCTTGTCGGAATTGGAGCCCGAGACGCGAGACGACGAAAAGCCGCCGGCGGCGGCCCCTCCAGCCATGCCCGTTCGTGCTCGCGTTGCAGACCGGCCATGGCTTGACTTGCGCACCCGCGTTCCCCTCTAATGCCCCGGATGTCGATCACCAGGTTTCGAGCGCGCCGACGCCTTGGGCGGACGTCAGCATGAGCGTCGTCGACGCGCGGGCAACGGCCGCCGAGGACGGCCGCCTCGGCCCGCTCATCCAGCTCGAGGGCGTGCGCAAGAGCTTCGGCGACAACCTCGTCCTGGACGGCATCGACCTCGAGGTGGCGACGGGCGAGGTGCTCGTGATCATCGGCCCGAGCGGCAGCGGGAAGAGCACCCTCCTGCGCTGCGTCAACCTGCTGGAGCCGATCCAGGACGGGCCGCATCACGTTCGAGGGCGAGGTGATCACCGAGAAGGGCGTCGACGTCTCGGCGGTACGGCAGCGGATCGGGATCGTCTTCCAGCAGTTCAACCTCTTCCCGCACCTCACCGTGATGGACAACCTGACGCTCGCCGCGCGCAGGATCCGCAAGCTGCCGCGCAAGGAGGCGGAGGACCGCGCCCGCGAGCTGCTCGAGGTCGTCGGCCTGCCCGAGAAGGCGGCCAGCACCCCCACCAGCTCTCGGGAGGGCAGCAGCAGCGCGTCGCGATCGCGCGGGCGCTGATGATGTCGCCGCAAGGTCATGCTGTTCGACGAGGTGACCTCGGCCCTCGACCCGGAGCTCGTCGGCGAGGTGCTCGTGGTGATGCGCGACCTCGCGCGCGGTCACGGCACGACAATGCTCGTGCGTCACCCACGAGATGCAGTTCGCCCGCGAGGTCGGCGACCGCCTGGTCTTCATGGACAACGGCCGCATCGTGGAAGAGGGGAAGCCCGCCGACGTCCTCGACAACCCGGAGGAGGAGCGCACAAGGCGCTTCCTGCGCCGGTCGCTCCAGCTCGCCCACTCTCTCGACGACCTGACAGTCACCGAAGCGGAAGGAGCCGCTGAATGAAGAAGATCGTTCTGGCCACGGCAGGGGTCGCCGTGCTCGCGATCGTCGCCGCGTCGCTCGGCGCGGCCCAGCCCACGGCCACGACCGCGTCCGCTCGTGCGGATGCGACGACGCCGGTGCTGCCGAAGCTGCCCGCCGAGATCGCCAATCGCAAGCGCCTGATCGCCGGCGTCAAGTGCGACACGCCGCCGTTCGGGTACCTCGACGTCAGGGGCAAGAACGCCGGCGTCGACGTCGAGATCGCGAAGCAGCTCGCCCGCTACGCGTTCGGCCGCGCCCAGCGGCTGACGTTCGTGTGTGCTCCGACGGCGGCTCGCGAGCCGCTGTTGACGACGGGCCGCGTCGACCTCATGATCTCGACGTTCACGTACACGGCCGATCGCGACACGAGGATCGATTTCTCGCGGCCGTACTACAAGGCGACGGGACGGTTGCTGGTCAAGACCGACTCCCCGATCGCGACGCTCAACGACATCCGGGGCAAGCGTGTCGCGACGACGAGCGGCTCGACCTACGACCGCTGGATGAAGCGGTGCTTCACCGACACCACCGTCGTGGTCCTCGACAGCGTCACGAACGCCGTGATCGCCTTCAACCAGGGCCGCGCGGACGCGGTCATGTGGGACGACTCGGCGCTCGCGACGCTCGCGGCCGCCGACCCGTCGTCGAAGCTGACCGGGGACCAGTTCCTCGAAGGACCGTACGGAATCGGCATCAAGCAGGGCAACGTCCAACTCAAGCGATGGGTGGACGCGCGCCTCAACCTCATGAAGAGGAAGGACCTCTTCGCCCCGATCATCCGTAACAACATCGCACCCCGGTTCCTGCCGGCATTCTTGCCGAACGTCCTGCGGCCGAACAGCGACTTCGCCTATCGCGCGGCCAATCTCCCCAGCATCGACACGGTGTGTCCGTAGCCGGCTGAGGGACCGAACTGGTGGTGGTGGCCGCAGATCTGCGGCCACCACCGCCTTCGCCCCCACTGATGCTTGCCGTCTACGACCTTTCGTCGTTCGTGTCGGAGAACTGGCGGGAGCTCCTCGACGGGTTCGAGAACACCATCAAGGTCTCGGCGATCTCGATCGCAGGGGCCTCCCTCATCGGCGTCGTCCTCGGCGCCGCGCGTGCGCATCGCCTCCCGGTCGTCAGCCAGCTCGCCGCGGTCTACGTCGAGGTCATCCGAAACACGCCGATTCTCGTCCAGATCTTCATGGTGTACTTCGCGCTGCCGCAGGTCGGGATCCGCCTCGATGCTTTCACCGCGGCGTGGGTCGCGGTGACGATCTGGGGCGGCGCGTTCAACACCGAGAACTTCCGCGCGGGGTTCGAGGCGGTGCCGAGGCGCTACCGAGAGGCGGGCTACGCGCTCGGATTCGGCTCGCTCGGCACGTTCCTCAACGTGACCTTCCCCATCGGCGGCAGGATCGCGCTTCCCTCGTCGATCAACACGTACATCTCAGTCGTCAAGAACACCTCGCTGATGTACGTGATCGGCTACGAGGAGCTGACGACGACGGCGATCAACATCGCCAACCTCAGCCTCGAGACCCTCGAGGCGCTCACCGTCCTGGCGATCGTCTACCTCACGCTCGTCTGGAGCCTCTCCGCGGCGATCCGCGTGCTCGAGAACCGACTGGCGCTCCCGGAGGCGAGATAGTTGCTCCCCGACTGGGCAGAGCCCGTCGTCCGGTACATCCTCGAGGAGGGCCTCCCGGCGACGCTCCTCGTCTCCGCGGTCTCCGTCGTGGGGGCGACGCTGATCGGCATGACACTGGGAACGCTCCTCACGATCGACTTCCTCCTGTCGCGCGCGGTGATTCGCGGGTACGTCGAGGTCTTCCGCGGCCTGCCGATCCTCGTGACCGTCTTCATCGTGTACTTCGGCCTTCCCTCGGTCTCGCCGTCGCTCGAGTTCGGCCCGCTCACGGCGACGTCGATCGCGCTGATCCTCTGGGGCAGCGCGCAGGTCGCGGAGGCGACGCGGGGAGCGGTCGGCTCGATCCCCAACGAGCAGCACGAGGCCGCCGCGGCCCTGGGCTTCGGCTGGATCGGCCGGCAGCGTTCCGTGATCCTCCCACAGGCGTACCGCCGGCTCCTGCCGCCGCTCGTCAGCCTGCTCGTCAACATCATCCAGAACTCGACGCTCGCCGCGGTCATCGGTGGGATCGAGCTGCTCCAGGCCGCGAAGTCTCAGTCGGAGCGTCTGACGTTCTTCCCGCCCGCGGGAATCGGCGAGATCCACGCCGTCGAGATCCTCGGCTTCGTGATGGTCGTATTCTTCGTGATCTCGTTTCCGCTAACGCGCCTTGCCGCGTACCTCGAGCGACGGCTCGCCTGAGGGGCGCTCGGCTCAGCCGACGTCGCGCGGGGCGTCCGGATCTCGGCTTGGGCGCCGAGGCTCGCCCGGGCGCCGTCCGGTATCGGCGCGCGGCCCGCTGGGCACGCTCACCAGGTGGCGCGCCGGCTGCTTCTTCGACGCCGCGCGGACGCGCGGCGGCCGACGCGCCAGGAGGTTCCAGCCGGAGGAAGCACCCATGACCTCACCGTTCGGAGCCGCACGCCGGGCCGCATCCCTCGCCCGGGGGATCCGCGCGCCGCGGGTCAGCCGCGGAAAGCCATCGAACGGGCGTTCTGGGGCGCCCCGGCGACGAAAGGCCGGCCGCGCACGAAGGTCATCGTCACCGGCGGGTCGTGTGCGACACAGGTCCCGCCCATGGTCAGCGTCGTGCACCCGGGCACGGGGCATACCGAGAGCATCCGCCCGCGCGGGCGTGTCCGACCTGGTGAAGCACCCCTTCGAGCGTTACTGGCTGACGCATGGCGGCACCTCCGGCCGGGGACTTGCGGCGGAGTACCCGCACGCCGGTCTTTACAAACTATAAACGATTTGCCTCTCCGGTGCCCGCGGGCCGGGCGGGGCTGGATCCGAAATGCGCAACCGTTATGCGGGCATTCCGAGCCCGATCATGTTGTGGACGGCGAAGAACGTCGGCCGGGCCTCCGTCGGATCCTGGCCGAGCTCCCGGGCAGCGGGCAGGAGCTTCGCGTCGAAGAACTGCCAGAACGCGTCGGTGGACTCCCAGATGTCGACGACGCGCCAACCGCCTTCGTCGCGCGGGCCGGCGATGTGGGCGATGAGCCCGGCGGGCAGGACGGCGGGCTGCAGCGAGCCGAAGATCTTCGTGGTCAGCGCCTCGTACATGTCCTGCGACCCCTCGGGCGTGTCGAGCAGCATTCCAACCGGCACTGGGCACCTCCGTGTGAGCGGGCGTGTTCTCCGACTCTTGCCCCGAACGCCCCCTGTAGTCAACGCCGCATTTGCGCCGGGCTCACCGCGTCTCCCCGTAGGACGACGAACCGCCTAGATGGCGGCGGCGGACCGGAGAGCGCGCACCACCGCGTCGACACCCGCACCGGCCGCATCCCGTGGCCGCTCCTCGGCGACCACGATCCGCCAGTCGCGCGGATCGAGAGCGTCGACGGCGGCGTCGACGGAGACCTGTACCTGCCCGGCAGCCGGGGTCGGAGCACCGGTTGCGGGATCGATAGGGCGGTGGCCGACCAGACGCAACGTCCCGCCCGGCGCGACACCCGCCCGGAGCCGTCTGACCATCTCGCCGACCGAGCCGTCCACGTGGACGTACAGGCTCATCACGAGGTCGTAGCAACGCGGCGGCGGCGCCCAGGTCGTGAGGTCGCTCTCCGTCCACTCGATGCGCTCGGCGATGTCCGCGCCGATGGCCTTCGCTCTCGACCGGGCGATGTCCAGGGCGGTCACGGAATAGTCGACCGCCGTGACCCGCCACCCGCGCGAGGCGAGCCACAATGCTTCGGCCCCGTGCCCGCAACCCGCGTCGAGGGCGCGTCCCGGATGCAGATCCGCGGTCTCGGACACCAGGTGCGAGCTCGCCCGGCGACCCATGATCTTGTCCGGATGCTCGCGCACGACCTGCGTCCAGCGCCGCTCCCAGTAGGCCCGATCGAATCTCTCTTCGCTCGGCATGACTCCCTCGGTCACTGCTCGGCCGTTCGATTGCCGGATCTTGGGGACACGTCCCCGTATGCGTGCCTGCCTCGATACAAAAACCCGAATTTGCGGCGGGTTCTTGTGATTGCCGCATACGCATCTTCTACGGATGCGCCAACACCCGCGCGGTGGAAATCTGGACGAGGAAGGAGGTGTTACATCGATGGTGACTACTCCCATGATTGACGCCCCGCCGCTTCCGGAGACTCGGTTCGAGTATCTCGTCGTCCCCCTCAAGGAGGCGAAGAACCTCAAGAAGGACGAGGATGCGTTCGTCCCGGAGCACCTGAACGAGCTCGGGCAGGAGGGCTGGGAGGCCGTCGGCCTGTCGCTCAAGTACGGCGACCTGATGGCGTGGCCGGTCGTGTTGCTCAAGCGGTCTGTCCGCTAGAGCGGAATGCGGGCAACTCGCGCGGCATGAGCATGGAGCCGCCCGAGAGGGCGGCTCGTGCTCAGCCGTGCGGCGAGCGCGCCGCCAAGTCCTCGTCTGCTGATCGATTGTCCAAGGTCTTCTCGCTCGTGCTGGTAGTTGGCGCTGCGGCCCCTGGGCCTCTACCTATTCGATGTGCGAGGGAATGAGGCTTCATGGCGCACCGACAACAGGCGACATCTTCCGGCATGTGGAGATTTGTCGTCACTTACTTGAGCGACGTGACACTCGCCGCGCACCTGGGCGTCGAGCAGGCGCATCCCCGCCGATCGGAGGAGCGCGGCGAAGATGCGGCGGCGGACGAGCGCACCTCGCCCTTCCCGTACGCGGAGGACTTCGACGAGTGGGCCGCAGACGAGACGGCGGCTCCGACGGAAGGACAGCACGCAGCGCAGGGGGCGACGCTGGGCGAGGATCAAGAAGAGGTCAAGAACCGCCAGTACCGTGACGAGGACATCACCGCGAGGCGATTCGCTGACGCGCACTCCGGCCTCGTGAGCGCCTCCGAGGGGCCGCGCCCCAGGATGCCGTCGCCGTCGACGGCAAAGGTTCCTCCAAGGCGTGGCCTGGTGGCTGTGCGTACTTCACAGCAACCAGCATCGGTGAATGCGCCGATAACACGCGGCCCGCCGGAGCCTAGTCTCGTTTGTCTGCGAAACGACAGGAGACGATCAGACCGACCGCCGTGCTCCCGGCGATCGCGTCTGGTCGAGCAGAGGGGTCATGACCTGGTTCCAGCTTGTGTTCAGACACCCGGACGGCGACCGGCACGAGATCCACGACAACAGCCTGGATGGCCACCCCCATATCGACGGGAAGCCCCTTGTTGACCGGGAGCGGTTTGTCATCCGTGGGGTCGACTACCTCGTCAGACGCGAGGACATAGGCGATATTCCTCGCTTCGTGTGCACGCCCGTCGCCCAACCGAGTCGACGCCGGGCCGATCCTGCCGCTGCCGATGGCCCTGATGCTCACGAGCACGATCTTGCCTCCATGTTCAACCGCCTCGATGATTAGCCGCGCCGCGGCGTAGGCCGCGTCGATGGACGTCAGCCTCGGCAGCATGGTGTTCGTGTTCGTCGCGGCGCTGTTGACGGCGCTGGCGACGGGACTTGGGGCGCTGCCGTTCGCGTTCTTCGAGCTCAAGGGCACAAGGTGGTTGGGGCGCGCGAACGCGATCGCGGCCGGGGTGATGCTCGGTGCGAGCATCAGCCTGCTGGTCGAGGGCGGCGGCGGCAGTGTGACCCGGACGGCAACCGGGGCCGTGCTCGGGGTGGCCTTCGTGTACGTCGTCGGCGTCCTGCTCAAGCGGGTCGGCGAGCTGGATGTCAGCCACCTCTCCGGCGCGGCTGCGCGCCAGGCGCTGCTGATCATCGCCGTGATGACCGCGCATTCGGCGGCGGAAGGCCTCGGAATCGGCGCTTCCTTTGGCGATACCGGCATCTTCGGCCTCGTCATCGCGATCGCGATCGCGATCCACAACATTCCCGAGGGACTTGCGATCAGCCTCGTGCTCGTGCCGAAAGGCGCGTCGGTGCGCAGCGCCGCAGGCTGGAGCATCTTCTCGAGCCTGCCACAGCCGCTGCTGGCCGTCCCCTCCTACCTGTTCGTCGAGCAGTTTCAGGCGCTACTGCCCGCCGCGCTCGGCTTCGCGGCAGGCGCGATGCTCTGGATGCTGGCGCGCGAGCTACTCCCGGAAGCGATCGAGCAGGCACCCAGACGCGAAGTCGCCGTTATCGTCGCGATCGGCTTCGCGGCGATGTTCATCTTCCAGTTCCTCCTGATCGGCTGACGCCGCACAGCCAACGAGGGCCGACACTCCAAGCCGCCCGCCGCGACGGCGGGCCAGCGGCGGAAGTGCCCTACAGCCCGCGCATCATCGAGTCGCGCTCGGCGAGCAGGCCGGCGACGTGGGCCACGTCGGCGAGTGACGGGTTCGTCTCGTCCATATACCGGCGGAGGTACTTGAGGGCTGCCCGCCCGTACTTCCGATCGCCCTTCTCCGCATACAACTCGAGCAGAGCGCGCGCGTCCGCCAGCGGAATGAACGGCAACTCGAACGCGGCTTGCTCGGCCGCGGGCAGGTTCCCGGCGGCGAGCGCACGCTTGAACCTTGCCCCGGGGTGACCTTCCGAAGTCACGAACATACGTTCTCACACCGGAACGCCAAGACGGAAGAGCGACTGGTCGGCTCGCGCGAGATGTGCACGCTTTTGGGGCCGGGCGACCATTGGTGGGCGCATGGCGTTCGGGCGAGCCTGCCCGGCCCTCAGACCTGCGACTCGCCTGTCTCAGCTACCCAGCGTCAACCTCGCCCAAATCCGCCCGGAACGGATGAACTAATCTGACCAGGGAGCAACGCGCCCGCAAACATTGCAGCGGAATCCAACGTCAGCAAGCTCCATCCGCGCGAGAGGGTGAGGCGACTCGAGGTAGCCGTCTCAAGTGGGGGTTCAGCCAGCGTTCGCGAACGAGGCCTGAGGATGGGTTGGTTAGCGAGCGACTGCGAACAGTCGCCATTCGCCTGGGATGCCCTTGAGCTCGTGCACGTCTCGGTCGTTGAAGGCGATTCCGGAGCCGGCCACAAGCTCCTTGACCGTGTTGGAGACAAGGACCTCCCCTGGCTCCGCCTTTGATGCGACACGCGCCCCGGTGTGGACCGCGATACCGGCGACCTTGCCGTCGACGAGCTCGCATCGCCGGTGTGCAGCCCGACCCGGACCCGAGATCCAGCTCCGAGACGGAGTCGGCGATCGCGCAGGCGCAGCGGATCGCCCGGGCCGGGCCGTCAAAGGAGGCGAAGAAGCCGTCGCCGGCCGTGTCGACTTCCTTACCGCGGAAGCGGACGAGCTGACGGCGAACGAGCTGCGTGGTGGCGCTCGAGTAGCTCACGCCAGCCGCGATCGCCGAGCTGGGCGGCCTTTTGCTGGAATCAACGATGTCGCTGAAGAGGACAGTGGCGAGCACACGTTCGGGACTCGCGTCCTCGTCGGCGCCTGCCACCCAGACGTCCGTCAGGAACTACTCGATCTCGTCGCAGGCGGCAGCGAGAGCCTCGCCCACCGGTGGCGGGTGCCCGCCGGAAACTCGATCGAGGCGCGCGGCGGGAATGCGTCCGCCACCAGCGTGCGGCCCGATCGGGAGGTGGTCGTCCTGGCCGTGCAGCAACAGCGTCGGCACGCGAATCGCGGACAGGACGTGGCGGACGTCGATGTCCATGGTCATCAGGTTGATCGCGCGGACCGCGCCGGGGCTGGCGCTGTGGCGGTAGTAGTCGCTGAGCAGCGCTGCGCGTCCTCCTCGTCGGCCTCCCAAGCAAGCTCGATGCATGTCCTGCTCAGCCGCCTCGCGAGAGCCCGAAGATCCTCAGGGCGTCATCAACTCCCCGCAAGAACGCCTCTTCGGTCTCGGCCCCATGGGTAGTCCGGCGCCCACATGCTCGCGCGAATAGGCGCTCCCGATCAGAACGAGCGCCGTCGTCCGCTCGGGGTAGGTCGCCGCAAACAGCATGCTCATCGGCGCGCCCTCGGAGGACGCCGACGAACGCCGCCCGGGCGGAGCCGATCGCGTCCATCACGGCTCGCACGTCGTCCATCCGCGTCTCGAGCGTCGGCGCTGCCGCTCACCCGGTCGGACATCCCCGTCCCGCGCTTGTCGAAGACGATCAGCCGCCCGATCGAAGCAAGACGCGCCCAGTACTCGCGCATCGGTGGCGTCTTCCAGCCGAGCTCAACATGAGAAACGAAGCCCGGCACGAAGACGACATCGAACGACCCCTCGCCGGCGACCTGGTAAGCGATGCTGACATCGCCGCTCCGCGCGTAACGCGTTTCTCGCTGCACTGGCATAGTCTCGCGCCTCGCCGCGTTCTGTGGGCGAAGGGTGACCAGGCCCGGTGGTCTGCGCGATGCCGCCGACGAGCGGGCCTTGCCTGCGCCGAGTTACGTCGGGTGCGCCAGTGTGCCGCGAGTTTCGGTGTGCCAGTCCACGGGACGCGCTTGACGGAGAGCGCGACGAAGTGGCTGACCGTCCCGTCCGGCGCGGATAGGCTCCTGAACCCCAGCCGACGGCGACTCGAAGGAGGCGACGATGCTCGACCATGTCGGGTTCGCGGTGAGCGACTACGCGCGCAGCAAGGGGTTCTACGAGAGGGCGCTGGCGCCGCTCGGGCTGACTGTGCTGCTGGAGCCGGTCGGAGAGGCCGCCGGTTTCGGCCGCGACGGCAAGCCCTTCTTCTGGATCGAGGCGCGGGGGCGCGCGGTCGTGGGCAGGCTTCACGTCGCGTTCGCGGTCGACGATCGCGAGACCGTCGATGCGTTCCACGCCGCCGCGCTCAAGGCTGGAGGGACGGACAACGGCGCGCCGGGGGTGCGCGCTCTCTATCACCCCCACTACTACGGTGCGTACGTCCTCGACCCGGACGGACACAACATCGAGGCGGTCTGCCATCGACCCGCGTAGCGCGTCGGGATGGCGTGCAGTGCGAGCAGCGGCCGCAGGCGGGCAATCGGCCCTGAAACCATGGGCTCACGGAAAGAGGCGGCTTCGGGGGGCCTCTCTCTTGTCGCGATTGCTTTGCTGATGCGGGGTTCCGGGGGTGGGCGCTACTGGGCCCGAACCAGTGAACCCCCCAGCTTGTCGAGACTGGGCGAGCGTTGGCGCATATTCGCCCTGCTGAAACCGCCTATTTGCAGGGATTCTCCGAGAGGGTTCCGAACGGCTCCGAACCCGAACGAACGGCGAGCGTTGCCATTGTTGCCACGCAGTCACTCGTACGAGGGATGGCATCCCCTTTCCGGGGCACTTAGTATTGAGGGAGATACACGGGGGTGGGGAGAAGGCTCAAGGCCCGGCGAAAGTCGGGCCTTTTGCATGGGTCGCGCCCGCCCCCCGGCCACCTTCACCCCGCAGCCAGCGCCATATCCAGCCTCGGCAAGCCTCCGCGCGAGCGTCTCCCTTGTCGCGTCCGCCACGCCGGCATGCATCGCCGCGGCGACTCGCGCCGAAGCGTGTCGGGCGAGGACGGAGGCCTCCGCGAGCGAGAGGCCTGACGCGAGGGCGGCCCCGACGAGGGAATGCCGGAGGTCGTGGAGGCCGACGGGCTTCCGGTCAGGGCCGTTGAGCCCGGCGCGGCGCGACTGGGGCTTGCCTCGGGCGGTGGTGAACAGCAGCGCGTCCCGGTGGACGAGCGCGAGGTTGCGGCCCGCCTGCCTCGAGCGGTGCGCGCGGAGCTCGAGCGCGAGAGCCGGGAGGAGCTCGACGGTGGCGGCGCTCGCCTCCGTCTTGGTCGAGTCGAGTCGCTCGCCGGACGCGCCGAGCTGGCCGGAGGCGGTGAGCCCGGCCTTGAGGTCGAATCACGCCACCGAGCCGCCTCGAGAAGCGACTCGCGAGGCGGGCCGACGAGCGCCTCGAGGCGGGCGGCGGCGCTCATGTCATCCCCCGCCTCACGGGCTCAGTAGGAAGCACCGATGCGGAACCGGCAGGGCCGTGTTGAAGTCGTCGAGGGGCGGGTCGCTGCGCTTCCCCCCACGCGCGGCGCCGCCCCTGTGAGTGACATCGCGGTCAAGTCCAGCGGCCGGATCAAGGCCGTCCTCGTTCGGCGCTGTGCGGCTTTGGCGCAGCCCGATAAGCAGACCCCCCGATGTCGCGCCGGCGGGTCGGTGCGAGGATCGAGTCGATTGCAGGCGCCCACGGCGCCGGGTCGGCGCTGTCCGAGCGCAGAAACAGGAGGAGGACACCATGCGACCCACCGAGCCACTTCGCCGAGAGCACGAGGAACTGCGCACGCACATCGACCACCTCGGACAGGCCGCGCGCGAGGTCGTTCGTCTCGACCGCGCGGAGAAGAGAGCTGCTCGTCAGCCGTATCCTCGACTTCCTTACCGTCACCCTCATCCCGCACGCGAAGGCGGAGGAGGAGGTGCTCTATCCGGAGTGGGCGAAGCTGATCGGCTTCGACGCGGCCGCCGTGCCGATGGTCCACGACCACGAGGCAATCGTGGCGAGGATCGAGCGGCTCGAGCAGGCGGACGTTGACGACATCGAGACGCTGCAGGAACTCCTCTACGGCCTCTATGCCCTGATCGACACACACTTCCGGAAGGAGGAGGACATCCAGCTACCGGCGTTCGACGCAACGCCGGACGTCACCGCCACCGTGCTCGAGAGGATGGGCGCGCTGGCCGGGCACACCCACGAGCACTAAGAGGCTCTTCGCTCGGGCGTGCGCTCGCCGCCGGGAACCTCGCCGCGGCCGAGCAAGCCGCGTTCGAGTTGCCGCTCATCCCGCTGGCGGACGCCCGCGCTCTTGTCGAGTTGTATGCGGAGAAGGGCGATTGGAAGGTCGAGCGGGCTCTCCCCCGAGGGCACGGAGCCGATCGGTTCCCACGACCTCCGACACTCGTTCGTCAACCGCCTGATCTCGCTCGGTCTCGACGTGGTCGAAGTCTCGACGCAGGCACGGGACACGCCCGAGACGATCCTGCGCGTCCTATGCCCACGCTTTCGGCGACGCCGAGCGCCGCATGGAGATCCGCTCCGCGATCTACGAGGGGACGAGGATCTCGGTCTGATCCAACTCTGGGAAATGCCCTCAACTCTGGGAAGCACGGAAAAGAGGCCCCTTCGGGGGCCTCTCGCATTTGTCTCAATCCCTGTGCTAAGAACCTCTAACTCAATGAAGGGACCCGTTCGGCGGTAGCGAAGTCCGTCGGCATCCGTCGTCAAGCTCGGGAGGGATGTCGATGCGGGCGAAGCCGTGGGAGGTGCCGGACGGGTTGTGGGAGCGGATCGAGCCGTTGCTGCCGGCGAGGCAGCGGCGCTTCCGCTATCCGGGTCGCAAGCCGCTTGATGACCGGCGGGTGTTGCAGGGGATCTTGTTCGTGCTGCACACGGGGATCGGCTGGGAGCACCTGCCGCAGGAGCTCGGCTTCGGCTGCGGGATGACGGCGTGGCGGCGGCTGCGGGCCTGGCAGCAGGCCGGCGTCTGGGAGCGGCTGCACGAGCTGCTGCTGGCCGAGCTGCACGCCGCCGACCAGCTCGAGTGGGCGCGGGCGGTCGCCGACTCGAGTCACCTGCAGGCGAAAAAGGGGGCGCCAAAACGGGTCCCAGCCCCGTCGACCGCGGCCGGGCGGGCAGCAAGCACCACCTGCTCGTCGACGGCGGCGGCATCCCGCTCGCCTGGACGCTCACCGGCGGCAACCGCAACGACGTCACCCAGTTGCTCGAGCTGCTCGACCGGGTGCCGCCCGTCCGCGGCCGCGTCGGCCGGCCACGACGCCGACCGCGGACGCTGATCGCCGACCGCGGCTACGACCACGACAAGTACCGCCGCCTCGTCTGGCAGCGCGGCGTCAAGCCGCTGATCGCCCGCCGCCAGACCGAGCACGGCTCCGGGCTCGGCCGCCACCGCTGGGTCGTCGAGCGCACCTTCGCCTGGCTGCACAACCGCCGCCGCCTGCTCATCCGCACCGACCGCCGCGACGACATCCACGAAGGCTTCCTCGCCCTCGCCTGCTGCCTCATCTGCTGGCGGCAGCTGGAGACCTCATTGAGTTAGGACCTCTAAGAGGCTCACCGCTCGGGCGTGCGCTCGCCGCCGGGAACCTTGCCGCGGCCGAGCAAGCCGCGTTCGAGTTGCCGCTCATCCCGCTGGCGGACGCCCGCGCTCTTGTCGAGTTGTATGCGGAGAAGGGCGATTGGAAGTTCGAGCGGTCCGGAGGCACAGGTCGCGCGGCATCACTGCCCCCTCGGGACGATGTGAATCGTCCACGGGACATCGTCGACGAACATGGTGGGGAGCTCGGCCGTCGACACGCCCGACTTCCGCCGCATGGAGCGGACGCGGTTGGTGACCCGGGCCTTCCCGACCCCGAGCTCGGTCGCGATCTCGTCGTAGCTGAGGCCGCGCTCGAGCGCCTCGAGCACCTCGCGGTCGAATGTGGCGAGCTCGGAGCGGAGGAACGGCGACATCGGGCTTGGGGTGTAAGTCGG
Organism: uncultured Actinomycetes bacterium; assembly: GCA_963722755.1. GTDB lineage: Bacteria > Actinomycetota > Thermoleophilia > Gaiellales > Gaiellaceae > Gaiella. Next base: position 75,504 of record CAVROJ010000004.1, read on the forward strand.
CATGCTGCTCCCTCTCGGATGCTGCCCGAAGCTCACCAGGAGCGTCGGGGAAGGTCTTCAGGTCATCGTCTGTGGCTGACCGATGCTCAGGATCTTGGCCTATACCTATTCAGACGCCCGAGGAGGCGGCAGGCTTCCTGGCGCGAGCCGACAACAGGCGACTCTCCTGGCATATAGAGGTTCTGTTGTCTATCTCCGGTGAATCACTCGCCGCGCACTCGACGGGAGATCCATCCGCCGAAAGCGGAGCTGGCCCGTGCGAGCCGTCCCATGGTTACCCTGGCCCCTGTGCTACCCCGGCCGATGCTGCTGCGCTCCGGCCCGATCCCCACCGCTAAGGGGTGGTCGTTCGAGGTGAAGTGGGACGGCTTCCGGGCGCTCGTCTCAACGATCGAGGGGCTGCGAGTCCGCTCCCGACGCGGCTGGGACATGACCGCGCTCGTACCCGAGCTGCGGGTCGCTTCCGCCGGGCTTGTGCTCGACGGCGCGCTCATCGCGTTCGTGGAACGGGGTGCCGCACTTTCCGAACGTGACGCGCCGCCTGCTGCACGGCGATACCTCGATCCCCGCCACGTACGTGGTCTTCGACGCGCTCGGGGTGGACGGGCACGACCTGAGGCGCAGCCCGCATCACGCGCGCCGCGAGGTGCTGGAGTCGCTCGCGCTGAACGACGGCCACTGCATCACGGCCGATACGTTCGACGACGGCCAGGCGCTCTATCAAGGCGGTGTGCGAGCGCGGGCTGGAGGGAATCGTCGCGAAACGCTCCGCCAGCACGTACCGGCCGGGGCAGCGCGGCTGGATCAAGGTGAAGAACCTCCGCTACTGGCGGCGTGACGAGGAGATCGAGGATTCCGGGAGCCGTTGACACCGTGGACACGCTGCATGGGCGTCGGGTCCTCGTGACCGGGGGTGGCTTCATCGGGAGCCGGCTCGCCGAGCGGCTCGCCGTAAGCTGCGGAGCCGAAGTCCGCGCCCTTGTCCGTAGCCCGCGCGGAGCGGCACGACTTACGCACTTCCCCTGCGAGGTGATCGTTGGGGACGTGACCGACCGGGCGGCCGTCGAAGCGGTTCTCGTCGGCTGTGACTCCGTCTTCCATTGCGCGTACGGGACCTCGGGCAGCTCGCGCCATCGCCGTTTCGTCAACGAGGAGGGAACCAGGCGGGTGCTTGCTGCGGCCGGGGCTACCCGCGTGCGTCGCGTCGTGCGCATAGAGCGCGTTCATGGTCTACGGCCGTGCGCCCGACGGTGACCTAACGGAGGCGGCTCCCCGTCGGCCGATCGGGGACGTGTACACCGACAGCAAAATCGTCGCGGAGCGTGTCGCCCTCGACATGGCTCGATCGGGGTAGGTGCTGGTGGTCGTGCTCCAGCCCGCCAACGTCTATGGACCGTACGGCGGCGTGTGGGTGGAGAATGTCCTGAGGAAGCTGCGCACCGGCCGGGTGGTGCTCGTCGACGGGGGCGCCGGGGTGTGCAACCACGTGTACGTCGATGATGTCGTCGGCGCGGCTCTGCTCGCCGCGGTCACGGAGGGTGTGGTCGGTGAGGCTTTCCTCGTATCGTCCGACGAACCGGTGAGCTGGCGCGAGTTCTACGGCGCTTTAGAATAACATGCTCGGCATCCAGCGCACCGTGGCGATGAGCGCGCCGGACGAGGCGCGGGCTTAACGGCTGCGGGTGCTGGCCGCTCAGCCACGACTTCATATCGAGCTGGCCGACGCCCTGCGCCGCGGCTTCGTGCAACGGGGGGAGGCTGCTCCAGACAAGGGAGATACGCGCTGCTCGAAGGTTGGCGGGCAACGTCTTACCCGAGCGGTGGCAGCAACGGCTCAAGGACCGGCTAGCGATGCCCACGACCGGCGGTGCCGTCACGCATCCATCGGCCGCTGTCGGGGAGCTTCCCCTTCATCCACTGTCACCGCCGGAGATAGACTTCTACGCCTCGCACGCACGGGTTCGTATCGACAAGGCGAAATCTCTGCTCGGCTACCGCCCCGTCGTCGGCCTCGCAGCGGGTATGGCGTCGACCGAGGACTGGGCGTGCGGCGCCGGGCTCCTTCATTGATCACGATTGCGCGCTTTGGTCCGCCAGCAAGGCGGCGACCTGGGCCATATATCGGCGAGCGAGGGAATCGATGGTTTAGACGTGCCCGGGGAGAGGCACAACGGGCTTCCCCATGAGGAAACCAGGCCGCCGCCCAGACCCAAACCGACGCAGTGGATGTTGCGGGGAGTGGACAACTCGCGCGCGACGACGCGGAGCCTCAGCGAACGCCGCAGGAGCAGCCGGAGCCACGCCGATACGGTCATCACTGCGGAAGCGGGCAGCTTGCGGACGAGAGGGTCGGTGCAGCCGGAGGTGGCGCCGGAGCTTGGGCCCATTTCACGGTACGGTGAGCGATGGGTCAGCCTCATCCATGTACCGGCGGAGTTACCTGAGCGCCGCCCGCTCGAACTTCTGATCACCCTTCTCGGAGTTCAGCTCGACAAGAGCGCGGGCGTCGGCCGGCGGGATGAACGGCAACTCGAACGCCGCCTGCTCGGCCGCGGTGAGGTTCCCGGCGGTGAGGCGCGCTGGAGTCGTGCGCCGGGACGGCCTCCGAGGTCACGAACACACGTTCTCACATGTGCGTGGCGGAGACCATCAGGACACGTCCCTCGCGGCCATCTGGTCGTCCTGCCTTCGCCATGGCAGGGTTGCAGGTGGGGCCGGGTGCCATTGGTGAGAGTTGCTTCGGAATGGCGTTCAGCCAGCCGCCGGGCCCCCTGACGGACTCCTTCGTTTGAATGGATAGGGCGAAGTCAGGCAAGCGCCGTATCCTGGCCGGACGTGAGAGGGTGGGCGCCGTTTTCGTGGGTCACCGGCACCGTACTCGTCGGCGCCTTTCTCTCACGCTCGGTCTGGGTGTCCGACGCGCCGTTCCACCCAGACGAAAGCACGGTCTTGTGGATCGCGCTCGACGCAGTGCGCGATACGGTCATCCCGGACCACGGCCTGATCTCCTCGTACCGCGTCTACCAACCCCCGGGTCTCGTCTGGGTGACGATGCCGTTCGTGGCTGTCGGCGGTGGTCGCCCGGAACTGGTCATCGTTGGCTTCGCGATGCTGAACGCGGCGGCGATCGCACTGCTCGTCGCCACCGTCGCCCGAATCTGGGGCCTCCTGTATGCAGCGGTGCTCGGCTTGTTCCTCATTGTCGGCCCGGATGCCTGGTTCTCGGCGCTCGTGTGGCACCCGAGCCTCTACACCGCGGCGATGTGCCTGCTCCTCACGGCCGGCATTCGGCTTCCAATCGGTTCGCGCTGGTGGGCTGCGGTGCTCGTCGCCGCGCCCGGCCTCTATGCCCTCATTCACTACTCGGGCGTCATCCTGTTCGCTCCTGCGCTCGCGCTGATCATGTTGTCGCGCCGGGCGTGGAAGGAGCTGGTGACCCCGGCTGTCGCCGCCGTCGGCGTGGTTGTCTGCGCTTGGGCGCCGTTCCTCGCGTTCGAGGCTGGCCGGGACTGGGTCGATCTCAGGACGATCCTGAGCGAGGGGGACAGCGCGGGATCGCTTTGGCAAAAGCTCGATGGGCGCTTCAGCGACCTCCTCTTTGCGGTCACCCATCTCGGGCAAGAGGACCACGACCCCGTCGGCTTGACGTGGGGTCCTCTGCCCGCTTGTCGTTCTGGCCGTCGTGATCGCGGTGGCCCGACGGCAATGGCGGGATACGGCCTTCCTGCTGCCCGCAGTGGTCGTCGCGACCGGCGTGCTCGCGCAGGTCATTGCCAACCAGGGAGAGCGCCAGGACGTCTTGATGCTGTGGCTTGTGCCCCTGTATGCGCTCGCGGCTTGGGCAACCGTGCAGGTTGCGAGCCTGCCGCGAGACATCCTGGGTCGTCGCGCTGTGACGACAGCCGTTGTGGTGCTCGTAGCGGTCGTCGGTAGCGTCGACCTCGTCCGTGCGGTCCGCGCCACGCCAGAGAAGCAGCGACTCAGTGAGCAGTGGCGCGCGGCGCGGACGGGTGCGCCGGTCACGTACCTCGCTGGAGTCGACCCCTTGGAGTCGGCCAACACGTTCTATCTTCCCTGCGACCCGCCGTATGACTGGGGATCAGAGGTGTGGTACCTCCGCGAGGTCCTTCGCCGCGGGAGCGGCCTCAGCGACGCTGTTGAGGGCGGCGCGTTCCGCTGGAGGGCGGGCCACGGCTCGTGCGCGGAACGGGACGCGAAGCTTCACCCCGAATAGTCACACCCTCCTCAGCGGACGGAGACGACCGAGCCGCCCGACTCCGCGAAGCCGAACTAATCGACACCGCCGAACGGCTCGAACGCGCACGTCTGGCGCAAACGCGAAGGGCTCGCCTAAGCCGGGTCGAAGGCGCGGGTGGCGCGACGGCCCACCGCCCCGGGCCTCATGACGGGGGTTCTCACCGCCCGGCCCCCGCGGGGCGAGTGCGTAGCCTGTGGCTGTGCCTCGCTCTGCGGCCAGCGGTGAGGATCCGACGTTGCTCCCGGGGATGAGCCTGGGATGAGAGGGAAACGGCCCCCTCTCGGAGGCCGTCGCGTCCCGCAATCCCAGTGTTCATCGGATGGGCGCTACTGGGCTCGAACCAGTGACCCCCAGCTTGTCGAGCTGGTGCTCTCCCAACTGAGCTAAGCGCCCGATGCGCCGTCTTCAGCACGTCTCCGAGCTTCGGAGTGGCGAGGTGGCAGTGTACCCGACCGTCCGGGCGCCGACGAGCGAGGGCGGGAGGCGCGGATCGGCCTCCCGCCCGGCTTCGACTAGCTCCCGGAGCTGCCCGACGGCAGGGCGGCCCTCGAGCCGCTCGTCAGCTCCGCGAGCCGTGCCTCGACCTCGGCGTTCTCCTCCTCGTCCTCGAGCGCCTCGAACTGCACGTCGAGGCGGGAGGCGGCCAGCTCCGCCTGGCCGGCGACCTTCGCCTCCTCGCGGCGGACCTTCTCCTCGAAGCGAGAGAGCTCACTCGTCGGGTCCGTGAGGTCGATCTCCTTGACGGCGTCCATCACGCCGGCCTGCGCCTCGGCCATCTTGGCACGGGCGATCAGCTCGTCACGCTTGCTCTCGAGCTCGTCGAGCTTGCTCCGCATGCCCTCGAGCCCGGACTTGAGCCGGCTCACGACGTCGTTCTGTTGCGTGATGGTCGGCTGGAGCGTCTTCGCGTCGTCCTCGTAGTCGATCTGCTTCTTGAGCGCGACGCGCGCGAGGTTCTCGAACGTGGCCGCCTCGGCGGCGTTGCCGGCGCTCTTGAGCTCCTTCGCCTTGCCCACGGCGGCCTGCGCCTTGGAGCCCCACTGGGAGGCTGCGTCGGACGCCTCCTTCGCGTCCTCCTCCATCATGCGGAGATTCCCGATCGTCTGAGCGACGGCCTCCTCTGCCTCGGCGATGTTGTTCTTGTAGTCCCGGATCATCTGATCGAGCATCTTCTCCGGGTCCTCGGCCGCGTCGAGCATCGCGTGAATGTTCGCCTTCGTCAGCTGTGCGATACGTCCGAAGATCGTCTGCTGTACCACCTCGTCCACCTCCCTCTCTCAACGACTTCCGTCTGACGTCTGCACGTGCGTGCCGACGCCTGGATCGACTCCGTCACCGACGCAGGCTCTCGGCGTCAGAACCGTCCTCCGCCTCCCCTGCGTCCGCGCCTGCCGATCCCGCCGAAGCTTCCGGGCCCGAATCCGCCGGGGAACGGAAGGCCACCGCCGCCGCCCCGCCGCCCGGGAACGACGAGCCTCCGCCGCGGCCGCCCCGCAGGATGTCGATGAGGATGCCGCCCATGATCACGTCCCCGATTGTCCCACCTCCACCGCCGCCGGGGAGGCCGGGGATGCCCATGCCTGGCCCCTGCTCGTAGCCCGAGACGTCCTGCTGAGCGAGCTGCAGGGCCTGACCCGCGAGCCCGTCCGCGGTGCGCGCGTGCTCCAGCCCGATCTGCGGCTCCGTGGCCGAGACGGCGAGCGACTGCTCGAAATGCCGCTTCGCCTCCGCGAGCCGCGTACGCGCCGAGGCGCCGACCGCGCCACGACGGGTCGTGATGAAGTCCTCCGCCGCCTCGATCTTCGCGCGCGCGCTCGACAGGGTCTGTTCGAGCGTCGCCCGGGCGCGGCGCGCCTGCTCCTCCTCCTCGCGCGCGTCGGCGAGCGCTGCGTCGAGTGCCTTGCCCGCCTCCTCGAGGCGATGGAGCGCACCGAGCGGGTCCTGCCCGTCCGTCGTCGAGGCGGCGACCTCCGCGGCTGCGAGAGACTGCTCGGCTCGCGCGACGTGCTCCACGAGCGAGGATCGCTGGCCCGCGAGCGCACGAGCGGCCGTGATGTCCTCGACGACACCGGGAATCGCGGCGCGAATCTTGTCGTCGGCATCGGCCAAATCCGCCCCAAGCCGATCGATCGCGTCGACGAGCTGGCCGGCCTGCCCCAACGCCTCCTCCGCTCCGCGAATCGCGACCGCTGCCTTGCCGCGGTTTCCCGCGGCGACCTCCACGTTGCCCTCGGTCACCTCGCCTCGCGCGAAGGCGAGCCGCTCGCCCGCCTGCCGCGGGTTGTCGAGCACGGTCGCGACGGCCGCGGGTGCGTAGGTGGCAGTCAGTCCGCCCAGCGTCGCCTCGGCCCCCGGCAGCCGACCCTCGAGCGCCGAGAGGCGCGTCGCCAGCCCGGCGAGGAGCTCGGGCGCGTTCTGCTCCATCGCGCGCAGCTCGTCGAAGCGGTCCACCTCCGCATCGAGCCGGTCGCTCGCCCCTTGCGTCAGGGAAATGATCTCCGTCAGCATCTCCCGCCGTGCTCGTCTCGTCGTCGGGCGTCGAGTCGTCGATCGCGCGTCGCAGCTGGAAGGCCTTTGCGAGGTCGGCCTTGGCGCGCTCCACCGCCGCCGCGAACGGAGCGGCGGTCTCGTCGCCGAACTGCGCGGCGGCGAAAGCGACCTCCTGCTCGCTGGTCTTCACCGCGTCGTCGACCTCGACGAGCAGGGTGCTGCCTTGCTTGGAGAGCTCGTCGAGGGAGAGGCGCGAGAGCTCGTCTCCGTCTCCGGCCGCAGCGGCCTGCGACGTCCCCCGTCTGCGCCGGAACCACGAGACGAGCCCCCAAAGGGCGCCGAGCAGCACGATCGCGCCGACCAGCGGCCAGAGCCACGACGAGCCTCCGCCGTCGTCGTCTCCGCTCGAACCGTCGCCGCCCGCGTCGCCGAGGGCGTCGGCCGCCGCGACGGCGGCACCCGCCCAATCGCCGTCCGAGAGCTCGGGCTCGATCTCGTCGTTCGCAATCCGGGCGAGCTCCTCGTCGGAGAGCGGGAACTGCTCGTCCACCGAGTAGGCGTACGCGCGGTCTTCGGTCGCCACTGCGAGGAGGACGTCGGAGAGCCCGAGGTCGCTGAGCTCGGCGGTCCTGTCCGCCCACTCCTGCGCACCGACCCCCGAGAAGGAGTCGACGTAGGCGACCCAGAGCTGGATGTCGTCGGAACGTCGGAGGTCCTCGAGCGCCTCCTGCACCTCTTCCGTGCCGCCGTCGAGGGCGCCGACCCGGTCCTCGATCTGGTCGCCGAGCCTGAACGGCTCCACGGGCCACGCGGGCTGCACGAGAACGACTGCGACCGCCGCAATCGCGACGAGGACTGCAACCGTGCGGGCTGCCACGCGCGCGAAACGGCTCACCGTGGGCTGAACCTAGCAATCCGCACCCGCACCCGCGCGTGCGCTCGAGGATCAGGTAGCGCGTGCGGTAAGCACGTCTCGAGCGCGGCCCTCGCCGGCCCGCCGCGACGACGAGCGACCGGCGAAGCGTCTCGTGCGCGGCCAGCTCGCGCTCGACGGGGGCGACGACGAGCTCGTCCGCGACGGCCTCGATCCCCGGGCGGAGCGCACGCGCAGCGGCGCGCTGGCGTCGCCGCGCACCGGCCGCGTTGGCGAGCCGCGTGAGCGACGCGAGCAGGAGGCCGCCCGCGAGCCCTCCGACGAGGAGCCAGGTTGCGATCGGCGCTCCATTGCGCTCGGGGAGCGGCACGACATCCTCGATCCGCAGGAGCCCGGCGAGACCCGCGAGGCCGATCCACACGGCGCCGACACCGAAGACCGCGGCGAGGAGTCGCTGGAGCAGGGACGCTGCCCACCACCATCGCGGCGCGGGCGGGTCGACGTCTGCTGTCCCGACGGCCTGGTCGAGCCGGTCGAGGACCCTCGCCTCGTCGGCCGCGGCCGATGCCCTGACGAGCGCGGGCCAGGGCGGCGGCAGGCCGGCGCCTGCCTCGTCGGCGAGAGCGCGCACGGCCGTCGCGACCTGCGCGCGCTGAACGTCCGTCGCCGGGGGCATCGAGGTTCTCCCGAAACGCTCCAGCGTCTCCGCCGCCCTCTCCGAGGCGAAGGCGCCGGAGCGGGTCGGGCTTCAGGCGCCGCACCCAACGCACGAAAGGCCACCCGGTGGCAAGCGCGCCCCGGCGGCGGTGCGCCTCCCCCACGGCCTCCACGACGCGCGGCACGCCGGCCGCCTCCGACAGTGCCGCGACGAGCCGCTCCCGCTCCTCCTTCTGCACGCCCGGCGGCTGCGTGTCACCGCACCACCGCTGCAGCGTCTCCGCCGCGGCCTCCACGTCCGCCGCGAGGCGTGCGACGGCCGCGTCCCGCGCCGCAACCCGCTCGCCGAGGAGGCTGCGCAGCTCCTCGAGCCCAACGCCGGTGAGAGCGGAGATGACGAGCACCGGCGTGTCCCGCAGGCCGTCCTCGCCGAGCAGGCGCGTCGCGTCATCGCGCACCGCCGCTACCTCGCTCGCCGAGAGGAGGTCGGCCTGGTTGAGAAGCAAGGCCATCGCGTCGGCGTGCGTCCTCAGGGGCCGGAGATACCGGTCGTGCAGGGCCGCGTCCGCGTACTTCTGCGGCTCCACGACCCAGAGCAGAAGGTCCGCCAGCTCGACGATCCGGTCGACCTCGAGCCGGTGCGCGGTCTCCACCGAGTCGAAGTCGGGAAGGTCGAGGAGGACGAGGCCCTGCAGGCCGTCGCCGTCGACCCGGTGACGCATCCTCACGTCCAGCCAGTCGAGCAGGGGGTCCGCGCCGCCACCCCAGACGGCGGCCCTCGCCTCCGAGGTCGTGGGCCGGCGACGGCCGACCGCGGCCACATCGCTCCCGCTCAGAGCGTTGAAGAGCAGCGACTTCCCCGCCCCGGTCGGGCCGGCGAGGGCGACGACGGTCGACTCGATCCCGAGCCCGAGCCGCGCGCCTGCCTTCTCGATCACCCGCCGACCGGCCGCGACCCCCTCCGGCTCCAGCCGTCCGTCCGCGACCTGGACGGCCTCGCCGAGCGCGAGGAGGCGCGCGTCGAGATCCAGGCTCACGAGGCTCGTCTGACCGCGTCGATCGCGGTGTGCAGCCGCGCGACGGCTTCCGCCTCCGGGACCTTCCCCTCGATCAGCCCCGCGAAGCGTTCGGCTTCGTCGCGGAGGATCCGGTCGACGCGGTCCACGAGGTCGTCGCGGGCCCGAGCCGCGAGCGCGCGGACGGCCTGGTCGCCGAGCAGAGCCTCGAGCAGCTTGTGCCCCACTGCCGACGTGCCGCCGGCCACGACGGCCTCGAGGCCGGTGAGCCCCCCGGTGGAGGCGAACACGGCCAGCATCACGGTGAAGCCCGCGCCGTTGACGCCGAGCGAGGCGAGCCGGGCCGTCGCGCGCTTCGAGGACCCTTCGTTGCGCACCAGCTCCATGACGTGCCCCTGCCACGCCCGCACCTGCTCGCGGGTCTCGGCGCGGAGCTCCATGGAGGCCTGCGAGAGCCCGGGAGCCGTCTCGACGAGCGCTCGCCCGGCCGGCCGTTCACTCCAGGCGAGCGCTGCACGCTCGGCGGCGCGCTCCGCCGCGGCTCGAACGACAGCCTCGAGCCTGTGCTCCACGGCCTCGCGGAGCTGGTCGGACGGCATCTCGCGGCCGGTGAGGACGCTCGCGAGCCGGTCGCGGAGCGATGCGAGGCGCGACTGCAGCTCGCGCATGAGCTCGCCGGTGCCGACGACCTCGTGCCAGCGCGCGACGACCTCCCCACGCAAGAGCGAGCCGCTGCGCAACGCGTCCTCGATCTCCTGCCGCGCGGAGGCGTAGGCCAGGTCGGCCTCGGAGCGGAGGTCCGCCGCAGCGGCGAGCTGCTCGGCGGCGGCGCGCTCGACCGCGCCGGCGCGGCCGGGAAGGCTTCGCAGCGCTCCGGTGAGCGTCCTGCGGATCAGCTCCGCCCGCGCCTGCGCGTCGGCGGCGAGCCCGTCGAGCCAACGGCGCACGGGCCTGAGGTCTACCTCCCGAAGGCGCTCCTGCTCGAGCTCCGTCTCTCCGACCACGAGCAGCACCGCGTCGATGCGCTGCGCTCGCATCATCTCCTGGAGGTGCGCCGTCACCTCGCGCTCGGCATCGCCGGGCACGCGGTTGAGCACGATCGCCAGCGCCGTCCCGCGCTCTCGCGCGGTCGCGAGGAACTCCCACGGGACGGCGTCGGCGTAGCGGGCGGCCGTCGTCACGAACAGCCATGCGTCCGCCGCCGCGAGAAGCTGGGTCGCGAGGGCGCGGTTCTCCGAGAGCACGGAGTCGATGTCCGGCGAATCCAGCAGCGCCAGGCCCGCCGGAACCTCGGGAGCGGGCACGAGGAGAAGCGTCCCCGGCGCGGGCGCGCCGCCGGTCGTCCTGGGCAGGCGGGGCAGGATGCGATCGTCCTCGAACCAGCGCAGATCGTCCGGATGGCAGACGAGAGTCGGCCCACGGGTCGTCGGGCGAAGGACACCGGCCGGGCTGACCTCCGTGCCGACGAGGCTGTTCACGATCGTCGACTTCCCGGCCCCGGTCGAGCCGCCGACGACCATCAGGATCGGCGCCTCCATCTGCTCCAGGCGCGGCAGCAGGTAGTCGTCCGTCTGGTCGACGATGTCGTCGCGCGCCGGCTCGGGCGCTGCGCCGCGTCGGGGAGCGTCGAGATCGAGGCGAAGCGCCGCGAGGTCGTCGCGCAGACGACGCAGGGCGGTGGGAAGCTCGGGTCTCATGCCTGGTCGTGTCCTGTTGCCACGCGCCGGATCATCGCACCGGGGCGTGGGCGCTCGCCGCCCGCCTTCGTCTCTACCGATCCGAGGACCAGCGTCTGTGTCCGGGCGCGGACTTCACCCAGGGACGCGCTCGAAGAGAGCCGCCTGGCCCTGGCCGACGCCGACGCACATCGTCGCGACGCCGTAGCGCCCGCCGCGGCGCCCGAGCTCGTGGAGGAGCGTGACCACGAGCCTCGCGCCCGACATGCCGAGCGGATGGCCGATCGCGATCGCGCCGCCGCTGACGTTGACCTTCTGCGGGTCGAGGCCGAGCTCGCGGATCACGGCGACGGACTGCGAGGCGAACGCCTCGTTGAGCTCGACCAGGTCGAGCTGCTCGACACCGACGCCGGCTCGGTCGAGCAGCTTGCGCACCGCCGGGATCGGGCCGATGCCCATCACGGCGGGATCGACTCCTGCCACGGCCGAGCCGCGGAACGTGCCGAGCGGCTCGATCCCCAGCGACCGGGCCCGGTCGGCGCTCGCCACGACGAGAGCCGCCGCGCCGTCGTTGATCCCGCTCGCGTTGCCGGCCGTCACCGTGCCCTCGGCGGCGAAGGCGGGTCGGAGCGACGCGAGCTTCTCTGCCGTCGTCTCGGGGCGCGGGTGCTCGTCGCGCTCGAGCTCGCCCGCGGGGACGAGCTCGTCGGCGAACCGTCCCTCGGCGTCCGCCTCCGCCCAGCGGCGCTGGGACTCGAGCGCGAACGCGTCCTGGTCCTCGCGCGAGACCTGCCAGCGGTCGGCGACGTTCTCGCCCGTCTCCCCCATCGTGGCCGTGGAGAAGCGCTCCGCGTAGCGCGGGTTGACGAACCGCCAGCCGAGCGTCGTGTCGTGCATCACCCGGTCGCCCCTGGGGAACGCGGCGTCGGGCTTGGCGGTGACGAGCGGCGCACGGCTCATCGACTCGACGCCGCCGGCCACGAAGAGGTCGCCGTCCCCCGCGATCACGGCATGGCAGGCGCCGACCACTGCCGCCAGTCCCGACGCGCAGAGGCGGTTGACGGTGACCCCGCCGACCGTGTCGGGCAGGCCCGCGAGCAGGGCGGCGAAGCGCGCGACGTTGCGGTTGTCCTCACCCGCCTGGTTCGCACAGCCGAGCCAGACGTCCTCGATCTCCTCGGGCGGGCACCCCGGCGCGCTCGACCGCGGCCGCCACAGCCAGAGCGGCGAGGTCGTCCGGGCGGACGCCCGCGAGGCCGCCGCCGTAGCGACCCACCGGCGTGCGCACGGCCGAGAGGATCACCGCATCCGGCATGGCGTGACCTTATCCGCCCGGGCCCGCCCCGCCGGTCGTGCTCCCTCGATGCGTGCTAGGCGGTCGCGCCTGGACAGCGGCATCTCGTCACGGTGCAGCGCGATCACGTCGCGGATCGAGAGGCCAGGCTTGCCGGTCAGCTCGCGGTAGTCGCCGCTGACGACGTCCGCCTCGCCGTGCCGCACGCTGTCGTAGTACGAGATCCCCGCCTCGATCGACCACTCCGGCCGACCCAGGGACCGCCGGTACGTCAGCCACTCCTCCCGTTCGAGCGGCTCGTACCGATAGGGGTCTCCGGTCACCTCCGTCGCAGCCGCGGCGAGCTGCTCGAGCGAGAACGACCCGGGACCGGTGATCGTGACAATCCTGCGCCCGTCGTGGGAGGTGTCGGCGAGAAGCACGGCGATCGCCTCGGCGAGCTCGGGACGGTACGAGAGGCTCAGGCGGCCGTCGCCGCCCGGGCCGGTGATCCTTCCCTGGCCGTCGAACCACGAGGCGATCTCGTCGGCGTACATGCCGTTCCTCACCGACGAGAACGGGACGCCGCAGGCGGCCAGCATCGCCTCGGTCGCCCCGTGCGAGCGCGCGTGCACGAACGTCGCGTCCGGTCCCGCGCCGACGAAGGAGAGGTAGACGATCCGCGCGACCCCGCGCCTCACCGACACGTCGATGAAACCCTTGTGCAGCGCGATCCGCCGTTCCGGAGGCTCGTGCATGGAGACCATGAACACGCGGTCGCCCGGCTCGAGCGCGTCGGCCAGCGTGTCGGGCTCGTCGTAGCCCGCCAGCGCGATCTCGGCTCCGCCGAGGTCGGGGAGCCGCTCGACGTTCCGGGTGACGGCGCGGAACCGCAGGCCGCGGCGGTCGAGCTCCTGTGCGACCAGGCCGCCGACGCGCCCGCTCGCTCCGGTCACGACGATCACGGTGCCCTCAGAAGGTCTCGGGGCACCATGGCGCAGCGGACGTGCGGAACAGCTCGTCCGCCCTCTCGATCCCTCCCCGTGCGACTTCCTCCGCGAGCCCTGCCCGCGCGAGCTGCGCGAACGACAGCCCACCGAGGAACGTCGAGCCGAGGCCCGAGACGGCGACGCGAACGTCCGGGCGGCGCGTGGCGGGACGCACTTCGCCGTCCTCGATCGTCCACGAGCCCACGTTCTCGGGGAAGTGCGGATCGGACACGATCTCGACCGTGGCGCGCCCCGGCGACGCGTAGGCCCGGCCTGCCAGGGCGGCGGGAACGTCCACGACCCGCACCCAGAGAGCGTCCCAGACGGAGAGCCGGAGCTTGTTGATGCGGTCGACGAGGAGCGGCAGCGGATGGTCGAGGGGCAGGTGGTACCCCGAGATCCGGTCGACCCAGTCGATCTCGAGCAGGAACCGCCACACGTCGCGCGTCGCCCCGTCGTCGACGCCGAACGCCTCGTTGACGCGGACCGTCTTCGTCCACGTGTCCGGAGTCGAGCCGTCCTGCGCGAGGCGGTAGAGCGCGTAGCCCACCGGCCGTCCGTCGCGCTCCGCGAGGGCGCGTACGAGCGGCCCGGCTCCGCGCCGCTGCTCCGGCCTGTCGTCGAGGCGTCGGGACTCCCACCACTCGCGGGAGCGGACGATCATGCCCGGTGTCCTCTTCGCCACCCGGTCGTACACGCGGGGAAAGAACTTCAGCGCCTCGTCGTGGGCCACCAGCCGCAGCGAGGTTTCGCGTGGAAGATCGCTCCTGATCGCGACGGCGCTCCGCTCGGCGTCGAAGTTGAAGGACGTCGAGGCCAACCCGTAGCCGAAGCGGCCGTAGATCGTCTCCTCGGAGGCCCAGAGCGCCGCGATCGGCTCGCCTCTCTCGCGCACGTCGCCGAGCTGCGCGTCCATCATCCGACGCAGCAGGCCGCGGCGTCGATGCGAGGGAAGCACGCCGACGACGGTCACTCCCGCGCACGCCAGGTCCCCACCGGGGACCGTCATCCGGAACGGGAAGACACCCGCGCCCGCGACGATGCGGCCGTCGTCGAAGACGGCGTGCATCCGTTCGAGCGGGAGCAGCCGCGAGAAGCGCCCGGCGTCCTCATCGGTCGGCGACCAGCCGAAGTAGTGCCCGATCGCGGAGAGGGCGGCGATGAACTCGTCGTGATCGCGGACCGTGCGGACCCGGAATGCCATGGCCCCGGATCCTACGTCCGCCGGTCCGCGGCTAGAGCTTCTCGAGCGGGGCGTACTCGATCATCAGCCGGCGCTCGCTGCCGTCGGCGGCGAAGCGCACCGTGACGACTCCGTCCGGCTCGATCCGCGTGACGACTCCCTCGCCGAGCGAGCCGTGACGCACGGAGTCGCCGGTGGAGAGCGTGGGTAACGTGCGCTCGTCGCGCGGTGTGACCTGCCGCTCCGACTGGGCGTAGCCCGACCACGAGGCCGGCCGCAGCCGCTCGCGCACGACCGACGGCGGCAGCTCGTCGAGGAAGCGGGAGCCGAGGTTGTACTCACGCCGCCCGTAGAGCGAGCGAGCGGTCGCGTGGGTCATCGTGAGCCGCTCCATCGCGCGCGTCATGCCCACGTAGGCGAGCCGCCGCTCCTCCTCGACCTCGTTGTCCTCGATCGAGCGGGAGTGCGGGAAGATCCCCTCCTCCATCCCGATCAGGAAGACGACCCGGTACTCGAGCCCCTTGGCGTTGTGGATGGTCATCAGGGTCACCTGCGCGGTGTCGCTCGCGAGCGTGTCCTGGTCGGACTGGAGCTGCACCTCCTCGAGGAAGCCGGCGAGGGTCGGGTCGTCGACGCGCGCCCGGAATTCCTGGGCGGACCCGACCAGCTCCGACAGGTTCTCGATCCTGCCCCGCGCCTCGATCGTCCGCTCCGCCTCGTAGGCCTCGATCGTCCCCGACCTCTGCAGGACCGCCTCGACGAGCTCGTCGATCTCGAGCTCCTGGGCGGCCGACATGAGCGACTCGACGATCGTCCTGAAGCCGCGGATCGCGCGGACGCCGGCCGTCGCGACCCCGGCCGCCTCCGGATCCGCGGTCGCGTCCCAGAGCGAGATCCCGAGCGCTTCCGCGTGCGACACGAGGCGTTGGATCGTCGTGTCCCGATGCCGCGTCGCGGGCGGTTGGCGATCCGCATCAACGCGACCGCGTCGTCCGGGTTGTTGATGAGAGAGAGGTAGGCGACGGCGTCCTTGATCTCGGCGCGCTCGTAGAAACGCGGCCCGCCGATCACCTGGTAGGGCACCTGCTGGCGCACGAGCACGTCTTCGAGGACGCGGGACTGGGCATTCGTCCGGTAGAAGACCGCGATCTCGGAGGCGGAGTAGCCGGACTCCACGAGCCGCGCGATCTCGGCGGCGACGAACCGCGCCTCGGCGTGCTCGTCCTCCACCTCGACGACCTCGACGGGGTCACCCGCGCCGAGCTCCGACCAGAGGCGCTTGGGCTTGCGGTCGCGGTTGTTGTCGATCACCGAGTTCGCCGCCTCGAGGATCGCGTTCGTGGAGCGGTAGTTCTGCTCGAGCGCGACGATGTCGGCGCCGCCGAAGTCCTTCTCGAAGTCGAGGATGTTGCGGATGTCCGCACCGCGAAAGCCATAGATCGACTGATCGGGGTCACCGACCGCGAACACGTTCCGGTGCTTGGCCGCGAGCAGCTGCAGGAGCCGGTACTGGGCGTGGTTCGTGTCCTGGTACTCGTCGACGAGGACGTGTCGGAAGGACGACTGCCACCGCTCGAGGGCCTCCGGGAAGCGCTCGAGCACGTCGACGGTGAGCATCAGGATGTCGTCGAAGTCGACGGCGTTCGAGGAGAAGAGCTTGCGCTGGTAGAGCTCGTACACCTCCGCGACCGTCTGATCCCAGAACGACGCGACGCGGGACATGTACTCCTCCGGCGAGACGAGCTGGTTCTTGGCGTTCGAGATCTGGGCGTGGATGCCCCGCGGGGTGAAGCGCTTCGGGTCCTTGCCGAGCTCCTCCAGGCACGCCTTGACGACGCGCACCTGGTCGGCCTGGTCGTAGATCGTGAACGACGAGCGGTAGCCGAGCCGCACCGCCTCGCGGCGCAGGATGCGCCCGCACGCGGCGTGGAACGTGAGGATCCAGATCGCGCGGGCGGTGCGGCCGAGGATGCGCTCGAGCCGCTCGCGCATCTCGGTGGCGGCCTTGTTCGTGAACGTGATCGCGAGGATCTCGTTCGGCTTCACGCCGTGCGCGCGGATCAGGTGCGCGACGCGGTGCGTGAGGACACGGGTCTTCCCGGACCCCGCGCCGGCGACGACCAGCAGCGGGCCGTCCACGTGGAGCACCGCCTCGCGCTGCGCCGGATTGAGGCCGGCGAGGAGCTCCTCGTGCGGAGTGACGGTCACGCGCCGATGCTAGCCGCGCCCTCCGGAGACGAACCCGACGTGTCCGTTCCGGCCGTGGCTTCGTGCCTGGCACCAGGACACGTCCCTTTCGGGCACGCCCGTCACCCCATGCCGAGCGAGATCACGCCGCGGTCGATCAGACCCCTGCGTGAACGCCTGCACGGGGAGCAGCTTGACCCCGTAGGCGTCGCGGAGAAACCACTCGAAGTACACGAACGAGCTCGAGCGAACGGTGCCCAGCCGCTCCAGCCGGCCCAGGTCGCACACGGCCAGCTTGGAGCGGAGCTCCGGCCGGTCGAGGAAGACGGTCACGAGGCCGTCGAGGTCGCGCTCGGTGTCGCCGAGCAGCATCGTCGGCGTCGCGCTCGCGAGCCGGTCGACGCCCAGGAACCCGTTGCGGAGCTCGAAGCGGCTCTCCTCCTGACGCCAGCGCACCACCAGGCGAGCAGTCTCCGCCGCGACGACCTCGACGTCGTCGAGCTCGTCGCGGCAGTGCGTGGTGAACGCGGCGAGCACCTCGCCCTGGGTCGTCGACGAGCGGGGCCCACTCGATCAGCCGGCCGGCCGCACGCTCCCCGAGCGCCCGGAGGACGGCGTCGCGCCGCGGCGGTGTCCAGCAGGCCGTCCGCCTCGAGCTCCTCCACGAGCGCGGCCGACACCGCGCCCGCGGGCAGCGCGCCGATCCGCTCGTCGGTCAGCGCCTCGAGGGCCTCGGCTTGCTCGTCCGACAGTCGACTGCATCTACGCGGTCCTCCCGACGACGGCGAGGAAGACCTCCGGCGCGACCTCCGAGATCGGCAGGTGGATCCCTCCGGCGGCCTCGGCCAGCGCCGGGCCCGCAGCTCTCGTCGGCGCGACCGGGCGGCACGGCGTCGACGACGACGCAGCCGACGCGCGCGCGGCGCAGCAGGCGCCCTTCGGCGAGCACGTCCGCGAGCGCGTCGCCGCCGCGGCGCAGCGGAACGTTCGGAAGGCCGTCGGTGACGCACACGACGAGGGGCCGCGCGTTCGGGCGCTTGTGCAGCTCCTGGCGCAGCACGCGCCGCGAGAGCTCGAGCGCGCCGGCCAACGGCGTACGACCGCTCAGCGGCACCCTCCGCAGGCAGTCGGTGGCGAGCGCGAGGCTGCGGGTCGGGCGCAGCGCCAGCGTCGCCTCCGCGACGCCGCTCTTGAAGGCGACCACGGAGACCCGGTCGCCGCGCGCGGCCGCGTCCTCGAGCAGGCGGAAGACGAGCCCCTTCACGTGCTCGACGAGGCGGTCGGCGTGGAGGGAGTACGAGTTGTCGACCACGAAGCACACCTCGAGCGGGACGCGATGCTCCCGCACCTTACGGCGCACGTCCTCGGCGGCGACGACGAACGGCTGCGCGCGGCGCCCGGCCCGGGCGGCGGCCGCGCGGACGGTCGCGTCGAACGCGACGTCGCGGTCCCTGCGCGCGGCGAGACGGGAACGCGAGTACTTCCCGCGGCGAAGGGCGACGAGCGACCGGTCGCGCCGCCCGATCGCTCCCCGCTCGAGCCGATCGGGCGACACGGGGCGGTCGAGCACGCGCTCGGCGTCGACCTCGAGCTCGGCGACACCGGGACGAGCCTCGAGCTCTTCTAGCTCCGTGTCGGTCCCGGCTTCACCGGGACCGCCGCTTTTTTTTCGGTCGTCTCCGCGTCGAGAGCGTCGTCGAGGATGCGCCGCAGGAGCCGTTCGTCCAGCCCGGGGCCGGGCTCGAACGGGTCGACGGCGACGCGGTGACCGAGCGCGAGACCCGCGGCCTCGAGCAGGTCGCTCGGGCTCGACCGCGGTGCGCCCGTCGAGCGCCGCCAGCGCCTTGGCGCACTGCAGGACGGTCACATCGGCGCGGTGGCTCGCGACGCCCGCACCGGTGACGAGCCGCGCGATGGCGCGGTAGAGGCCCGGGGCGACCGACACGGTGGCCACGCGCTCCCCGGGCGGACTGGACCGCCTCGGCGAGCTCGGCCTGCTCGCCGGCCCAACCGGCGGCGAAGCCGGACGGGTCGGACGTGAACGCCTCACGGCGGCGGATCACCTCGGCCCTGCGGCCCGGATCCGCCAGCGCCTCGACGACGATCCGCAGGCCGATCCGGTCGGCCAGCTGCGGGCGGAGGTCGCCCTCGTCCGGGTTCATCGTGCCCACGAGCAGGAAGCGGGCCGGATGGGAGACGGAGACTCCCTCCCGCTCGACGACGTTGACGCCGAGCGCCGCGGCGTCGAGCAGCACGTCGCAGATGTGGTCGTCGAGGAGGTTGATCTCGTCGACGTAGAGGATCCCGCGGTTGGCCTCGGCGAGGAGACCCGGCTCGAGGGCCATCACGCCCTCGCGAAGCGCCCTGGCGATGTCCACGGAGCCTGCGACGCGATCCTCCGTGGCGTTCAGCGGGAGGTCGACGACGCGCACGCGCCGGCGGTGGGAGCCGAGGCGCTCCCCCCTCTCCACCCGCTCCCGGCAGGCGGCGCAGGGGTCAGCCGGGTCGCACGAGAACGGGCAGTCGGCGACGACCTCGATCTCCGGCAGGAGCTCGGCGAGGCCGCGCACGGCCGTCGACTTGCCCGTGCCGCTCGGGCCCTCCACGAGCACGCCGCCGACAGCCGGATTGACGGCGTTGACCAGGAGCGCCTGCGCGAGGCGCTCCTGGTCGACGATGGCGGTGAACGGATACAGGCTCACGACAGGACGAGCGGCTTCCCGAACGTCGGCTCCGCCTGCGGGATCGGGGCGAAGTGCCAGGTCCCGATCAGGGGCACTGCCGTGTCGCGGTTGACCTTGACGTCGATCACGTACGGCGTCCCCGCGGCGAGCGCCGTCTCGAAGGCCGACGCGAGGTCGCCGGGCTGCTCGACGGAGATCCCGCCCGCCCCCATCGCCTGCGCCATCTTGGCGAAGTCGGGGTTCCAGAACTCCCCGGTCGACTGCTTGACGAAGCTCGTCCCGATCTCCCGTCCGTCCATGTAGAACCGCTGGAGGTCGCGGATCACCCCGATCGTGTAGTTGTTGAAGATCACCCAGACGGCGGGGATCCCGTACTCGGTCGCGGTGGCGACGGCCCCCGGGAACATCATGAAGCTGCCGTCGCTCGTGACGCACACGGCGGGCTGGTCCGGGTCGCGCGAGCTTCAGCCCGAGCACCCCGTACGTGCCGAAGCCCATCCCCGCGAAGCCGCCGGGCGTGAAGACGGTCTGGGGGCCGTAGACGTCCCAGTACTGCTCGACCCACGTCTGGTGGTTCCCGGTGTCCGTGATCATCAGCGTGTCGTCCGGAGCGGCGGCCCGAAGCTCCTTGACCACGCGTCGCGGGTCGATCGGGACCTCGTTGGACGCCTTCTCCTGCTCGATGAAGTTCGTCCACTCCTCCTTGTAGGCGTCGACCTGGTCGTGCCACGGCGAGCGGTCGCGCTTCGGCCCCTGCCCGGCGAGCGAGAGGAGCTGCTTCAGCACCTCGCGCACGTCTCCGACGATCCCGAGCTCGGTCGGGTAGTTCCGGCCGATCTCCTGCGGGTCGATGTCGACGTGGATCAGCTTCGTGGGCGGGATGTTGTACGTGTAGCCGGGCAGCCACGACGAGCTGTGGATGTCGGAGAAGCGACAGCCGAGCGCGAGGATCACGTCCGCGTTCCGCGCGGCCTCCTGCGCGGGGTACTCGCCCCAGCAGCCGGCGATCCCGAGGTGCAGCGGGTGACGCGCCGACAGGGCGCCCTTGCCCATGAAGCTCGTGTAGACCGGGATGTTCACGTGCTCCGCGAACGCCTGGAGCTCGGCGCTCGCCTCGGAGCAGACGATGCCACCGCCGGCGAGGATCAGCGGCCGCCTGGCCCCGAGCAGGAGCTCGAGCGCCTTCCCGACCGCCTCGGGCGAGCCCGGGGTGCGCCAGTTGAGCTGCAGGGAGTGCTCCGCCGGATCGGGAACCTCGACGTCGGCCTTCGTCACCCAGAGGTCGTACGGCACGTCGATGTGGACCGGGCCGGGGCGCCCTTCGCGGGCGAGCTTGAACGCCTTCGGGAGGAACTTGCCGAGGTCGCCGACCGAATGGGCCTGGTAGCTCCGCTTGGTGATCACCTTCGCGATGCTCGGGTAGTCGGACTGGAAGTAGCGGTACTCCTCCTGCAGCGCCCCGGAGTCGTACTGGGTCGTCGCGACCTGCCCGGTGATCGCGATCAGGGCGGACGAGTCGTAGAACGCGTTCGCCACTGCCGCCGTGAGCAGCATCGGCCCTGGGCCGGTGGACGTGTACACGGGGATCACCTCGTGGCTGACGCGGTAGTACGCGTCCGCCATGTAGGCCGCGCCCGTCTCGATGCGGGGGAAGACGACCTTGATCTCGTCCTGTCGGTCGAAGACGCCGTCCAGGAGGCCGACGGCGCCGTGCCCCGCGTAGCCGAACAGGTAGGGCACCTTCTCGCGGATCAGGTACTCGACGACGAGGTCTGCGCCGCGCATCTCACTCATGCTGCGCTCCCTTCAGGCTCGATAATCGATGACCGATCGATCATTACCGTGCTCCGGCGCCCGGGGCAACCGCAGAAACCCACAGCCGGAGCCCGGCCCGCCTGAACCAGGTGCGGCCGGCATCTCGTTAGGACAGCACCGCACGCACGGCGCCGGCGAAGTCCGTCCAGGCACGACGCCGCTCCGCGAGCTCCTTCACGCCGGCTCGAGTGAGCCGGTACACGCGACGGCGGCGCCCTTCGACCGTGCTCCAGCTGCTGCTCACGACACCCTGCCGCTCGAGGCGGTACAGCGCGGGGTAGACCGTTCCCTCGGCGAGGTCGAGCACACCGCCGCTGCGCTCCCGCACGAGCTCGACGATCCGGTAGCCGTGCGCCGGCTCGTCAGCCAGGACCCCGAGCAGCAGAAGGTCGACGTGACCCTTCAATACCTCGGCTCGCATACCTTCGAGCATATACCTAGCCACACTAGGCGTCAAGACGGATACGCTGTCGCGATGCTCAGAGAAGGCACCTTCGACGACATCCCGCGCGCGGCGGCCATGCGCCAGCGTGCGTGGCCGGAGTCGATCGTCACGGAGGAGGGCATGCGCCACAGCCTCGGCGCGGTCCCGGCCACGGCCGAGCAGGCGCTGTTCGCCTTCGAGGAAGGCGGCGAGATCCTGGGCTGGGCGACCGCCGGCCGCTCCTGGTGGGTGGCGGCCCCCGACGCGGGGATCCTCACCATCGCCGTCGAGCCGAGCCGCCGCGGGGAGCGCATCGGCTCGGCGCTCGCAGAGGCCGCCGACGCCCACCTCGCACGCCTCGGGGTACGGAGGACACGAGCCGGGTCGCTCGACGAGCCGGCTGCACGAGCGCTCGCACGGCGTCGCGGCTTCCGTGAGCTCGCTGCCGTCGACCGTCTCGGCGGTCGACCCGCGAGCCGTTGAGCCCCTCCCCGTCCCGTCGGACGTCGAGCTCGTCCCCTTCGCGGAGCTCGACGACCCGGCGCCCGTGTACGAGCTCGACCTCGAGGTCTCGAAGGACATCCCGAACGAGGAATACGACGCGAGTCGAGCTCGAGCAGTGGATCGCGGAGTTCTGGAAGACGCCGCTCGTCGACGAGGACGCGAGCCTCGCGGCCTTCGTGGACGGCGAGCTCGCCGCCGTCACGATGATCCGGGTCGACCGCCCGAGCGGCCGCGCGAAGAACAACCTCGCCGGCGTCCGCGCGCCCTACCGGGGCCGCGGCCTCGCGACCGTGATCAAGTCACACAGCCTCCGCCGCGCCGCGGAGCTCGGCGCGACGATCGCGCTGACGGACAACGACGAGACGAACGCGCCGATGCTCGCCGTCAACACGAGGCTCGGCTACAGGCCGTACGCCCGCCGGCTCGAGTGGGAGCGGGCACCCGGCGGCTGACGCGCGGCCCCAGCGTGGGCCGGTACAGATGTCGGCGCCTCACCGCTGAGAGCCGCACTCACGCGGTCGCGCGATTGACACAACGCACGATCGGCTCCTCTGCGCGCCACTCGATCGTCGTCACCGAAGCAGGGTCGACGGCGAGGCGGAAGATCCGCTCCGGCGGCAAGCCGAGGACGCTGTGCAGGACGGCGCGGACGACGCCGCCGTGCGTGACGGCGACGACCGTCTCACCGTCGTGCGCGGTGCGAAGCGCGGAGACGGCGGCGTCCGACCGTGCGTGGAGATCGGCATAGCTCTCACCGCCGGGAAACCGAACCTCCGTCGGCGTCGTCATCCACGCCGCGTACAGCTCGGGGAGCGACGCGGCGATCTCGTCGTACGTCCGGCCTTCGAGGTCGCCGAAGTCGAGCTCGCGGAGGTCGGGCTCGATCCGGACATCGAGCCCGTGAGGCTTCGCGATCGCGGCCGCGGTCTCCACGGCACGCACTCGTGGGCTCGCGACGACCGCGACCACCTGCTCCGAGGCGAGCGCGCGGGCGAGCGCGGCGCACTGCGAGCGTCCGTGCGCCGAGAGCCCGACATCGAGCGACCCGTAGCACCGCCCGCGCGCCGACTCCTCGGCCTCCGCGTGACGGACGAGGACGAGCCGCATCAGAGCGCCGCGACGAACGCCACCAGGCCGGCCGTCTCACAGAGCTTCGCGGTCGCACCGAGCGTGTCGCCGGTCACCCCACCCAGCCAGGCACGGAAGAAACGAGCAGCAGTGCCGCGGTGACGGCGACCGCGGCGAGCGCAACGAGGCCGGGCCGACCGCCGGCAACGGCGAGGAGGGACGCCAGAACGAGGCCGACGAGCACTCCCGCCCAGCCGATCCCCTCGAGCACGCGCCCCTGGCCGGCGCCCTCCCGGGCGTACGGGAGCGCGCGGGCGAGCGGCAGGATCGCAGCCCGACCCGCCCCGCCGGCCACCACCCCGGCCAGCAGGGCATCGTCGCCGACGGCAAGTGCCGCGATCGCCGAGGCGTCCACGAGGCAGACGACGACGACCGCCACGGCGCCGAACGCCCCGACGGCGTGGTCACGCATGATCTCGAGCGCGCGCTCCCGGCTCGTGCCTCCGAGCGCGTCCGCCGTGTCGGCCAGCGCATCGAGGTGCATCGCCCCGGTCAGCAGCGCGGCGAGGCCGACGGCGAGCGCCCCCGCGACGAGGCCCGGGAGGCCGGGAACGAGCACGTCGGCGAGCAGGCCGCGCGGAGCCGCCCACGGCCGCGCCGACGAGCGGGAAGAGCGCCGCACCACGCGCGACATCCGCCGCGTCGAGGGCCACGAGGCGGCCGACCGGCACACGCGTCAGGAAGGCGATCGCCGCCAGTCCGGCTCTGAGCGGGAGCGAGTCGGTCATCGGCCCGTATCGCTGACACCGGCGTCGGCGAACGTCGCCATCTCGACGAGGATCGCGCGCGCCGCGGTGAGCAGCGGTAGTGCCAGAGCCGCGCCGCTTCCCTCGCCCAGCCGCAGCCCGAGGTCGAGCAGGGGGTCGAGGCGAAGTGCGTCGAGCACGAGGGCGTGACCGGGCTCCGGCGAGCGGTGCGAGGCAACGAGGTAGCCCTCGAGCGCGGGGGCGACCCGCGCGGCGACGAGCGCCGCGACGCTCGAGATGTAGCCGTCGACGAGGACGACCGCGCGCCCACCGGCAGCACCCAGCGCGACGCCCGCGAGCACGGCGAGCTCGAAGCCGCCGACAGCCGCGAGGGTGCCGAGCGGGTCGTCGGCGCGAGGCGCGTTGGCGGCGAGCATCCGGCCCACGACCTCCACCTTGCGTGCCACGCCCGCGTCGTCCAGGCCGGTTCCCTGGCCGCACGCCACAGCCGGATCGCAGCCGAGCAGCGCGCACGTGACCGCCGCGGCGACCGTCGTGTTGCCGATTCCCATCTCGCCCAGTGCGACGACCCCGGCGCCGGAGTCGGCAAGCTCACGTCCGAGCGCTGCGCCTCGGGCCACACCCTCGACCGCGATTCGACGCTCCATCGCCGGCCCGCGGCGGCGTTCGCGGTGCCGCGGCCGAGCGCGAGGTCGCGCAGCCCCGGCACGACCGGGCGGCGAGACCACGCCCGCGTCCACGATCACGAGCCGCGCGCCCGCGTTCCGGCAGAGGACGGCGACCGCCGCGCCACCGCGTGGCGAAGTTCGCGAGCATCTGGCCGGTCACTTCCTGCGGATACGCGCTCACGCCCTCGTGGGCGACTCCGTGATCGCCGGCGGCGACGACCACCACCGGGTCGAGCGGCGCGGGCCGCATCGAGCCCCGCACGGACGCGATCTGGGTCGCCAGGTCCTCGAGCCTGCCGAGGCTTCGACGCGGCTTCGTCTTCGCGTCGAGCGCCGCGCGCGCATCGCGTTCGACTGCAGGGTCGAGCGGCGCGACGCCGCGCACGGCGTCGTCGAGCGCCGCGTCGACGCTCACGCTCCCTCGCTGCGTGGCGGGACGAGCGCCGTCGACGGCTCGAGCGGGAGCAGCCGACCTGCGACGACGAAGGCAGCGCGCTCCGACGCCTCGACCCAGATCCTGTTGACCGTCCCGAGAAGGTCGCGGTACGCGCGTCCGAGCGGTGTCGCGGGCACGATCCCGAGGCCCACCTCGTTCGTGACGGCGATCGTGAGGCCGGCTCTCGCGGCAGCCGCGTCGGCACACGCGGCCGCAGCGGCCTCGACGGCCGTGGCCCCGTCGCCGCGGAGCATCAGGTTCGAGACCCAGAGCGAGAGGCAGTCGACGACGCACGGTCGCTCTCCCGTCGACCGAGGCGAGCGCGCGGGCGAGGTCGAACGGCTCCTCGACCGTCACCCATCCGCTCGGCCGCTCGGCGCGATGCGCCGCGATGCGCTCCGCCATCTCCTCGTCCAGCCCCTCGGCGGTCGCGACGAACGACAACCTCCGCGCCGGTGGTGGACGCCAGCTCGAGCGCAAGGCGGGACTTGCCGCTGCGCGCGCCGCCGAGGAGGACGACGAGGCTCATGGGCCAACCTCTGTTGGCCCATGAGCGGAGAGGGGTGTGGGGAACCGGGAGGTTCCCCACGCTCTCCAGAAGAAGGGGGCTCGCGTGGGAAACATGGTTTCCCCCGCGAACGCGAGCCGGAGGCGAGCGTTGCTCATGCGCCAGGTCGCGCGGGGACCACGGCGAGCCGTTCGTCGACGAGGACGACGCGAATGTGGGCGTCGTAGTGACGCGCGATCGACTCCTGCGTCAGCACCTCGATCGGTGGGCCGTCGGCCGCGACCTGCCCGTTGTCGAGCAGGACCATCCGGTCGGCGTACTGCGCGGCGAGCGTCAGGTCGTGCATCGCGGCGACGAGCGTGAGCCCGGACTCGGATCGGAGCGTGTCGAGCAGCTCGAGCGCCTGCTGCTGGTGGCCGATGTCGAGCGCGGCGGTGGGCTCGTCGAGAAGGACGATGCTCGCCTCCTGGGCCAGGGCACGTGCGACGACGACGCGCTGGCGCTCTCCTCCGCTCAACGTCCCGAGTGCTCGGTCGCGATGCTCGAGGAGGTCGAGGCGGGCGAGCGTCCGCGCGGCGGCGTCGCGGTCGGCGGCCGACTCGCGGGCGAGCTGCCCGAGGTGCGGGGTGCGGCCGAGCAGCACGTACTCCGCCACGGTCATCCACGGCGGCGTGACCGGCTCCTGCGGCACGACCGCGACGGCGCGGGCCCAGTCACGGCGACCGAGGGCGGCCGTCGGCACATCGTGCAGAGCGATCGTCCCGTCGTGCGGCAGGAGGCCCGCCAGCGCCCGGAGCAGCGTTGTCTTGCCCGCCCCGTTCGGCCCGATCAACCCCACCCACTGGCCCTCCGGGACGTCGAGGTCGACGTCGCGCACCACGGCCCGCCCTCCGAGCCGAACGGTGATCCCGTGGGCCGAGATCGCGGTCACGGCCGGCCTCGCAGCGTGCGGAGCGCGATCGCGAAGAACGGCGCGCCGAAGAACGCCGTGACGACGCCGATCGGCAGCTCCGCGGGCGACAGCACCGTCCGTGCGACCACGTCGCAGAGCACGAGGAAGCCGGCGCCGACGACGAACGACAGCGGCAGGAGGCCCCGGTAGCTCGTCACCGGCGAGCAGGCGGATCGTATGGGGAACGATGATCCCGACGAACGCGATCAGGCCGCTGACCGCGACGGCCGCGGCCGTTCCGATCGTCGCAGCGACGACGAGGAGGAGCCTGACACGCCCGACGTCGACGCCGAGGCTCGCCGCCTCGGTGTCGCCCAGGCTGAGGACGTCGAGCACCCGTCGGAAGACGAGGATCACGACGCTCGCGACGACCACGTAGGGGGCGAGCACCGCGACGTCGCTCCAGCCCGAGCTCGGGAGCGCGCCGAGGATCCACGAGTAGACCTCCTGCAGCGTGTCCGAGTTCTGCTGCTGCACGAACGTCTGGAGTGCGGTGAAGAAGCTCGCCACGACGACACCGGCGAGCACGAACGTCGTGGCGTCACGCTCCCGACCGGCCGAGCGACCGATCGCCCATGTGACCACGACTGCGGCGGCACCACCCAGGAACGCGGCGATCGGGAGGAGCTGCTGTCCCGCGAGCAGGCGAGGGAGATACGAGATCGCAAGCGTCGCGCCGAGACCCGCGCCCGCCGCCACGCCGAGGAGGTACGGATCGGCGAGCGGGTTGTGGAACACGCCCTGGTAGGTCGCGCCCGCGAGCGCGAGCATGCCGCCCACGAGCGCGGCGAGCACGACCCGCGGGATGCGGAGCTCCCAGAGAATCGACTCCTCCGTTGCATCGAGGGGGGTCGAGTCCGACCATCCCGAGTCGCGCGAGGGCCGAGCGGATGACGTCGCCGACGCCGATGTCGAGAGGCCCGGCGAGGACGCCGACGATGATGCGACGCGACGAGGAAGCCGGTCGCCGCAAGCGCCCACGCGGGCGAGACGCCTCGTGCCCGAACCGTCTCGACGGGGCCGACGGCCGGCTTCGCTTCGATCGCGCTCACGCGCGACACGCCCTATGTGCCGAGTCGACCCAGTGCCGTGCCCACTGCACGGACGAAGTTCACGAGCCTCGGGCCCCAGCGGGAGGCGATCGAGTCGTCGATCCGCAGGATCGCCCGGTTCCGCACCGCCTTGATGCCCGACCAACCGGGCCGTGCGGCGACCGTATCCGCGTTCTGGCCACAGCAGACGGAGTCGGCGAGCGCGACCAGATCCGGGTTGGACGAGACGATGAACTCGGGAGAGAGCTGTGGGTACTCGGATCCGCCGGGCGCGGCGTCCGCGATGTTCTCGAGCCCGAAGAGCGAGTAGACGCGTCCGACGAAGGTGCTCGAGGTCGCGGAGAAGAAGCTCGGGTCGAGCTCGTGGTAGACACTCGCGCCGACCGCTGCGGGCCTGCGCTTGGCGACGACGCGCGCGATCTGGCGTCTTCATTCTCGAGACGAGCGACGCGGCACGCGGCCCGTGGCCCGTCGCCGTGCCGAGCTGGCGGATCTGCTGGTAGGCCCCGCGGAACGTCGTCGCCGGCTTGTGGAAGACCACGGGGATGCCGAGCTTCGTCAACGCAGCGACCAGATCCTTCGGATTGTCCGCGACGACCACGAGGTCGGGCCTGTACGCCGCGATTGCCTCGACGTTGGGCGTGAACCCCGACAGCGAGGTCCTGGGCGCGTTCTTCGGATAGTCCGACCGGTCGTCGACCGCGATCACCTGTCGCCCCGCACCGATCGCGAAGAGCGACTCCGTCGACGTCGGCGAGAGCGACACGATCCGAGTCGGTCGCCGTGAGATCGTGACCTTGCCGTTGGCGGCCGTGATCGTCGCCGGGAACGGGGTCGCCTGTGATGTGCCCGTGGCTGCTGCCGCGCCCGACAACGGCACGAGCGCGAGCACGAGTGACGCCACCGCTAGCGCGAGTCGTGGTGACACCTGTCCATCTCCTTCCTCCCTGTCCTCGAGGGGGCTCGGGTATGTGCGGAGAGCGGCAGGTCTTCTGACTCGGGGCTCCCTCCCCCGCCGCCTTCCCGGCCCCGGAGGGCCAGTGGCGTCGTGGCGGGAGAGCGTCTCCTCCTCACAGCGGCGGGACCGTCCCGGACTTGCACCGGGTTCCCTCACCGCGCTCCGTCTGTGGCGCCGAGCCTACCATCCCACGGTGTCCACTCCGGCCGCGACCGCCAGCCGCTCCCCGCTCTCCACCTGGCTTCCCGTCGTCGCCTGGGCGGCGGTCATCTTCGCCTTCTCCTCCGTGCCGAGCCTGGGCACCGACCTCGGCACCTGGGACACGATCCTCCGCAAGCTCGCGCACGTCGCCGAGTACGCGATCCTGGGCGCACTCCTCGGCCGCGCCGTGCGCCGACCCGGTCTCGCCCTTGCGCTGGGCGTGCTCTACGCGGTGTCGGACGAGGTGCACCAGGTGTTCGTCGAGGGACGCCACGGATCCCCGCTCGACGTCCTCATCGACACCGCGGGCATCGTCGCCGGCCTGCTCGCGTGGCAGCGCCTGTCCGCGCGGAGGCGCACCGGGTGACGGCGCTCCTGCTCGACCTCGACGGAGCCCTGGGCGACACGCGCCCGCTGTGGCGCGACTGGCTCGAGGATGCGGGCCGCGTCCTGGAGCTCGCGCCCGGCCAGCTGCCCGAGGACCGGATCGCCGCGGCCGTCGCCCTCGATCGCAGCGCGGCGCGCAATTGGCGCACGCTCCTCGAGCGGTACGCGGCGGACCGGGCCACGATCTACCTGAGACCGGCGGCCGAGGTGAGCGCCGCGCTCCGCGCCCTGGAAGCCGGCGGGGTACGACTCGGCGTCTTCACCGACGCGCCGCGGGAGCTTGCGGTCATCGCCGTCTCGCAGCTGGGCGCCGCGCGGCGCGTCGAGGCGATCGAGGCGGGGGAAGGAGCGCTCGACCGGCTTCGCGAGCGCCTCGGAGAGGACGCAACGGTCGTCGACACGCGCGCCAGGCTGATCGAGCTCGCTCCGTAGAATGACGTCCATGGAACGGCACGACGTCCCGGACCGCCAGCTGGACGCGCTGCTCGAGCGGCTCGACCGGATCGCCGCGCAGCTCGAGCGGATCGACGCGCGGCTCGAGGCGAACGAGGGGCTGCTCCAGGTGAGTCGCGAGCTCCGTGCCCTGAACGACTCCTTGAACGCGGTCGCCTACGCCGCGCTCGGCCAGTCACCTCAGGTGCGCCGCCGCGCGGGCTAACAGAACGCTCCCGACGCCGCGATGCAGTCGCGACCACGATCGTGGGCGCCTTCAGGGATGTGCCCCGCCGAAGGCGGGGATCAAGCCGCAGGATTCGGCTCTGCCGAATCCTGCTTGGCGAGCAAACTACCGCGCGAAGCGGTAGACCGTGCCTTCGTGCGAGACGACGTAGAGCTCGCCCGAGAGGCTCTCGCCGAACGAGCTGAGACCCTCGACCCGCACCGGCTCGAGGCGAGGAGCCCCACCGGTCGCCCGCATGCTCCAGATCCGGCCGCTGCAGTAGTCGCCGTAGACGTACCGGCCGGCGAGCCGTGGAACCGCCTTGCCGCGGTAGACGTAGCCGCCGGTCACGGAGCAGCCCTGGCCGTGGGAGTACTGGGCGACGGGCTGGACGAGCGTGCCCGGGCCGAGGGCCTTGTCCTCGAAGCGCGCGTTCCCCTCGTAGACGTCCCAGCCGAAGTTGACGAGCCCGGCCGAGGTGGCACGGGGCAGCCGGTCGATCTCCTCGATCTGGTTCTGCCCGACGTCGCCGATCCAGAGATCACCCGTCCGCCGGTCGAAGCTGTACCGCCACGGGTTCCTGAGCCCGAGCGCCACGATCTCGGGCGTCGGTGACGCCAGCCTCACGTTCAGGCGCAGCATCTTCCCGAGGAAGGTGTCCATGTTCTGCGCCCGGTTCTCGGGGTCTCCGCCCGAGCCTCCGTCGCCGAGCCCGATCCAGAGCCTCCCGTCGGGACCGAACAGCAGGTGGCCGCCGTTGTGGTTCGCGTACGGCTGGCCGACCGTGAGGATCACGCGCCGGCTCGAGGCCAGGGCCCGGCCCGAGCGCGCCCGGTAGCGCACGACCACCGTGTCGCCGTTCGGGCGACCGGAGTAGTTGACGTAGAAGAGCCCGGTGCGGGCGAAATCAGGTGGGAAGGCGAGCCCGAGGAGGCCCTGCTCCCCTCCCGAGACGATCCGGGAGCGGACGTCCAGGAAGGGGGCGCGGCGGATCCTCCCCTGCTCGACGATCCGGATGAGGCCGCCCTGCTCGACCACGTAGAAGCGGCCGGGCTGCCCGGGCGCCTGCGTGACGAACACCGGCGTGTCGAACCCGCGCACCAGCGGGACGAGCCGCGGCGTCGCGGCGTCGCGGGCGAGCGCCGCGCCCACCGAGGTCGCGGCGACCAGCAGCACGAGGGCGAGCGCGACCCGACGCATCGCACCGAGGGTACCCATTGCGGGGCTTTTGCCGTGCGACGGCGGAGGGGTAGGCTCCCGCGCGGCGTGAAGATCGTCGTCGTCGGTGCAGGGCAGGTCGGGTCGACCATCGTCGATGCGCTCCACGGCGAGCACGACCTGACGGTGATCGACACCGTGCGGGAGCGGCTCGAGCCGCTCGCCTACCGCTACGACCTGCGCACGATCGAGGCGAACGGCGCGAGCCGCCGCGCGATCCAGCAGGCCGGCACGAGCGAGGCCGATCTCTTCATCGCCTGCACGTCGCGGGACGAGGTGAACCTCGTCGCGTGCTCGTTCGCGCGGGTCGAGGCGCCGCGGGCGACGATCGTGATCCGCACCTCGAACGTCGAGTACATCGACCTCTGGCGGGAGGGGCGCCTCGACGTCGACTTCGCGGTCTCCTCGGAGCTCGAGACCGCCCACGCGGTCTCGCGCTCGATCGGGATGCCGACCGCGCGGCAGACCGACGTCTTCGCCGACGGCCAGGTGCAGATCGTCGAGTTCGAGATCCCCGAAGGGCGCCGATCCCGCCGTCGTCGGTCTGCCGCTGCGCGAGGCGCGCCTCCCCGACGAGTCGCGCGTGCTCGCGATCATCCGCGGGGACTCGTTGACCCTCCCGGGCGGCGCGCGACGTGATCCAGCAGGGCGACCGAATCGTCGTGATCGGGTCGCCGCAGGCCGCGAGGGACGTGGGGCGCGCTGCTCGCTCCCGGGGAAGGCGTCGTCGAGGACGTCGTCGTCTTCGGAGGCGGTCAGGTGGGCACCGCGATCGCGCGCATGCTGACCACGCAGGGGATCGGCGTCCGGTTGATCGAGCCCGACCGCGAACGGGCACGCGAGGTCGCCGAGGAACTGCCTGCGTGTCGCGTCTACAGCACGACCGGGATCGACGCCGACTTCCTCGAGCGCGAGCGGATCGGCCGGGCACAGGCGGCGGTGTTCGCGATCAAGGAGGACGCGAAGAACCACTACGCGGCGACTCTCGCCCGCGTCCACGGCGTGCGCTTCACGATCGCCATCGTCCACGACGCGATCTCGACTCCGGTCTACGAGCTCTCCGGCGTCGACGTCACGATCAACCCGCGCGGCGTGACGGCGGAGGAGATCGTCCGCTTCGCACACGACCCGCGTACGCAGCAGGTGGCCATGCTCGAGGGCGATCGCTACGAGGTGCTCGACATCACGACCCAGCCGACGAGCGAGTACGTCGGGCTCCGGTTCCGCGAGATGCCGATCCGCGGTGCGCTGATCGGAGCGATCGTGCGGGACGGCCACGCGTTGTTCCCGCGGAGCGACGAGGTCCTCCAGGCCGGTGACCGGGTGATCGTGTTCACCGAGCGGTCGCGGGTGCCCGACGGTCGAGAAGGTGCTTTGAGCCCGTACCGCGCCGCCCGCATCGGAGCGCGGGCGAGGCTCGGGATCGACCTGGCCGGGGCGCTCGGGCTGACGGGCACCCTACTCGCCTACCTGAGCCTCTCGGCCCTCCTCCCGGCCGCCGCCGCGATCGGCTACGGCGAGCCGGTGTGGCCGTTCCTCGCCGCCGGCGGGATCACCGGCGGGATCGGGCTCGGCCTGGCGCGCCTCGGCCGCCGCCGCACCGCGGCGCCGATCGGGTTCCGCGAGGGCTACCTCGTCGTCTCGCTCACATGGCTCCTCGCCCCGGTCTACGCGTCCCTGCCGTACCTGTTCTCCGACGAGCCCCAGCTGTCGCATCCCGTGGACGCGCTCTTCGAGGGAATGTCCGGGTTCACGACGACGGGGGCGAGCGTCGTGGCGGACGTCGAAGCCCTGGACAGACTCGATCCTCCTCTGGCGACAGCTGAGCCAGTGGATCGGCGGGATGGGGATCATCGTGCTCGCGCTCGCGGTGCTCCCGCGGCTTCGGATCGGCGGCCGCCAGATGTTCGAGTCGGAGCTCCCGGGGCCCGAGGTCGACCAGCTCGCCGAGCGGATCCGTGACACGGCGCGGCGGCTCTGGCTGCTCTACATCGGGCTCACGCTCGTGCTCATCGGGATCCTCCTCGTCATCGGCTGGAGCGGCCTCGACGACGAGCTGAGCCCGTTCGAGGCGCTCGCCCACGCGCTCACCACGATGCCGCTGGGCGGGTTCTCCACCGAGAACCGCTCGCTCGAGGTCTTCGCGCCGGTCACGCAGTGGGTGGTCGCGCTCTTCATGGCGCTCGCGGGGCTGAACTTCGCCCTCCTCTACCGGGCGATCGTCCGCCGCGACCCCGCGTGCGCTCGGTCGCGACGAGGAGGCGCGTCTCTACGGGGCGCTGCTGCTGCTCGGCTCCATCCTCGTCTTCGTGGAGCTCGTCCATGCCGATCTCTTCGCCGGCGAGGAGGCGGTCCGCCAGGCGTTCTTCCAGACGACGTCGCTGATGACGGGGACGGGGTTCGCGATCACCGACTACGTCGACTGGCCGACGCTCAGCGTGATGGCGATGATCGGCCTGATGTTCGTCGGCGCGTCGGCCGGCTCGCCGACCGGCTCCGTCAAGATCGTGCGGCACCTGCTCGTCGGACGGCTGCTCCGAAGGGAGCTGCGGCAGACGATCCACCCGGAGCTCGTGATGCCGATCCGGCTGAACGCGCGGGCCCGTCGACGAGCGGACGCTGCGAGCCGTGCTGGCCTTCGTCCTCATGTACATCGGGATCTTCATCGTCGGGGCCGCGCTGCTCGCCATCGATGCCCGCTTCTCCGAGGTCGAGCTGGGCATCAGCGAGGCGATCGCCGCGTCCGCCGGGACGCTCGGCAACGTCGGGCCCGGCCTCGGCTTCGCCGGGCCGATGGGGAGCTACGCCCCGTTCAGCGACTTCTCGAAGGTCGTGATGGCGGTCCTGATGTGGATCGGCCGCCTCGAGGTGCTGCCCGTCCTGGTGCTGCTCACGCGCGGGTACTGGAGGGTCTGATCGCGCAGGCAGGCCGGAGGGCGCCTGCTCCTACCCCTCGGGCTCTTCCTCGTCCTCGGGGCCGTTCGTGAGCAGCTTTCGCACCTTCCCGAACTGCCCCGCCTTGCCGACCACGACGATCGTGTCACCGTCGAGGATCACGTCATCGGGCTGGGCGCCTGCGATCGACTCGGACTCGCGGAGGATCGCGATCACCGTGACGCCGGTCCGCTTCCGGAATGCGAGCTCGGCGAGCGTCCGCCCGTTCGCCCAGCTTCCGTTCGGGACCTTGATCCACTCGATCTGGAACTCCCCGAGCGCCATCTCGAGCTCCTCGACGATCTTCGGGCGCTCGTAGGCCCCGCCGAGCAGGGCGCCGAGCTGGCGGGCCTCGTCGTCGTGGAGCTCGAGCACGACCGCCGGCTCCTCGTCGCGCGCGCGCCGGTGGACGTACACCTCACGTTCGCCGTCGTTGTGCTGGATCACGGTGACGCGGCTGCCGGAGGCGG
This sequence comes from uncultured Actinomycetes bacterium, assembly GCA_963722755.1. Taxonomy (GTDB): domain Bacteria; phylum Actinomycetota; class Thermoleophilia; order Gaiellales; family Gaiellaceae; genus Gaiella. The sequence goes on from CAVROJ010000004.1 coordinate 109,811, forward strand.
GCGTCATCGTCCATTTCACGCCGACCCCAGGCAGGCGCGTCTCTTTCAGCTCGAGTGGCATCGATCCTCCTTGGACCCTCTCACACAGTGAAGCACCCCGCCGGACGGTCGCGCCGGGGGCGGCGCCTGGGCAGCGGCGCGGTGGCACCGGTCAGTCCGCGGCGTCATTCCAGGACCGCCGCCGGTCGCAGGACGCGGCCCAGGCGTTTCGACTCCTTCATCACGAGCAGCCCGATCGTCGCGCTGGCGAGGACGTAGATCCCCGCGAACGCGACGATCTCGTCGCGTTGCGCCAGCGACAGGGCGGCGTTGCCGGCGGCGAGCTGCGCGAGGATGATCGTGAACTCGCCGTGCGCCACCAGCGCCGCGCCCGCGTTGATCCCCTGCCGCGCCGTGAAGCCGCCCAGCCGGCCCGCGATCACGCCGACGTCCGACCTTGCCGACGACCGTCGCTGCCAGCGCGAGCAGCACGATCCAGCCGACGTCCGGGATCCTGCCGAGGTCGATGGTCAGGGCGAACGTGAAGAAGAACAGCGCGGCGAACACGTCGCGCACCGAGAAGAAGCGCTGCTCGATCTCGGTGCGGACCCCGCTGTCGGAGAGGATCACGCCCGCCATCAGCGCGCCCACCGCCTCGGACATCTCCAGCTCCTTCGCGATGGCGCTCATGCCGATCACGAACCCGAAGACGGCCAGCAGGAAGAACTCGAGCTCCAGCCGCCCCAGGAGCCGCCCGATCGGCCCGCCGAGCCAGCGCGACGCGGCGAGCGAGGCGGCGACGAAGAGGAGCGCCTTGGTGGCGACCCAGGACGTCGTCCCCACGGTGCCGCCGCCCGTCGCGACGAAGCCCAGCACCGCGGCGATCGCGATGTCCTCGAACAGGAGGATCGCGAGCACGAGGTCCGTCTCGTCGTCGGCCAGCCGCCGGAAGTCGATCAGCGCCTTGACGGCGATCGCGCTCGACGAGACGTAGACGCACGCGGCCACGACGAGCGCGGCGAAGCTCGGCCCGAACGCGGCGAGACCGACGAGCAGCCCCAGCCCGGCATTGATCGCGACGTCGGCGGCCCCGCCGAGGCCGACGTGGCGCCCGCTGCGCACGAGGCGCTCGACGCTGAACTCCAGGCCGAGGAAGAACAGGAGGAAGATCAGGCCGATCTCCGCGACGAACGCGGTCACCTCGGTCGGCTGCACGAGGCTGATGAACGTCGGCTCGTTGGGGCCGAGCAGGATCCCGGCGAAGAGGTACGCGGGGATCGCGGACAGGCCGAAGCGGCTCGCCGCCAACCCCAGGACTCCCAGCACCGCGACCGTGACGGCGAGCTCGGCGAGAGTCATCGCCGACCATTCTCCCCGATGGGCCGCTCCGAAGTGTCAGCCGCCCGGCGAGCTCCTCCCGTTCCTACGCACCGACGACGGCGCGGCGCAGGCGGTCCTCCAGCCCCGGTTTGAGGATCGCGACCACCTGGTCGCCGGGGCGGATCACGGTCTCGTCCCGGACGATCTCACCCACGCCGTTCCGCGTCACCGATACCAGTTTTGCCCCCTCGGGCAGCGCGATGCCGGCGACACGCTTACCCGCTGCCGGCGCGTCGGCGTGAACGAGCAGCTCGACGAGCTCGAGGCCCTCCCCGCGCAGCTCGAGGAGCTTGACGAGCCCGTGCTGGGGGACCTCGTGCTCGACGAGGCCGAGGAGTCCCGAGGTCGCGCAGACCGTCTGCGTGATCCCGAGGATGTCGAAGTGCGCCTGATTGCGGGGGTCGTTGACGCGGGCAATGGCCTTGGGCACGCCGTAGCGCTCCTTGGCGATCTGGGAGATCACGATGTTGTCCTCGTCGTCGCCCGTGACCGCGAGGATGATCTCCGGAGGCCGTGCGATCCCGGCGAGCTCGAGGACGTGGATCTCGGTCGCGTCCCCCAGCAGCACGATAGGCCCGAGCTCGGCCTCGAGCAGCTCGAACCGGTCGCGGCGCTGCTCGACGAGGGTCACCTCGTGGCCCATGCGGACGAGCGAGCGCGTGATGTTCGCGCCGACCTTCCCGCCCCCCGCGACGACGGCGTACATCAGTTCGAGCTGCCCGACCGGGGCCGCGTCGCACGCGCGGACGATGTCGGTGACGGTCACGATCGCCGTCTTCGTCGGGCACACGGTCCGCAGCCCGCGCTCCGCGTAGAACTCCGCCCGGCGTGGGTCGAGGACGCGCACCACGACACACTCGATTCCGTAGCGGCGCTTGAGGACCTGGGCCACCACGAGGTTCGTGTTGTCGCCGTCCGTGGCGACGACCGCCGCGTCGGCGCTCGCGACTCCGGCGCGCTCGAGCACCTCGAGGTCCATCGCGTGCCCGACGACGAAGCCGCCGCGCCACTCGCCGAGCCGGGCGAGCGCCGTCTCGTCGTCGTCCACGCACGTGACGTCCCACCCGTCGGCGGCGAGGTCGATCGCGACGGACGAGCCGGTCCGGCCGCAGCCCACGATCACGACCTTCATGCCGATTGAGGGTACTCCTCGAGCACACCGTCGGGGAACGCGACGACGAGCACCTCGCACGGTGCGTGGTGGAGCACGTGGTCGACCGTCGGTGAGAAGAACCGGGACTGCCGACGCCACCGCGGCGACGAGCCGAGCACGATCAGGTCCGCACCGCGGCGGGTCGCCTCCTCCACGATCGCGTGCCCGATCGAGCGCGCGCGCACTGCCTCTGCGCGCACCACGACGTCGTTCTCCTCTCCGAGGCCTCGAGCCTCCGCGACCGCGGCCTCGGCGCGCTCTGCGACGGCGGGAGCAAGCGCCGCGTCGAGCGCCCTCGCCCGCTGGCACCTGCACGACCGTGATCGCGTCCACCTCCGCCCCGCTCTCCTTCGCGAGCGCGATCGCGGTCGCGACCATCTCCTCCCCGATGTCGCCGAGCTTCATCGGGACGAGGATCCGTCGGAACGACGTGCCCACGGGCAGCGCGGCGCGCGGGTCGACGCCCTCGAGGAATCCTCGCCGTTCGCGCCAGCGCGTCCCTGCGTAGACGACGAGCCCGAGCGCGAGCCAGGCAGGGCCGGCGTAGCGGGCGCCCTCGTGCGTGACCATCGCGAGCACGAACACGGCCGCCGTGAGGGGTGCCCCGAGAAGAGCAGCCAGCGGGCACGTCCACGCCTCCCAGACGGACGTCGGGCCGAGCCCGGAAAGGACGGCGGCAGGTCTGGCTCGCGTCGTCGCAGGGCGATCACCGCGAGCTGCGCCAACGTGAAGGCGAGCAGGACGCCGAAGGAGTACGTGCTCGCGAGGAACTGCGCCTCGTCGGGGACGGCCGCACCGGCGAGGACGAAGGCGATCGCGACGAGCGCGATCGCCGCGATCGACTGGCGGGAGACGAGCGTCCTCCGTTCGAGGCGCCCGAGCTCTCGCGGCAGCATCCCGTGTGTCCCCATCGAGTGCGCCAGCCGCGCGCATCCGGAGATCGACGTCGTGATCGCCATCAGCAGGATCAGGCCCGAGGACAGCCCGACCGCCACACGCAGCACCTCGACCAGCCCCGAGGGCAGAGACCCGTCGAAGGCGGTCACGATCCCGACGAGCGGCGCCTCGAGCCACTCGTCGCCGAGCTCGGAGGTCCCGTCCTCGGCCGGGAACGCGCTCACGCCGACGACCGCGATCAGCACGGTGAGGACGACGACGAGGCCGATCGCCGAGAAGAGCGAGCGCGGCAGCGTGCGCCCGGGCTCGCGTGCCTCCTCCGCGAGGTTGGCCACCGTCTCCAGCCCGGTGTAGGCGAGGAAGCCGAGCGGGATCGCGAACAGGAGGTCGTCGAGCCACTCCTGCCCGGGGGCGAGCGAGAGCCCGTCGACGAGGGTGCCGGGCGAGAACACGAGCGCGAGCCCGAGGATCACGATCAGGAGCTGCACGAGGAGGTCGAGCAGCGCGACGACCAGCGCCGGCCGGTGCAGGCGCGCCCGTCTCACCAGCCGAACCGCCCCGATCGCCGCGATCGCCCCGACGGCGACCACGACGTCCCACGGGCGAGTCGCGGAGGCTCTCGGCGCCGAGGGCCGCCCCCACGTAGTGCGGCAGGAACAGCGCCGAGAGGGCGATCACGATGAGGTAGTCCAGGAACAGCGCCCAGCCGGTGACGAACCCCACGAGGTCGTTGAACGCGCGCCGCGCGAAGGTCTCGGCGCCGCCGGTCTCCGGCATCGCCGCCGTCCCCTCGGCGTAGGACAGCGCGACGAGCGCGAACACGACGCCCGTGAGCGCGAGCACGACGGGTGTCAGGCCCAGCGCGAAGGCGGCGACGATGCCGAGGGCGACGTAGATCGAGGAGCCGAGCTCCCCGTAGGCGACCGCGAAGAGGGACGGCGCGTCGAGCACCCGCTCGAAGCCGCGCACCTTCCTGGCCATCAGCGGCCGCCCCGTTCCTGGCGCGCTCGAACTGGATGCGCGCGACGCCGAGCGCGAGGAACAGCGCCGCCCAGCACGAGACCGACGACGCCGCCCCCTCTCGAGGCGGTGAGGACCAGCAGCGCGATGCCGATCAGGACGAAGACCGCACCGAAGACGTACACCGCCCGGCTGTACCAGCTCATGCCGCGCTCCGCTCGCGCGACGCGGTGACCATCACGCGACACGGTGCCTTCCGCATCGACACGGTCGACGGTCGAGCCGAAGACGCCGCGGCGGCGGCTCGTCGAGCTCCTTGCGCGGCGACCCGAGGACGATGATCTCGGTGCCGCGGCGCTCGGCCTCGCGCACGATCTCCGCCGACGCGCTCCGGCCGCGCACGAGCCGTCCGACGACCCGCACGCCGTAGCGTGTCGCCGATCGCGACGGCTTCGTCGAGCTCCTCGTGCGCCTGGCGCTCCTCGTCGGGAAGCTCCGCCTCCAGGGGAAGCTCGAGCGGGACCTCGATCACGGTCAGCGCGACCACACGGGCGCCCCGCTCCGCCGCCAGCCGGCACGCCAGGTCGAGGGCGTCGTCGGACGGGCGCCCGGGCACGACCGGGACGAGGATGCGCCGGTACTCGAGCGCGAGCGCCGCGCCGAACGCAGGCGGCGCCTTCACGGTCTCCGTCAGCGGGGCGCGCACCCAACGGCGCCGGTAGATCGCGTACCCGACCAGCCCGGCAACGATCCAGCCGAGCCCGACCCATCGCGTGAGGGGGTTCTGCACCAGGATCACGACGAACGAGGCCCCCGTCGCGAGCCCGCCCAAGACCGCGAACAGCGGCCAGTCGATCCCGCCCAGCGTGAGGTTCGGCCGCGCGCGGTACGGCGACTGCCGGGTCCGGCTTCGTCCGCAGGCGCACCATCGACGCGTGCGCGACCGTGAAGGACAGCGTCGCGCCGAGCGCGTAGAGCGTGCCGACGAACTCGACGTCACCGGGGAGCAGGATCGCGATCGGCGCGATCCCGGCGAACAGGACGAGCGCGAGATACGGCGTCTTGAACTGCGGATGGAGGCGCCGGAAGACCTCCGGCATCTGCCGATAGGTCGACATCGAGTAGGTGATGCGCGAGGCGCCGATGATCCCGGCGTTCGTCGCGATGAAGAGGATCGTCGCGGCGAGCACGCCGACGTAGACCTCAGCAGCGTCGAGCAGGCAGCCCTTCGAGGCCGATGTTCTCGACGACGCCGAGGATCGGGTCGTTCGCGTAGCCTCCCTCCTCGGGCGGGAGGGCGAGAAGCGTCGTCAGCTCCCCGTCGATCTCCTCGAACGGCAGCGCGGAGAGCGCGATCAGCGGCAGCGTGAAGTAGATCGCGAAGACCGCGAGCGGCGACGAGCTTGTACGCGTTCGGGCACGCTCTCGCTGCGGCTCGCGCGCCTCCTCCGCGAGGTTGGAGACGGTCTCGACGCCGGTGTAGGCCAGCATCGCGACCGGGATCGCGATCGCGAGGTTCGCCCAGGTCGGCGCCGTCGCCCCAGTGGACGTTGTCCATCGAGGATCTCCGGGCTGAAGCACGAGGGCGAAGCCGAGCAGCACGAGCAGCACCTGCGTGGCGAAGTCGATCACCGCCAGGCTGATCGAGAGCTTCGCCGCCTCCGTGCACGCCGACGATGTTGAGCGCGACGAGGACGACGATCACGATCGCGCCGCCGACGATGTCCCACGGGTTCGTGTTGAGCGGCTCCCAGAAGATCGAGAGGTAGTGCGGGACGAAGAACGCGGACGTCGCGATCGTGACGATGTAGACGAGCATCTGCGCCCATGCGGCGCCGAAGCTGACGAGCTCGTTGAAGCGCATGGCGCGCGAAGCTCGACGAGCCGCCCGCCTCCGGGAAGCGCACCGTCCCTTCCGCGTAGGTCGCGGCGGTGGCGGCGAAGACGATCCCGGCGAGGACGAAGACGAGCGGCGTCAGCCCCAGCGCGAAGACCGCCGTGAGGCCGAGCGCGTAGTAGATCGACGAGCCGACGTTGCCGTAGGCGGTGGCGAAGAGCGCGGGCGTCCCGAGCACACGCTCCATCTGCACCTCGCGCCGCCGTCGGCCACCGGGCACGGCCGCGAGTGTACGCCTGACGCCGCGGGCGGGCCGTCGACGCGACGCGTGCGACGACCGGCCACGTTGTGGAACGTGCACGAACGACCTAACGTGTGCGTGTCCACGAGGCTGGGGAGCCGAGGTGATCGTACGACGGAACCGAGTGGTGCTGCGCGACCCGCGGCTGCAGTCCCGCGTGCCCGGGAGGAGCCACCGAGACGAAGGGAGTCGACCATGTCCGAGCCCAATCGGCCGGAGAGGCCATCCGCCGCCACCGATCGGCGACTGCTCTGGAGCCTCCTGCTCGTGGCCGGCGCGGTCGCCGTCGCGGCGATCCTGAGCACCGGGGCGGAAGCGCGCTCCCAGGCGGCACCGGTGAACAACACGCCGCCGACCATCTCGGGCGCGCCGTCGTCGGCGAGACGCTGACGGCCTCCGACGGGCTCCTGGACCGGAACGCCCCGATCACGTTCGCCTTCGCGTGGCAGCGCTGCGACGACGCGGCGTGAACTGCGCTCCGATCGGCGGCGCGACGTCGACAGACTACGTCGTCGCCGGCGGCGACGTCGGCTACGACGATCCGCGTCGAGGTACGGCGACGAACGCGCGACGGCTCGCGAGCGCGCCGTGTCGGCGCAGACGGCGGTCGTGACCGAGCCGACCGCGCCCGGTGAACACCGCCGAGCCCGTGATCTCCGGCTCGCCGGTCGAAGGGACGACGCTCACGCACCACGAACGGCACGTGGAGCGGCACGGGACGATCACCTTCACGTACCAGTGGGTGCGCTGCGGCGCGGACGGCGGACTGCCCGACGGCTCGAACTGCCCGTCGATCCCCGGGGCGACGAGCTCGAGCTACACGCTGACGGCGGACGACATCGGGCAGCGGCTCCGCGTCCAGGTAACGGCGACGAACGCGCGGGCTCGACGACCGCCACGTCGAACCCCACCGACACGGTCACGCAGTCGACGTCGACCGGGCCGCCGCGCAACACCGCCGAGCCGTCGATCAGCGGCACGCCCGACGCGTGGGACGGGTGCTCTCCGGCAGCATCGGCACCTGGGCGGGTGCGACGCTCTCGTTCGCGCAGCAGTGGGTGCGCTGCGGCGGCGACGGCGGGCTCCCGGACGGCTCGAACTGCACGCCCATCTCCGGCGCCACGACGTCGAGCTACATCGCTTCGAGCGACGACGTCGGACAACGGCTTCGCTTCCGCGTCACCGCCTCGAACAGCCTCGGCACCCAGACCGTCGCGTCGAACGCGACGGCCGCGATCCAGGCGTCGACGACCACCACCCCGACACAGACGGCGCCGCGCAACACGTTCCTGCCGTCGATCGTCGGCTCCGCCGCGCGTCGGCGCGACGCTCACGGCGACGACCGGGGTCTGGACCGGAGCTGCACCGCTCCTCTACTCGTTCGCGTGGCAGGGCTGCGACGCCGCCGGCGGGAGCTGTACGCCGATCGCCGGCGCGACCGGCACGCAGTACGTGGCCACGGCGGCGGACCTCGGCCGGCGCCTGCGGGTGCAGGTGACCGCGCGCAACACGCTCGGCACGGCGACGGCGACGTCGAACGCGACCGCGCAGGTGCAGGCCGCCGGGTCGGGAGGCACGCCGACGACGCCGACCACGCCCAGGCCGCCGACGAACCTCCCGTCCGGAGCGATCCGGCTTCCGAGCGGGACCTACTCGATCCCGGTGACGAGCGTCTCGCCGCCGGAGCGCCTGGTCGCCGGCGCGTTCGCCTTCACGCCCGAGACCGTTCGCTCCCGGGAGCGCCCCATCGTGCTGCGTGTCCGTGTCGTCGACACGCGAGGCTACGCCGTGCGCGATGCCCTCGTCTTCGTCCGGTCGACCCCGCTGGTCACGTCCTCGCCCGGAGAGGTCCGCACGGGGAGGGACGGCTGGGCGCGGGTGCGGATGACACCCCAAGCCGAATTTCCCGCTCAACGGCAAGAACGTCCAGTTCTTCGTCAGGGTGCGCAAGGCGTCGGACCGGCTGCTCGAAGGAGTCTCGAACCGGCGGCTCGTGCAGGTGGGGACGGCAGGCGACGACGGCTGGTCGTCGGCGGTGGTCGCGTCGGGCTTGCTGGTGCCGCAACGTCGCCGGCCCGGAAAGCCTCGGGGGCGGAGCCCCCCCACGTCGTCATCCGTGGATCGAGGCGATGATCGGGATGATCAGGATCGCGACGATGTTCGCGATCTTGATCATCGGGTTGATCGCCGGCCCGGCCGTGTCCTTGTAGGGGTCGCCGACCGTGTCGCCGGTGACACCCGCGGCGTGCGCCTCGGAGCCCTTGCCGCCGAACGCGCCGTCCTCGATCAGCTTCTTCGCGTTGTCCCAGGCGCCGCCGCCCGAGGTCATCGAGATCGCGAGGAAGAGACCGGTGACGATCGTCCCGATCAGGAGCCCGCCGAGCATCTCCGGCTTGGTGATCCCGACCACGATCGGGATCACCACCGGGATGAGCGCGGGAACGAGCATGCTCTTGATCGCGGAGCCCGTGACGATCGAGATCGACGTCGCGTAGTCGGGTCGCGACGTGCCCTCCATGATGCCCGGGTCCTCGCGGAACTGGCGCCGGACCTCCTCGACCACCTCTCCGCCGACGCGGCCGACGGCCGTCATCGCCAGCGAGGCGAACAGGAACGGCATCATCCCGCCGACGAACAGGCCGGCGATCACCCACGGGTCGGCGAGGTCGAACGTGACGTTGAGGCCTTCGTCCCCGAGCCCGCGCACGTACTCGTCGAACAGGATCAGCGCGGCGAGGCCCGCCGAGCCGATCGCGTACCCCTTCGTGACGGCCTTCGTCGTGTTGCCGACCGCGTCGAGCGGGTCGGTCACGCCGCGCACCGACTCGGGCATGTCCGCCATCTCGGCGATCCCGCCCGCGTTGTCGGTGACGGGCCCGTACGCGTCGAGCGCGACGATGAGGCCGGTCATCGAGAGCTGCGCCATCACGGCGACGCCGATCCCGTAGATGTGCGGATCGCCGTCGCCCAGGCCCACCGCGTAGTACGAGCTCACGACGCCTGCGGCGATCACGAGCACCGGGAAGGCGGTCGCCTGCATGCCGTAGGCGAGCCCGGCGATGATGTTCGTCGCGTGTCCCGTCGTCGAGGCCTCGGCGATCTTCTTGACCGGGTGCCAGCGCGACCCCGTGTAGTACTCCGTGATCGCGACGAGGAGGAACGTGACGGCGAGGCCGATCAGGGCCGGGACGTAGAGCTGCCAGAACGAGAACCGGTCGCCGTCGAACGCGAGCGTGACCGGGATGAACCCGATTGCCGACAGGACGGTCGCGACGATCACGGCTCTTGTAGAGCGCGTTGATGATCGCGTTCTCGCCCCGGCCGATCCGGGCGAAGAAGGTGCCGATCACGGACGCGAGGATGGAAATGCCGCCCAGCGCGAGCGGGTAGAGCCAGAGCTCGCCGGACGGGAAGGCCGTCCCCAGCAGCATGACCGCGACGGCGGTCACCGCATACGTCTCGAACAGGTCGGCGGCCATCCCGGCGCAGTCGCCGACGTTGTCGCCCACGTTGTCGGCGATCACCGCGGGGTTCCGCGGGTCGTCCTCGGGGATCCCGGCCTCGATCTTGCCGACCAGGTCCGCACCCACGTCTGCGGCCTTCGTGAAGATGCCGCCGCCGAGCCGGGCGAAGACCGAGATCAGCGAGCCGCCGAACGCGAGCCCGATCAGGTCGTCGACGGCCGACTCGGGCGAGTTGTCGAACACCTCGGTGAGGATCCCGTAGTAGCCGGCGACGCCGAGCAGGCCGAGGCCGACCACGAGCAGGCCCGTGACCGACCCGGCGCGGAACGCGATCCGGAAGGCGGGCGCGATCCCCTCCCGCGCGGCTTCCGCGGTGCGGACGTTCGAGCGTACTGCGACGTTCATCCCGATGAAGCCGGCGGCGGCCGAGAGCACGGCGCCGATCAGGAACCCCATCGCCGTGCCCCAGCCGAGCTCGTTGTAGAAGCCGATCGCGAGGAACGGCACCACGGCCACGATCGCGATCGTCGTGTACTGCTTGTTGAGGTACGCCGCAGCGCCCTCCTGGACGGCGCGGGAGATCTCCTGCATCCGCGCGTTGCCGGCGGGCTGCTTCAGCAGCCACCAGGTCAGGTACAGGCCGTAGGCGATCGCGACGCCCGCACAGACGAGCGCGAACAGCACGGCGTGGTCAACGAAGAAGTCCATCCATCCTCCGAGTCAAGGCGCACAAAGTGACGCCCGAACCGGCGTCAGCGCGGGGGATTATGCAGCACAAGCCGGTGTCCTGCGCCGACATCGGCGCGGGGCGACCAGAGCGTGGGATCAGCCGGGCGCCGGAACCGTCATGCGAACCTCCTCGGCGTAGATCTCCTGGAGGCTCGCGCCCTCGGCGCGCCGCGCGATCTGCCGCTCCGCCGCGTTCCGCTCGGGGAGCCGGAGCCAGGACGTCGCGCCGATCTCGTCGGCGACCGGGAGCACCCACTCGATCAACCGCTCTACCCGCGCGCGCGCGGGAAGGACGTCCCCGCGCTCGAGATCGAGGAGGTCGCCCGAGAGCCCGTAGCGGATCGCCCGCCACATGTTCTCCTCGATCAGGCGTGGGGGCTGCACCGGTAGGGGCTCTCCCTCGTCGAGCGCCCGGGCGCAGCGCGCGGTGAGCGCGACCATCAGCGCTGCGAGGGACTGGGCCTCAGCGACGTCGGGCTGCGCGTCGCAGATCCGGATCTCGACGGTGGGGAACGCGAGGTGCGGGCGCACGCTCCACCACAGCTGGGTGTGCTCGTCGACCGAGCCCGTCTCGTAGAGGAAGCGCACGTACGCCGCGTGGTCGTCCCAGGACTGGAGGGGATCGGGCACACCGCAGCGGGGGAAGGCGCGGGTGAAGACCTGCGTGCGGGCGGAGTGGAGCCCCGTGTCGACTCCTTCGTGGAACGGCGAGCTCGCGGACACGGCGAGGAGCTCCGGCAGCCAGTTGCGGAGCGCGGAGGTGACGCGTACCGCGCGGTCGGCGCCGCGAATCGCCACGTGGGTGTGGATCCCGAAGCTGTTGTTGCGCCAGACGACGTACTGGAGTAGCTCGTCGTTTCGGCGGTAGTGCGGCGTGTCGATGATGCGCTGGTCCCGCCAGTGCGCCCACGGGTGCGTGCCCGTCGCGCCGAACGCGAGCCCGAGCGGCTCGAGCAGCGCCGCCAGCTCGGCCCTACGGTCCGCGATCGCAGCCGGGACATCGGCGAACGACGCCTGCTTCCCGACCTTGATCTCGACCTCGGATGCGATCAGCTCCCCGACGAGATTCGGCTCGAGCGCCGTCCCCTTCGAGGCGGCCTGCACGTCCTCGAAGCGATTGACGAGGTCGAGCGTCTCCGGGTCGAGGAGCGAGAACTCCTCCTCGATCGAGACGGTGAAGTCCTCGGCCGCCTCGAAGCGCTCGCGCGCCTCGTCGAGGAGTCGGGTCCAGGGTGCCGCGCTGTTCGTCTCGCCCATGAAGCGGGAAGGCTAGACGACACTTCAGTCGCAAAAGCGGACGATCGACGCCGCCGTGCCCAGGGCTAGGGTCGGCGATCACGTGCTCTCGGTCTCGTGTCTCGAGTGCCGGCCGGCCGGGCCGCACGCCCGGCCGTGCCGGGTGGGCGACCGCCGAGTCGCCGGCGGGGGCGTCGCCTGAGCCCCCAGGCTCGGCGGCACCCTCGCCGGCGCGGACGATCGGGCCGACGCGCCCGCCTGCCCGCCCCGGGTGCACCCGGGCGGACGGCGGACTCGTCATCTCGGTGAGGCGTCGCCACCGGTCCCCCCACCGGCCCGTCGCTCGGCTCGCGCCTCCGCCCGTCCCGGGACGGGCGTGGGAGCGGCTCGACCAGCGGGTCGGGACTGCGGTCCCGGTGGCTCCCTCGCCGCAGAGACCGCCCGCACGCGACTCGCACTCGACCGATCCTCGCAGCGCGACGGAGGCCGTCAGGCGACCTCGTCGTTCCGGGAGTCTCGGTGTCGTGGTCATCTCGCGCGATCGGTCTCTCTCATCCATGAGCGCCTACCAGTCGTGGCGCTTCTTGCTTGCGAAGGTCCAGGACGTCCACTTGTCGTTGTCCCAGACCTTCATCTCCTGCTCGGAGGACTGCTTGACGAGCGCGACGTTCACGACCGTGGCGTCGCCACTCTTGGCGAAGCCGCCGTTCGCGTCCGCATCGCCGCCGGTGCCGTTGCCACCGTCAGCGCTGCCGTTGCCCGTGTCCGCCGCGATGACGTCGCCGCCGATCGCGTTGGTGTGGTTGCCACCGGAGATCGCGTCCCCGGTCTTGTTCAGAGCGCCGTACGTGTCGCCGCCGCGACCGGTGGCCCCGCTCTGGGTCGTGTTCGACGTCGTCGTCGTCGTCGGGTTGGCGTCCTGGGTAGCCGTGAAGCTCCCGTTCGTGTTGCTGCCACCGTTCGCCGACGCTGCGAAGCGTCTGCGTCGTCGTGTCAGTGACTGTCGCCGGCACGCCGCCTGTGGCCGTCTGGCCAGTCGTTCGTGCCACCGTCGCCGCCGGCCCTGCCGCCACCGCGTTGCGCGGGGGTCGCCGGCGTCACCGTTGTTGGTCGAGTCGGTGGAGCCGCCGGTCACCGCCGGCAGCTCCTGCTGCCCGGCTCCGCCGGCGCCGCCGGGGCGCTTGCCGGGCCGCCGCCTGCGTTCCGCCAGCTCCACCGGTGCCGGTGCCGCCGGTGCCGTTGCCGCCGTTGCACGTCGACGCGGCGAGTGCACGCAGTCGCCACCGGCCCCGCCGGTGCCTGAACCACCGGTGCCGAGCCACCGGAGCCACCGAGACCCGCGCCAGCCGGAGGTCGGCTCCGCCGGCTCCCGGCTCCGCCGGCGCCACCGGCGCCGCCGTTCCACGGCGTTGCCCGAGTCGGACGAGGCGTCACCACCACGACCGGTGTCGGCATTGCCGCCACGGCCGCCGTCGCCGCCGTCCGAGGACTGGCAGCCGCCGGCCCTGACGCCGCAGTTGTTCTCTGCGTCGCCGCCGACGGACGTGTTGTCGTCCTCGTTGTCGTTGACCGCCGCGGCGTCGCCGCCGTTGGCGTCCTGATCGACATCGCTCTCGGCCTCGTTCGACGCATCGACGTCGACCTCTGTGGAGTTGCCGTTCGAGAGGTCGCCACCGTCGTTGCCGACCGAGCTCGTGTTGCCTCCCGTGATGCCGCCGGAGGTCGCCGCGCCGGTGCTCGACGAGGCGCTCTGGCTCTGGGAGGTTCCGTCGTTGCCGGTGTTCACGTACCCACCGGAACCGCCGGTACCGGCGCCGCCGGTGGCGGTGCCGCCGTTGGCGGTCGCAGGTCCCGACGTCGCGACGCCGGTCTGGACGACCGTCGCGCTCTGAATCGACGCCTGGACGTTCGCCTTCAGAGTCTCCTTGTCGAACCCGTTGAAGTCCGCCGCGAATGCCGTCGACGGAATCATGAGCCCGACTGCGAGCACTCCGAGTGCGAGCAGTCTGCGTGACACGTATCTCACATCCTTTCGTCACAGCCGAATGAACAGTCGCCCGTCGAGCCCGGGCCCGGCGGGTCAGGCTTGGCGTGGCGAAAGGGTCAGACCGGGACGTCGACCGGTGCGAAGACGTCCGTCGGCCGCCTGACGGCCGACGCTTCTCGTGTCCGCAGCATGAGCGGTGGCATGAGCGCGAAGGCGAGGAGGATCGCTGCGATCCCCGTCGACCCCGCGCCTGCCACTGCAGCTGCGAGCGAAGAGACCCACATGGGTGGGTCCCCCGCCGGCGGGAGCGGCGGCTCCGTGCCGGCGTCTCCGGCCCCCGCGTTGCTCCCCGGGCGCGTGTCGAGGCGCGCTTGCGTGGAGTGCGGGGCCGAAAGCTTGTTCGGTGCGGGCGGCCCGGCTTCGGGCGGCACCGCCTGGCGATCGAAGGGTGTGACCCGGCCGGGCGCGCCGTGCGTGGCGGCGTGCGGCCCGGCGGGGAGTGCCCCGCGACCGCCGCGGAAGATGGTCGGCTCGTCCTCGTCCGTCACCACGGCCGTCGGGGCGGCAGTTCCGCTCACCGGCACAGCGGAAGCGGGCGGTGCCCCGTCGACCGTCGGAGGACGGCGCGTCCGCGGGCGACGACGTCGGAGGCGGCGCGGCCGGGAAGCAGAAGGTGGTCAGATCCGCCGCCCCGGCCGGCGCAGCAGCGGGGCCGATCGCCTGGGCGGCGCTCTGTTGCGTCACGGCGCAGTTGACCACCGTCGCCCTGCCGCCGATCCCACCGTTCGAGACCGACGTCGCGGCGGCGACCTGGACGACGATCGACTGCTGCGCGAGCTCCTGGACGTCGAGGCCCGACGTCCCAACTGCCACCTGGGACGCCATCTGGGTGACGGCTGCGCGATTCGTGGCGTCGGCCTCGCTCGACGCGATCGGGAACGCCGAGGCGCCTGCCTGCTGCGCCGTGGTCGCGTGCGCGCTCGCCGTCCTGCGCGGCGAAGACAAGCTGCTGAACGAGCTGCGAGCCCATCCCCCCGCCGCGCGTTGCGGTCTGATCGGAGACCTGCTCGACGAGCGCGATGTCGTCGGCGGAGGCCGATGCCCGGGCGGTGCCGCCCTTGAGCCGCGAGGGAGCGGTGCCGGTCTGCACGACCGTGGAGGTCGCATCGGCGATCTGCTCCACGAGCGCCAGCTGGCCGGCCCACTGCTCGTTGCTGCCGCCGTCCACGAGCCCGCCCTGGAAGCCACGCTGGGTGATATCCGATTCGATATCGCTGGACGCCCGGCCCGACGCCTCGTGCGTCCCCGGGCCCGTCAGCGTCGCGTGCTTCTGAGATGACATCGCGTCCGCAGACCCGCTCTGACCGACCTCGACCTGCTGCCCGATCCACTGATCGGCCACGGAGAGGTCGTTTGCGACGAGGACCTGCTCGGCGTCCTGCAGCACGGAGGCGTCGAGCACGACGCTCGCATCGCTGACGACGACGTTCGACTGCCCAGGAGCGCCGAAGCCACGCGAAATCGAGATGACATCTTCCTGGCGGGCCTCTGCGCGAGCCTCGGCGTCCTGTCCGACCTCGATGAGCTGTCCGACGAACTGCGTGCCGGGTCCCGAGCCCTCCTGAGCGGCCATTTGCGTTGCGTCGGCCGTCACGGAGGCCTCTGCCGTGGCGCGCGCCTCGTTCAGCTGGCCCGGAGGCGGCCCCGAACCGGAGATGACATCTGCGGAGGCCCTCCAGTGCCCGTGTTGACGGGCGGCTGGCCCGTCCACGTCCAGTTCCAGTTCCAGATCCAGATGCAGGAGCTGCAGGACAGCGTCTCCTGCCAGTTCCAGAGCCACGACCAGCCCTGCACGCCCTCACGTGACCACTGCCAGCTCCACTCCCACGTCCCGGCCTGGCGCCCGGCCTCATCGGCGCGAGCGGCCCGCGACGTCACGTTGCCGCGCCTCGATTCGAGGCTCCGGCGCTCGCGTCGTTCCAGTTCCAGTCCCAGGAGCTCACGGCGGTTGCCGTCAGGTCGAGCCCGGTCGCCTCGTCGCCCTGCCACGTCCACGTCCACTCCCAGATCACGAGGCCGGCGGGCCCGGGCCGCTCGAGATCCGAGCCGGCGACGGCGACGGTGAGCGACCGTGTCGACGGAGTCAGTGGTCACGGCGACTGCGGTGCTGCCGTCGGCGTTCGCCTGGCTCTGCTGCGAGACCTGGGCCGCGGAGCCGGGGCTTTCGACGCGAATCGAGACGGACGTGTTGCGCACGCCGTCCTGCTGCGCGGTCGCGTCCTCGACTCCGGAACCACCCGCGTCGGCGACGGCCGACGCGTCGTTGAGCTGCGTTACGGGGCCGTCGTCCCCGGGCGAGAAGACGCGAACGGACACGGCCGTGTTGCCCACGTCCTCCTGCGAGGCGCTCGCCGTGGCCGAGCTCCCGGCACTTTCGCCTCCGACCGCCGCATCCGCCGTGCCCGAAGCCGAGTTGGTCTGGGTCACGCCGGCGTCGTCACCCGGGCTCCCGACCCTGACGATCACGGCCGTGTTCGAGACATCCTCCTGCGCTGCGCCCGCTTCGGCGCTCGCCTGCTGCTGAACCTCGCTCGAGGGCGTGTCGACCGTCGCCGACGCGGATGCCTGCGCTCCGGCGTCGGCCTCGTTCTGCTGGACGACCGGGGACCCGTCCCCCGGCTCGTCGACGCGCACCGTCACCTGTGTGTTGCCGACCTGCTCCTGCGCGGCGGACGCGGACGCGCCGGCCGCCTGACCCACTCCCGCTCCCTGGTCTGTCTCCGAATGGGGGCCGCCGGCCGCATTCTGCGCCGCAGGCGTGTTCTCGCTGTTCCCCGGCCCACCGGCCGCGTTCTGCGCCGCGGGCGTGTTCTCGCTGTTCCCCGGCCCACCGGCCGCGTTCTGCGCCGCGGGCGTGCTCTCGCTGTTCCCGGGCCCACCCGCCGCGTTCTGCGCCGCAGGCGTGTTCTCGCTGGCGCCGGGCCACCTGCCGCGTTCTCCGCCGCAGGCGTGCTCTCGCTGGCTCCCGGCGCCACCCGCCGCGTTCTCCGCCGCAGGCGTGCTCTCGCTCGCTCGCCCACCTGGCGTTCCGCCGCAGGGGAGCTGTTCTCCGCCGCAGGCGTGCTCTCGCCGGCGCCCGAGCCGCCGGCCGCGTTCTCTGCGGCGGGCGTGGATTCATGCGCCTCCGCGCCCGGGTCGGCCCGGACTCCCGTGGCGGCGGCGAGTGCGACGAGGACGGCAACCAGGCCGACGAGGCCGTGGATCCATCCCCTGCGACGGCATGCAGAGGCCGATGCCCCCAATAGGCTCCTTTGCTCCGTGCGGCGGAGCCCCCTCCTCGCCGCGCCTTCCCTCGGCCCCCAAAGATCCCCGCAAAGCTCCCCGGAACCGGACTTCGTTGTACGCCGACCGGCGGAAGCTCTCCATCCCCCAAATGGGGGACTTCCGCACCGATTTCACCGCTTTTCGAGATGTCATTCTTGCGTTTTCCGGCGCTTTCGGCTGTGCAACGATGATCCCGGGCATTCGATCCCGCCACGGTGCCGGTCACGAAAATCGAAGACGGTAAATCGGGTCTCTCGAGGTGTCATCTTGGCGCGTTGCCGCATGGGAAAAGGCCGCGAGGCCCACGGCGCCGAGAATGCGCGCCCGTGCGGGATCGTCTACGTGAGGTGGAAGTACAGGGCGTAGAGGAGCTCGACTGCGGGGTTCGACGTGTGGATCTGCACGTCGGGGGGTGAGTCGATCAACGCCTGGGTGTAGTTGAAGATGATCTTGACGCCGGCCGCGACGAGGCGGTCGGCCGCGTCCTGAGCCGACTCGGCCGGCACGGCGAGGACGCCGACGACGATGCTGCGCTCGCGCACGATCTCGTCGAGGTCGTCGAGAGCGCTCACGGGGACGCCGCCGAGGTTCGTACCCACCTTGGACTGGTCTCTGTCGAAGACGGCGGAGATCGTGATGCCGTGCTCGGCGAAGATCGGCGAGGACGCGATCGCACCGCCCAGCCGGCCTGCGCCGACGAGGGCGATGTTGTGCTGGCCCTGCGTGCGGAGGATCTTCCGGATCTCGGAGAGCAGGGAGTCGACGGAGTACCCCACGCCGCGCTTGCCGAACTTCCCGAACCCGGACAGGTCGCGGCGGATCTGTGTCGCGTTGATGTTCGTGTACTCGGCGATCTCCTGGGAGGAGATCCGGTCCTTGCCCATCTTCCGCGCCTGCGTGAGCACCTGGAGGTACCGACTCAAACGCGCAGCGACACCAACCGTCAAGCGTTCCGCCACCTGCGCCTCCCGGGGGTTTGTGACAACGGCGCACATTCTGCCCGCACCCGCTCGAGGACGGCCGCGTGAACCGTCTTACCCGATCGCCGCTCGAAGCCCTTCGGGCGTCACGAGGTACGTGAAACGCTCGATTCCATCGACCTCGACGACAGGGATCCGCTCGCGATACTGCGCCTCGAGAGCGGTATCGCCCGTGATATCCACAACCTCGTACGCCCTCCCCGCAGACCGACCCGACGATCTCCAGCGCCGCTTCGCAAAGATGGCAGCCCTGAGCGACGAAGACGACGACCTGCGGCACGAAATCGCGCCGATCGCCTATGGGTAGAGGCCGCGTGTCGTCGTCGCTTCGGCTACGCGTTGCACCGCGAGCCCGTAGGCAGCCGTCCGCATGCTCGTTCCGAAGCGCTCGCGCGCCGACCAGGTCTCCTCGAACGCGCGCACGACGATGTCGTTGAGCTTCGCGTTCACCTCGTACTCCTTCCAGAAGTACTCCTGGAGCCCCTGGACCCACTCGAAATACGACACGACGACGCCGCCGGCGTTGGCGAGCACGTCGGGAAGCACGAGAATGCCGCGGTCCTCGAGGATCTCGTCGGCGGCCGGCGTCGTCGGGTCCGTTCGCGGCCTCGCAGATCATGTGGGCGCGGACGCGCGAGGCGTTGTCGGCACGGATCACCTGCTCGAGCGCAGCGGGAACGAGGACGTCACACTCGAGCTCGATCAGGTCGTCGTTCGTCGCGTCCTCCGTGCCGGGGAGGCCCTCGAGCACCGCGTGCTCGGCCTTGTGCGCGATCGCGGCGGGCACGTCGATGCCGTACTGGTTGACGACCGCCCCCTTCGTGTCGGAGACGGCGATCACGCGCGCGCCTTCCTCGGAGAGGAGCCGCGCGAGATTGCGGCCGACGTTGCCGAACCCCTGGATCACGACGCGCGTGTCCGGGAAGCGGCGACCTTCCTTCTGGAGCGCGGTGCGGATGCAGTAGAGAACGCCTCTGGCGGTCGCGCCGTCGCGGCCGACGGAGCCCCCGATCGAGAGCGGCTTCCCCGTGACGACGCCCAGCACGGAGTGGCCGACGTTCATGGAGTACGTGTCGAAGATCCACGCCATCACCTGGCTGTTGGTGCCGACATCCGGCGCCGGGATGTCCTTCTCCGGCCCGATCTCGTTGATGATCTCCGTCGTGTACCGACGCGTCAGGCGCTCCAGCTCGCCGGCCGAGAGGATCTTCGGGTCGCACACGACGCCGCCCTTCGCGCCGCCGAAGGGCAGCCCCATCAGCGCGCACTTCCAGGTCATCCACATCGCGAGCGCCTTGACCTCGTCCCGTGTCAGGCCGGGGTGGTAGCGGATGCCACCCTTGGCCGGCCCGCGCGTGACGTTGTGCACCACGCGATAGCCCTCGAAGACGCGCGTGGTGCCGTCGTCCATGGCAACCGGGACAGACACCTCGACCGTCTTCTTGCAGTCCGCGAGGATCCTGGTCAGGTTCGGGTCGACGCCGAACGTCTCCCCCACACGCTGGAGCTGGCCGCGTGCGAGCGAGAACGGGTTCTCGCGAAGGTGAGTGGCCGCCTCGGTGGCGCTCATCGGCTGATTCGCGCGCCTCGCACGACCTTCAGGACTCTAGATGATCGACCGGCAATACGCGCGAGCGCTAGGTCAAGCGGAAGGGGACCCTCAGGATGGTCGCCCTTCCACCGCCGACCGGTACGCCGAGCACGCGGAGCTCGTACGCGCCGCGTCGAAGGCGCGCGCCGCGCGGACCGCGGCCCGTGATCCCGAACGCGTAGCGGCCGGGGAGCACGTCCCGCAGGCGCACGAGCGTGCCGAGGCGGCGCTTCCCTCGGTAGAGCACGATCTCGAGCCTCGCGAGCGGGAGGATCTGCGGCCGCTCGGCCGAGCCGTCGACCCGTCCCGCGACGAGCCTGAGGACGGCGGGCTTGCGGTCGCTGGGAGTGAACCTCCGCTTCGAGAGAACCACGCGAGTGACCACCGGCGGACGGGTCACGGGCACCGCGGCGGTCCACGGGATTCGGAGCCTCGTGCCAGGCCCGACGACCGCCCTCAGCGCTCCCTCGAGCGCCCCGGGCGCAGCCGGGCGCACGCGCGCGGTCACCGACACCTCGACGTCCCGCTCTCCTCCGGGCCGGAGTACGACGCGCGAGGGCTTCGTCCGGACGGTGACACCCGCCGGTCGTGCCCCCGGCCGCATGTTGACGACGAGGACTCGACGGGAGACGTTGCGGAGCGTGATGCTCCCGGTCGTCTTGCGCCGCGCGTCGATCAGGGTGCCGAGCGCGGCGACGGGCGGAACCGCGATCAGCTCGACGGACGACGCGGCGGCGGCGTCGATGAGGCCCGGATCCGTTCCCCCGACCCCGCGCCGCGCCGTGGCGACGAGCGCGCCCCGCAATCCGGCGGCATCCAGATCGGGCCGTGCCTCGGCGAGCAGCGCCGCCGAGCCGGCGACGACCGCGGCCGCGGCGCTCGATCCGCTCAGCGTGCCGTACCGGGCTGAACCGCCCTCGTTACGGCCGGGGACAGCCGTCACGAGCCCGACACCGGGCGCTGCGACCTCGCTCCCCAGGCCCCCGTCGAGAGCGAGCCCGGTGCTCGAGAACGACGCCACCGCCCCCAGCTCCGGGTTGGCGCCGAAGGCTGCCGCCCCGACGGCGAGCTCGACGGGGATGCCGGCGGCGAGGGCGACCCGGACCTCGGAGGCCGCTGCGGCCTTGACCCCGACGATCGGCACCTCGACAGGCTCGTCGACGCCGAGCGACCCCGCGGGAATGGGGCCGTCGACGAGCACCGCGCGCGCGCCGGCGGACGCGAGCTCGCGCACGGCTTCGGGAGTGGTCGGGCCGGGCGGGAGCAGCACCGCGGCGCCGGCGACGCGGCTGTAGCCCGCACGGTCGAAGAGGCGATCGAGCGCATTCCCACCCGTCACCTCGACGATCTGGCGACGCGCGAGGGCGACGACAGGGGCGGCAACCACGTCGTCAGGGCCGACCGCGCCGGCGAGCGCGGTCTCGCCGGAGGCGAGCACCCGTAGCCCCGCCCGCAAGAGGACATGGACGGTCGGGCTCCGGCCGCGCGAGTCGGATGCGGCGACGCCGAGCACGCCCGACGTCCCGGCGGGAGCCGAGACGCTTCCGTAACCGGGCCCGGCCGGCCCGTCGTTCCCGGCCGGAGCGACGACGAGGGTCCCCAGGGCGAGCGCTCCGCGGCCCGCTCGCGCGAGCGGGCCGTCGGGGAACGAGGCGAACGGCTCCACGACTCCGACGAGCGCGATCCTGGCCGCGTCATGCGCGTCGCCGTCGTCGTTGGGGTCGACGGCGGCCTCCAGTCCCGCGAGCACCTGGTCGGTGCGTCCGTACGTCGACACGCTCCCGTCGGCCGACGGCTGCCACCCCGCGACCCTGATCGGCAGGAGCGAGGCCCCCGGGGCGACGCCACGCAGGCCGGCCGGGCCACGGATGCCGACGAGCAGCCCGGCCAGTCCTGTGGCGTGCCGCTCGGGACGGCCCGGCTGGGTCGGGTTCGGCTCTGCGGCCGGGTCGCCGTCAGCGTCGAGAACGTCGATCCCGGGCAGCAGCCGGCCCTGGAGAAACGGATGGCGTGTGTCCACTCCCGTGTCGAGCAGGGCGACGGTCACCCCGGACCCGTCGGCGCCCGGGATCCCGACCTCGACACGGCGACCGCTCTGCGGGCCGAACGCCTCGGTGTCGAGCGCGGCGGACGGCACCGCCGCCGGGTAGGCCGCGCGCACCGGGTAGACGCCGACCACGGCGGGATCGCGCTCGAGGGCGGGCAGGAGCATCGGATCGACGGAGGCCGCGAAGCCGTTCAGGACGCGGACGTACGACTGCTCCGGGTCGACCGGCGCGCCCCGCGACCAGAGACCCGCGATCGCCCGACGTTGCGCGGCCCGGGCGGTGGCGGTCCACGAGCGCATCTGAAGCTCCGTCGCGGAGCCGCCCGCGCGACGAACCCGGTCGGCGAGCGAGGGCGCGCGAAGCACGACGACCCACCGGCCCCCGAGCTGCGGCAGCGGACGGCTTCCGAGCAGGCCCTGCCACCCCTCGGCTGCGACGGGCGCGTCCGCCGCCCCGGCCGCGCCTCCGGCGGTGAGCACGCCGATCGCCGCGAGCGCGGCCGCCAGCGAAGCTAGAGGCTCGACGCGTACGCATCGAGCGCAAGGTAGCCGGGCGGCGGGAGGGCGGACGCGAAGCGCGCCGCGGAGGCCACCATCGCCGCGTTGTCGGTGCACAGCGCCGGCGGCGCGAAGCGCGCCTCGGGGAGCGCGTCCCTGAGCTCCGAGTTCGCCGCGACCCCGCCCACCACGGCGAGCGTCTCGTGCCCCGTCTGCTCGGCCGCCGCGCGCAGCCGCCCGACCAGGGCGTGGACGATGGCGCGCTGATACGACGCCGCCAGGTCCGCACGGCGACGCTCGAGCTCGGTCTCGGAGAGGTCGCGCACGGTGTACAGGAGCGCCGTCTTGAGACCGGAGAAGGAGAGGTCGAGGCCGGGGACGCGAGCGACCGGGAAGCGGTAGGCCTCCGCGTCGCCGACGCGCGCGAGCCTGTCGATCGCCGCGCCGCCCGGATACCCGAGCCCGAGCAGCCGCGCCCCCTTGTCGAACGCCTCTCCTGCCGCGTCGTCGAGGGTCGAGCCGAGCACGTCGAAGCCGGTCCGGTCGCGAACCGACAGCACGAGCGTGTGCCCTCCGCTCGCGAGCAGGCAGGTGAACGGCGGCTCGAGCGGCTCGGGCTCGAGGTAGAGCGTCGCGACGTGGGCGCGAAGGTGGTCGACGGGGACGAGCGGCAGGCCGCGCGCCCATGCGAGCGCCTTCGCCGCCGAGAGCCCGACGAGGAGCGCGCCGACGAGGCCCGGGCCCTGCGTGACGCCCACCTTGCCCACATCCGCGAGCGAGACGCTCCGCGTCCTCGAGCGCGGCGCGGATCACCGGGGCGACGAGCTCGAGGTGCCTCCGCGAGGCGACCTCCGGAACGACGCCGCCGTAACGCGCGTGCAGATCCGCCTGCGAGGCGACGACGGAGGAGAGCAGCAGGCCGTCGCCGGTGACGACGGCTGCCGCCGTCTCGTCGCACGACGTCTCGATGCCCAGGATCAGCCGCGGCGTCGGTCAGTCCGGCCTCCGGCGCTCGACCCTCGTCGTCGCGGATCTGCCTCGCGCCACATGATCATCGCGTCCTCGCGGTTGTCGGTGTAGTAGCCGCGTCGCACGCCCTTGGACACGAACCCGAACCGCTCGTAGAGCCTGATCGCGGCGACGTTGGAGACGCGAACCTCGAGCGTGTAGCCGCGCAGCGTGTCGTCCTTCGTCACCTCGAACAGTCGCCGCAGCAGCGCGGAGGCGACACCCTGACGACGCTTCTCCGGCGCCACCGCGACGTTCATCACGTGCCACGCGTCGACGTAGCGCGAGAGGACGAGGTACCCGACCAGCGCACCCGTCTCGTCGACGGCGCCGAAGGAGAGCGAGCTGGGCTTGGCGAGCTCCGAGGCGAACATCGAGCGCGACCAGGGCGTCCGGTACGAGGCCCGCTCGATCCGCTCGATCGCGTCGAGGTCTCCCAGCTCCAACCGCCGCAGCTCGAGCTCGAGCATCATGCGCGCCAGCGCTCCGCGTCGGGGGCACGAACGTAGATCGGCTCGATCGAGTCGACCGGCCCGAAGCCGGTCGCCAGACGTGCGTGGAGCGCGGCCCGGGGAGTGTGGCGCACGTCGTCGTCGGGCGGGATCACGGCCCCGCGCGCTTCGAGCACATCCCGGTGGCGAACGGCGCCGTCGCCGACGCAGAGCCGGCCGCGGGCGTCCACCTCGTCGGGAGGCACGGCGACTCCGCCCGGGACGAACACCTCGCCCCGCCGGGCGTCGATCACCGGCAACGCGCCGTCGGCGCCGGCCGCGAGCGCATCCAGCGTCGATACCCCGGCTCCCTCGATCCCCAGCGCGAGCGCGAGCCCCCGCGCGACGGACAGCCCTATCCGCGTGCTCGTGAAGCTCCCGGCCCCGTGCCGACGACGAGCGCATCGAGCTCGGCGGGCCGCGAGGACGCCTGCCGGAACAGCGCGTCGACGTCCTCGAGCAGCGTCTTCGCCACCGACGCGCGCTCGCCCAGCACCTCGCCGTCGTCGACGAGGGCGCTCGTGGCGACGTCAGTCGCCGTGTCGAAGGCCAGGATCAGCACTCGAAAGCCCTTGTAGCAGCGTGTCGTCGTCCGCGTCGACGGCAACCAGCCGTACGTCGCGGTGCGACGTGCTCCAGGCGCACTCGTGCCCGCGGCAGGCGGCAGCGCGTCGACGCCCGCCTCGGGCCACTCCACGAAGACGACCGCGTCCTCGAAGTACGGCTCGAGGTCGCCCCACTCGGCCGCCGACAGGCCCCGGAAGCGGTACAGATCGAGATGGGAGACGTCCACGGCCCCTGCGTAGCGGTGACCGATGGTGAAGGTCGGGCTCGTCACGCGCCCCGTCACGCCGAGCGCGCGACACGCGCCGCGGACGAACGTCGTCTTCCCGGCGCCGAGCTCTCCCGAGACGAGCACGACGTCTCCGACCGCGAGGCGCCGCGGCGAGCTGCCCGGCGAGGTCCTCCGTCTCCGCCGGCGGAGCTGTCTCGACCTCCACGCCCGGCATCCGCGCGGTCAGAAGAGGCCGAGCTGAACCGGCCGCAGGGCCGCCGGCTCCGCCTGCGAGACGGTCGGGGCGGCGCGAGCGCCTGCTCCGACGGCGTGGCGTCGGAGGCGAGCAGCGCGGGCAGCCTGGCGATGTCCCGCTCCAGCACCGCGAGCATCGACGGTGTGTACAGCGCCGCCGCCGGATGGTAGAGCGGGTAGAGCGTCACGACCCGTCCGCCGAGCGTCACCTCCTGCTCCTGGCCGTGGACACGAGTGATGCCCATCGCCCGACCGGAGAGGAGCGCTGTCGCGAAGCTGCCGAGGCTGGCCACGACCCGCGGCCGGACGAGCTCGAGCTGCCTGTACAGGTAGCGGCTCACACGAGACCGTCTCTTCGGGCAGCGGGTCGCGGTTGCCCGGAGGCCTGCACTTGAGCACGGTCGCGAGGTAGATCTCCTCCAGCGAGAGGCCGACCTCACCCAGGAGTCGCCGAGCAGCTCGCGCGCCCGACCCGCGAACGGCGTGCCCTCCCGGTCCTCGTGGAAGCCCGGGGACTCGCCGACGAGCGCAAGGTCCGCGTCGGGGTCGCCCTCGCCGAACACGACCCGGGTGCGCCCCTCCGAGAGCGGGCACCGGACGCAGCCGGCGGCCTCCACGGCCACCGCGTCCAGGGCCGCTGCGCGCTCGGACGCGTTCAAGACGGGAACTCTACGGCCACGCCCGGTCGGCCGGGGGCGCTTTCCACTCGACGCTCAGGCCCTCTGAGCGGCGTCCGGCGTGGCGCTGCGCGTGCGCGGCCGGAGGGGATAGTGCATGAGCACAGACCCGGAGAGACGCGTGCGCGCAGCGGCGCGAGGCAGCGGAGCCGGCTCCGCCGGCGGAGCCGCCGGCCGGTCGTCGCTCAGTCGCTCAGTGGCCACAGCCGCAGCTGCCGCCGCAGCAACCGCCGCCGCCGCCCGAGCCCGAGGCAAAGCTCGGCTTCGCGGCGGCGCCGTGCACGGCGAACGCCGAGAGCTGCTTCAGCACCTTCGCGGCGCCGCAGGTCGGGCACGTCACGACCTGCTGCTCGGAGCGGACGAGCTCCTCGAAATGCTCCTCGCACTCCATGCAGGCGTACTCGTAGATCGGCACGCCCGTAGTCTAGTCCGAGGTGACCGTGGAGGCGTGGGAGGCACCGACGCTGGCGGGGCGGCTCGTTCGGCTGGAGCCCCTCGGCGCGGCATCATGCCGACGGGCTCTGGGCGGCCTCCCGTGACCCGCGGACGTGGCAGTGGCTCTCCATCACGCAGCCCGAAAGCCTCGGGGAGCTCGACCGGCTGATCGACGCCGCGCTCGACGCGGCGCGTGCCGGCACGGAGATCCCGCTCGTGACGCTGAGCGCCGAGCGGGTGGTCGGCTCGACGCGGTTCCTCGCTCTGCGACCCGAGCACTCGTCGGTCGAGATCGGCTGGACATGGCTGCACCCGTCCGCGTGGGGAACGGGCGTGAACGTCGAGGCGAAGCTCCTGATGCTGCGCCACGCGTTCGAGGTCTGGGGCTGCCGCCGGGTCGAGCTGAAGACGGATGCGCTGAACGAGCGCTCGCGCGGTGCGATGGAGGCCATGGGAGCGCGCTTCGAGGGGATCCACCGCAAGCACATGCTCGTCCGGGCGGGCGAGAATCGTGACAGCGCCTGGTACTCGATCCTCGACGACGAGTGGCCGGCCGTCGAGCGCGGCCTGCTCGACCGGCTCTCCCGGGCCGGCTGATCCGGGGACGCGGGCCGTTGACCGGCTCGCGGCGCGGCCGGATACTCCCCGGGGTGACGACGCCGTCGACCGCAAACCCGGTCTCCGCCACGGCGTACTGGACGCTGGCGAGCCGCGCCGAGGACGCGAGCCGCGAACGGCCGATCGCAGACGACCGGTTCGCGCACCGCTTCATGAACGACGACGCGCGCGCGGTGGCGAAGCGCCTCGCGAGCCTGAAGAAGCCCTACTCGTCGTTTCCGGTGCGCCACCGGATCATCGACGACCTCCTCGCCGCCGAGCTGTCCGCAGACCCGGATCTCCGCGTGGTCCTGATCGGATCGGGCTTCGACTCGCGCCCGTTCCGACTGCAGGGCGGCCGCTGGCTCGAGGTCGACGAGCCGGACCTGCTCGCGTACAAGGAATCGCGGCTCCCCGCGGCCGGAGTCGCCGCAGGAGCTCGAGCGCGATCCCCATCCGCTTCGGCGAGGAGTCGCTCGAGTCGGTGCTCGCGCCCTACGCATCTCCGGCGCGGGTCGCGGTCGTGCTCGAGGGAGTGCTCGGGTATCTGAGCGACGACGAGCGCCGTCGGCTGCTCTCGACGCTGATCCGCGTGTTCCCGAACACACGTCGTCTTCTGCGACCTCGTGACGCGAACGTTCCTCGAAGCGCCACGCCCGCAACGTGGTCAGGCTCCTCCGCGGGCTCGGGGCCGAGTTCTCGGCGTCGGACGACACGCCCGAGGCGCTGTTCCACGAGCTCGGATACGAGACCAGGGAGCAGATCTCCGTCGTCCTCCGCGGGGCCGCCCTCCGCGCGCCGGGAGCGCCTCCCCGATGGGTGGTGCGCCGCCTCCGCAGCCTGCGCAGCGGGTACTGCGTGTGGGCCTTCGAGCACGCGCGCACGAGGCTGAAGCGCCCGGCGGGACTATCGCGTCGCTCCCGGGCGTTATAGTCGGACGAGCCCGGTATCCGCGAGGAACTGGAGCCTTGGATGATCGAGAGCGTCAACGTCATCGGTGCGCGTGGCCGCGTCGGCAGCGCCGTGAGCGCGCGTCTCGCCGAGCGCGGCGTCGAGCTGCGCGGCGAGGGCGCGGAGCTCGTGCTCCTGTGCGTGCCCGATCGCGCGATCGCCGAGGTCGCCGCCGAGATCGAGCCCGGCCCCTGGGTGGCCCATGTCAGCGGCGGGACGCCTCTCGCGGCGCTCGATCCGCACGCCGCGCGGTTCTCGCTGCACCCCCTGCAGACGTTCACGCTCGACCGGGGCCCGGAGCAGCTCGACGGTGCGTGGGGAGCGGTCACGGGCGAGACGGACGAGGCCGTCGAGACGGCGACCGCGCTCGCCGAGATCCTCGGCCTGCGGCCCTTCGTCCTCGCCGACGAGAGTCGTGCGCTCTACCACGCCGGCGCTGCGATCGCCTCCAACTACGTCGTCACGCTCCGCCGTGCGGCGGGCGAGCTGCTGGCCGCCGCGGGCGCGCCCCCCGGGGCGCTCGATCCTCTCATGCGACGCGTGATCGAGAACGAGTTCCAGCTGACCGGCCCGATCGAGCGCGGCGACTGGGAGACGGTCGAGCGGCACCGCTCGGCCATCGCCGCCGTTGCGCCCGACCTGCTGGACGCCTACGACGCGCTCGCGACCCTCACCGCCCGGGACACGATCGCGCAGGGGAGCCGCGCGTGATCGTCGCCCGCACCGTCGCCGGACGTGCGCGCCGCCCTCGCCGACCGTCGTCGAGGCCGGATCGGCCTCGTGCCCACGATGGGCGCGCTGCACGACGGGCATCTCGCCCTCCTCGAAGCGGCCCGCGCGGCGTGCGACACGGTCGTGATGAGCCTCTTCGTCAACCCGGCGCAGTTCGGCGAGCCGGGCGACCTGAACGGCTATCCGCGCGACGAGGCGCGCGACCTCGAGCTCGCCGAGGCGTCGGGTGTCGACGTCGTCTTCGCTCCGTCCGCCGCCGAGATGTACCCGCCCGGGTACCAGACCTGGGTCGAGGTGACGGAGCTCGGCAGCGACGCTCGAGGGCGAGCACCGCCCCGGCCACTTCCGCGGCGTCGCGACGGTCTGCCTCAAGCTCTTCACGATCGTGCGCCCCGACCTCGCCTTCTACGGCCAGAAGGACGCCCAGCAGGTCGAGGTGCTGCGCCGCATGGTCGCCGACCTCCACCTCGAGCTCGAGCTCGTCGTCGTGCCGACCGTGCGCGACCCCGACGGGCTGGCGCTCTCGTCGCGCAACACTCGCCTCTCGCCCGAGGAGCGCGCCCGTGCCCTGGCGCTGCCCCGGGCGCTCGCGACGCGCGATGCCGAGACGGCGCGCGCGATCCTCGAGGCGGCCGGCCTCGAGGTCGACTACGTCGAGGTCGCGCCGTTCGACCCACCGACGCTCGCCGCCGCCGTCCGCGTCGGCTCCACCCGCCTGATCGACAACGTCCCCCTGGAGGAGGAGCTGTGAGCACTCGACCCCGCACACCCGCACCCGGCACCCCCGCGCCCGGAAAGCTGCCCATCACCGAGCTCGCCGGGCTGAAGGCGAGCGGCCAGCCGATCGTGATGGTGACGGCCTACGACGCTCCCTCGGGCCGCCTCGCCGACGAGGCGGGCGTCGACCTGATCCTCGTCGGCGACTCCGCGGCGATGACCGTCCTCGGCCACGACTCGACCGTGCCCGCGTCGATGGACGAGATGATCGTCCTCACGCGCGCGGTGACCCGCGGGGCACGGCGCCCGCTCGTGATCGGCGACATGCCGTTCGGCTCGTTCCAGGTGTCCGACGAGGAGGCGGTCGCAAACGCGATCCGGTTCGTCAAGGAGGCGGGCGCCGACGCGGTCAAGCTCGAGGGCGCCGGCTCGCACGCTCTCGCGGGTCGCTGCGATCGTGGGCGCCGGGATCCCCGTGATGGGCCACATCGGCCTCACCCCGCAGTCGGCGACCGCGCTCGGCGGCTTCAAGGCGCAGGGACGGACGGCCGATCAGGCCCGTCGGCTGTCGACGACGCGCGCGCACTGGAGGCGGCGGGCTGCTTCTCGCTCGTGCTCGAGGCCGTGCCCGCCCCCGTGGCCGAGGAGATCACCAGGCGTCTGACCGTTCCGACGATCGGCATCGGCGCCGGCGGCGCCACCGACGGCCAGGTGCTGGTCTGGCACGACCTGCTCGGGCTCTACCAGGGCCAGTCGCCGCGGTTCGTCAAGCGCTACGCGGATCTCGCGACGTCATCCGCGACGCCGTGTCCGCGTATGCCGAGGACGTGCGCGAGCACCGCTTCCCCGAGGAGGTGCACACGTACGCGATGGCCGAGGAGGAGCTCGACGCGTTCCGGGCCGCGGTCGGCCCCCGGACGGGCTGACCAGGGACTGCCGCCCGGCCTCTCTACAGCGCCGAGGGCAGGACGGCGAACGCCGCGACGATCACGGTCGCCAGCGCGAGCGCGGCCAGGACGCCTCTCCACGGCAGGCGGAAGGTCCAGCGGAGCCCGAGCGCCACGAGCCCGAGCGACCATGCCGCGAAGGCGAGCCCGATGCCGACGAGGACCGTCCGCCCGGTTCCCTCGTCGTCGCCGCCCGTGCGGAACCAGTCCGTGCCGAAGCCGATCGCGATGGCGGGCACGAGGACGAGGAGCGAGAGCGCCATCGGCACCGCCGCGAACGCGACGATCTGCCGGGCGATCTTGAACGGCGCCTCGACGCCCACCGCCTTGGCGCCGAGCCAGAGCGCGAGGCCGAGCAGGAAGTAGCCCGCCGCGCCGTAGAAGAGACCGGCGACGAACGTCACGACGACGAGCACGAGCCCGTCGACCGACGGGTCGTCCATCACGCCTCCCCATGCCGGCGTCAGCAGCACAGCGGCCATCCCGGCGAGGATCGTGATCGCGAGCACGGGCTCGGAGCGCGCGTCGACGTCGATGTCGTCCGTCTCGGCGAGGGCCGAGAACACCGGTCGCGGAGCGGTCACCACGTGGGGCACGCGCCGCCACCACACGCCGGTCGCGGCCTCGCCGGCCGCGGGCAAGCTGGCCACCGCGCCGGTCGGCCTGCTGGACCGGCTTCACGGGTCGAAGGTCGCTCACGCTCCGAGGGTACGTGGTGAGGCCACTCCCGGCGTGCTCCGGCTGCGACCGATCTCGCTGCCGGGGCATCGCGGCCTCGCTCGCCAGCCGCTCGGCCATGCGCCTCGCCTCGACGCGGAGCTCCGGCACCGCGGTGTTCTCCCAGAGGCGGCCCTTCCGCAACGGCCCCACGAGCGAGAGGCGGCTGCTCGCCCGGCCGTCGGCCGCGATCAGCCGGCCGTCCTCGTCGGAGTCGAGCCCGAGCCCGAGCTCGTCCGGGCGGATCAGGCCGTCGCGCCGGAGCGCGGCGACGAGCGGGTCGCGCACGCGCGCGAGGTCGGTGTCGGGGCCGCGTGCAGTTGATCACCTTGCCGACGCGGAGTGACTCCGAGGTCGTCGTCCCGCGCCTGCTGAACGTCACGAGCGACCGCGTCGCCGTCGTCGGACAGCCGCTCGAGCCGGCCCGCGATCACGTCGAGACGGCCGGCCTCGATCAGCTCCGCGACGCCGAGGGCCGTCTCCGGGGAGGAGCGGTGGCGGTGGGTCTCCCAGTACGGCCGCAGGTGGTCGAGGAAGCGGCGCCGCTCGTCCGTGTCGAGGCGCTGCCAGAGCGCGGGCGTGTCGTGGCGGATCGACGTGACGACCTCGCGCCAGTCAACGGCCCCGCGGGCCTTGTCCCGCACCTCGCGCCGCAGGCCGCGCAGCATCCCGAGCGCCGTGCCGGGCCACTCGTCGATCGTCTGCGGGCGATCGAGGTGCGGCGGCGGCTTGGCAGACACCCTGTGCGGCTGGGGCAGGAGCCCACGCCGCGAGATCGCGTGGATCCGACCCTGGTGGTCGGCATCGCGCAGCGCGAGGGCGATGTCGCACATCGTGAGGCCGGTGCCGACGAGCAGCACGTCCTCGTCGCGGTCCATCTCGAGCGCGTCGCGCGACCACGGGTCGCGTGCGTAGCGGATGCTCTCGGCGAGAGCGGAGTCCGCCGCGGGTGGGTCTGACGGCGGGTAGTTGCCGATCGCGAGCACGGCGTGGTCTGCCTTCAGGACGCGACCGTCGCCGAGGCGAAGAACGAGGTCGTCGGGTCTCTCCTCGACCGCGACGACCTCGCCGGCGACGCGGAGCAAGGGCAGGCTCGACTCGCGGCGCGCGCGCTCGAGGGTCTCCGTGAGGTACTCGCCGTACAGCCGTCGCGGGACGAACGACCCGCCGGTCAGCGAGGGCTCGCGGAGGCGGACGAAGCGCAGGAAGTCGTCGGGGTCGTCCTCGAAGGCGCTCATCCTGCCCGCGGGCACGTTCAGCGTATGGCTGGCCGAGGGGGTCTGGTAGGCCACGCCGCCGACGTTCCGGTCGGCCCGCTCGACGAGGTAGAGACGGCCGACCGACGCGGGAGCGGCACGCAGCAGGTGGACCGCGACGGTCGTCCCGCTGAACCCTGCTCCGATGATCGCGACCGTGCGCACGGGGCTCACGACGACGGAGGCTAGTTGCGGGGCGACGAAGCGGCGCCGGTCCGCGCGTACGTCGCTCCGCTCCTAGGCCGAGGGCGCAGGACGTCACCGCGAGCTCCGCGGGGGTTCGCGCCGCGACGAGGCGGCGGAGCGCTTCGTGGCTCAGCTGGTTCCCGGTCACCGAAGCGAGGAATCGCTCGCGGCCGAGCGTCCGGAGGACGACCGGCTCGTTGGCGGTCACCGTCGCCGTGCGGGGCACGTCGAGGATGAGCGCGAGCTCGCCGAACACGTCGGCCGGGCCGAGCTCGCGTAGCACCTCGCCGTCGCGGCTGACCGTGAGGCGCCCCTCCGCGACCACGTACACGAGATCCCCGTCGTCCCCCTGCCGCACGATCACCTCGCCGGCCGCGGCGCGTTGCTCCCCGAGCGACGACGCGAGCTGTCGCAACGCCGAGTACGGAAGCGGGGCGAAGACCGTCGTCCCCTGGAGGAGCTCGAGCTCCGCGGCACGCACCTCCATCCCGTCGTCGATGCGCCCGAGCGGGCGGTGCGCGATCGCCGCGAGGACCGCGAGGAGCCCGCCGGCGGCGATCAACGCGCCGCGCGAGCCGAGCGCCTCGATCGCGAGCGGCGCGAGGAGCGACCCGATCCCCACGGCCGCGATCACGACGAGCTCGAAGAGCCCGAAGACGCGGCCGATCACGCTCTCGTCCACGTGCTCCTGCATGCTCGTGAACCCCGCGACGTCGAGGAGGCTGTTCGCGAGCCCCGACAGCGCCAGGCACAGCAGGGCCACCGCACCTTCGGGCCAGACCCCGATCAGCACGAGCGGGAGACCCCAGCCGGCCAGGGCGAGCTGGAACGGTCGGCCGAGCCGGCCGCGGCCGACGAGGCCGATGCCGGCGAGCGCGCCGAGGATGCCGCCGACGCCGAACGCGGCAGTGAGGACGCCGACGCCCGATTCGCCGATCCCGAGGAGCTCGATCGCGACGACCACGAGCAGCACGCCGAGCGCGCCCCGCACGAACGCCTGCGCGCCGAACAGCCCGACCAGGAGCCGCACCGGCCGGTTCCGCGCCAACTCCCGCGCTCCCTCGCGCAGCTCGCGCAGCACGCCGACCCGCTCGGCGCCGGCGGCCCGGCGACCGTCGACGGGCGGATGCCGGCGACGGCGACGAACGAGAGGAAGGAGGCCGCGGCGCACGCGCCGAAGACGGCCGCGGGAGTGGACACGGCGAGGAGGAGGGCGGCTGCGGCCGGCCCGAGCAACACGGCGGTCGACTCGAACGTCAGCGCGGCGACGTTCGAGGCCGCGAGCTCTCGCGGCGTTCGCGCAAGCAGCGGCGCGAGCGCAAGGTGGCAGGGCCGGTGCGCGGCGAGCGGTACAGCCGCGAGCACCGCGAGCGCATAGACGACGAAGGTGGCGCTCCCGAGCGCGAGAGCGGCGGCGGCGCCGAGACAGGCGACCGCGCGGACGAGGTGGACGACGAGCAGGATCCGCTCCCGGCGGTAGCGATCGCCCACGACCGCGACGAACGGCGCGACGAACGCGCTCGGCACCATCCGCGCGAACAGGACGAGGCCGACTGCGCCTGCTCCGTCTGCCTCGAACGCAACGACGCTCAGGGCGACGAGCGAGGCCCACTCGGCCGCGTGGAAGCCGCCCCACGCGAGCTCTGCTCGACGGAGACCGGGGTTGCCCCAGAGCTCCCGCACCGCGGCGAGGCGCGCACCGATCGCGGTCCGCTTCCGCATCGCGCCGAGCATCTCAGGCGAGCGTCGCGAGCGTCCAGCCGGCGCGCGCCGCTCAGGCGGCCGCGGCGGCAGGCGCGGCGAGCACGTTGCGCAGGAACTGGCCCGTGTGCGACTCCTCGACCTCGGCGATCTCCTCCGGCGTGCCCGACGGCGATCACCTCGCCCCCGGCCTCGCCGCCCTCCGGCCCGAGGTCGACGATCCAGTCCGCCTGCTTGATCACGTCGAGGTTGTGCTCGATCACGAGCACCGTGTTGCCGGCGTCGACGAGCCGCTGGAGCACCTCGAGCAGCTTCTCGATGTCGGCGAAGTGGAGCCCGGTCGTCGGCTCGTCGAGGATGTAGAGCGTCCGGCCGGTGGCGACCTTCGAGAGCTCGGCCGCGAGCTTCACCCGCTGCGCCTCGCCGCCCGAGAGCGTCGTCGCCGGCTGGCCGAGGCGGATGTAGTCGAGCCCCACGTCGTGGAGCGTCTGCAGCCGCCGGCGGATCTTCGGGATCTTCGCGAAGAACTCGAGCGCCTCCTCGACGGACATCTCGAGCACGTCGGCGATCGACTTGCCCTTGAACCGCACCTCGAGCGTCTCGCGGTTGTAGCGACGCCCGTGACACGTCTCGCAGGGGACGTAGACGTCCGGGAGGAAGTGCATCTCGATCTTGATCTGCCCGTCGCCCTTGCACGTCTCGCAGCGGCCGCCGCGCACGTTGAACGAGAAGCGGCCGGGCTTGTAGCCGCGCACCTTGGCCTCGGGGGTCAGCGAGTAGAGCTCGCGGACGTGCGTGAACAGGTCGGTGTAGGTCGCGGGGTTCGACCTCGGCGTCCGCCCGATCGGCGTCTGGTCGATCTCGATCACCTTGTCGAAGCAGTCGATGCCCTCGACGGACTCGTGCGCGCCCGGCTTCGTCCGCGTCTTCAGGAGCCGGTTCGCGAGCGCCTTGTAGACGATCTCGTTGACGAGCGTCGACTTGCCGGAGCCCGAGACGCCCGTGACGCAGACGAACTTGCCGACCGGGAACTCGACGTCGATGTCCTTCAGGTTGTGCTCGCGCGCGCCGAGCACCCGGAAGCTCCCCCGGTCGTCGTCACGCCGCATCGGGCACCTCGATCCGCCGCTTGCCGGAGAGGAAGTCGCCGGTGACCGACCGGTCGTTGCGCATCACCTGAGCCGCGGTTCCTTCCGCGACGACCTCTCCCCCGTGCTCGCCGGCGCCCGGGCCCATGTCGACCAGCCAGTCCGCCTCGCGCATCATCTGCTCGTCGTGCTCGACGACGAGCACGGTGTTGCCGAGGTCGCGCAGCCGCTCGAGCGTCGCGATCAGCCGCCCGTTGTCGCGCTGGTGGAGGCCGATCGAGGGCTCGTCGAGGATGTAGAGCACGCCGACGAGCTGCGACCCGATCTGCGTCGCGAGCCGGAGGCGCTGCGCCTCCCCGCCCGAGAGCGTGCGCGCGGCGCGATCGAGGTTCAGGTAGCCGACGCCGACGTCGTCGAGGAACGTCAGCCGCTCGCGGATCTCCTTCAGGATGCGCCGCCCGATCAGCACCTCGGTGGGCGTCAGCTCGAGCCCGTCGACGAAGCGCAGGGCTGCCGTCACGGACTGCTGCGAGAACTCGTGGATCGACTTCTCGCCGACCGTGACCGCGAGCACCTCGGGCTTGAGCCGCGCACCGTGGCAGACGGGGCAGGGCCGCATCGACATGTACTCCTCGATCCGCTCCCGCTGCTGGCTGGAGTCGGTCTCCCGGTAGCGGCGCTGGAGGTTCGCCAGGAGCCCCTCGAACGCCATCGTGTACTGGCGCTTGCGGCCCATCCGGTTGCGGTACGTGACGAGGATCCGGTCGCCGCCCGTCCCGTGCAGGAACCGGTCCTGCTGCTCGCGCTCGAGCTCCCGCCACGGCGTGTGCAGGTCGATCTCGTACCGGTCGGCGATCGCCTTGACGACCGACTCGTAGAAGCCCTGGCCGCCGAGCGACCACGGCACCAGCGCGCCCTCCTCGAGCGAGAGGCTCGGGTCGGGGACGAGCAGGTCGGGATCGATCTCGAGCTGCGAGCCGAGGCCCGTGCAACGCGGGCAGGCGCCGTGCGGGGCGTTGAACGAGAAGATCCGCGGCTCGAGCTCGGGGAGCCCGACGCCGTGCTCGGGACAGGCGAAGTTCTCGCTGAAGAGGTGGTATCCGCCGTCGACCTCGTCGACGGCCACCAGCCCGCCGGCGAGCGACGTCGCCGTCTCCACGGACTGCGTGAGGCGCTGGCGCAGGTCGGGCTTCATCACGAGCCGGTCGACGACGACCTCGATCGTGTGCTTGAACTTCTTGTCGAGGACGATCTCCTCCTCGAGCAGGCGCTGCTCGTCGTCGACCTTCACGCGCGTGAACCCGTCGCGGCGGAGCTCCTCGAGCACGTCGCGGAACTCGCCCTTGCGGTCGCGGACGACCGGGGCGTTGACGGTGAACTTCGTCCCCTCGGGGAGCGCGAGCACCTGCTCGACGATCTGGTCGAGGCTCTGGCCCGCGATCGGCCTGCCGCAGATCGGGCAGTGCGGCCGGCCGACCCGCGCGTAGAGGAGCCGCAGGTAGTCGTAGATCTCCGTGACCGTGCCGACCGTCGAGCGCGGGTTGCGCGAGGTCGTCTTCTGGTCGATCGAGATCGCCGGCGAGAGCCCGTCGATCGAGTCGACGTCCGGCTTCTCCATCATCTGCAGGAACTGGCGCGCGTACGCGGAGAGCGACTCGACGTAGCGGCGCTGCCCCTCGGCGTAGATCGTGTCGAAGGCGAGCGACGACTTGCCCGAGCCGGAGAGCCCGGTCACGCAGACGAGCGCGTTCCGCGGGAGCGCGACGGTGACGTTCTTGAGGTTGTGCTCGCGGGCGCCGTGAACGACCAGTTCTTCTGCGGGCATACGGAACCCAGTCTATCGCCAGAACATACGTTCGTCCAGCGCCCATGAACGGCCGCTCCGCGCTCCCCGGGCGACGCGCTGCTCGCTCTCGGCGTCAGGCCTTGCGCGCCCGGCGGCCGAAGACCAGCCCGCCGAGGGTGAAGCCGAGCCCGAACGTGCCGACCGCGAACGCGCCGACCGCGATGCCCTTCCGCCACATCGACATCTGCTGCCAGCGGCCGATCGCCTCGCGCTCCTCTTCGGTCAGCTTCTCGCCGCGCCGCTGCTTGCGCAGGGCGCCCCCCGCCTGCAGGCCGAGGTAGAGGTCGTCGAAGATCTCCGGGCCGTCGGACACGAGACGAGTGTATAGCCTCGTTCGGCGGTGCCGGACTCGCCCCCAGCCATGCCCGTGCGTCGCCGCGTTCGACGTCGACGGCACCCTGACGACGCGCGACTGCGTCACGCCGTTCCTCCGCCGCGCAGCCGGGACGCGCCTCTGGACGACGCTCCTCCGTCACCCGGTCGCGCTCGGAGCGTCGCTCGCGCGCAGAGATCGCGACCGGCTCAAGGAGCTCGCGTGCAGCGCGCTCCGCGGTCTGGATGCGGCCGAGCTCGACCGGCTCGGCACGTCGTTCGCCCGGGAGGTCGCGTCCGAGCTGGCTGCGCGACGACACGACGGCACGGCTGCGGCGGCACCGGGAGCTCGGCCACACGGTGATCCTGGCCTCCGCGTCCCTCGAGCCGTACCTCGTCCCGCTCGGGCAGCTGCTCGGGGTCGACGGGGTCGTGTGCACGGTGCTCGAGCGCACTCCGACGGGCGTCCTCACGGGCCGCCTCGTCGGCGCGAACTGCCGAGGGGCGGAGAAGGCCCGTCGCGTGCGCGAGTGGCTCGACGGCGCGGGACTGGCCGACGCGGAGCTCTGGGCCTACGGCGACTCGGACTCGGACACCGAGCTCCTCGCGAGGCCGAGCCACGGCGTCCGGGTGGACGGCGTCCGGATCTGGCCCGAGCCCGGGCGAGACGCCTGATGTCGGTCATGGGCGCGCGCGGTTCCGGGGCCTGCGCGCGGCGCATCGCGGCCGTCTAGGATTCCGTCGCCGTGTCGGACGCCCTGAGCACCCTTCGGCGCGAGCTTGCGCAGATCGAAGACCTCGGTCATCGCGGCCCGCGTGCTCGAGTGGGATCAGCTCGTGATGATGCCGCGCGGCGGCGCCGAGACGCGCGCCGAGAGGCCTCGCGACGCTCAACCGGTTCGCCCACGAGCTGTTCGTCCGCGACGAGATCGGCGAGCTGCTCGAGCGAGCTGCGCCCCTCGGAGGCCGATCTCGATCCCGACTCGGACGAGGCGTGCCTGATCGCGCGTGACGAGACGCGACTGGGAGAAGGCGCGGCGTATCCCCCCGGAGCTGCGCGGCGAGATGACGAAGGTGGCCTCGGCCGGGATGGAGGCCTGGGCGGAGGCGCGGGCGAGGGACGATTACGCGGGCTTCCGGCCGTGGCTCGACCGCACGCTCGAGCTCAAGCACCGGTACATCGAGTGCTTCCCCGCCGACGGACGACCCCTACGACCTCCTGCTGGACGACTTCGAGCCGGGCATGCGCACCGACGAGGTGCGCCGCGTGTTCGAGCGCCTACGGCCCGCGCTCCGCGATCTCCTCGCGTCGGCCGCGGACGAGGAGGTCGAGCCCTTCGTCGCCGGGCCGTACCCGCGCGAGGCACAGCACGAGCTCTCGCTCGCCGTTGCCCGCGCCTTCGGCGCGACCGAGGACTGCTTCCGCCTCGACCCCACCGTCCACCCCTTCTGCATCTCGTTCGCGACGCGGGACGTCCGTCTGACGACGCGGTACGCCGAGGACGACCTCCACGGCAACTCGATCTTCTCGACGATGCACGAGGTCGGTCACGGCCTCTACGAGCACGGCGGCGACCGCGCGCTCGACCGGACGCCGCTCGCGACGGGGTGCTCGTCGGCGCTGCACGAGTCGCAGAGCCGTCTCTGGGAGAACGTGATCGGCCGCTCGCTCCCGTTCTGGCGCTGGTTCTACCCGCAGTTCCGCGACGGGTTCGGGAGCGTCCTCGCCGACGTCCCGCTCGAGCGCTTCCACCGCGCGATCAACCGCGCGCGGCCGTCGCTCGTCCGTGTCGACGCGGACGAGACGACGTACGGGCTCCACATCATCCTGCGGTTCGAGCTCGAGCAGGAGCTTCTCTTCGGCGGGCTCTCGACCGCCGACCTGCCCGAGGCCTGGAACACGAGGATCGAGGAGCTGCTCGGCATCCGGCCGCCGAACGACCGGCTCGGCGTCCTCCAGGACGTCCACTGGTCGGGCGGCATGTTCGGGTACTTCCCGACCTACCAGCTGGGGAACGTCCTCTCGGTGCAGATCTG
The DNA here is from genome assembly GCA_963722755.1 of uncultured Actinomycetes bacterium. Classification (GTDB taxonomy): domain Bacteria; phylum Actinomycetota; class Thermoleophilia; order Gaiellales; family Gaiellaceae; genus Gaiella. Next base: position 148,902 of record CAVROJ010000004.1, read on the forward strand.
GGAGCGCCTCGTGGCCGACCTGGCCGACGCGTACGAGCAGGTCGAGCAGGGATCGTTCGGCGAGATCTACGAGTGGCTGCGCGAGCACCTCTACCGGCACGGGCGCAAGTTCACGCCGGCAGAGATGATCGCGCGGGTCGCCGGCGGGCCGATCGACCCGGAGCCGTACCTCCGCTACCTCGCGGACAAGAACGCGTCGCTGGCCGCAGCCTGACGGCTGCGGCCCAGCTGCGGCTACGCGGCGGCGCCGAAGCGCTTCTCGGCGCTGGCCCGCGCCTTCGCCGCCTCGGCCTCGCGATCGCGCGGCGGCGCGGCCGTGACGAGATCCTCGAGGAGGTGGGCCGTGATGTGCGCGATCTCGTCGACCGCGCGCATGAACACCGCCTCGTTCGCCTTCGACGGCTTGTTCGAGCCGCTCACCTTGCGGACGTACTGCAGCGCGGCGGCCTGGATCTCCTCCTCGCTCGCCGGCGGATCGAAGTTGTGGAGCGTCTTGATGTTTCGGCACATGCGTCGAGCCGTAGCGCCTCGCCGCCGGCAGTCGGCACACCACGGCGAGGCCCGGCGGACCGTTGGATCGCTCGCGTCATGCGATTCGGCGTTACGTCGGAGCTGCGGCGAGGGCATTCAGCTCGCGGCGGAGCTCCTTGATCTCGTCGCGGAGCTTCGCTGCGTACTCGAAGCGGAGCTCCTCGGCGGCGACGTACATCTCCTCCTCGAGCGTGACGACGAGCTTCTCGAGCTCCTCGCGGCTCATCCCGGAGACCTCCTGCTTGCCGCGCCGCCGCCGGCCGGCACGGTCGGCGACTCGAGCGCCAGCAGCTCGGCGATGTCGGAGACGCCCTTCACGATCGACTCGGGCGTGATCCCCTGCTCCTCGTTGTACGCGAGCTGGACCGCGCGGCGGCGGTCCGTCTCCTCGAGCGCTCCCTGGATCGCCTCGGTCAGCTTGTCGGCGTACATGAGCACGGTGCCGTTCACGTTGCGCGCCGCACGGCCGATCGTCTGCAGGAGCGCGGTCTTGCCGCGCAGGAACCCCTCCTTGTCCGCGTCGAGGATCGCGACGAGCGACACCTCGGGCAGGTCGAGGCCCTCGCGGAGGAGGTTCACGCCGACGAGCACGTCGTACTCGCCCAGGCGCAGCTCCCGGATGATCTGGATTCGCTCGAGCGTGTCGATCTCGGAGTGGAGGTAGCGCGCCTTGACCCCCGACTCGAGCAGGTAGTCGGTGAGGTCCTCCGACATCTTCTTCGTCAGCGTCGTGACGAGCACGCGCTCGTTCGCGGCCTCGCGCCGCCGGATCTCGCCGAGCAGGTCGTCGATCTGGTTCTTCGTCGCGCGCAGCTCGACCTCGGGGTCGACGACCCCGGTCGGGCGGATCAGCTGCTCCGCGACGACCTGCGAGTGCCGCAGCTCGTACGAGCCCGGCGTGGCCGAGACGAACACCATCTGCCCCACCTTCGCGAGGAACTCGTCGAAGCGGAGCGGCCGGTTGTCGAGCGCCGAGGGCAGGCGGAAGCCGTAGTCGACGAGCGTCTGCTTGCGCGAGCGGTCGCCCTCGTACATGCCCCCGATCTGCGGCACGGTCTGGTGCGACTCGTCGATGAAGACGACGAAGTCGTCCGGGAAGTAGTCGATCAGCGTGAACGGGTGCGAGCCGGGCGGGCGACCCTCGAGCACGCGCGAGTAGTTCTCGATCCCGTTGCAGAAGCCGAGCTCCTTCAGCATCTCCAGGTCGTACTCGGTGCGCTGGCGGATGCGGTGCGCCTCGAGCATGCGGCCCTCTGCCTCGAATCCGCCACCTGCGCCTCGAGCTCGTGGCGGATCTCGTCGACCGCGCGGTCGACGGTCGGCTTCGAGGTGATGTACTCGGTCGCCGGCCAGATCGCGAGGTTGTCGAGCTTCGAGAGCACCTCGCCGGTGAGCGGGTCGAAGTGCGAGATCTGCTCGACCTCGTCGCCGAACATCGAGATGCGGTAGGCCGTCTCGACGTTCGCGGGCTGCACCTCGACGACGTCGCCGCTCACCCGGAAGCGGCCCGCGGGCGAGCACCGTGTCGTTGCGGACGTACTGCGAGTCGATCAGCGTGCGGAGCATCTCGTCGCGGTCGTGCTCGGCGCCGACCTCGAGGATGAGCACCTTCTCGCGCCACTCCTCGGGCGAGCCGAGGCCGTAGATGCAGCTCACGCGACGCGACCACCACGACGTCGCGGCGCGTGAGGAGCGAGCTCGTCGCCCCGAGCCGCAGCCGCGCGATGTCGTCGTTCTGCGAGGAGTCCTTCTCGATGTAGAGGTCGGCCTGCGGGACGTAGGCCTCGGGCTGGTAGTAGTCGTAGTAGGAGACGAAGTACTCGACGGCGTTCTCCGGGAAGAACTCCCGGAACTCGTTGCAGAGCTGCGCGGCGAGCGTCTTGTTGTGCGCGATCACCAGCGCCGGGCGCTGGAGCTGCTCCATCACCCAGGCCATCGTCGCCGTCTTGCCCGTCCCGGTCGCGCCGAGAAGCGTCTGCCCGCGGTTGCCGGCGCGGAGCGACGCGGCGAGCTCCCGATCGCGCGCGGCTGGTCGCCGGTCGGGCGGTAGGCGGAGGTGACGCGGAGATCGGGCATCGCCGGCCGAGCGTAGCAACGGGCCGAACGGGTGTTCCCGCGTGGCTCGGAGCGTGCCACGCTGCTGCGCCGTACCGGTCTCGGTAAGGTACGGCTCGCGCCCGTTAGACGGTGGTTAGCGCCCTGGTCGATCGTTACCGCCTCGGGGGGAGAGAGGGCGCGAGGTAGCCGATGGGTGGTGGCAGCGTCCACGAGGTTCCGCACGGTCATTGCGATCGTCGCGACGTCGTCGTCAGTGCGGGGCCGACCAACGAGCCAGCGCGGGCGAGCCCGCCCGGATGCCGGCCGGCATGTGCCCGCCGGCCTGCTAGGACACGCGTTCTGGGGGTGCGGCGCTCGCCGCGCCCCCACCGCCCGCTTCGGCCAGAAGGTCGCCAAAGCGCACACGGCCGTTCGCCGCCAGGAGCACGGCACCCTTTCGCTCGAGCAGCCTCGATCCCTTCGCTTGCCAGCGCGAACGCCTGTGCGCGGCTTCCCGTTCTGCGCAGCACCTCCGCGATGTCCAATCGAGCCTCACCGCGCAGGACCGGGTCATCGATCTCGTCGGAGAGCGCCACGGTCTCACGACCGAGGCGCACGGCCTTGCGCGGATGGCCTGTGGCGGAGAGCGCCCGGGCCGCAACGCGTCGCCACCAAATCTCTGTGTCCACATCACCTTCGACGGAGACCTCCCGGGCTTGCTCGGCAAGGCTCAGTGCGGCATCGAGATCGTCTCGTCCGAGGGCAGCCTCGCCGAGGCGCGCGAGAAAGTACCATGCCACGACCGATCGGGGCGGCCGCTCGCGTGCGTACGCGACGCCAAGACGTGAAGATCTCCGTCGCCCGCAGCCAGTCGCCCGAAAACGCGAGCGATCGACCCGAGGAACATCGCCCACACCGTGTGAAGGCCTGACCTCTTCGCCGAGCTCTCCGAGGTCCGCCAGCGTGCGAGGTCCGCCGGCGCTCCACGCTCCTTCGAGATCCCGCATTCAGCGCGCGAAGAACCGCGAGATAGAGGCGTAGGTACGCGCGTACCGCGGATCTGATCGGGATGTTTCGCCATGCGTTCCTCACACAGCCGGATCCCGTCCACGACGTTCGTGGAGCCTTGCAGCGCGTTGACGCGGCGGCGAGGCTCGGTGGTCGCCGCCGGCGTCCCGAGGCGACGGTACGCGTCGTTCCGCACGCTCGAGGTGTGCGGCGTAGCCAGGTCGACCCGCTATCCGACGTCGCTCGAGAACGTGCGCACACGTGAGCTCGGCGCGGCGCGAGGCCGAGCATGTCCGCCTCCTCCTCGAACGCGACGGACGGCCTGGTCGAGCAGCGCCAGCGCGTCCGCGCGATCGCCGAGCGAGCCGTCGTGAGCAGCGGAAGGATCGAGTTCGATCGCGTGCCCGAGCCCGAACCGAGGGATCGCCGGCCGAGACGGCGCTGCTCGGCCGACGCTCTGCGAGGAGGTCGATTGCCGCTCGTCGTAGCTCCCCCAGCCCCTTGAGCGCGACGCCCGCGATCGCAATTCCAACTCGAGCCGCTCCGGGTCGTCCGGCATCGAGGACCGTCGCAGCCCGCTCGAGGAGGTTCGCCGCGGCGGCATGATCGAACATCACGAGGGCCCGCTGCCCTGCCCTGCCGAGCCGCTCGGCCGCAGCGCGCGTCACAGGGCGATCGCGCTCGGGGCCGGCCGCTGTGTCGCGCGCCGCCCGCTGGAGATGGGCGCCGACGAGCTCGTCGGCCTTCGCCGCGGGCCTCGAGCCACCGCCCGACCCGGCTCGTGCATCTCGGCGCGCCCGACCGCGCGATCGCGCCGTACGCCGCCCGGCGGACGAGCGGGTGGACGAACTCGTGGCTCCGTCGCGTGCGTGGCCGTACGAGACGGCGCCTGGCGAGCGACGCGAGGCGCCCGTCGAGCTCGCGCGCCTCCGTCTCGGGCGTAAGCGCGACGATCGCGTCGCGTGAGAAGACACGCCCGACGACCGCCGCCCGCGAGAGGAGGGCGCGCTCGCCGGGCTCGAGCGCGTCGATGCGGCTCGCGAGGAGCGCGTCCACGGTGGACGGGATCTGGTCATCCGTGAGGTCGGACTCCGCGGCATGCGCCGCGAGCTGCTCGAGGAAGAGCGGCACGCCCTCCGCCGTCTCGAGGATCGCCGTCGCGAGCTTCTCGTCGAGCGCGTCGCGCTCGGGGAGCGCGTCGACGAGCGAGCGGGCGTCGTCACCGGCCAGGGGCTCGAGCAGCGATCGCCCCCTCCGCCCATGCCGGCCGCCGCTCGAGGAGCTCCGGGTCGCGTCGCGGAGATCACGAGCAGCGGGCCGCTCACGGCGCGCACGACGTACTCGACGAGGTCGAGGAACGTCGGAACGGCCCAGTGCACGTCGTCGAGGACGACCACGACAGGGCAGTCCGCAGTGAAGTGCTCGAGGAGCCCGCGTGCGGCCGCAAGCGCGGCGTCCGCGCTCGCCAGCTCGCCGAGCTCGGGCGCGCCGTCGTCGAGCGCCGCCGCCCGCTCGGCGAGCTCGCGGAGCGGGAGGAACGAGACTCCCTCGCCGTACGGGATGCACGCTGCCTGGAGCAGGACGGCCGGCACGTCCTCGGTGAACGCCGCGACGAGGCGGCTCTTGCCGATCCCGGCCTCACCGACGACGACCGCGTGCTGTGGCCGACCGCCGCGACCGCCCGGTCGAACGCCGCCTGGAGGTGGGCGAGCTCGGCCGAGCGACCGACCAAAGGGGCCGAGGATCCGCGGCCGATCGAGGGCGGCCCGGACGGACGCCGAGCAGCCGACCGTCGGCGTCGAGCTCGAACGCGTCGCCGCCGAGCCGGGCGGCGACGGCCGTGAGCTGGATCTCGTTCGCCTCGGCGTCGTGGAGCGCGCGTCGCGTCCGCCCGACGACGGCTCCCGACCAGCACGGGGCGGCCGTCGTCGACGAGCAGCCTGCCCCGTCCCCACCGCGAGCCGCGCGTCGACCTCGCGGTCGCGGAGGATCTCCCGCAGCTCGATCGCCGCACGGGCCGCGCGGACCACGTCGTCCTCGTGCGCACCTTCGGCCCCGAACGCCGCGACGAGCTCGACGCCGGACTCGGCCGAGAGCGCACCGCCGTGCCGGGCGACGACGTCCGCGAGCGTCAGGCGCACCGCGTCCAGCGTGGCCCCGGCCGCCTCGAGCTCGAGCTCGTCGTCGAAGAGCGGCTCGACGAGCAGCAGGGATACGGGGCGGCGCACGGCGCCTACTGCTCGCGCGGGCGGTTTCCCGATGGCGATCGCCGGGTCCTGCGTGAGGATCATCTGCTGAAGCGCGCGTGTCTCCGGAGCGGGCTCGAGGCCCCACTGCTCGTCGAGAGCCCGACGAGTGGCCTCGTAGGCATCGAGCGCCTCCTGCTGGCGCCCCCCGCGCTGGAGAGCGAGCATCAGCTGACGGCAGAGCCGCTCGCGATCCGGGTGCCTCGAGCCGAGGGCGGCTGCGTCGGCGATCACGTCGTCGTGCCGGCCCAGCTCGATCTCCGCCTCGATCCGGTCTTCGAGGGCGGTCAGGCGCAGCTCGTCGAGCCGCGCGATCTCGCCCTGGAGGAAGTTCTCGAACGCCAGGTCGGCGAAGACTGGCCCACGCCACAGGGCGAGAGCGTCACGCAGGGCATCGGACCTCTCGGCCGGCGGCAACGGGCGCGCGTCGTGGACGAGGCGCTCGAAGCGCCGCGCGTCGATGGCGCCCGGTTCTGCATGCAGCACGTACCCGGGCACGCGGGTCTCGATCCGTCCCGGCCCAGCGCCTTCCGCAGGCGAGAGACGGCGTTCTGCACGACCGCCTCCGCCGTCGCGCGGCGGTTCGGAGCCCCAGAGGTCGTCGATCAGCGTGTCCATCGAGACGACGGAGCCGGCGTGGAGCAGGAGGTCCGCGAGCACGGCGCGCTGCCTCGGGCCACCGAGGGGGAGCCTCTCCCGGGCTGCTCGAACCTCGAGCGGGCCGAGCAGGAGGTACTCCATCGATCGCCTCCGTTCGTCGGGTGCGGCGACGGTACTCCTCGTGCTCGCGGAAGGGAAGAGCGCGCAGTTAGCGGATCGTTGGCGTGACACGACACCGTCTGGGCAAGCGACCAGGGAGGACGGCGATGACTCACCTCGAAGCCACCCAGAGCGGCAGGCTGGACGATCCGGTGCCGAGAACGAGCTTCCCGTTCGCCGACACGATCGACGTGTCGAGGATGAGCGTCGGGCCCGACGAGCCCTCCCCGTGCCTCCCCACCGCGACGTCGGTCTGGTACGAGCTGCACCCTGCCCGCTCGGGAAGGCTCGTCCTCGACCTCGCCGGCAGCACGCCGCTCGACCCCGTCGTCCGCCTGTATCGACGAACCGGGCACAGCTCGTCGTTGACCTTCATCGGCTGCGCGAGCCCGGTCTGGAATGCGCAGCTCTCGCTCGAGGTTCCGGTGAGCGAGGGCGAGACGGTCCTCGCGCAGGTAGGCACGTCCGAGTCGCTCGAGGGCCGCCTCGTCGTCCGCGCAGGGCTTCGCGACTGAACCTCAGCGCGGTGATTAGCGCGTCGTTAGCGAGGGCGCGCACGCTCCTGTCACGGCGCGGGGCGCGGTGCCCCGCCGAAGAAGGGGGTTTCGCATGAGAACAGGTACGCGTGTCGGGCGCTGCTCATCGCCTCGCTGGTGGCGGTCGCGGCGCTGCTCCCGGGGGCCGCCCAGTCGCGGCCTCCGGAGAGCGACGGCTCGACCTATACGTGGACGGGCGCCGCCACGCTCACCGTCGACGTCAAGCCATGGGGCGGCGGGTACGTGAGAAGCGACCCGTACCTGATCGACTGCCCGCTGGCCTGTACCCGGGCGTTCGAGCCCAACCGCGAGGTGAAGCTCACCGCCACGATGACCCCGGGCCACACGTTCAAGGCCTGGGAGGGCGCATGCGCCGGGCAAGGCAACCCGTGCACGATCAAGGTCTCCGGGCGATGGACGTCGTCGCGGTGCTCGAGGGCCGCTTCGTGCCTCCGGCTCCGCCGACGCCGGTGGCGCCACCCAATCCGCCGGCGGTGAACCCCGCGCTGACAGTCGTGGATACGCCGGGCACATGTCCTGAGTGCTTCACCACGGTCGTGAGCGGGACGGGCTTTCATCCGAACAGCGAGATCTCGATCACATTCGTCTTCTCGAGCCCCACGACTCCAGATGAGACGCTTCCCGAACGTCGAGACGAGCGACGCATCTGGATCGTGGACACAGGGCTTCACCGAGCCGTGCACATACGGCGGGGGCTACGTGGGCCCGGTCGAGGCAGACGTGATTGCAACGGATGCGGAGGGAGCGTCCGCGACGGGCCACTCGAGCGGTGTGTGTCCCGATCAGCCGGCACCCCCGGCGTCGTCTGGATAGCGGTCGAGGGCGTCAACGGCATCCGGTCGGGGGGCCACGTGGGGAGGCCCCTCGACCGGCTCGGGCGCGCCGAGCCGGGCGGTACGGTTCGGGGCCGTGCGATCGGGACTCACACGGCGGCGCTTGCTCAGAGCTGCAGCGGGCGCCGCCGGTCTGTTGGCGGCGTTTCCCGGTGTGGGGGCCGCGCGCGACACGCGTGCGCCCCGGGCCAGCGGGATCGCCGTCCGCGGGTCGGTGAGGCGGTTCGTAGGTGACCGGCCGATGTTCGTCACCGTTGCGCCGGGGATCCAGGGGCGCGATACGGCGGCCGTGGGGTTTCGGCTCGAGCGGCGCGCGCGTGTCCGGCTGGAAGCGGTGCGGATGGGCATCGGTACGAGCAGCGTCCGCTGGACGACGGAGGCGACACTCGGCCCCGGGCAGCACGAGCTCGCCTGGCAACCCTCCACGGACACGCCGGTCGGCTCGTACGTCATGCGGCTCACCGTGGAGGGAAACGGCAAGCGGCGGATCTACGGAGGGCGGCGCCCCGCGACACCGGAGCGAGCGAGCGCTCCCGTCGTCCGCGTGCTCGGAGTCGAGGCGGCGTTCACCCGCCGCTCGTATCTCCCGACCGAGCGGATGGCGCTGCAGGTGCTCGCCGACGCGCCGTGGTTCTCTCTGACCTTTCTCCGTGTCGGGCACGGGCCGGACCCGAGCCTGCGCGGCGACGAGATCGTGGGGCTCACGATGGGCCCGGCTGTCGGCATCGACTGGACCGGAAAGCGGTCGGCGAGAAGGACGATCACCGTGCAGACGGGCGATTGGCCGAGCGGCCTGTACGCGGCCCGGCTCGAGACCGAGGACGGCCGCGTCGGCTTCGCGCCGTTCGTGCTCCGCGCCACCGCGCCCGGCTCGACGCGCGTGGCGGTGGTGCTGCCGACGAACACGTGGCAGGCCTACAACCTGTTCGACGTCGACGGCGACGGCTGGGGCGACACCTGGTACGCGGGCGGCATCCCGCCGGTCGCGCTCGACCGGCCGTACCGCGACCGCGGCGTCCCACCCCGCTTCCGCCGCTACGACGTCCCGTTCCTCCGCTGGCTCGAGAAGACGAGGCGCGACCCGGACTTCCTGACGGACGACGACCTCGACACGATCGGGACCGGCGACGAGCTCCGGCGCCTCTACGACCTGGTCGTCTTCCCGGGCCACAGCGAGTACATGACCGAGCAGGCCTACAACGTCGTCGAGCGCTTCCGCGACCTCGGCGGCCGGCTGATCTTCCTCTCGGCGAACAACTTCTTCTGGAAGGTCGAGCGGAGCGGCCAGACGATCCGTCGGATCGCGCAGTGGCGGAACCTCTCGCGGCCGGAGTCCCGGCTGCTCGGTGTGCAGTACCGGGCGAACGACGACGGTCGGCGCCAGGCGCCGTTCATCGTGAGCGACCGGGACGCGGCGCCCTGGCTGTTCGAGGACACCGGGCTCGAGAACGGAGACACCCTCGGTGAGGAGGTCGGCGGGTTCGGGATCGAGATCGACATGACGACGCCGCTGTCGCCGCCGGGGACGCGCGTGCTCGCGCTCATCCCGAACCTGTTCGGGCTCGGCCTCCACGCCGAGATGGCGTACTACGAGACTCCCGCCGGCGCGCGGGTGTTCTCGGCGGGGGTGCTCGACTTCCCCGCCGTGCTGTACACGGCCCAGGGGATGCAGCTGCTCGACAACCTCTGGCGCCACATGCTCGAGGACCTGCCCGAGCCTGCTCCGTAGGCCTACACGGTGGCGCTGGGGGCGGGCTCGGTCGCCCGATCGCCGAACGCGACGAGCGCAAAGGGGATCGTCGCCAGCAGCTGCCCCGTCGCGACCAGGAGGAACACGGGGCGCGGCCCCCACGACTCGAGCAGCGGCCCCGCGACGAGCATCCCGACCGGGCCCGCGAGCATCGCCATCGTCAGGACCGCCGTCATCACCTTCGCGCGGACCGCCTCGGGCGTGCGCATCGTGATCACCCCGATCAGCGGCGCGTTCACCAGCGGGCCGAAGAACGACGACGCGGCGAGCGCGGTCATCACCGCCGGGACCGGAAGCTCCAGCGACAGCGCGAAGACGGGGAGGGTCAGCGCGACGAAGGCGGTCGCGCCCAGTCGCAGCGGATCGTGGCGGCCGACGATCCGCACGGCGGCGATGCTTCCGAGCACGGCGCCCACGCCGAAGGCCGCGAAGAAGGCGCCGGCCACCTTCGAGCTCGAGTACTCCTCGTACGCGAGCACGGTGAGGCCGGCACTCAGCATCTGCCCGAGCCCGTTGGTGAACAGCGCCGTGATGCCGAGCACGCGCAGCATGCGGTCGCGGAGCAGGAAGCGGATCCCGGCGAGCATCCCCCGCCCGTCGTCCGACTGCGGCAGGGGCGGACGCGAGGGGACGAGCAGCGTCAGCAGGGCGAACGCGCAGAGGAACGTGGCGGCGTCGACGTAGAGCACGACCGGCGCGCTGAAGCCTGCGATCAGCAGCCCCGCGGCCGCGGGCCCGAGCAACGAGGTCGCGCGGTGTCGCGCCCTCCACGACGGCGTTCGCCTGGGCGACGACGTGCTCGTCGTCCCCGACGAGCTCGGGCAGGATCAGCCGCTGCGAGGCGAAGTACGGCGCGAGAAAGCACCCGAAGCAGGCCACGATCACGAGCAGCAACGGGAAGCTGAGCACGCCGAGCTCGTGCAGCAGCGGGATCGAGGCGATCAACGGCGCGCGGGCGAGATCCGACACGATCATCGTGCGGCGCGCCCCGTAGCGGGCGATCACCGCACCGGAGGGGATCCCGAGCACCGCGATCGGCGCGAGCTCGGCGGCGAGGACGACGCCCATCTTCGTGGGCGAGCCCGTCGTCTGGAGCACGAACCACGGCAGCGCGAGGAACGTCATCTGCGAGCCGAGCGACGAGATCGACCTCGGCGGAGACGAGCGCGAGCACCGGCCGCTGCCGGAGCGGACGCGTGGCAGGCGTCAGATCAGCCACGCTCCGTCCTGCTGCACGACCTCGCCGTCGAGCTCGATCCGCGTGCCCGGCATGCGCAGGTCCTTGACGATGTCCCAGTGGATGCGGGATTCGTTCTTCCCGCCGAGATCGGGCATGCCGTTGCCGAGCGCGAGGTGCACCGTGCCGTCGATCTTCTCGTCGAACAGCGTGTTGCGCATGTACCGCGTGATGCCGGGGTTGCAGCCGATCCCGAGCTCGCCGAGGCGGCGCCCGCCCTCGTCCCCGTCGAGCGTCTCGACGAGGAAGTCCTGGTTCGTATCCGCAGACGCTTCGACAACCCGGCCGCCCTCGAAGCGAAGCCGGATCCCCGTCATCTCGCGGCCGGCGTAGACCGCCGGGAACTCGGTGAACGCGATCACGCCCTCTGCAGAGTCCTCCACGGGACAGCCGAAGAACTCGCCGCCGGGGATGTTCGCCCCGCCGGCGTCGACCTTCATCGAGCGTCCCGCGATCGAGAGCCGGAGGTCGGTGTCCGCGCCGACGATGCGCACCTCGTCGGCGGCGTCGAAGCGGTCGGCGTAGCGCTGCATGCGCTCGCGCTCCGCGTCCCAGTCGCGCAGGCACGCGCCGTAGAGGAAGTCGGCGAACTCGCCCGTCGACATCCCGGCGTCCTGCGCGAGCGCGGCCGTCGGGTACTGGCAGCCGACCCACGGCACCTCGTGCCGGTAGACGCGCTCCAGGGCAGGGCGGTACGCGCCCTGGATCGCGGCCGTGCGCTCGGCGTCGAGGCTCGCTGCGTCGCGCGTGTTCTCGGGCGCGTCGACCACGATCAGGGCGTCGCAGCTCAGGACGGCGTGCTCCTCGATCGGAGCCGGGACGGCGATCCGCTCGAGCGGCGCGGCGCGGGCCCACGTGCGGGAGGAGAAGGTGGAATCGAACGTCACGCGCAGCAGCGCGTAGGCGTCGCGCTCGCCGATCAGCCGCACGATCTCCTCGAGCAGCGGACGGCCCTGCGCGGCGCCGACGACGAGCACCTGCCAGCCGGGCTGCACGCCGACGCACGTGTCGACGAGCAGCTCGGCGAGTTGACGATCTCTCGGGTCAGCCATTGCGAGAATATAAGACGTACGTACTGTTTTGTAAAGTGCAGACGTGCCGAAGCTGAGCGAGACCGAGAAGGACGCACGTCGGAGACGTGTGCTCGACGGCGCGCGTCGGTGCTTCGCACGTCACGGCTACGAGGGCGCGACCGTCGTCCGCCTGGAACGGGAGATCGGGCTCTCGCGCGGAGCGATCTTCAACTGGTTCCCGTCCAAGCAGGAGCTCTTCCTCGCGCTCGCGGCCGAGGACAACGAACGGCTCCACACGCTCTTCGCCGAGGGAGGCTTCGACGCGCTGCTCGCCGCCGTCACCGAGCACGAGCCGGACTGGCTCGCGGTCTACCTCGAGTTCGGCCGGCGCCTGAAGGCGGACGCGGGGCTGCGCGAGCGCTGGATCACCATCGCCCCCCCGGAGGCGCGCGAGCGAAGCCGCGAGTGGATCGAGCAGGGCCAGGCCGCCGGAGAGCTCCGCTCCGACGTCTCCGCCGACGAGATCGGCAAGTTCCTCGGCGTCGTCATCGACGGGATCGTGTCCCAGCGCGCGCTCGGCTTCGACCCCCCCGACGGCGAGCTCGTGCTGCGCTTCGTGCGCGACGCGATCCGACCCGGCGAGGGGGATCGGGATCAGGCGCCCGAGAGCTCGTCGGCGTAGGCGTCGGCATAGACCGCCTCGGCGTCGAGCACCCTGTTCACGTACGTCTGCGTCTCGGGGAACTGGATACCGGTTCCCTCCCTCCGCCACCGGTCGACGTTGCCCTGTCCGGCGTGGTAGGCGGCGAGCGCGGTGGAGAGATCCTCGTAGCGGTTCAGGAGGTTCCTGAGGTACCACGAGCCGTAGCGCACGTTGATCTCGGGGTCGAGCAGGTCCTCCACGACGAACCCGTCGCCGCCCGTCCGGATGGCGATCCCCTTCGCCGTCTCGGGCAGGAGCTGCATGAGGCCCATCGCGCCCGCGTCCGAGCGCGCGGACGCGTCGAACTTGCTCTCCGTGTAGATGACCGCCGCGAGGAGGGTCGGAGACAGGTCGTAGTTCCTCGCGTGGGTGCGGACGATCGCCTCGTACCGCAGCGGGTAGCGGACTCGCTGGTACCACTCCGGCTCGGAGCTCACCGCCCACGCCGCGACGCCCGCCCCTGCCGCTACGAGGAGCAGCACCGCGAGCGCGACTCGCCTCATGCGGGAGTGGCCGCGTCCGCCTGGAGCTCCGCCATGACTCCTCCCACCCACTCGTGCAGGTCGTCGAAGGTTCCGGTGTTGACGTAGTGGTAGTCGGCGCGGCGGACCTTCTCGCGGTCGGGCAGCAGACGGGAGTCGCGGTCGTCGCGCGCCACGCGGCGCCGCTGCTCCCGCAGGGCGGCCGGGGCCGTGATCACGACGACCTTGTCGAACTTCTCCTCGGCCCCGACCTCGAACAGCAGCGGCACCTCCGTGACGCACACCGCGTGGCGGGTCGTCGAGCCGCGCGAGCTGCTCGCGCCACTCGAGGTACTCACGCGAGACGAGCGGATGCAGGAGCTTCTCGAGCCAGTCGAGCTGCTCGCGGTCCCCGAAGACCCGCTGGGCGATCCGCGCCCGGTCGGGTCGGCCGTCGACGCCGAGGACCTCCTCGCCCAGCCGGGCGACGAGCGCGTCGCGGACGTCGTCGTCCGCAGCGAGGAGATGGTGCACGATCTCGTCACTCGAGACCGTCGCCGCGCCGTGCTCTCGAAATGCCGCGAGCGCCGTCGACTTGCCTGCGCCGATCCCCCCGTGATCGCGACGGCGATCGGGCGGCGCACTAGGGCCTGTCCGGAGGGTGCCACGTGCTCGGCGCTCGTGGCGCGGCAAGGACGCAGGGAGCCTCGATATGCGGGCAATCGGGCGACTGAGGACGCGCATCGCGCCGCGCTCGGCGAGACGCCCTGCGTCACCCTCCGGAGGCCTCCTTGGCCGCGTCGGCCTCGTCGGCCTGAGCCTCGGCCTCGGCCTCGTCGGCCGACGGGCTCCTCGACCTCGTCCGGCCTCGCGCACGGTACCTCGTCGTCGGCCTCCGCGACCTCGTCCGCGGTCTCGGGCTCGGGCTCCGGCGCGACCTCGGCCTGGGGCTCCGGGGCAGCGTCCTCGGCTTCGCCGAGCTCGGTGACCTCGGGTGCCTCGGCGGCGGTGCTCTCCTCCGCGGCGGCCTTCGCGGCAACGGCCGCGCCGCCCGAGGGGAACGCCTCCTCGGAGAGCTTGAGGTCCGGCATCGAGTGCACGGACTCGGCGCCGTCGGCGCGCGGCACGGGCACTGCGCCCTCCTCGACACGCTTGAGCGAGAGCGAGAGGCGGCGGCGGTCGCCGTCGATCTCGAGGATCAGGACGTTGACCGGATCGCCCTGCGAGACGACCTCGCGCGGGTTCTCGACGTGGTGGTTCGCGAGCTCGGAGATGTGCACGAGCCCCTCGACCCCGGGGAGGATCTCGACGAATGCTCCGAACGTGACGACCTTGGTGACGCGGCCCTCGACCACGTCGCCCTCGCCGTACGAGTCGAGCACCTGCTGCCAGGGGTCGGACTGCGTCTGCTTGAGGCCGAGAGAGATCCGCTGTCGCTCGCGGTCGATGTCGAGCACCTTGACCTTGACGGTCTGGCCGATCTCGAGCACCTCCGACGGATGATTGACGTGCGACCAGCTCAGCTCGGAGATGTGGATCAGGCCGTCCATCCCGTCGAGGTCGACGAACGCGCCGAAGTCGACGATGTTGGAGATCGTGCCCTCGACGACGTCGCCCGGGTTGAGCCGGTCGAGGATCGCCTGGCGCATCTCCTTGCGCTCGTCCTCGAGGACGGCGCGGCGCGAGAGCACGACGTTGTTGCGCGACCGGTTCAGCTCGATCACCTTGCAGCGCAGCTCCTTGCCGAGGAACTCGTCGAGGTCCTGGACGCGACGGATGTCGACGAGGGACGCCGGGAGGAACCCGCGGACACCGAGGTCGAGGATCAGGCCGCCCTTGACGACCTCGATCACCCGGCCGTTGACCGGCTCGCCGGTCTCGGCCGCGCCCTCGATGGCCTTCCAGGCGAGCTCGAAGCGCGCACGCTTCTTCGAGAGGAGCAACCGCCCCTCCGCGTCCTCCTTCGTCATCACGAGCGCGTCGATCTCGTCGCCGACCGAGACCTCGTCGGACGGGTTCACGTTCCGGCGGATCGAGAGCTCCGCGACCGGGATGACGCCCTCGGACTTGTAGCCGATGTCGACCAGCACCTCGTCCTTGTCGACACGCACGACCGTGCCGTGGACCACCTCCCCTTCGTTGATCGTCGGGAAGGTGCCTTCGTAGTCCGGAATCAGCTCCCCGTCGGGGCCGGTCGTCCAGACTCCGGCTTCGGGTTCGGGTGGGTGTCTCGAGCGTGTCGTTGGTCATCGGAGCGGGGAGTATAGCGGCGGATTCGCGGCGGATTGGACGCGCGAATCCCCTGGAACTGCAGCATGAAGATCACTCTCGTACGCAGCACGACGATCGTTCTCGGCCTCGGAAAACGGCGCATTCTGGTCGATCCGATGCTCGATCCGGCGGGAGCCGGCCGCCGCGTCGGGAGCACCGCGAGCCCGTCCGAAACCCGACCGTCGAGCTTCCGTTCCCGCTCGAGGAGGTGCTCGCGGGCCTCGACGCCGTGCTCGTCACACATCGTCACAAGGATCACTTCGACGACACCGCCGCGGAGCGATTTCCTCGAGGGCGGGCTGATCGTGATGGGTCGACGACGTGCGCGAGGTCGCGCGCGTCCCGGTCGTCGTGGCCGTGCACATGGAGGCGCTCGACCGACTGCCACCTCGCACGCGCGGAGCTCGCGGCCGCCGTCCCGGGGGTGGTGATCCCCCGGGACGGCGAGACCGTCGAGGTGTGAGCCTCGACTGACCGTCCTTGTGGATCCGGTCGTGCGCGGCGGGGCGAGCGGCCGGTTCGCGCCGAGGTACCGCACGAAGGCGTCGATGTCGACCTCGCCGCCGAGCGCGTTCGTGCACGAGCGGAACACCGTGAAGCTGTCACCGCCGTCGGCGCGTGAAGTTGTTCAGCGGCGACGCGGTAGCTCGCCGCCTTGTCGACGAACGTCGACGCCGTTGTCGAACGACAGCGTGCCGTCGACGACGTGCGGTCCGCCGACCGTCGTCCAGTGGTAGTCGACGTTGGCGGACGGCAGCATGATCCGGTTGCTGCCCGGCCGACGGGTTGTTGAACTGCTGGTTCAGCACGTCGTACAGCTGCTGGCCCGGTGCAGGTCTTGACCACGAGCGTGTTGCCGAACGGCTGCACGGTGAACGCCTCGCCGTACGTGACTTCGCCCGGCGCCTCG
Organism: uncultured Actinomycetes bacterium; assembly: GCA_963722755.1. Classification (GTDB taxonomy): domain Bacteria; phylum Actinomycetota; class Thermoleophilia; order Gaiellales; family Gaiellaceae; genus Gaiella. The sequence goes on from CAVROJ010000004.1 coordinate 165,218, forward strand.
CCTCCGGGCGAGCTCGGCGAAGAGCAGGCTCGACCGCACGCCGCCTGCGTTCATGAACGCCGCGACGGCGCCGCCGAAGTCGGCGGGAGTCAGTCGCCTCGAGCATCGCGTCGGCGATCACGTCGCCCATCGGCTGCTCACCGGCCGCGTTCTGCCCGTTCGGCGTGCCGCGCGCCGACAGGATGTCCGCCGTGATCTGCCCGACGACCCTGTTTGCGAGCGGCGCGGAAAGCGTGTCGTACTTGGCGAGGATGCGCGGTGGTCGCCGGCGTCCGGCGGCGACGTCCTGCGTGACGATCGTGGTTCACGGCGGTGGCCGTCGTGACGTTCCCCGCCGGGTTGAGCGTCAGGTCGATGCTCGGTGACGACCCGTCCGAATGACGCGGCGCTCGTCACGAGCTTGTCGTCGATCGTGCAGATGTAGGGCTGGTGCGTATGCGCGCTGACGATCACCTTGACGCGGTCGTCGAGCCCGGTCGCGATGGCGGTGATCTCCGGGCCGTTGAAGTTCGCGCACCGGTTGACGTCGACGTACGCGTCGGGCTGGTCGGCCGGGCCTGGGAAGACCGGCGCCGGAGCCGACTGCGAGCCGCCCTGGTGCAGGAGCACGACGAACGCCTTGATGTCCTGCTCCGCCTTAGCTCGGTGACCAGCGCGTTGACCGTCGCGACCTCGGGCCGGAAATCGAGGCCCGGCGACCGCCGACGGCGTGACGATCGTCGGCGTCGCCCTCGAGCGTCAGCCCGATGAAGGCGATCTTCTTGCCGTCGACCGTCTTCACCTCGTACGGCGGCAGGATGCGTCTGGTCGGTGCCCGCGTAGAAGACGTTCGCAGCGAGGTACTGGAAGACCGCCCCGCGAACGCCGTCGCCGTCCTGGCAGCCGTCGACCGGATGGCAGCCGCCGTTCTGCATGCGCAGGAGCTCGTGCAACGCCTTCGTCGAACTCGTGGTTGCCGACACCGCGCCGACGTCGAGCCCGATCGAGTTCAGCGCCTCGATCGTCGGCTCGTCGTGGAAGAGCGCCGAAACGAGCGGGCTCGCGCCGATCAGGTCACCTGCGCCGACGGTGATCGTGTTGCGAGTTGGCGGTGCGCAGCGACTTGATGTGCGTCGCGAGGTACGCGATGCCCCCGGCCGGGACGATCTTCTGCGTCCAGCCTGTCTGCACGCCGCTGGTGTTGAGCACGGGGTTGCAGCAGCCGACCTGGACGGTTCCCGGGCGTGTTGGGCTGCAGGTGGCCGTGCAGGTCGTTGATCGCGAGGAGCTGCACGCTGGTGACTTTCGGGTTCGGCGCCGTCAGCGGCAAGCGCCTGCGAAGCTCCGAGCACGAGCATCAGCCCGAGCGCCGCTAGCACGGCAAAGATCCGTCTCATCGACTCTCCCCTTTGTCGAAGTGCGTGGCGGGATGTTGCTTCCTGACGCGAGAGATCCTAGACGGGAGCGTCAGTCCTTGGCGTCGGCCCAGGTGTCGCCGAAGCCGGCCTCGACTGCGAGCGGCGGGTCGAGCGGGTACGCGCCGACCATCTCCTCGCGGACGAGCTCGCGCACGGCGCTCGTCTCGATCTCGGGCACCTCGAGCAGGAGCTCGTCGTGCACCTGCAGGACGAGCCGTGAGATGCGCCCCTCGCGGCGCAGCCGCTCGTGGATCCGCACCATCGCAACCTTGATCACGTCCGCAGCGGTGCCCTGCATCACCGTGTTCACGGCGAGCCGCTCCCCGAGCGAGCGGGTCTGGCGATTCGACGCGCGGAGCTCCGGGATCGGGCGGCGGCGTCCGAGGAGCGTCGTGACGTAGCCGTCCGCTGCGGCGTTCGCGATCGTCCTCGCGATCAGCTCCTGCACGCGCGGGAGTCGCGCCAGGTAGGTGTCGATCAGCTCCTGCGCCTCCTCGCGCGGGATGCCGAGGTTCTCGGAGAGCCCGAACGACGAGATGCCGTAGATGATCCCGAAGTTGACCATCTTCGCGGTGTCGCGCTGACCGCGGGCGAGCTCGGCCTGCGGGATGCCGAACACCTGCGAGGCAGTCGCCGAATGGATGTCCTCCCCGCGCGCGAACGCCTCGCGGAGGACGGGCTCGCCGGAGACGTGCGCGAGGATCCGGAGCTCGACCTGGCTGTAGTCCGCGGACAGCAGGCGCGTCCCCTCGTCGGCGACGAACGCCGAGCGGATGCGCTGCCCGAGCTCGGTGCGCACGGGGATCGACTGCAGGTTCGGGTTCGTCGTGGAGAGCCGGCCGGTCGCGGCGACGGCCTGGTTGATCGTGGTGTGCAGCCGTCCGTCGCGATCGTCGATCAGCTCCGGGAGCGGCAGGAGATAGGTGTTGAGCAGCTTCGTCAGCTCGCGCCACTCCTCCACGACGGGCACGATCGGGTGGTCGTCCCGGATCACGCGCAGCACGCGCGTGTCGGTGGAGTAGCCGGTCTTGCCCTTGCGGCCGGCTGTGAGCCCGAGCTTCTCGAAGAGGATCCTGGCGAGCTGCTGTGTCGATCCGAGCTGGAACTCCTCGCCCGCGAGCTCGATCGCGGTCGCCTCGAGCTCCTCCACGCGCTCGGCGAGACGCGCGGTGATCTCCCCCATGCGGTACGTGTCGATCTTGATGCCGGCGTCCTCCATGTCCGCGAGGACCGCCGTCAGTGGCAGCTCGACCTCGTCGTAGAGCCGCTCGACCCCCCACTCCCGCAGCCTGGCCCGCAGCTGCGGCGCGAGGCGCCGAGCGGCCTCGGCCCGCCGCACGAGCGAGGCGGTCTCCTCTTCCGTCGCCGGCTCCGGGACGAGCTCGAGGCCGTGCTCGCGCGCGAGCTCTTCGATCTCGTAGCCGGCGCGGCCAGGATCGACGAGATAGGCGGCGATGAGCGTGTCGTCCGCGGGCGCGTGGCCGAGCCGCAGCCGCTTGGCGTCGTGGGTGGCGACGTCGCTCGAGGCCAGGAGCCGGCCGATCTCGCCGGACCGCGACCTCCGAGACGACCACCCCGTCCGACGTGGCGGCGGCGAGCCTGCCGTCGGCGAACGCGACGCCGAGCAGGCCCTTGTGCTGATTCAACACGAGCTCCTCAGCGGCACCCTCGCGCCAGGAGACGGCCTCGCTCTCCATCTCGATGTCCGCCGCGGGCAGGGCCTCGTCGAGCGTGTCGACGCGGCCGAGCAGCGCGCGGAACTCGAAGCGCCGGAAGATCTCCTTGAGCGTCGAGCGGTCGGGCGGCGCGGAAACGAGCTCGGACGGGTCGACGTCGAGCAGAAGGTCGCGACGCATCGTGGCGAGGACCTTCGAGTCGCGGGCCTGGTCGGCATGCTCGCGCACCGCCCTGCCGCGCGCCGGCGACAGGTCGTCGGCGTGGGCGATGACCTCCTCGAGCGAGCCGTACTGCGAGATGAGCTGCCCGGCCGTCTTGTCCCCGATCCCCGGGATCCCCGGGATGTTGTCGGAGGTATCGCCCTTCAGCCCGATGAAGTCCGGGCACCTGGTCGGGCCGGATCCCGTAACGGAGCTCGACACGGTCGGGCGTGTACACGTGAACGTCCGCGACGCCGCGCGGCGTCATCATCAGCGAGACGTTCTCGCTGCAGAGCTGGAAGGCGTCCCGGTCGGTCGAGACGACGCAGGTGCGGATACCGGCCTCGTCGGCGCGGGTCGCGAGCGTCGCGATCACGTCGTCGGCCTCCCACCCTTCGAACTCGAGGTTCCGGTAGCCGAACGCCTCCACGATCGGCCGGAAGTGCGGGAACTGCTCCCGCAGCAGGTCGGGCATCGGCCGACGGCCCTCCTTGTACGTCTCCGCGAGCTCCGTGCGATGGGTGGGGCGCGTGTCCCACGCCACCGCCACACCCCGCGGCGTGTAGTCGGAGAGCAGCTTGAAGAGCATGTTCGTGAACCCGAGCAGGGCGTTCGTCGGCTGCCCGTCCGTCGTCTGGAGCTCCTCGGGGAGCGCGAAGAAGGCGCGATACGCGAGGTTGTTCCCGTCGACGAGGAAGAGCTCGGCACCCCGGACGGGGCCGTCGTCGAGCTGTAGCTCCTCGCCCGTCAGCGTCTTCGGGCTCACGCGCCGAGCGTAACCGAGCGCGGGGGAACCCATGTTTCCCCCGGCGAGCCCCCTTCTTCAGCGTCTGCGCAGAGGTCTCCCGACGCCTGGCCTCCCGGCCGGCAAAGCCGGCCTCCGGCCTCGTCAGTGAGCGCAGAGGTCAAAGGCTGATGACGCTGTCGGTCGTCCTCATGGACGACGCGAGACCGTTCGTGAGGAGGACGCATCGAGTGGCAGGGCGGTCTAGCCTGCGCCGCATGGCTCGACGCGATCGCCACTGCACCGCCCTCGATCGTGCCCTTCGCCGACGAGCACCTCGACGGCGCCTCGGTCGCTGCTCGCCGAGCGGCACCGCGCTCAGCGACTCGTCGAGCCCGGGCTCGACCCGAGGTACGAGGATCCCGCGGCGAGCCGTGCCGAGATCGAGGAGCTCCTTCGGATCGACGGTGCCTCCGGCGCCGCTGCGCTCGTCGACGGCGAGGTCGTGGGCTTCCTCGTCGGACGGCCCGCGCGAGGCGAGCTGGGGCCCCAACATCTGGGTCGACCCTGCCGGGCACGCGGTCGTCCGGGCCGAGCTCGTCCGCGACCTCTACGCCGCCGCCGCTGAGCCCTGGGTCGACGAGGGGCTCACGTCGCACTACGCGATGGTGCCGGCGACCGACCCCGCGCTCGTCGACGCCTGGTTCCGGCTCGGGTTCGGCCACCAGCACGTCTACGCGATTCGTGAGGTGCCGCCCGCGGGGCCGCGGGCCGAGCCGCCTGCCGGGGTCGAGGTCCGTGAGGCACGACGGGAGGACCTCGATGCGCTCGCGCGGATCGACGTCGCGCTGCCCGAGCACCAGGTCCGGTCGCCCGTGTTCTCACGGCTTCCGCTCCCGAGCCTCGAGGAGACCCGTGCCGAGTACGAGGAGGACTTCGACGACCCGCGCTTCACGACCTTCGTCGTCGAGCGCGACGGAGAGGTGATCGGCGCCACGATCGCGTGCCCGATCGAGGTGTCCTCGACACACCAGAGCCTCGCGCTCCCGCCGGGCGCCGGATTCCTCGGCTTCGCCTCGGTCCTCCCCGACCACCGCGGCTCCGGCGCGGGACGCCTGCTGGGGGAGGCGGTCTTCGCCTGGGCGCGCGAGACGGGACGTGAGTGGGTCGTCACGGACTGGCGGATGACGAACCTGCTCGCCTCGCGCGCCTGGCCGCAGCTCGGCTTCCGCCCGACGTTCTACCGCCTGCATCGCGCGAATCTAGGCGGACCGCGGTCCCGCGCCAGACCAAAGCGACGCGGATGCGCACGGTGTGGCCGTGCGGCGCGAAGGCTCCGTCCCCCTCGAGCATGCCCGTCGTCGCGAAGATCTCGACGTCCTTGCCGACGTCCGACGAGCGCTCGACCACGTGGGTGGACGCCTCCGCGAAGGTGCCGAGCAGCGCGAACGCGGCCTCGCGTGGGTTTCGAACCGTCGCGGCAGGGGCGGAGACGTCGACCTCGAGCACGGCGTCCGCCACCTCTGCCCGCGTCAGCTCCCACCCGCGCTCGGCGCACATCCGGCGCACGTGCGGGAGGAGGTGAGCGTCCGCGTCCTCGGTGACCCAGTCCGGCTCGAGCATCGCATGACGCAGGCGGTCGAGATCGGGCACGGCCGCTTCTGCCGAAGCGACGCCACGGCCCCGGTCGTCGATGTCCCAGCGTCCCCGCACGGATCGAACTCTACGACGGCGACCGCCCTAGGATCGGCCGATGGCTCGCGTTCCCGTCCACTCCGGCTCCCGGCTCCCGCTCCTCACGCTCCCCGACGACGCGGCCCTCCTCGCCGCGCCGCCGCCGCTGGACCCGATCGTCGACGTCCAGGCCGCCGTCGCCGAGGCACTCCGGTATCCGCTCTCCGGTCCGCTGCTGAGAGGAGTCGCGCCCAGCGGAGGGCGGGCCACGGTGGTCGTCCAGCCCCCGGCCCTGCCGTTGCCGACGGCCCAGGACGACCCGCGCCGGGATGCCCTCGCCGCCGTGCTCGACGAGCTCGCGCGCGCGGGCATCCCGCGCGGGCGTGTGACCGTGCTCGTCGCGACGGGGCTCGGGCGGAGAGCGGGGCGCCGCGGGCTGGAAGGGCTGTTCCGGCCCGAGCGAGCCCGGGAGTTCCGGGGGCAGATCGTGGTTCACGACTGCGAGGCGGAGGACCTACGACCCGTCGCCGTCGAGGGACGCAGCGTGCGGGTCAATCCGGCGCTGGTGGACACCGACCTGATCGTCACGGTGGGCGCGGCGGAGACGGTGCTGCACGGCGGGGCGAGCGCGCTGGTCGATGCGTGCGCGCCCGGTGACATACGTGGCGCGGGTGCCCGCTCCCTGCTCGAGCCGTCCGGCAGCTCCGGCTGGCGCCTCGGGACCGCACTCGAGGCCGTGGTGCGCCGCTCCACGCCCTTGATCGGCCTCTCGCTGGTCCTCGACCACCCCAGAGTGACGGGCCTCTACCGCGGGTTCCCCTGGGACGCGGAGTCACGCCGAGCGGCTGCCCGGTCACCGTTCCGCCGCCTTCTGAACGCCTCGCCGGCCGTGGTGCGGCGCCGTCTTCTCGCCGGCGCGCAACGTGAGGTCACGGCCGTCGCCGCGTTTGCCGGGCCGCCGTCGGTCGCCCATGCCGAGGCGCTCGTCCGAGGAACGGCGGTTCGGAGCGCGACGGTCGAGGCGCCCTTCGACACGATCGTCGTCCCGCTCGGCTGGGAAGGCCCCCACCTCCCGCGGGAGCCGCTCAACCCGATCACGGCCGCGGCGGTCGGCCTCGGCCACGCCCTCCGCCTCTGGCGCAACCGACCCGCGCTCGCCGAGGGTGGCACGGTCGTGCTGCTGCACCCGTTCTCACGCGTGATGGGGCACGGCCCGCAGGCGCCGTACCGCGCGCTCTTCGCCGCCCTCCGTGACGAGGCCGCCGGGAGGCGGCTCGGAGCGGCCGAGGCCGTCGTAGCGAGAGACCGGCGCGCGCTCGGCGCGTACCACAACGGAGCGGCGCCGCACCCCCGCCTCCCGTTTGCGGACTGGGAGAGTTGCGCAGGCACGCTGGCCCTCGCAGGGCGGGTGATCGTCGCGGGCTGCCGCGATGCGGGCGCCGCGCGCGCACTGGGCTTCGTCCCGTCGCACAACGCGTCGACGGCACTGGCCATGGCGCAGGGCGTCGCGGGAGAGGGCGCCCGCACCGGCGTGCTGCTCGGGCCGCCATACCCCGGGCTGATCGTCGAAGGGCCGTAGGGCGAGATCTCGCGCCGTCCGGCGACCGTCAATCCAGGCCGAGGTACGCCTTCTGGACGGCCTCGTTGGTCTTCAGCTGGGCGGCCGGCCCCTCGAGCGTGATGCGGCCTGTCTCCATCACGTAGCCGCGGTGGGCGGTATCGAGCGCCATCAGCGCGTTCTGCTCGACGAGCAGCACCGGCGTCCCCTGTTGTTGATCTCGAGGACGATCTCGAAGATCTTCTCGACGAAGATCGGTGCGAGCCCCATCGAGGGCTCGTCGAGCAGGAGCAGCTTCGGGCGCGCCATCAGAGCGCGGCCGATGGCACACATCTGCTGCTCACCACCCGACAGCGTTCCGGCCTTCTGCGCCCGGCGCTCGTGGAGCCGCGGGAAGAGCTCGAAGACACGATCCATGTCGGACTGGAAGTTCTCCCGGTCGGTGCGCTGGAACGCGCCCATCTCGAGGTTCTCGGTCACCGTCATCCGCGGGAACAGGCGCCGGCCCTCCGGGCTCTGGGCGATCCCGTTCTTGACGATCGTGTGCGGCGTGGCGGTCGTGATGTCGGCGCCCTGGAACCGGATCGCGCCGTGGCGCGCCCGGTTGAGGCCGTTGATCGCGCGCAACGTCGTGGACTTCCCCGCGCCGTTCGCGCCGATCAGCGTCACGATCTCCTTCTCACGCACGTTCAGCGAGACGCCTTTCAGCGCGTGGATCGCGCCGTAGTAGACGTGCACGTCCGTCGAGCTCGAGCACGTTCTTCGTCGAAGCCTGGGTGGCCTCGCTCACGCGACGGCCCCCTTCCCGAGATACGCCTCGATCACACGGGGATCGGACTGCACCTCGGCCGGAGTGCCTTCGGCGATCTTCGCCCCGTACTCGAGCACGGTGATGCGCTCCGAGACACCCATGACGACCTTCATGTCGTGCTCGATGAGGAGCACCGTGAGGCCCTTCTCGTCGCGCACGCGTCGCACGAACGCCGTGAAGTCGGACGTCTCCTGCGGGTTCATGCCCGCTGTCGGCTCGTCCAGGAGCAGCAGCTTCGGATCGGTGGCGAGCGCACGCGCCACCTCCAGCCTCCGCTGGTCGCCGTAGGGCAGCGCGCCGGATCGCTCGTCGTGACGGCGGGGAAGGCCGCAGTAGCGGAGCAGCTCCCGGGCGCGCTCATCTGCGGTCGCCTCCTCGCGCTTGACGCGGGGTGTCCGGAGGATCGAGCCGAAGATGCCGCCTCTCAGGCGGGCGTGCATGCCCACGAGCACGTTCTCGACCGCGGTCATCTGCTGGAACAGCCGGATGTTCTGGAACGTACGCCCGACGCCGAGCTCGACGATGCGGTGCGGCGGCAGGCCCGCGACCTCCGTGCCGTCGAACAGGATCGACCCGGAGTTCGGGTGGTAGACACCCGTGATCTGGTTGAAGAACGTCGTCTTCCCCGCCCCGTTGGGCCCGATCAGGGAGACGATCCCACCCCGTGGGATGGTGAAGTCGATGTCGTTCGAGGCGACCAGCCCACCGAACTCCTTGCGGACCTTCGTCGCGACGAGCAGGTCGCCGTTCGCCGACATCAGTCGTTGCCCCGGTCGCGGTCGGTGAGCGCCCCCTCGTGCGTGACGTCGTACATCGGCGTGTCGTGGACCCCTTCCTCCATCTCGATCTTGTGCCGTCGCTCGGGGATGAGGCCCGTCGGGCGGAACAGCATCATCAGCACGATGATGATCCCGTAGATCCCGAACTGGTACTTGGTCGGGTCGAAGTCGAGCCCACCCTCCTGGAGCTTGGAGCCGATCGTGGCGAGGCCCTCGATGTTGAGGTAGCCGAGGATCATGCCCCCGAGGATCACTCCCCAGAGGCTTCCCATTCCGCCGAGGATCACCATGCAGAGCAGGAAGACGGAGATGTTGAAGTAGAAGTCCGCGGGGAAAGCGCCCGGACTTGAAGCTGGCGTAGAACGCCCCGGCGACTCCGCCGAAGAATGCGCCGATCGCGTACGCCCACGTCTTCGTCCGCATCAACGGCACACCCATCGCGGCCGCCGCGGTCTCGTCCTCGCGGATCGCGATCCAGGCGCGCCCCAGGCGAGAGTCCTGCAGGCGAACGCAACAGAAGACCGTGAACAGCAGCAGCCCGACGGCGGTCCAGTAGTAGAGCTCCGCGCGATTCGACTGCGTCCGGAAGACGAAGTCGCCGACCCCCATGGAGTCGATCGGGCTGATCCCGAACGTGCCGTTCGTGAGGTCGAAGCCGCCGATCGAGTCACCGTTGCGCACGAACTGCGGCACGATCTCGCCGAACCCGAGTGTCACTATCGCGAGATAGTCACCGCGGAGGCGCAGCGTCGGGAGGCCGATCAGGATGCCGACGACGGTCGTGAAGACTCCGGCGACGATCAGCACCAGCCACATCGAGATGTGGATCCCGGGCGCGCCCTCAGGCGCGGTCGAGAGGAATTGGAAGCTGATGTCCTCGAAGTGGCCGGAGGCGAGCCAACCCGCCGTGTACGCGCCGGCGGCGTAGAACGCGACGTAGCCGAGGTCGAGCAGCCCGGCGTAGCCGACGACGACGTTGAGGCCGACGGCCATCATCGTGAACACGATCATCACGACCATCGAGTCGGTCCTCGGGATGAAGTCTCCGATCAGCGGAAGATCCTGGAGACTCTCCACGATGCTGGGGTAGATCAGCGCAAGCAGCACGAGGCCGGCGATGATCGCCCAGGTGCGACCCCGCCCCCCGGACCGCACCTCTCCAGCCGATCGGAGACCCTGCTCATGCGCGCCTCGGGACGGCGTCGGCGCACGAGCATGCGGCTGCCGTCGTCATGCGCCTTCCGGCGTTCGCTCTCCGAGCAGGCCCTCGGGCCGGAAGACGAGGATGAGGATCAGGATCCCGAACACCCCCGTCCGCGTCCAGTCGCTCCCGGGGGCGAACCACGTGAGCCCCTCGTTGAACGCCTGGACGAACCCGATGATGAGGGCGCCCAGCACGGCCCCCGTCAGGTTGCCGATCCCGCCGAGCACGGCCGCGGTGAACGCGATCAGGCCGAGCTCGAAGCCGGTGTCGTAGCGCATGTTGAACTGGAGGAGATAGACGATCCCGGCCGCCCCGGCGAGAGCGCCGGCGATCAGGAACGTGACGGAGATCGTCCGGTTGACGTCGATCCCCATCATCGCGGACGCCTCGCGGTCCTGCGCCACCGCGCGCATGGCCTTGCCCTGCTTCGTCTGCCGCACGAACCAGGTGAGGATCAGGAGCAGCGGAACGACGATCATGATCGCCGTCAGCTTCTTCCACGTATACGTGATCCCGCCGATGTCGATCGACGTCGGTGGGCGGGATGAAGTTCGGCACCGAGCGGTAGTCGACGCCGTAGAACGCGAGCGCGATGTTCTGGACGATGAACGACATGCCGATCGCCGTGATCAGCGGCGCGAGGCGCGGGGCGTGGCGGAGCGGCTTGTACGCGACGCGCTCGATCGTCGCGTTGAAGACGGAGAAGACCACCATCACGACGACGAACGTGAGGAGGAGCCCACCGACGATGACCGGCACGCTCGAGTCGGTGTCGAGCCCGAGCACCGACACGATGATCGTGCTCGCGAAGAGGCCCGACAGCGCGAACACGTCACCGTGGGCGAAGTTGATCAGCTGCAGGATCCCGTAGACGAGGGTGTAGCCGAGCGCGACGACGCCGTAGATGGCGCCGTTCGTGAGGCCGATCGAGCCCCACGTTGATGAACTCGACCGGCTCCCTGACGAAGTTCACCACGAGCCAGAAGAGAAGCAGCGCGACGAGCGCGAGCCCGATCTTGTCGACGTACGACGAAGCTCGAAGCCGGGCGAGCGCGGACGCCATTGAGGCGCGACTCTAAACCCAAAGGTGGCGGGAGGGCAATGCCCTCCCACCACCGTGATGCACCAGGCTGCTCCTAGCTGCTACGCCGCGCCCGCGGCTGCGACGACCTCCCGAGCGGGCGAGATCGCCTCGACCGTCTCGAGCTTGTCGGTCGCGACGTAGATCGTGAAGCCGACGACCGCGCCGGACGCATCCTCCGGGTCGCCGTTCTCGTTGAAGCTGAACGAGCCGAGCAGGCCGTCCGTGACCTCGGTCGCGAACATCTTCGCGATCACGTCGGAGCGGGTTCCGTCGGAGTTCTCGATCGCGTCGAGCATGATCTGCGCGCCCTGTGCGCCGTAGATCGCGTACGGATCGATCCGCGCCCCGTTCAGGTAGTCGGCCTCGAACGACTCGGCGAACTCCTGGGCCGCGCCGGAGAACTCGTCGATCGGCACGCCGGCGACGGACATGAACATGCCCTTCGAGGCCGGGCCCGGCGTCGGTGATCGTCTGCTGCGTCGTGAAGCCGTCGGGTGCGTACAGCCCGACGTCGCCGTCGTTCGGCCCGAGCACGGCGACCTTGTCCTTGATCACCTGGGCGCCGTTCTCGTCGATCAGGCCGCCGAGGAAGACTGCGTCCGCCCCGCTGCGCCTCGACCTTCTTGAACAGCGACTCGTAGCTCGCGGCCTTCGGATCCCACGCCTCGAAGCCGACGACCTCGATGCCGAGATGCTCGGCGGCCTTCCGCGTGGTCGTTGCGACGCCGAGGCCGTAGGCCTCCTTGTCGTTCAGGACGTAGAGCTTCGTGACGCCCTTCTCCTTCATGAACTCCGCCACGGCAGCGCCCTGGTAGTCGTCCGCCGGCGCGACGCGCGCGTAGTTCCGCTCGCCCGTCGGGTAGTACTTGTCCGGCTCGCGTCGCGTCACAGCCACCGGGCAGGTTGACGGTCAGGCAGGGGTACGTGTTCGCCGGCGACATCATCGCGATCCCGCCGTCGGGCGCCTGGTTCAGCACCGGGATGATGATCGCCGCGCAGCCCGAGTTGAAGGTGCCGATCACGCCGATCACCTTGTCGTTGGCTGCGTAGGCGTTCGCGTTCTGCGAGCACTTGCCGGAGTCCCACTTGCCGGCCTGGGCGGTCGCGTCATCGCATGCCTGGAAGCCGATGTTGTAGTCGCCGGCCTTGTACTCGCGATCCGCGAGCACCTTGCGGATCGCCTCGTTGATCTGCAGCGTCTGCGTGCGCGACGCGCCCTGCAGCGGCAGATCCGACGCGATGATGTAGTCAGGGTTCCCGTCGCCCTCGTACTCGATCGCCGTGCACGACGACGACGGCAGCGCCTCGGGAGCCCCACCGCCGTCGTCACCGCCGCAGCCCGCCGCGACGAGCGCGAGAGCGGCAACGAGCAGACCGATGAGGTAAACCCCTCTGCTCTTGAGCGTCAAGCTCATCCTCCTCCTTCGTGGGGACCGTGCGCCCGGCTGGCGCCAGGCCTCTCCGAATTGCGTGGCGAGAGTGTAAGGGACGTGAGGGAAACATGGCTTCCCTCACGAGCCGTGCCGCACAGAGCCACGCAACTCCCGGCGTCCCGGCTCGCACCATGGCCCCGATCCAGGCCGCAAGTCGGCGGCAACTGGCCAGGCACGTCGGCGGCCTGCAAAGACGATCCGACTTGCCCGCAAGAGCCGCGAGTGGCCACACGGTCGCGGACTCTACGGCACTCCCGCGTAAGGCCGAAGTGGCGGAACTGGCAGACGCGGCGGACTCAAAATCCGTTGCCCGCGAGGGCGTGTGGGTTCGAGCCCCACCTTCGGCACCTCCCGTGAACCACCAATCGCGGCCGGAGGCCGGCTCCGCCGGCCGGGAGGCCACACCCCGCCCACCCCTGCCGCTCCCGAAGGAGGGGCCGAAGGGGCGGGTTCCCCCGCGCCTCGCGGCGGACTCAAAATCCGTTGCCCGCGAGGGCGTGTGGGTTCGAGCCCCACCTTCGGCACCTCCCGTGAACCACCAATCGCGGCCGGAGGCCGGCTCTGCCGGCCGGGAGGCCACACCCCGCCCACCCCTGCCGCCCCGGAAGGAGGGGGCTCGCGGGGGAACCACGGGTTCCCCCGCGCCTCGCGGCGGACTCAAAATCCGTTGCCCGCGAGGGCGTGTGGGTTCGAGCCCCACCTTCGGCATCGCAGCGATCCCGGCCGCTTGGTATGACCTGAGGGGATGCGGATCGGGATCCTGACCGGCGGCGGGGACGTGCCCGGGCTCAATCCGTGCATCAAGGCCGTCGTGAACAGGGTCGCGCACGACGGCCACGAGGTCGTCGGTCTCCGTCGCGGCTGGGCGGCGCTGCTGCACCACGACCCCGACGACCCCGCGTCCGCGGCCGAGTGGTTCCAGCCGCTGACCCCGTCCAGCGTCCGCACGATCGACCGCACGGGCGGGACGTTCCTGCACACGTCGCGCACCAACCCGAGCCGGGTTCGCGCCGGCGAGGCGCCCGCCCACCTGGCCGCGCAGGCGACCGGCGAGGGGCCGTTCGACTTCACGAAGCACGCGCTGCGGGTGGTCGAGGCGCTCGGGATCGACGTGCTGATCCCGATCGGGGGCGACGACACGCTCTCGTACGCGCTCCGGATGCACGAGGAAGGCGTGCCGGTGATCGCGATCCCGAAGACGATGGACAACGACGTCCACGGCACCGACTACTGCATCGGGTTCTCGACGGCGGTCACCCGCGGCGTGCAGTTCATCCACAACCTGCGCACGTCGACGGGCTCCCACGAGCGGATCGCCGTCGTCGAGCTCTTCGGCCGCTACAGCGGCGAGACGTCCCTCGTGACCGCCTACCTCGCCGGTGTCGACCGCGCGGTCATCTCGGAGGTGCCGTTCGACGTCGACCGGCTCGGCGAGCTCCTCCTCGCCGACAAGCGCGCGAACCCGTCGAACTACTCGATGCTGACCGTCTCCGAGGGCGCGACCATCGCGGGGGGCGACATGGTCCTCTCCGGCGAGGAGGACGCGTACGGGCACCGCAAGCTCGGCGGCATCGGCGAGCTGACCGCGGCGCTGCTCAAGGAGCGCACGGGCGAGGACATGATCGTCCAGGTCGTGGGCTACCTGATGCGCTCGGGCGCGCCCGACTCGCTCGACCTGATGGTCGCGACGAACTACGCGGTGATGGCCGCCGACCTCGCGCTCGAGGGGTCGTCCGGCCGGATGGTCGCGCTCCGTGGCGGGACGTACACCTCCGTGCCGATGTCGGCGACCCGCGAGGGGGTCAAGCGCGTCGACGTGGACGAGCTGTACGACGCCGCCCAGTACCGCCCGAAGGTGCGCCACGTCACCGGCAAGCCGATGTTCCTCTACTGATGCTGCGGCTCGGGCTCCTCACCGCGGGCGGTGACTGCCCGGGCCTGAACGCCGTCATCCGGGGGGTCGTCGCGGGCGCGACCCAGCGCCACGGGGCCGAGGTCGTCGGGATCGTCGACGGCTGGGACGGCCTGATGGACGGCCGCGTGCGCCGTCTCGATCGCGACGCGGTCCGCGGCATCCTGCAGCGCGGCGGGACGATCCTCGGCACGTCGCGTCGCGACCCGTACGTGCACGGCGAGGGCGCGGCGTCGCTGCGCGAGACCCTCGCGCGGGAGTGGATCGACGCGCTCGTCGTCGTCGGCGGCGACGGGACGCTGCGGACCGCGCTCCGGCTCTCCGAGGAGGGCATCCGCCTCGTCGGCGTGCCCAAGACGATCGACAACGACATCGCGGGGACGGACGTGACGTTCGGGTTCGACACGGCCGTGCAGATCGCGACCGAGGCGATCGACCGGATCACGACGACCGCCGAGTCGCACGACCGCGTGATGGTGGTCGAGGTGATGGGCCGCACGCGCGGCTGGATCGCCGACCTACGCAGGCATCGCCGCCGGGGCCGACGCGATCCTCGTCCCCGAGGAGCCGTACGACCTCGAGGAGGTCGCCGACCTCCTGCGGTTCCGTGCGGCGCGGGGCCGCAGCTACTCGGTGGTGGTCGTGGCGGAGGGGATCGAGCCGCCGCCCGGCGCGCAGATCGCCGCTCCGCTGGACGCGTTCGGCTTCGAGCGCCTCGGCGGCGTCTCGGCGATCGTCGCGGCCAGGCTCGAGGAGATGACGGGCTTCGAGGCCCGCGTGACCGTGCTCGGTCACATCCAGCGCGGAGGCACGCCGAGCGCGGCCGACCGCGTCCTCGGGTCGCGGCTCGGGGTGGCGGCCGCGGACCTCGCCGGCGGCGGGTGGGTTCGGGCGGATGGTCGCCCTGCGCGGCACCGAGATCGTGGACGTCTCCCTCGAGGAGGCCTGCGCCGACCTCCGCGGCGTGCCGCCGGAGATCCTGGCCGTGGCGCACACGCTGTCGGCGCCGTGAAGGCCCGCCTGGCCGCGATCGACCTCGACGGCACGCTGCTCCGCACCGACCGGACCGTGTCGCGACGAACGCGAAGCGCGCTCGCGGCCGCCCGGGATGCCGGGATCACGATCGTGGTCGTGACCGCACGCTCGCCGCGCTCGGCGCGGGACATCGCCGCCGACGCGGGGATCGGCGGGATCGCGATCTGCGCCAACGGCGCGACGGTCTACGACCTCGACGACGACCGGATCGTGCGGCACGAGCCGCTTCCGGCCGCGCTCGCCGCGCGCATCGCCAAGGGCCTGCGCGAGCGAGTGGCCGGGGTGACGTTCGGCTGGGAGCTCGAGCTCCGCTTCGGCAGCGAGCCCGCGTACGAGGCGCTGCGTGACAGCTCGGCCTGGCCGCGACCCGAGGGCTCGTTCCCGCCGTGCGACGTCCTCGCCTGGGGCCGGCCGATGAGCGAAGCTGCTGGTCCGCCTCCCGGAGCCCGACCTCGACGGCGTCCTCGCGGTTGCCCGGGAGCTCTGCGGCGACGAGGCCGCGGTCACGCTCGCGGGGCACGAGTTCGTCGAGGTGATGGCAGCCGGCGTCGCGAAGGAGGCGGCGCTCGCCCGGCTGGCGGCCGAGCAAGGCATCGACGCCGGCGAGGTCGTCGCCTTCGGCGATCAGCTCACCGACACCGGAATGCTCAGGTGGGCCGGTCTCGGGGTGGCCGTGGCGAACGCGCGCGAGGCCGCCCTCGAGGCCGCCGACGAGGTCACCGCGTCGAACGACGAAGACGGCGTCGCGCTCGTGCTGGAACGGCTGACCGCGGCCGCCGCGTAGAGCTCAGCCGATCAGCAGCGCGTCCGTCGGCGCGTAGCCGTCGGTCAGGAGCGGCACGTCGCGGATGACGACGTCGCGTTCCCAGCGGTTCCTGGCCGCGGCCCTCAGGTCCGGCGCGCCCGGCGCCCGCTCCTCCCGCGTCTCCTCCCAGGACTCGGCCAGGCGCGCGGGGGACGGTGAGGCCCGCTCGGTGGCGACGAGGATGATGTTCCGGATGTCGTCGGGACGTCGGTCGGCCGGGCCCTCGAAGACGGGATGGAGCTCCACCGTCGGGAAGACCGTCGCGTAGGTCTTCCACAGCGCACGGGTGATCTGCGAGGTGCCGCCCGTCAACGCGCCGATGACGTTCGTCGCGATCACGCCGCCCGGCGTCAGCCGGTCGCGCATCAGCTGCACGAACTCGAGCGTCGTGAGGTGGAACGGGACTCCGTCGGAGTAGAAGGCGTCGACCATGATCACGTCGAACCGCTCGTCGGTGCGCTGGAGGAAGCGCCGGCCGTCGTCGACCTCGACCGGTAAGCGGGCGTCGCGCGGCAGCTCGAACCACTGGTAGGCGGCGTCGACGACGTCGGGATCGAGCTCCACGGTCGTGACCTCCACGTCGTCGAAGTCGTGCCAGATCCGCTTCTGGACCGCCGCCCCGCCGAGCCCGATGACGAGCACCTTCGTGGCGCTCGGGTTGTACGCGAGGCCGAGGTGGAGGTAGTCGCTGTACGAGAAGCGCGTCCGGTAGGGGTCGTCCAGGTACATCCCGCTCTGGAACGAGCTGTCGAAGCGGAGGTACCGCGACTCGTCGTCGTCGACGACGAACAGCCGGTGGTAGCGCGTGTCCCGGGCCTCGCGGACGGTGAATCCCTCTCCGACGATGCCGACCTCGGCGGGGTCGAGCTTGCGCGGGGTGCGCACGTCGCGCTCGCGGTAGAGCGGCGACCAGTTCCGGGCCGCCGAGCCCTGGAGCACGCTGCCGGTCTTGTCCGGCGCGAGCGCGCCGACCGCGAGCAGCGCGGCCCCGGCGGCGACGACGAGGCCCGCGCCGGGCAGCCAGAGCCGGTGAAGCAGCGCGACGACCGCGGCGGCGGCAAGGAGGACGACCGCCCCGACGGCGAGGACCTGGTCCGTGCCGTACTCGGGGACGAGCCAGAACGCGGTCACGAAGGTCCCCGCGATGCTGCCGGCGGTCGAGATCGAGAACAGTCGCCCGGCCGTCCGCCCGAGCCGCTCGAGCGAGCGGGCGGCAAGCCGTACCGCGATCGGCGAGACCGAGGCGAGCACGACGCTCATCGGGCCGAACAGCACGATCGCGGCGATCAGCGGGTTGAGCCGCGGCCCGGGGTCCCACGTCACGACCTGCTCGAGGACCCACTCGTCGACCACGCGGGATCGCCAGCACGAGGCCGGCGCCGATCCCGATCGCACCGACGAACAGGTACGGCGACGGCCACCGGTCTGCGAGCGCGCCGCCCGCCCAGTAGCCGATCGAGAGTCCGGTGAGGACGACGCCGATCAGCGCCCCCCACACGTAGAGCGAGCTGCCGAACGTCGGCGCGAGCACGCGGCTCGCGGCGATCTCGACGCCGAGCAGCGCCGCGCCCGAGAGGAACACCGCCGTGCCGAGCGCGATCCCGTCGATCCTGCTCCCTCGCCGGGCCGGCTCGGGCGGGCCGACCGGTGGCTGTCGCCGCGACCCCCGCCCGAGGCACGCCGCTCACCCGGCCGTCGCCGTCGAGTTCCCGCTCGGTCCGATCCGAGCGCTCTGTGCCCTCGTGCGTCGCGTCGTCCATTCGTCGCCTCTCGACGTTGCAGACCCCAAAACGAGCCCTAAGGGTAGATGCTCGGTTTCCGTCCTAGGGCGAGCCGGTCGGGATGCGGTACACGCGGAGCCAGGGCCGCGGGCGGCGACCCGTCTCCGGCCTCGTCTCGTACGCGGGGGTCGCCTCCTGCAGCGACCGGTAGAAGCCGGCCTCGCGCGGGATAGTGGGCCGCCGCCGCGAGGACCCGGTCGGTCACCACGCCGGAGACGACGAGCCAGCGGACGCCCTCGGCGCGCAGGCGGGTCAGGTCGCGCCGCGGATCGAAGGGGCGACCCGGGCCGGGCAGCTCGAGGCGGACGACGTCCCGGCCGTCGAGCGGCAGCGTGGACGGATCGGCCGCGATGCGGTCGCCCCGCGGGATCGTCCGGTCGATCCACGCGGCCGCATCGAGGCGCGGGTCGCGGCCGGTCAGCGAGCGTGCGTCCTCGATCGACCACCAGAGCGGAACGATCGCCGCGACCAGCGCCGCCACGGCGAGCGGTCGGGGGCGGCCCGCGAGGACCGCGAGGACGGGCACGAGCGGCAGGACGTAGCGGTCGAAATGCGCCTCGGACGGCAGCAGCGAGAGCGCGTAGGCGGCCGCGAACGAGAGCAGCACGAGATCGGCCGGCTCGCGGCGGCGGAGCGCGACGAGCGACGCCGGCCGCAGCCACCAGCACGACCGGCCCCAGCGTCTCCCAGAGCCGCAGGCCGAACGCGAGCGGAGTCGCCGGATCGTCCTCGAACCCGAGCCAGCCGTCCTGCGCAAGCCGCTGGACGCGCTGGAAGTCGTCCCAGGCGGCACCCGCATGGAGGACGACGAACGGGCTCGTGGCGAGGAACGCGCCGCGGCCGCGAGCCCGGGCGACTGCGACCCGCCGCCAGGCGCCGATGCCCGGCGACGACGAGCGGCACGAGGAGCACAGCGCCGGGGTACTTCGCCGACGCGGCCAGCCCGGCCGCGACGCCGGCCCACTCGAGCCGGCCCGGTGACGAGCAGTGCGAGCGTGACGGTGACGCCGAGGGTGAGGAGCACGTCGGTGACGGCCATCCGCGAGTAGGCGACGTGGGTGGTGGCGACGGCGACCCCGACGGCTCCGGTCGACACCTGCGAAGGCCCCGTACGCGACCCGGCCGAGCCACCACGCCGCGGCGACGCCTGCGATCCCGAGGAGGACGGCAACGACGCGGGCGGCACCGTAGGACGGCTCGTCCAGCCCGAGCTGGGTCGGCGCGAGGAGGAGGAACAGCAGGCTCGGGTAGTCGTACCAGCCGGGATCGAGCCCACCCCCGTGGACGATCTCCCAGGCGCGCGGGACGATGTTCGTCTCGTCCGGGTTGAGCAGCGGCAGCGGCAGCCCGGAGCCCGAGCCGACGACCCGGAGGGCGGCGGCGAGCAGCAGGATCGGCGCCGACCGGCGCGAGCTGGGCGGCCGAGAGCGACCGACGCGCGATCCGCAACGCCGGGGTCGCTACACGTCGGGGACGGCGTCGCCGACGAGCGGCTCGACGTCGCCGCTGACCAGGACCGCGTCGACACCGGCCCGCTCGAGCTCCTCGACGTCCTCGCGCGAGGCGCCGGACAGCTCGGCGATCGCGAGCTTGCCCGCCGGGACGTCGGGCAGCAGCTCGAGCAGCCGGTCGAGCGGCGCCTGCTCGCTGTCCGCCTCGTCGGCCGCCAGGAGCAGGATCTCGGGGTCGACGTGCTCGAGCACGCGCTCCAGCTCGTCGTCGTCGCGGACGCGGACGACGTACTCGAGCCCGAGCTCCTGGCAGCGCTCGCGAGACCGGCGAGCTCGTCCTCGTCGTCGGCGCGAGCACGACCGCGTCGGTGGCGCTCGCCTCGTCCGGTGGCGAGGCCGTAGGCGAGCAGCGGCAGGCGGTGTGCTCCGTCAGCTCGAGCTCGGCGCGCTCACGACGATTCCCTCCGCGCCGCCTGCCTCGGCCCGCCGCGCGGCGTCCGCGTCGCCGACGTGGACGAGCACCGAGATGCCGTCGCCCTCCGCGATCGCCTGGCTGAGCCGTCGATCGGTCACGGACGCGGATGCTAGTCGACGCCGGCGCGGCCGCCGCGCTGCCCGGCGCGCGGGCGGTCGGCTCGAAGCGCTCGGACAGGGCGGCCTCGGTGGACGCGGTCGATGCCGTAGGCTCGCGCGGTCGTGCGCCGACGTCAAGCGCGTGTGCCTCCTCGGCGCCGAGTCGACCGGCAAGTCGACGCTCGCCCAGGCGCTGGCCGAGCGCTTCGAACGGTCTGGAACCCCGAGTACGGGAGGCCCTACACGCTCGATCGGGCGTCCGCCGGACACCCCGTGGACGAGCTGGGAGTTCACGCACATCGCGCGGATCCACTGCTGGTACGAGGACTTCCTCGGCGACATCGCCCAGCGCGTGCTCTTCTCGGACACCGACGCGTTCACGACGGCGGTGTTCCACGAGGTGTACCTCGGAACACCGGCAACAGGGTTCGAAGAGCTGCTCGCGCGCCCGTACGACCTCTTCGTCGTCTGCGGCGTGGACGTGCCCTGGCGACACGACGGGATCCGCGAGTTCGAGGAGCAGCGCCGCTGGATGCACGAGCGCTACCTCGCGCGGGCACGCGAGAGCGGCAGGCCTGGCTCCTGGCCGAGGGCCCTCTCGAGCGGCGGCTCGAGGAGGCGCGGCGAGGCGGTAGAGCGGGTGCTCGGATGAGCGCGCGTCACGATCGCGGTTCACAGGGCGGACGGCCGAGTGCCCGCGACCTGGGACGCCGTCACAAAGTCGGCACGAAGTCGCCACTGATTTGTCGCCAAAACCGACAACGAAGCCGATAGAATTGGCAGCGGGTGGTGGGTTGGGGTGCCCCGAAGAAGCGGCATCGGAAAGCGGCGAGCCGGCTCAGCGACCGATGCGGGTGCCAGACCGTCTTCAGCTCCATGAACGCAGCCGATCTCCTACGGGCTCCGGTCCTCCCGGGCCCGGACGACCCGCTTGACGTTCTCGGCGGCGAGCACCTCGAGGGCAGCGACGTCGCCGTCGGCGCCGGTCACGTCGATCGCGTTGACGTCCATGTGCGCGGCGAGCACGGGTGCGAGCTCCTCGCGGCGGCCCGTGAGGACGTTGACGACGCCCGCGGGGACGTCCGACGTCGCGACCGACTCGGCCAGCTCGATCGCGGCAAGCGGATGCGCCTCCGACGCGACGACGACCACCGCGTTTCCCCCGACGAGGGCCGGCAAGACGCGCGCGACGAGACCGTCGAGGGCAGGCTCGTCGGGCGCGATCACTGCCACGACCCCCGTCGGCTCGGGAAGCGTGAAGTTGAAGTAGGGCCCCGCGACGGGATTCGCCCCACCGAGCACCTGCGCGAGCTTGTCGGCCCAGCCTGCGTACCAGACGACGCGGTCGATCGCCCGTGCCACCTCCCGCCGGCCGCTGCAGACGGCCGCGAGGGCCGCCTGCCTCGTCTCCATCGTCTCGGCGAGGCGGTAGAGCACCTGCCCGCGGTTGTACGCGGTGGCCGTACTCCAGGCCGCGTACCCCTTGCGCGCCGCGACGACCGCGTCGCTTGCGTCCTTGCGCGACGCCCGCGCGACGTTGTGGCCCTCCAGCTCGAGCGTGCGGCCCGACTCCGAGCGCGGGAACGCCCCTCCGATGAAGAGCTTGTAGGTCTTCCGGACCGGGAGCCTGGCGTTCACTCCTCCACCTCCGCGCGAAGCACGTGCCAGATCCCCAACGCGAGCGCGCCCAAGAGCACGAGCTTCGCTCCCAGCACCGGAGCGGGCTGGCGCGGGCCGCTCACTCGAACCTCAGGTACGCCTCGAGGCCGTGGCGGCCGCCCTCGCGCCCGAAGCCGGATTCCTTGTAGCCGCCGAACGGCGACGCGGGGTCGAACCGGTTGAACGTGTTGCCCCAGACGACACCGGCCCGCAGCCTGTCGGCCATCCACAGGATCCGCGAGCCCTTCTCCGTCCAGACGCCCGGCCGAGAGGCCGTACATCGTGTTGTTGGCCTTCTCCACGGCCTCGTCGGGGGTGCGGAAGGTGAGCACGCTGAGCACCGGGCCGAAGATCTCCTCCCGCGCGATGCGGTGGCTCTGCGCGACTTCGGTGAACACCGTCGGCGCGAACCACCAGCCCTTCTCCGGCAGACGACACGGCGGCTGGTAGATCTCCGCGCCCTCCTCGGTCCCGCTCTCGACGAGCTCGACGATCCGGTCGAGCTGCGCCTTCGAGTTGATCGCTCCGATGTCGGTGTTCTTGTCGAGAGGGTCGCCGACCCGAAGCGTCGACATGCGCCGCTTGAGCTTCCGCACGAGCTGGTCGTGGATCGACTCCTGCACGAGCAGCCTCGAGCCGGCGCAGCAGACGTGGCCCTGGTTGAAGTAGATCCCGTTGACGATCCCCTCGACCGCCTGGTCGAGCGCGCAGTCGTCGAACACGATGTTCGCCGCCTTGCCGCCGAGCTCGAGCGTGAGCGCGATGTCCCGCCCCGCGAGCTCGCGCTGGATCGCCTTGCCGACCTCGGTCGAGCCGGTGAACGCGACCTTGTCGATCCCCTCGTTGCGGACGAGATGCGCGCCGGTCGATCCGTCCCCGGTGACGATGTTGACGACGCCGGGCGGCACCTGCGCCTGGCGGCACACGTCCGCGAAGAGAAGCGCCGTCAGCGGCGTCGTCTCGGCCGGCTTGAGAACGACGGTGTTGCCGCACGCGAGCGCCGGGGCGATCTTCCACGCGAGCATCAGCAGCGGGAAGTTCCACGGGACGATCTGCGCGGCGACGCCGAGCGGACGCGGCCGGCGGCCCGGGAAGGCGTACTCGAGCTTGTCCGCCCAGCCCGCGTAGTAGAAGAAGTGCGCCGCCGCCAGCGGCAGGTCGACGTCGCGCGACTCCTTGATCGGCTTGCCGCCGTCGAGCGACTCCGCCACCGCGAGCTCGCGCGCGCGCTCCTGCAGGATCCGCGCGATCCGGAAGAGCACCTTCGCCCGCTCGGACGGCTTCCAGGCGCTCCAGGCCTCGAACCCCTCCCGGGCGGCGTCGACCGCGCGCGCGACGTCCTTCGCGCCGGCCTGGGCGACCTCGGCGAGCGGCTCCTCGGTGGCCGGCGACACCGTCGTGAACCAGGAACGGGAGCGCGGCGAGACCTCCTCGCCGCCGATGAAGAGCCCGTACCGCTCCTCGAACGAGACGATCTCGCGCGACTCGGGCGAGGGCGCGTAGTCCCAGGCGCCCGTGGCGGGCGAGCCCGCTCCTCTGCTTCTCGACGGCGCCCATCAGTCGAGCGTGAACTCGTCGGGCGACCGGTAGATGCCGGTGCGCTGCTTGCGCAGCTGGAGCAGCACGTCGTTCAGGAGCGACGAGGCGCCGAAGCGGAACAGGTCGGGCGTCATCCAGTCGACCCCCAGCGTCTCGTGGAGGACGCAGAGGTATTGCACGGCCTGCTTCGCGGTCCGGATCCCGCCCGCCGGCTTCATCCCGATCACGAGCCCGGTCTCGTCGTGGACGTCGCGGATCACCTCGAGCATGCAGAGCGTCACGGGCAGCGTCGCGGCAGGCGTGACCTTCCCGGTGGAGGTCTTGATGAAGTCGGCGCCCCCGGCGATCGCCACGAGCGACGCCCGGCGCACGGCGTCGTAGCTTCCGAGCTCGCCGGTCTCGAGGATCACCTTCAGATGCGCGTCTGCCGCACTCCTCCTTGACCGCCACGACCTCCTCGTAGACCTGCCCGATCCGGCCCGGAGAGGAAGGCGCCACGATCGATCACCATGTCGATCTCGTCGGCGCCGGCCTCGACCGCGGCCCGGACGTCGGCCAGCTTGACCGCGAGCGGCGCCTGGCCGGAGGGGAAGGCCGTCGCGACGGAGGCGATCTTGACCGAGCTGCCCTTGAGCGCGCGCGCGCGCGACCGGCACGAGGCTCGGATAGACGCACACCGCGGCGACGTGCGGAACCGAGGGCTCGCCGGGGTCCGGGTACATGGCCTTCGTGCACATCGCGCGCACCTTGCCGGGCGTGTCCGCGCCCTCGAGCGTCGTCAGGTCCATCATCCGGATCGCGAGCTCGAGCGCGAACACCTTCGACTCGCGCTTGATCGACCGCTTCGCAAGCTCTGCCGCACGTGCCTCGAGAGCGACCGCGTCGACGGAGCCCACGCGCGGGAGGCGCCCGCCTCCCGGGAGCTCGAGCGTGCGCGGCAGTGCCAGCGTCTGGCTCATGGGGTCAGTCTAGAGTGTGCCCCCGTGCTGCTCCGCGCCGACGCCCGGGTCGAGCTGATCCGCCGCCTCCCGCTCTTCGAGCTCTGCTCGAAGCGCGACCTGCGCCGCATCGCGTCGCTCGCGGACGAGCGCAGGATCGAGCCGGGCACGGAGCTGATCCGCGAGGGGGAGCCCGGGACGGAGTTCTACGTCGTGGTCGAGGGAGAGGTCGACGTCCGCCGCCGGGGCCGGCGCATCGCGCGGCTCGGGGCGGGAAGCTTCGTCGGCGAGATCGCGCTGCTCTCGCGCTCACCACGCACGGCTACGGTCGTCGCCGCAACCCGGTTGCGAGTGCTGGCGATCTCCGGCCGCGACTTCGTCGACCTGCTCGACACGCTCCCCGAGCTGTGGCTCAAGGTCGCGCGCACACTCGCCGACCGGGTCGACGCGGACGAGGCGATGGACGCCGCCCGGGCATGAGGCGTAGTGCTCCAGAGCGGAGTGCGAGAGCTCGCGCTGGCGCCGAACTTCGCCGCGCTCAGCGTGCTCCTGTCGTCCGGGAGGCCGATGACGCACGTGATGTGGGTCGACGCCGACGAGGATCACGTCCTGATCAACACCGAGGTGCACCGAGCGAAGTTCAAGGCCGTGGAGCGCGACCCCCGCGTGACCGTGACGATCTGGGACCGTGAGGATCCGTACACGTACGCCGAGGTGCGCGGACGCGTCGTCGAGATCGTCCGCGGCCCCGCCGCGCGCGCCCACATCGACTCGCTCTCCCGGAAGTACCGCGGCCGCGACTACGACGAGTCGAGGATCACGTCCGAGCGCGTCATCCTGCGGATCGCGCCGGAGGTCCAGCGCTTCCACTGAGGCGAAGCGGTCAGAGGCCGAGCCGCTCGAGCGACTTCCGGTCCCGCCGCCACCGCGGCCTCACCTTCACGACCAGCTCGAGGAACACCCGATGGCCGACGAGCGCCTCGACCTCGGGCCGCGCGCGGGTGCCGATCTCGCGGACCATCGCGCCGCGCTTGCCGATCAGGATCCCCTTCTGGGACTCGGTCTCGACGAGCACGCGCGCGCGGACGGTGTCACCGAGCTCGTCCACCTCGACCATCAGGGCATGCGGCACCTCGTCGCGCGTCAGGTGGAGCGCCTTCTCGCGGATGACCTCCGCGACGCGTTCCTCGAGCGTGAGGTCGGTGCGCTGCTCGCGCGGGAAGAGCGCCGGCCCCTCCGGAAGAAGGTGCACCAGGTCGTCCCGCAGCTCGTCGATCCCGTCCCGGACCTTCGCGCTCACCGGGTGGAGGGCGTGGAAGTCGCCGAGCCCCGCCGCGACCTTCATCTGCGACGCGACGTGCCCGTGCTTGAGGCGGTCGATCTTGTTGAGAGCGATCACGACAGGCACACCGAGCGAGAAGACGCGCCGCGCGACGAAGCGGTCGCCGGCCCCGATCCGGTCACGCGCGGAGAGAACGAGCAGGACGACGTCGACGTCCTCGAAGGAGCCGTCCACCGTCTCCTGCATCTTCTGCGGTGAGAGCGTCCATCGGGCGCTGGAAGCCCGGAAGGTCGACGAGCACGAGCTGCCAGTCCTCGCCGTTCGCGACGCCGAAGATCCGCCGCCGGGTCGTGTTCGGGACGGTCGAGGTGATCGCGACCTTCTCGCCCGTCAGCGCGTTGACAAGGGTCGACTTGCCGACATTCGGCCGCCCGGCGACAGCGACCAGGCCCGTCTTCACGCGCCCCGCTCCTCGTCCGTTTCGGCCATGTCCGCGGCGGCCAGCGCCTTGGGCCGCCGACCTCCTCCCCACGCTTCGAGCGTAACGTGGAAATGCGCGCAGGTGGGTGACAGGGGTGTCGCGAGTGGGCGCCGATCGCTCCACACCGCGGCCGGCCGCGCCCTGCGGGTCACAGCACGAACTGCTCGGGCAGCAGCTCGTCCGGGGTCATCTCGACGACGCGGCCGCCGTTCCTGAACACGACTCGCTCGACCCCCATCTCCGCGAGCCACTGCCGGCAGCCTCCGCACGGCGAGGCCGTGATCGCGGCAACCACGAAGTCACCGGGCCGGTAGCCCTCCGCGATCGCGCGCGAGAACGTCGTGCGCTCGGCGCAGACCCCCAGCGGGTAGGCGGCGTTCTCCACGTTGACGCCCTCGACGACCCGTCCGTCGCGACAGAGGACCGCGCAGCCGACGTCGAACCTGGAGTACGGCGCGTACGCGCGCGCCGCGACCGCGTCCGCCGCGGCGAGGAGCTCCGCGTCCGTCATGCCGAGAACCCCTGGAAGATCGCCAGTGTGACGAGCGCCCCGAGCGCGCCGCCGGAGGCGACCTCGAGCGTCGAGTGCACACCCGCCTCGATCCGGGTCTGTGCGACGAGCAGGGCCATGATCAGCGCGAGGGAGGATACGAGGAACCGGTGGTCGGAGTCGTCGAGCACCAGCGTGACCGCCATCCATCCGGCGAACGCGACCGCAGCATGGCCCGATGGCCACCCGCCGCGCAGCGGCGACCCGCGCCCGGAGAACGCCTTCAGGGCGATCACGATCGCGGTCGTCAGGACGAGCGCGATCAGGGTCAGCTCGGCGGGCGCCTCGGACAGCTTGTCGAGCAGCCGCGAGCTCTCCTCGGCCACCTGGCCGGAGAACACGAGGTAGCCGACGGCGATCGCGTTGACCGCGGCGATGAGGACGGCGCCCGGCGCCGATGTCCTTCGCCAGCTTCGCCATCGGGTCGAACGACGTCGACGCGACGTCGACGGCGGCCTCGACGGCCGTGTTGATCATCTCCGCGATCAGGACGAACGCGATCGCGATCAGCAGGGCGATCAGCTCGAGCCGGGAGACGTCGAACGCGAGCGCGGCGATCAGCACTGCGACCGCCGCCGCGAAGTGGATCCGCATGTTCCGCTGCGTCCGGAGCACGTGGATGATCCCCTCGAGCGCGAAGTTGAAGCTCTCGAACACCGAGGGTGGGCGGCGCGGGGTGATCACGGCAGGTGCACGCGCTCCCTCGCCTCCATCGCGGAGCCGTGCTCGTGGCCGAGCAGATGCAGCAGGCCGTGGACGAGAGGCCAGCGCCAGTCGCCTCCGACCACCGCTGGGCAGAGGACGACGTCGCCGAGCGCCCGCGGCTCGCCGTCCGGGAGCGGCCCGACACCGTCGATCGGGAACGAGAGGACGTCGGTCGGCTCGTCCAGGCCCAGGTGCTCGCGCTTCAGCGCGCGCATCTCCTCGGGAGCGACGAACGCGATCCCGAGCTCTCCCTCCCCCATGCCCTCCGCGGCGAGCACGTGGCGCGCCAGCGCGACCGCGCCGGCTTCGTCGACCGTCGTCCCGCTGCGGTTCGAGACCTCGATCTCGAGCATCAGCGGCGTCGCGTCGAGCCGGTCTCTTCGGCGTGGCGCTTGTACGCCTCCACGATCCGCTGGACGAGCTTGTGCCGGACGACGTCCTCGTGCCCGAACTCGACGAAGCCGATCCCGTCGAGCGACCGCAGGATGTCGCGCACGTGGATCAGGCCTGAGGCCTGCTCGCGCGGGAGATCGACCTGCGTCACGTCACCCGTGACGACCATCTTCGACCCGAACCCGAGGCGGGTGAGGAACATCTGCATCTGCTCGGGGGTCGTGTTCTGCGCCTCGTCGAGGATCACGAAGGAGTCGTTCAGGGTCCGCCCCCGCATGAACGCGAGCGGCGCGACCTCGATCGTGCCGCGGTCGATGTAGGCATTGAGGCGGTCGGCGTCCATCGTGTCGTAGAGGGCGTCGAAGAGCGGCCGCATGTACGGGTCGACCTTCGCGAGCACGTCGCCGGGAAGGAACCCGAGCCGCTCGCCCGCTTCGACGGCGGGCCGCGTGAGGATGATCCGCCCGACCTCGCGCTCCGAGAGCGCCTTCACCGCGAGGGCGATCGCGAGGTACGTCTTGCCCGTGCCGGCCGGCCCGATCGCGAAGGTGACGGTCGCGGTGCGGATCGCGTCGACGTAGCGCTTCTGCGTCACCGTCTTGGGCGCGATCTTCTTGCCGCGGTGACGCCAGACCACGTCGTCGAACACGTCGCGGATGTCCTCCGACTGGTCGAGCGCGGCGACGACTGCGCCGACCGTGTCCGGCCCGATCGCATGGCCGCCCTCGACGAGCTCCACGAGCTCGTCCACCACCGCCCGCGCCTCGGCGACGCGCGCGTCGTCCCCGGCGAGCGTCAACCGGTTCCCCCGCAGCGAGATCGAGCAGCCGAGCCGCTCCCGGAGCGTGTCGAGCACGCCGTCGGCGACGCCGGCGAGCTCCGCCGCGACCTCGTTCGGGACCGTGAGGACCTCCTGCACGCGTCCCAGTGTAGGGCGCACACTCGCGGTCTCCCGGCCCGCTACGGTCGTGTCGTGGAGGACCGCGCCGAGCTCGTGCTGTACGACGAGGACTGCGGGATCTGCGCGGCGTTCGCGCGCGCACTCGAGAGGCGCGGGCTGCGCGTCGCGCCCATCGGCTCACCGGTCGGCGGCACGTGGCTCCGCGACCTCTCGCCGCCCGCCCGGTATGCGGCGTTTCACGCGATCGACGGCCGCGGGCGCCGGCGCTCGGGCGGCGCAGCCGTCCCGCTGGTCCTGCGCGCGCTGCCGGGCGGCAGGGTGAGCGCCCGCCTCGCGCGCGCCCTGCCGCGTCTCACGGAGCTCGCCTACCTCGCCGTGGCCCGGTCACGGCGGCCGCTCTCGGCGGCGCTCGGCCCGAGCGCGTGCGCGGCGCCGCGCGACCCTTCGGGCTCGGTCACCAGTTCGCCAGCACGCGGCAGGGCCCGCCGGATCCTTCCTCCCACGGGATGAGACCGACGTAGGCGAGAGCCTCCGGCGGCGGGACACGATCGAGGTTCGCGAGGCCGTCCAGCCCGTAGCGGTCGGTGGCGAGGAACTCGACGTGCACCGGGAGCGTGCTCGAGTCGCCGGGGCCGAGGCTCAACGTGTCGACGCCGATCGCGGTCACGTCCCGCTCCTCCACGAGCCACAGCGCCGCTTCGAGAGAGAAGCCGGGGAAGTGGTAGTCCGGGAACGAGGCGCCGCCCTTGAACAGGAGCGGGTCGTGGGCCTTCGCGCCCCAGCCCGAGTTCATCGCCACGAGCGCTCCATCGGGGATGCGCCCGTGGCGGCGCTCGAACCTCGTCAGGTCGTCGACGAGGAGCATGGTGTCCGGGTCGGCGGCGGCCCGAGCGGTGACGTCGACGACGACGATCGGGACGATCAGCTCCTCCGGCGTGATCTCCGGCGAGAAGCGACCGCCCGAGACGAAGTGCCCGGGCGCGTCCATGTGCGTCCCGGAGTGCTCGCCGAACGTCCACTCCTGCGAGTAGAAGCCGCCCGCCGGAATCGTCACGAGCGTCCGGCGCGCCGGCGGATCGAAGGTGAACACGGGGAACCCCGCGCGGAACGTGTGCGTCAGATCGGCGAAGCGGCCCTTCGCCGGGCGGACGGCCCGAGCCGGTCGCGGCAGGGCGCCCGCGAGCGCCACACCCGCCGCCCCCAGCAGGGCTGTCCGACGCGTCACGCGCGGCCCGTCGCGGGTCTGGTCACGAACCGAGGCGACAGTCCCTGGAAGGCACATCTCTCCCTCCTTGTGGCAGATGACGCAGCGGTTCGGAGCCTAGCGTGCCGGAGACCGGCCGTCGCGGCCGCTCTACGCGAGCTTCTCGCGCACGAGCTGGCTGACGACCGAGCCGTCCGCCCGCCCCGAGACGCGGGGCATCACGTCCGCCATCACGCGCCCGAGGTGGTGGATCGACGTCGCCCCCACCTCGGCGATCACGTCGTCGACGATCTCCTCGAGCTCCTCCTCGGACAGCTGGTCGGGCATGAACTCCTCGATCACGTCGAGCTCGAACTCCTCCCGGTCGGCCTGCTCCTCGCGGCCGGCCGCATCGAACGCCTCCATCGCCTCGACGCGCTTCTTCCGCTCGCGCTGCAGCACCTGGAGGGACTCGTCGTCGGAGAGCGAGCGCTGGAGCTCCTTCTCCGCCGACCGAAGCGCGTTCAACAGGAGCGCCAGGGCGTCGCGGCGCGCGTCGTCACGGGCGCGGCGCGCGTCCTTGAGCTGGCCCTCGATGTCGGCGATCAGCGTCATTCGAACCCGGGCAGGCTAGCGCCCCCGAGGACGTGCCAGTGGAGATGGAAGACGGTCTGCCCGCCGCCGGGCCCGACGTTGACGATCACGCGGTAGTCCTCCAGGCCCGCCTTCGCCGCGGTCTCGGCGACGAACTCGAGCATCCGCTTCGCCTCCTCCGCGGGGAACTCCGCCACCTCCCGGAACGTGTCGACGTGGCGCTCCGGAATCACGAGGAGGTGCGTCGGCGCCTTGGGCGCGATGTCCCGGATCGCGACGAAGCCGTCCGCCGCATGCACGTGCTCGCCGCCGCGGACGAGCCGGCAGAAGAGGCAGTCCTCAGGCGGCAACGGCGAGCACCCCCTCGTCGGCGACGCCCACCGCGCGAGCTGTGACGAGCTCACCCACCTCCGCGTCGACGAGCCACGGCGTGTAGTCGTCCGCGTAGCCCCGCCCGGGCCGGTCGACGAGCACTCGATCCGAGCTCCCGACCCGTGCCCGCCAGCGACGACGGCAGAGCTCGTCGGAGAGGGCTCGAAGCTGCCGGCCGCGCTCGCGCTTCACGTCGGCCGGGACGCTGTCCTCGGCCGCGGTGCGTGTGCCGGGCCGGGGCGAGTACGGGAAGACGTGCACCTTGGTCATCCCCAGCCGCTCGACGAGCGAGAGCGTCCGTCGGAAGGCTGGGTCGTCCTCGGCCGGGAAGCCGACGATCACGTCGGTCGTCAGGTTGAGGCCGGCGAGCGGGGCGAGCCTGCGCTCGAACTGCGCGGCCGTGTAGCGGCGTCCCATCGCGCGCAGCACGCCGTCGTCGCCGGACTGCAGCGGCACGTGGAGGTGCGGCGAGACGGTGGGCGTCTCCATCACGGCCGCGGCGAGCGCGTCGTCGACGTGGTTGACCTCGATCGACGAGAGGCGCAGCCGCTCGAGCCCCGGTGTCGCACCGGCCTCGCGCACGAGCCGCGCGAGCGTGTAGCCGGCGGCCCGGTCGCGGAAGCAGCCCAGGTTGACGCCGGTCAGGACGATCTCGCGATGCCCCTGGGCGACACGTCGGCGGATCTCCCCGAGCACCGCCGCCGCGGTGCGGCTCCGAGTGGCTCCGCGAACGAGCGGGATCACGCAGAAGGCGCAGGAGAAGGAGCAGCCGTCCTGGATCTTCACGAACGCGCGCACCCGGTCGAGCCGGTGCTCGGCGTTCACGCAGCCGATGGCGCCCACGTCCCCGGCGACGAACTCCGCCGCGTCGTCGCCCGTCCTGCCGGTGACGACGACGTTCTCTGCCTCGTCCGAGAAGGCACCCTCGAGGTTCGACGCGCACCCGGTGACGTAGACGGTCCGTGCCGAGCGAGCCGCCCGCGCCGCCGCCTGGCGGGACTTCGAGACGGCCTCGTGCGTGACGCAGCACGTGTTGACGACCTGGATCTCGCCGCCGGCGGCGACCTCCTCGTGACCGTCGGCGAGCAGCCGCTCGCGGATCGCCTGCGCGTCGGCGAACGAGACCTTGCACCCGAGGAAGCGCGTCGAGAACGTCGCCATGCGAGCCCAAGAGATTAGACGCTCGGACCGCGCAATCGGTCGTGATGCGGCATTCGGTGGCCGTTTGCGACGCCTTCCAAGAGGCGAGGGCCCTGCAGTACCGTGCCCGCGTGGACGCCACGGGGGCACCCGGGGTCATGATCGTCCCTGCCAACGAGGCGACCTGGGAGGACATCCAGGCCGTCTTCGGCACACGTGGCGATCCGTCCAGATGCCAGTGCCAGCGGTACAAGATGCAGCCCGGGGAGTCCTGGGTGTCCGTGGGCGCCGAGGAGCTGGCCTTCCGGCTCCGGGCGCAGACCGACTGCGGTCACCCCGGGGGCACGACGAGCGGACTCGTCGCATACCTCGACGGCGAGCCGGTCGGCTGGTGCGCGGTGGAGCCTCGCACGGCCTACCCCCGCCTGCTGCTCAAGACCCGCGTCCCCTGGGAGGGGCGCGCCGAGGACAAGTCCGACGAGGGTGTCTGGGCCGTGACCTGCTTCGTCACCCGCACGGGCTTCCGGCGCCGCGGCGTCAGCCGAGCGCTCGCCCGCGCCGCCGTCGACTTCGCGCGGAAGCGCGGCGCCCGTGCCCTCGAGGGCTACCCGATGATCACGGAGCCCGGGCGGAAGATCGACCTCGTCGGCGAGCTCCACGTCGGCAGTCGCAGCATCTTCGCCGACGCCGGGTTCGCCGAGATCAGCCGGCCGACACTCCGCCGGGTCGTGATGCGCATCGACTTCTAGCCGGTCCGCGCAGAGCGAGCGCGCCACCTCACCGACGTCCCAGAGAGCGCGAGTCCCCAGGGCCCATAAAATGCCGCCGTGCCCGAGGCGCGTCTCGAGGACTCCGGCTCAGGCCTTGCGCCCGCCGCGGACGGCTGGTTCGTCCTGAACGTAGCGCGACGCCGAGTGGTGGACGTCGGAGGCGTTCGGCTCGGGGTGCGTGTTCGAGAGCCGGGAGTGCTCGTTCCCGCAGCTGGGCATCAACCTCAGCGTCCTGGAGCCGGGCCAGCCGAGCTGCCTCTACCACTCGGAGTCGCAGCAGGAGGCGTTCCTCGTGCTGTCCGGGGAGTGCAGGCTGCTCGTCGAGGGTGCGGAACGGCTCCTGCGGCGGTGGGACTTCTTCCACTGTCCCGCGGGGACGGAGCATGTCTTCGTGGGCGCCGGCGACGGGCCGTGCGTGATCCTGATGACAGGTGCGCGGGCGGAGGACGAGCAGCTGCACTACCCGGTGTCGGAGCTCGCCGCACGCCACGGCGCAAGCGCGGAGGAGGAGACGCCCGACGCGAGTCAGGCGTACGCGCGGTTCGAGCGGCCCGGGCGGGGACGGCCGTCGTACTGGGACCGCCTCCCCTGGGCGAGCTAGCCGAGGCGCCGACAGGCGGCGCGCCTACGCCTCGGCCAGCGGACGGTAGGTGCACACGTGCACGCCCGTGCCGCTGGTGGCCGAGGAGGCCAGCTCGAGCGTGCGCATCGCGCCGTCGCCGGGGAAGATCGATTTCCCGCCGCCGAGGATCACCGGCTCGATGTTGAGCCTGAGCTCGTCGACCAGGCCCTCGTGCAGGAGGGTGCGCGCGAGCGAGGCGCTCCCCATCACCACGATGTCGCCGCCGTCGGCCTCGCGCAGCTCCCGGATGCGGGCGACGGCCTGTTCGCCGGGGATGCGGGTCGTATTCCATGTCAGCTCGTCATCCCCCAGCGACGCGGACACGACGTACTTCGGGATGGCGTTCATCCGGTCGGCGAACGGGTCGCCGGCGCGCTCGGGCCACGCCGCAGCCATGACCTGCCACGTGCGGCGCCCGAACAGCAGCGCGTCGGCATCGGTCATCGCGTCGGTGAAAGAGCCGCCGACGACGTCGTCGAAGAATCGATGCGACCAGCCGCCGTGGGCGAAGCCGCCGTCGGTGTCCTCGTCGGGCCCGCCCGGCGCCTGCACGACGCCGTCCAGGCTCATGAACTCGATGATCACGATGCGCATGGCCTCCTCCTTCTGCTCGTGTGTGGGTACAGGGTGTCCCGGTGTAGACGACCGGGGCCGCGGAGAATCATCTCGGCCGGCGCCTGCGCGTCCGTGCGAGGGCGGCCGAGCGACCACGCGGGTGGGTCGCAGGTCAGTCGGCCGGGCGCTCAGCGGCGCTCGAGTCGTGCCTCGAGCTGCTCTCGCGCCTCATCCGGCGAGAAGCCCCACGGGCCGGGACTGCCTGGGTAGACGATCCGTCCGTCGGCCCCCGACGAGCACCAGCCGCTCGGGCCAGGCGGCGAACGCCACGTTCGCGCGATTGTCCATCTCGTCGAGCAGCAGCGGCAGACTGAGATCGAGCCGCCGCACGGTTTCCCGGGCTTGCTGCCGACGCTCCTCGAGCGTGGTCTGCTGCTTCAGGACGACGCCCTCGTCCACGTTCGCCGGGAGCTGCCACTCGTCGTCTGCGTGCGCTTCTGCGAGGTAGACGAAGGCGAAGTCGGCCCGGTCCCGGAAGACCTGATACAGCGTCTCGACGTCGCCCGACCGACGACGGAACGGAGGTCAGGTGAAGCTGCCGAAGACGAGCAGCAGCGGCCGCCCGTGAACGAGCTGCGCGAGCGCGATCGGTTCGAGATCCTCGGCGCGCCGCAACGTCACGTCAGGCAGCGGGTCGCCGGCCTGCAACACCTCCGCCGCGCGGTAGCGGGCGAGGCTCGCGATCACCTTCTCGCGTTCGGGGCCCGGCCGCAGGCCATCGACGTAGCGGCGGTCGGCCGCGTCGACCGGCGATGCGCTCGCCTCGTCCCTAGCCAGGGGTCTCCATGACGCGAAGCGTATTGACGGTTCGGCGGGCGGCTTACACTCGCCGGGTTGCCGCTGAGCCACGCAGGGACCGAAGGAGGCACCACATGAGCTGATTACGCCGTTGCGCGCCTCGACGAGATCGAGGAGCTGGACGACGGGCGCGAGCCGTATCGGCCCGTCCGGCACCACTTCGGCATCACGTCCTTCGGAGTGACCTCCTGGACGGCCCGTGGGGCCGGCGACCGCATCCTCAACGAGCACGACGAGACGGACGGGGACGAGGAGCTCTACCTCGTCGTGCGGGGGCGAGCCGTGTTCGAGCTCGACGGCGACCGGGTCGACGCGCCCGCCGGGACCCTCGTCTTTGCCCGCCCCGCTGTGACGCGAACGGCGTTCGCCGAGGAGCCCGACACGACGATCATCGCGGTGGGCGGCACCCCGGGAAAGGCGTACGAGGCGGCTGGATGGGAGCTCTGGGCCCCCCTCCGGCCCGTCTACGAGGCCGGTGAGCACGCCGAGGTGGCCGAGCGGCTACGCATCCTTGTCGAGGCTCATCCGCAGTACGCCCTCTTGTTCTACAACCTCGCCTGCTGCGAGAGCATGACCGGCCGGACGAAGGACGCGCTCGACCACTCCAGCGGGCGATCGACATGTCGGAGCAGTTCCGCGCGTACGCGAAGGACGACTCGGACTTCGACCCGATCCGCAACGAGCCCGCATTCCAGGAACTGACCGCGAGCTAACCGGGTACGACGCCCCGGGGCGGACGGTAGTGGCGTGATTGAAGGCGATCGCGTCGGAGCGATACGGCCTCGATGCGCTCGAGCCCCGGGTTGTGGGGGCCCGTCATCGAGCACCAGGAGCTGGTGCGCGTGCACGCGCCGCCCTGAATACCGTCGA
Source organism: uncultured Actinomycetes bacterium (assembly GCA_963722755.1). GTDB lineage: Bacteria > Actinomycetota > Thermoleophilia > Gaiellales > Gaiellaceae > Gaiella. Next base: position 200,728 of record CAVROJ010000004.1, read on the forward strand.
CGGGTACCGGGTGAGATCGTCCCCGCAGGGAAAGCTCCTCCTGTGCGTCGGTCGGGCCGGCTCGGCTCGGGGGTCCATCCTCCGGGGCTCCCAGCAGGCCAGCAGCAGGTGTTCGCTGGTCGTTCCTCTCGTTCGGTATCGAGCCTCTCCCCCATGCACGACCCACCCACGGCGGGCGGGGACAGGTTCGCCGCGGGAAGGCGCCGCCTGAGCACCGGCGAATCTCTCGTATCGTGCCGACATCGGAGCTGCCCCGCGCACGCCGTATCCGCCCGACCTCGCCGACGATGGACCGACAGCGATCGAGCTCCCCGACCTCGTCGACGTCGTCGTGGAGAACGTCGACTGGGCGAACAGCCGCTCCCGCCTCGCCGGCCGACGGGTCGAGCTGCGCGTCTGCCGCCTGACGGGCTCGGAGCTGGGCGAGTCGGAACTGACGGACGTCGTGTTCCTCGACTGCCGCCTCGACCTCGTCGCGTTGCGGTTCGCGAAGCTGGAGCGGGTCGTGTTCCGCGACTGTCGAATGACCGAGTGCGACTTCTACGAGGCGTCGTTGAAGGATGTGATGTTCGAACGATGCGAGCTTCGCGGGGCACGGTTCTCGGGAGCGACGATCGAGCGTGTCGACGTCTCCGCGTGCGACCTCGCCGGTGCAACCGGGGTCGAAGCACTGCGTGGAGCGCGGATGTCCTGGAACGACGTCCTCGCCAACGCGCCGGTCTTCGCATCCGCGATCGGCATCGAGATCGTCGACTGACGACACGTGCGGCCGTCACCCCACGGTCGGCGGGGAGCTCGGCCTGCCACGATCCCACCGCATGGCGCCGGCCTCACCCCTCGTCACCGGTCTGGCTCCCGACGCCCGGGCTCGTCGGATCCACGAGCTGTGCATCGACGTGCGACGCGCGTCGTGTGGACCGCGTGTGGTCACCGTCGCCGGCGCGGGCCCGGCTGGTGCGGGACGTCGAGTAGCCGGTCGGAGCGCTGGGCTCGCACTTCGTCGGCGACGAGATCGCGCTCGGCGGCACCTCTTCGATCTCGGCGGGGCAGCGTGAGGCGACGGCGACCTCGAGGGATGCTCCGGTGAGGGGCGGTGACCGGCGAAGCAGAGCTGTTCGACCCTCGACGCCCACGAGCCGGTCACCGCACGGGCCTGGGATGCCGACTGGGCGCGCGCCGCCATCGGCGCGATCGTGGCCGAGACCGAGAGGGCGTTCGATCACGAGTCGCTGTGGCCGCCGCATCCGCTGGACGAGGAGGGGGACGAGCCGCCGCTCCGGCGTGTGGCGAGCCTCTACCTCGGCGCGGCCGGCGTCGTCTGGGCCCTGCATGCGCTCCGGCGGGCAGGTCTGGCGGATCCCGGCCGGGACTGGGGCGAGGTCGCAGTTACCCTGCCGGAGCGGTATCGCCGGGAGCCCGACTTCCCCGACGTGGGCGTCGTGCCGTCCCTGTGGATGGGAGAGGCGGGGATCCTCCTGGTCGCGCACACGCTCGCGCCGAGCAGGTGGCAGGAGGAGTCGCTCCTGGAGGCGGTGCGCGCAAATGCCGAGAACCCGACCTGGGAGCTGATGTGGGGATCCCCGGGGACGATGCTGGCAGCCCAGGTGATGTACGAGAGGACCGGCGCGGAGCACTGGCGCGCCGCGTGGAGCGCCTCCGCGGATCGGCTGTGGGACGAGTGGCGTGGCGACCTGTGGGAGCAGGATCTCTACGGCCATCGCCAGCACATTCTCGGCCCGGCGCACGGGTTCGCCGGCGAGGTGCTCGCGCTCGCCCGCGGAGACCTGCTCGATCGGGATCGGCGCCTCGAGCTGGAACGGCGCGCCGTCGCCGTCCTTGCCAAGTACGCGCTGCGTCTCGGCGGACTGGCCCAGTGGCGCCCGTCGCTGGAGCCGAGCTCGCAACCACGCCGTACCCAGTGGTGCCACGGAGCCCCGGGGATCGTCGCCTCCCTCGCGTCGCTCGCGCCGCACGACGGCCGGCTCACCGACCTCCTCGTCGCCGGAGGCGAGCTGACCTGGCGGGCCGGCCCGCTGAAGAAGGGAGCGAGCCTCTGCCACGGGACGGCCGGCAACGGGTACGCCTTCCTGAAGCTCTTCGAGCGCACCGGAGACGAGCTCTGGCTGCACAGGGCGCGCGCATTCGCGATGCACGCGATCGAGCAGGTCGAGCGCACCAGCGCACACTACGGTCGCGGGCGTCACTCGCTCTGGACGGGCGACCCGGGCACCGCCCTCTACCTCTCGAGCTGCCTCACCGCGACCGCAGCCTTCCCCACGCTCGACACGTTCTGAGCGTCGTCGGGCGCAGGGTCAGTCGTCGTCGGGCAACCATCCCTCGCGATACTCGACCCACCTCGACCTCGGCAGATCCGCGCGTATCTTCTCGTAGGCCTCGGCGGCGCTCGTCGTCTCTCGCTCGACGCTGGCGCCGTAGCGTGCTGCGATCTCGGACACCGTGTAGACGACTCCGCCTCCGACGCCGCGGCCGCGCGCACCGACGGCGACCACGATCGCGGCCCGATCACCCGTTGCGACGATGATGTGCTCGGTGCCGCCGGGGCAGTGGACGAAGTCCCACGCCTCGAGCCGGCGCTCCTGCCCTTCGACGATCAGCACGCACTCGCCGGCCAGCACGAGGAAGTCCTCCTGCGCGTTCTCGCGGTGGTACATGCCCATCGCCTGGCCGGGCTCGAGGACGTTGACGTTGATCCCGAGCTGAGGGAATCGCCGCTTGCCCTCGAAGGTGCAGTAGGAGCCGAGCGGCCCCTCGCTCCGCCAGCGGGAATCGCGCGCGTTCACCACGAACCAGCCCTCGCCGTCCACGACGAGGCCGTTCTTGCTCATCCGGAGAGCAGCCTCTGCCGTCACTCGGACAGTCTGACGATCCGGCGGGCCGGCCGCGCTAGTCACCGTGCCCGGCGACCGACGGGATGCACTCTCTCGAGGACGCGGCCGGGTAGACGCTTCCGCGGAAGCCGTCCGGAGCGTCGCTGCTGCTGATACGTGAACCAGATCAGCAGGCGCGTTGCCGAATCATGGTCGGCCCACGTCGCGACCGAGATCGGGTGCGAGTCTCCGAACTCGTCGGTGACGAGCCCCTCGTCGCCGCCGAGCTTCTCGCGCAACGTCGAGAGCGGGACGGCGATTCTGGTGAGCTCGTCGCGCCACCTCGACCCTCTCGGCACGTGGACGTCGACCTCGTCGACGTGTAGCTCGAGCGTCCCCCGCGCCACGTTCGTCCAACCCACACGCGGATCATGCCGCTCGCGCCGCGTCCCGCGGGACCGGCCGCTTCGGCGGCCCCGCGGGTCGGGCTCGAGCGGCTAGACAGACGCTGCGGTCGGCACCTCTGTCCTCGCCGCGCGGGCGACCGCCCACTCCAGGGCGAAGTCGGCGACCGCCTCCCAGCCCGGCTCGGCGCAGGTCCAGTGCGAGCGGCCCGGGAACTCCTCGTAGTCGGTGATCGTGTTCGACTTGTAGTGCTTCGCGTTCGACCTGTTCACCGATGGGGGCATGATGTTGTCGGCGCCGCCGGCGATGAAGAGCAGCGGCGCGCGGGCGTCGTTCTTGTAGTTCACCCAGGTCTCCTGATGACCGGGCTTGAAGTTGGCGATCAGGCCGTAGGCCCAGACCCAGCTGCCCGGGGCGGGGATGTGGTACCGCTCGTACACCTCGGCGGACTCCTCCTCGCTGAGCGTGTTCGTGAACGCGTAGTGGAACTGCTCGGGCGTGAAGCCGACCGGCTTGTGCCGGTTCGAGGGGCTCTTGAGGAACGGGAACAGCGACTTGATCTGGGACGGCGGGTTCACCCGCACGCCCTCGGTGGGCGCGGAGTTGATCACGACGCCGGCGGCGCCGCAGCCGTGATCGAGCAGGAGCTGCGTGAGCGTGCCGCCGAACGAGTGGCCCATGATGATGGGCGGCCGGTCGAGCTCGGTGATGACGCCCGCGAGGTGCGCGACCGTCTCGGGCACGGTCAGGGAGGAGATCACCGACGGGTCGGCGCGCAGAGCCTCCACCTCGACCTCGAAGCCCGGATAGCCGGGCGTCAGCACCCGGTAGCCCTTGGCCTCGTAGTGCGGCACCCACCCCTCCCAGCTGCGCGGCGTCATCCAGAGGCCGTGGATCAGGACGACGGTGTCCGGGCTGGTGGAATCGGCGCTCACGATGACCTCCCTGGTCGGTTGCCTGAAGCAAGTGACCATACAAAGGTCGGTAGCTTCATGCAACTCCCCGCCGCTACCCTTCACCCGTGCTCAGGCGCGACTACCAGGGCCAGGAGACGTGCTCGGTCGCCCGGACGCTGGAGATCATCGGCGACCGCTGGACGTGGCTGATCGTGCGAGACGCGTTCCTCGGCCTCACCAGGTTCGGGGAGTTCCGGGCGAGCCTCGGGATCGCCCCGAACGTGCTCGTCGAGCGACTGAACCGGCTCGTCGAGCAGGGCATCTTCGAGCGTGTCCCCTACAGCGAGCACCCGGCGCGCCACGAGTACCGGCTGACCCGGAAGGGCTCCGACCTGTTCGTCGGGCTCAACGCGCTCCGGCAGTGGGGTGATCGGTATCTCTGCGCCGAGCCGATGCGGCTCCTGCGGCGGAAGAGCGACAGGACGCCGGTCGTGGCGGCGCTGGTTCCCGAGGGGACGCCGGCACTCGCGAACGACGAGATCGAGCTCGTGCCCGGCCCCGGCTTCCCGCGGGCGGCGTCCTCGGCGACATCGGCCGCGGAGCGCGCCGGCCGCGGAACCTAGAGCTCCCCCGGCTGCACCCAGCACAGGGTCCCGGCGTCAGCGGCGAAAGCGGTCCGCCGCCCAGCCCTCCAGCGCCAACGTCTCGAGGTGGGCCCAGCCCCGGTGTGCGGGCCGCTCGCCGGCCAGGTAGCCGGAGGTGATCGCCTCGCTCGCGTTCAGGCGCGCGAGGATCGCCTCCACCGGGGCGAGGAGCACGTTCGCGACGGCGACGTCCGCCGCCGGCAACCGCCCGCTCAGCGCATCGACGACGCGGGCGTCGAGCTCGACGCCGTTCGCGGCCGCGTTGGCGCGAGTCGTCTCCACCGCGACCGGGTCGACGTCGATCGCGAGGACGGGTGCGAAGCCCAGGCGGGACGCCGCGATCGCGAGAACGCCGGAGCCGCAGCCGACGTCGAGCAACGACCCGCTCGGTGTTCGGGCGAGGAGCTCGACGCAGAGGCGGGTCGTCGGATGGGAGCCAGTGCCGAAGGCACGGCCCGGATCGATCACGACGGCACGCGACGGATCCGGCGGACGCTCCCAGGGCGGGCCGAGCCAGAGACCGCCGACGAGGACCGGCCGGTGAAAGGCGCGCCAGGCGTCCTCCCAGCCGTCCTCGACCGGCTGGAACGTCGCCCCGGGGAGCTCCGCGAGGACGGCATCCGCTGCCTCCGCCGGCGAGGTAGACCGCGAGCTCGACCACGCCGTCGGCGTCCCGCTCCTCGAGCCCCGCGGGCGCAAGCTCGAGCAGCCGCGCACGCACGGGCTCCGCCTCGTCGCCCCGCGCACGTACCGCGACGCGGATCAACCCGCTCATCGGCGCCCTTCGAGCGGGAAGGCGCCGCGCTCGAACCACGACCCGTCCGCACGCTCGCCGAGGAGCGAGACCTCCCGTGCGTGGCAGCGGATCGGAAGCTGCGTGCCGAGCCCTGACCGCAGCTCACGCACCATCGCCTCGACGCGGGCGGGGTCGTCGTCGGCGCCGATCGTGCAGTGCGGGACGGGGACGTGCTCGGGGTCTCCGTACGGCGGCCGGTCGGGGAACGCTGCGCGCGTCCTGGCGATGAGGTCGAGGAACGGCTCGGCGGGCGCGGGTGCGAGCCACGCCGCGTCGGGAAACGACTCGACGGACTCGAGGGCGTAGTCGAACGGCGGACACGGCGCGTAGAGGCGCCCGAGCGCAGTCGAGGATCTCGTCGTCGATCTCGGGCTCCGGGACGAACGGGAACAGGATCGTGAGATGCGGCGGGATCCCCCGCTCGACCGACTCCCGCAGGTAGCGGAGCCGCCATTCGCGGACGACCGGCTCCGCCTCGCGGGCCATGACGAGGAGGGCGGTCCGCCGGTCGGCGTCGCTCAACGGAAGGCGCTCTTCAGCCGCCCCAGGAACCCGTCGTCGTCGTCGCTGCGATACGCATCTGCGCCGAGCTCGCCCTCGAGCCGCAGGACCTCGGCGCGCTGCTCTGCCGTGAGCCTGCTCGGGATCCGGACGTCGACCTGGACGAGCAGGTCTCCGCGCCGGCCCGTCTCGAGCGACGGCATCCCGCGGCTGCGAACTGCGTGCACCGCCCCCGGTTGCGTGCCGGGCGGCAGCTCGATCTCGAGCGGGACCCTCGGGCGTCGGGACCGAGACGGTCGTTCCGAGCGCGGCCTCGGTCATGGTGAGCGACGCGCGAACGCGGAGGTCGTCGCCCTCCCGCTCGACGCCTTCGAGCGGTCGGACGTGGACGCTCACGTAGACGTCGCCGCGCGGGCCGCCCAGCGTTCCCGCGTGCCCCGCGCCGCGCACGCGGATCCGCTGGCCGTCGTGGATGCCGGCCGGGATCTCGAGCTCGAGCGGCGCGTCCTCGAGCGTCCTGCCGTCGCCCTCGCACCGCTCGCACGGGCGTCTCGACGATGCGGCCGGCGCCGTCGCAACGCGGGCACGTGCCGGAGCGGACGATCTGCCCGAGCACGGTGCGCGAGACCTGCTGGACGACGCCCGCGCCTCCGCAGCCTGGACATGTGACCGGGGACGTGCCCGGGGCTGCGCCCGTGCCGCCGCACGCCTCGCAGCTCCGCGCGACCCGCACCTGCACGTCGAGCGTCGTCCCCGTCGCGGCCTCGGCGAGGTCGATCTCCACGTGCGCGGCCACGTCGGGGCCGCGCGCCGGGCGCGGTCCCGCGCTCGGTCCCTGCCCGAACAGGGTCTCGCCGAAGAACGCCGCGAAGACGTCCGAGAGGCTGCCGAAATCGGTATCCACCGGCGCGAAGCCCCCGCGCACGCCCGCGTGACCGAAGCGGTCGTAGGCCCGCCGGCGCTCGGGGTCGGAGAGCACCTCGTAGGCCTCGGCGACCGCGCGGAAGCGCCGGTCGGCCTCGGGCTCCGCGCTCACGTCGGGGTGGAGCTCGCGCGCGAGCCGGCGGAACGCGCTCTTGATCTCGGCGTGGCTCGCGTCGCGGGAGACGCCGAGCAGCTCGTAGTAGTCCTGCTCCGTCGTCGCCATCAGGGTGCTCCGTACACGTCCTCGACGAGCCGCGAGAGCTCGAACGCCGCGGCCCGCACGGAGCGGATCGCCTTCTCGTAGTCCATGCGCAAGCGGCCCGAGCAGCCCGACGGCTCCCAACGAGCGGTTCGGAAGGCCGTAGGTGGCGCCCACGTAGGACGCGCCCTCGAGCTCCTCGCCCTCGAGCTCCGGGCCGACGCGGACAACGGTCCGCTTCGGATCGAGCGCGTCGTGGAGCAGCCCGAGCACGGCGGCGCGCCGCTCGAGCACCTCGAGCAGGCGCTGGCAGGCCTCCACGTCCGGCCCGCGCGCGTCGCCGAGCAGCCCCGCCGCGCCGCCGACGTAGAGCTCGGTCGCGGTCGCGACGACATCGGCGAAGACCGGTCGCAACGTCCCGAGGAACGCTCGCTCGCGTACCGAGAGGCCCGGATCCTCGAACGCGCGGCGCACGACGGTCGCGCTCGCACGCTTGCCGACGATCGTCTCGTCGAGGTACGCGCGCGCCCAGTCGACGAGCCCGGGGTCGGCCTCGTCCTCGAGCTCGAAGACGCGCTTCGAGACGCTCCCCGACGCGGTGATCACGACGACGATCACGACCCGCGGCTGGAGCTGCAGCACCTCGACGTGGCGCACCGCTGCGGCCTCGAGCGCGGGCGCAGAGACGAGCGCGAGCAGGTGGGTCGCGTCGGACAGCGCCTCCGTCGTCCGCTGCAGCGCCTCCTCGAGCTCGTTCCGCATCGCGGTCAGGTCGAGCGGGAACGGCCCCGGGCGACCCTCGATCTCGGCGACGAGCCCCTCCGTGTAGACGCGGTAGCCGGTCTGGGTCGGCACACGCCCCGCCGAGGTGTGCGGATGGGTCAGGAGCCCGATCGTCTCGAGCTCGAAGAGCTCGCTGCGCACGGTCGACGACGACACGTCGAGGCCCGAGCGCTCGACGAGCGCCTTCGACCCGACCGGCTGGCCGGTCGCGACGTACTCCTCGACCACCCGCCGCAGGATCTCGAGCTTTCGCGGCGTGAGCTCCATGGCCGAATCGTACGGGCCGCTGCCGCGGTCGCCTCGGTGCCGCGACAGGGCCTCGACCTCCCTGCGTCACCGCCCGTGCGCACCGGCACGCGACCGCTCGCGCGTCGCGACGCGATGTGGTGGATGCGAGCCCGCGCGGGCCTGCACCACGTGCTCGTCGAGGGCAGGCTGGCGCTGGCGGCATCGCCTCGACCCGGAACGCCCGCGCAACGCAGAGGCCTCAGGCGAGCAGGTCGGCCGTCACGGCGCCGCCGAGCAGCCGCCCGCGGGGCGTCAACCGGATCGCACCGCCGTCCGCCCGCTCGACGAGCAGGCCCGCGACCAGCCGGTCGAGAGCGTCGCGATCCACGACCGCTTCGATCCCGTCGAGCGCGAACGGCTCGTCGAGCCGCAGCCCGAGCATCAGCCGCTCGACGGCGCGGGTCTCCGCGTCCAGCAGCTCGAGCTCCCGCGGTGGCTCGCCGCCGGCGGCGAGCGCCGTCACGTACCGCGCGACCGAGGGCAGGTTCCGCCGTCGCTCGCCGCCCAGGGTCGAGACCGCCCCGACCCCGACCCCGAGGTAGTCGGCACCGCGCCAGATCGCCAGGTTGTGTCGCGCGCGGAGCTCGCGGCCGTCCTCGTCGTCGCGGCAGAAGTTCGCCGTCTCGTACCAGCGGTAGCCGGCCGCGGTGAGCGTCGACACGACCTGCTCGGCATAGCCCTCCATCGCCTCCGCCTGGCGGGCGAGCTCGGCCCCGTGCGCGTGCGTGAACCGCGTCCCCGGCTTCGCCTCGAGCTCGTAGCAGGAGAGGTGCTCGGGCTCGAGCGCGAGGGCGTCCGCGAGGTCCGCGTCGAGGTCGGCGGCGCTCTGGCCCGGGATCCCGTAGATGAGATCGAGCGAGATGTTGTCGAATCCGGCATCACGGAGAGTGTGCACTGCGCGTCGGACGTCGTCCGGGCCGGCAACGCGCTCGAGCACCGCGAGCAGCGTCGGGCCGGAACGACTGGGCGCCCACGGAGACCCGGTTCACGCCGTGCGCGCGCAACAGCCGCGGCGAGCTCGGGCGTGACGGACTCGGGATTCGCCTCCACCGTCAGCTCCTCGACCGGCCGGAAGGCCGGCGAGCACCCGCTCGAGCGCGGCCGGCTCGGTGAAGGTCGGCGTCCCGCCGCCGACGAAGACGGTCTCGACCCGAGCGGCGAGCCGCCAGCGCTCCCGCTCCAGCTCGGCGAGGAGCGCGTCCGCGTACGCGCCGTGCTCCTCTCGCCGGCCGACCGACGTGACGAAGTCGCAGTAGCCGCAGCGGTGGACGCAGAACGGGAGGTGGACGTACAGGTGCCGGACGCCTCCCGCTCCACCGTTCCCGGGCACGGGCGTCCTCCGCGACGCGGTCTCTCCGGCAGTGCCCGTTCAGCGCGAAGCGCGCGCGTCACCGTTTCTTCTCGCCGTCGAGGTTGAGCACGGCGAGGAACGCCTCCTGCGGCACCTCGACCCCGCCGACCTGCTTCATCCGCTTCTTGCCCTTCTTCTGCTTCTCGAGCAGCTTGCGCTTGCGCGTGATGTCGCCGCCGTAGCACTTGGCGAGCACGTCCTTGCGCTTCGCCTTGACCGTCTCGCGCGCGATCACGCGCGACCCGATCGCGGCCTGGATCGGCACGTCGAACATCTGTCGCGGGATCTCCTCGCGGAGCCGCTCGACGAGCAGCCTCCCTCGCTCGTACGCAGCGTCGCGATGGGCGATCAGCGACAGGGCGTCGACCTGCTCGCCGCCGACCAGCACGTCGACCCGCGCGAGCTCTCCGTCGCGGAAGCCGGCGAGGTCGTAGTCGAAGCTCGCGTAGCCGCGCGTCCGCGACTTCAGCTGGTCGTAGAAGTCGAACACGATCTCGCCGAGCGGCAGCTCGTAGGTGAGCAGCACGCGGGTCTCGGAGAGGTACTCCATGTGGTCGAACCGGCCGCGCCGCTCGGTGCAGAGCTCCATCACCGCGCCGACGTAGTCCTTGGGGACGATCACCTGCGCGCGGACGTACGGCTCCTGCACCTCCTCGGCGTCGCGCGGCATGTCCGCCGGGTTGTGGACCTCGATCCACGCGCCGTTCTTCTCCTTCACGCTGTACGCGACGTTCGGCGCCGTCACGAGCAGGTCGAGGTCGAACTCCCGCTCGAGCCGCTCGCGGACGATCTCCATGTGCAGCAGGCCCGAGGAACCCGCAGCGGAAGCCGAACCCGAGCGCCTGCGACGTCTCCGGCTCGTAGAAGAGCGCTGCGTCGTTGAGCTTGAGCCGCTCGAGCGCGTCGCGGAGCTCCGGGTAGTCGTCGGAGTCGGTCGGGAAGAGGCCGGCGAAGACCATCGGCTTGACGTCCTTGTAGCCCGGGAGCGGGCTCGCGGCTCCCGCCTTGCGCGTCGTCAGCGTGTCACCGACGCGGAGGCGCGAGACGTCCTTCAGCCCGGTGACGACGTACCCGACCTCGCCGGCCTCGAGCGCTTCGACGGGCACGCGCTGCGGCGACATGTAGCCGAGCTCCTCCGCATCGAAGTCCGTGCCCATCGCCATCGCGCGCAGGCCCGCCCCGGTCGTCAGCCGTCCGTCGACGACGCGGACGAACGCGATCACGCCGCGGTACTGGTCGTACGACGAGTCGAACACGAGCGCGCGCGCGGGTGCGTCGGCCTCGCCTTCCGGCGCGCGGGATCCGCGCGACGATCGCGTCGAGCACCTGCTCGACGTTGTGCCCGGTCTTCGCGGAGATGCGGACGACCTCCTCGGGCGCGCCGCCGAGCAGCTCGCACACCTCGGCAGCCGCGCCGTCCGGGTCGGCCGAGGGGAGGTCGATCTTGTTCACGACCGGGACGATCTCGAGGTCGTTCTCGATCGCGAGGTAGGCGTTCGCAAGGGTCTGCGCCTCGATCCCCTGGGCTGCGTCGACGACGAGCACCGCGCCCTCGCACGCCTGGAGCGAGCGCGAGACCTCGTACGTGAAGTCGACGTGACCCGGCGTGTCGATCAGGTTGAGCTCGTGGCCCTTCCAGTGCACGCGAACGGCCTGCGCCTTGATCGTGATCCCACGCTCGCGCTCGAGATCCATCGAGTCGAGCAACTGGTCGCGCATCTCGCGCTCGGAGACGGTCTCGGTCAGCTGGAGGATGCGGTCTGCGAGCGTCGACTTCCCGTGGTCGATGTGGGCGATGATCGAGAAGTTGCGGATCCGGCTCTGGTCCATGGCTGATCGGCGTCGATCGTAGCCGTGGCGTGGTTTTCCCTGGTCTCGGGCGATTCCGGCGTGACCGGCACGTCAGAGCACCTTGAAGAACACGGTCGTGTCGCAGGGTCTCCCGTCGGGATAGAGGGCGTACCCGGGAATCACACCCACGGTCGACCAGCCAAGCCCCTGATACAGACGCTCGGCCGGGTCGCCGGTCACGGTGTCCAGCACGAGCAGCGTCTTGCCCTCCGCGCGCGCCTCCCTCTCGGCATGTTCCATCAGCAGTCGCGCGATGCCTCTCCTGCGCGCCGAGCGGTGGACGAGGAGCTTCGCGATCTCCCCGCGATGGGGCTGGTTCGGCGGCAGCACGAGGATGACCTGCACCGTGCCGACCAGCTCGCCGTTCACGAACGCCGCCAGGATGAGCCGCCGGCCCTGCTCGGACTCGGCCATCCACCCTTCGAAGGCGCGGCGCGCGTCGTCGTGCGTGAACGGCGCCATGTAGCTGACGGAGGCCCCTCCCTCGACGCAGTCCACCAGGACCGCAGCCAACGCGTCGAGGTGGTCGCGAACGTCGTCCACGCCGAGACGACGAACCTCGATCTGCTCCGTCACGACCATCCGCGCAAGTCTCGCAGCGCTCGTCGAGGACACGCCGCGAGCACGCGCCCCGGCAGACGCAGGCTCAGGAGCGCACGCGTCGCCTCCGGGCGCTCCGGCTCCCACCGCGTATCGTGTCCGCATGGACGATGCGCAGATCCACGACACCATCGAGCAGCTCGTCGCCGAGGAGCACGAGCTGTGGGACCGGCAGGCAGCGGGGGCGTCGACGGACGTCGACAGCCGACGACTCGAGCAGGTGAAGGTATCGCTCGATCGCTGCTGGGACCTTCTCCGGCAGCGCCGTGCGCTGCGAGGAGTTCGGCCTCGACCCCGACGCTGCCCGCGTGCGGTCGACCGAGACGGTCGAGGGCTACGAGCAGTAGGGCGCGGCGCGCGCCGCCGAGCTCATCCGCGCTCGTGCCGTAGCACCGGCTTGACGTCGACGACCGGCGTCCCGTCGATCGCCTCGAGCGGCCGCACCCGCACTCTCGAGCCGTCGACCTCCGCGACCTCCACGAGGTGGAGCCCGATCGGGTTCGGCCGATCCGAGGACCGGGTGCTGAACACGCCATGCTCGGGCACGGTCGGATCGTCCCGAGGGTGGACGGCGAGCACGTCGCGCCGAGCCTCGTGGAGCCACGTCAGCACGAAGACCTCGTCGCCGGGACGAAGGTCGCGCGCGCCCTCGACGATGTCGTCCTCGAACACGATCCAGGCGTTCGGCGCTCCCTCGACGCCCTGCATCGGGGCGTCCTCGGTGCGTTTCAACGACGACTCGACGCGGCCGACGGCGCGGAGCGGAAAGGTGACGCGGGTGAGGTCGTCGCCGATGGCGCCATCGTAGGCCGATCGGCGGGAGCGCGTCAGATGCCGCGGCGCAGCTCGAGCACCGAGCCAAGCTCGCGCACCCGGAGTACCCGGCACGCGCCCAGGTACGCGAGCGTCCCGGCGCCGAGGCCGAGCCCCACCGAGAGGATCTGCCCGACGATCGAGCGACCCAGTGCCCCGTCGACACCCCACCAGACGAGCACGGCTACACCCGACGCGACCACCGACGCAAGAGTGATCCGCGCGAGCGCCGTGATCGTCGTCGCCGCCTCGACGCCGCTCACCCGCCGCCACATCAGGACGATCAGCACGACCGCGCCCGCGAGGTTCGAGAGGGAGGTCGCAAGAGGGAGGCCCCAGACGCCCAGGCGGTAGAAGGCGGCGAACAGCACGACGTTGAGCGCGAGGTTCCCGAGCGCGACGAACGTCGGCGTCCAGTTCGACTGGAGCCCGTAGAACGCGCGGTTGAGCAACAGCATCCAGCCGTTGAACACGAGCCCGACGGAGAAGGCCGCGAGCGCACCGGCGACGACCGGAGTCTGGTCGGGCGTGAACTCGCCACGCTCGTAGACCAGGCGGGTGATCGGCTCCGCGAGCACCGCGGACACCAGCCCGGCGGGGATCAGCAGGAAGCCGATCTGGCGGACGCCCGGTGTCGAGCGTGCGTCCGAAGCCGCCCATGTCACCCCGGGCCGCGAGCCGCGACAGCGTCGGAAAGAGGACGGTCGCGACCGCGACGGAGAAGATCCCCTGCGGCAGCATGTAGAGGCGGAACGCGAGGTCGATCGCGCGCGGCGCGAGCTCCGGGTCGATCAGCCGCGAGGCGAAGAGCGTCCCGATCAGCGTCGAGACGTTGATCAGCCCGAGCGTCAGCGTCACGGGCAGCATCAGGACGAAGAAGCGCCCGACCGCGGGGTCGCGCCAGTCGAGCGCGACCCGCAGCCGTCCATCGAGGCCCCGCAGCCAGGGCACGGGCATGAGCAGCTGGACGAGCGTCGCGATCACGATCGAGCCCGCGTAGACGTACAGCTCTGCGTCCTCGCTCCCGGCCGACGGCACGCCGAGGACGAGCCCGAGGATGATCACGAGGTTCCAGGCGACGGGCGTCAGCGCGGGCACCGTGAACTGGTCGTAGGAGTTGAGGATCCCGACCACGATCCCCGAGAGCGCGAGCAGGATCACGATCGGGAACAGAAGGCGCGACAGCCCGACGGCGAGGTCGAAGTCCCCGCCAGGTGTCCCGAACAGCTCCACGATGAGCGGCGCAGCGAGCACGAAGACGGCCGTCAGCCCCGTGGTGAAGAGGAGGACGAGCCAGAAGATCGTCGAGGCGACGCGCCACGCGCGGACGCGCTCCCCCTTCTCGAGGAGCTCGCTGAAGACGGGGACGAACGCGCCGGAGAGCGCCGTGTCCGCGACGAGGGCGCGGACGAGGTTCGGGATCTGGAACGCGACCGTGAAGGCGTTGATCCTCCCCGCGGCGCCGAACGCGTACGCGGCGACCATCTCGCGGACGAGGCCGAGCACGCGCGAGAGCGCCGTCGCCGCGCCGAACACGGCGGTCGAGCGCGCCAGTCGCCGCCGGTCGGCGCGCTCCGTCGTCGAGCGCGGGGTCGAGCGTGGGATCGAGCTCGGACATCCTCGAGGGAGTTTCGTGGAATCGTCGGAAGCCGCTCTGCTACCATCCCGCGGCCCGGGCCGGATCGGCCGGGCTCTCTCACGTATGGCGAACATCAAGCAGCAGAAGAAGCGCGTCGGGATCGCCGGCCGTCAGCGGCTCGAGAACCTCCGCTACCGCTCGACGATCAAGACGCTCGCGAAGCGGCTCGAGACCGCGGTCGCCGACGGCGACGAGGCGGCTGTCGCCACCGAGCATCGCGAGCTCGTGCGGACGATCGACAAGGCGGCGGCTCGAGGCGCGCTCCACAAGAACACCGCGGCCCGCAAGAAGGCGCAGGCCGCGCGCGTCGTCTCGTCCGGCGCGGCCGAGTAGCGCTCAGCGCGGCTCGCGGGCGACGTCCGCGACGGCGAGCTGGAGCTCGAGGTCGGGCGCGAGCCTGCTCCCGCCCTTCAACGCATGGTCGAGCCGCGCGAGGCGCACCGTTGCGTCGCGTAGCTCCTCGACCGAGAACTGCTCCGCCTGACGCGCCAGCTTCTCCGCCGGATACGGCTTCATCCCGAGCTTCGCCCCGGCGTCCTTCGGCCTGACTCCCTCCTCGAGCAGGGCCTTCATCCGGGTCAGCCTCGTCAGGTGCGCGCCGAGGCGCGCCCCGAGTGCCGCGGCCTCGCTCGCCCGCGGCCGGTGGCTCCTGTCGAGCGTCGACTCGACGTACGTCGAGCGCGGCGGCCACGTCGTGGCTGCCCCACGCGTCGGTCAGCTTCCAGGGTGGATCCTCCGCGAGCGGTGTCGCGAGCCGTTCGATCTCCTCGACCCCGAGGGGCTCGCCGTCCGCCCAGGTCGCGAGCTTGTCGATCTCGAGCGCGAGCGCCAGCTTGTCCTCCCCGACGATCTCGACGAGGGCCTTGCAGGCGTCACCACCGACTTTCACACCGCGGTCGTTGAAGCCCTTGGCCACCCAGCCCACCACCTCCTTCTTCGCGACCTCCCAGACGAGCACGTCACCGACCTTGGCGCACGCCTTCGCGAGCGGAGAGTCCTTCTTGACCTCCTCCCCCACGAGGCAGAGCACCGTCCCGGGTGCAGGAGCCCGCAGATAGTCGACGACCGCCTCGACATCGGCCGCCTTCCAGCCACCCGACAGGCGGTCGAAGTCGCCGCGGCGCCCGTCGACCCCGGCTACGAGGACGAGTCGCTCGCCCGCGAGGAGCGTGCCCGCGTTGCAGGCCGCGACGACGTCGGCGCCCGAGACACCGTCCTTGCCCGCGACGAGCCGCTCGATGGAGCCGGGGTCGAATCGCGCGCGAAGGCGCCCGAGCGCGATCTCGACCTTCGGCCGGTCGTTGCCCGTGACGAGATAGACGGGCTTGAGCTCGGCTACGGACATCGACGTCACCCTAGACGGTGCGACCTAGCGTTCCGAGCGCACGGTGAGCGCACGGCCGTCCGACTCCACGACGATCCGCCCGTTCAGGTCCGTGCGGAGGCTGCGCATGCCCGGGACGGCCGCGAGCGCGGCGACCGTCTCCGGGCGCGGATGGTCGAAGGCGTTCCCCTCCCCCACCGAGATGACGGCGAGCCGCGGGCGTAGGGTGCGAAGGAGGTCGGGTAGCCCGGCGTCCTCGGAGCCGTGGTGGGCGACCTTGAGCACCTCGACCGCCCGGAGGGGCAAGCGTGAGGTGACGTCGCTCTCCGCGTCCGCAGTGAGGAGCACGTCGGCCCGGCCGTAGCTCGCGACGGCGACGACCGCGTGGTGGTTCGGGTCGTCGCTCGCCAGGCCGGGCTCGTCGGGCCAGAGGATGCGCAGCCGCAGGCGCCCGATCCTGTAGGCGTCGCCGGCGCGCGCCACGACGACCGGCACCCGATCGCGGCGCGCGGCCGCGATCACGGCATCGTGATCCCTGGACGGCGCCTCGAGCGCGGGATCCGCGACCGCGCCGACGCGCAGCCGGCCGAGCACGTCCGCGGCCCCGCCGATGTGGTCGCGTTGCGGGTGCGTGAGGACGATCGCGGTCAGCGAGCGGAGGCCGAGCCGCGCGAAGCTGGCCCGGCCACGTTCGCCTCGGGCGGGCCCTGGTCGAACAGCACCGCGCCGCCGGGCACCTCGAGCGAGCACGGAGTCGCCCTGGCCGACGTCGAGGAACGTGACCCGGAGACCGGAGGGCGGCGCCCAGGACGGCAGCGGCCGGAACGCGCAGGCCGCGCGCGGCGAGGGTGAGGGCGACCGACACGAGCGCGGCGGCGGCCGACCGGCGGCGGTAGCGAGGGAGACGACGGAGGAGCACGACCGCGCCGACGAGGGCAGCGGCGACCGCGATCACGACCGGCGACTCGACCTGGGCCGACGGCCAGCCCGCCACGACCCGGGCGACGAATGCGATCCACGCGGCGCACCACCCGGCGAGCCAGGCGAGCGCGGTCGCCGCGCCCGGGCAGCACGGGCTCGATCGCGGCGGCTGCGAGCGACAGCGAGATGAGAGGCGGCATCGCCGGCTCGGCGGCGACGTTCGCCGGAACCGTCCAGAGCGCGACCTGACCGAAGTGGAGCCACACCACGGGCGCGGTCACGAGCCCGCAGGCGACCGCCACCACGAGGACGTCCCAGAGCCCGCGCGGGATCGGGTACGCCTCGGGGACACCGGCCACGCGCGGCAGCACGAGGAAGATCGCGGCGACGGCGGCGAACGAGAGCTGGAACCCGGGCTCGAGCGCCGACTGCGGCATCCACGCGAGCAGGACGAGCGCCCCGACGGCGAGCGCGTGCCAGCGGTCCCGCGGGCGCGCGGCGATCCACGCCAGCGACGCGAGCGAGCCCGCCACCGCGGCTCGCACGACCGACGGCTGCCAGCCGACCGCGAGCGCGTAGGCGAGCACGATCACAGATCGCGACCGCCTCTCCGAGGAGGCGGCCGACGCCGACGATGCGCGCCGACCGTGACGACGCCGATCGCGACGATCCGACGTTCTGGCCCGACACCGCGAGCAGGTGCATGAGCCCGCTGGCCTCGAAGGCGTCCTCGAGCTCCGGTCCGATCTCGGAGTCCTCGCCGAGAACGATCCCGGCGAGCAGGCGCCGCCGCTCCCCGGTCGTGCCGCGGGCGAGCGTCGACTCCACGTGCGCGCGCAACCGGTCGCCGACGCCACCGATCCCACCCCGCCGGCCGACGATGCGGGCATCCTCGCCGCGCAGGACGACGTGCACCCCGCGACGGGCGAGCCAGCCGCGCTCGTCGAAGCCGGTCTCGGGCCCACGCGGCGCGACCGGTTGCGCACGCAGCTCGAGGACGGCGCCCTGAGGCGGCGCGCGCTCCGGCGGTAGCTCGAGGAGCACCCGCTCGCGGATGCTCACCGGCCCGAAGCGGCGCACCTCCGCGGGAACACGCAGCGCGAAGGGCGTGCGCCGCGCCGGGCCGGTGACGACAAGGCGTGCCGATGCCTCGTGCCCGAGCCGTCCGGCGAGGTAGCTCCGATCGAGCGCGTCGCCCCGGACCGACCCCCACCAGAGGCCGACGCACGCCAGCGCGATCCCCGCGAGCGCCAGTCGCCTCGTGTCGGAGGCCAGCAGAGCACCTGCGAGCGCGCGCGACGGCAGCGAGAGGCGAGGGCCGGCGCAGGTGGTCGTATCCAGACCGAGACGGCGATGCCGATGCAGGCGGCACCGACGAGGAGCGTCGGGCCAGCCGGTCTCGAGCGAGGCGCCTCGCGGCAGTCACGAGCTCCCTGAGCTGCTCGACTCGCGCAGGCCCGATGCCCGGCACGTCGTCGAGGTCCTCGACCGAGCCGAACGGCCCGTGCGCCGTCCGCCAGTCCACGATCTTCTGCGCGGTGACGGGGCCGATCCCGGGCAGCTCGTCGAGCTGCTCCAGGGTGGCGATCGCGAGGCTCACCTTCACCGCCCCCGCCGGGGAGCCGCGCCGGCGCCGCGCCCGGAGGCCCCCGCTGCGGGACGAGCACCTGCTGCCCGTCGGCGAGCGGCGCGGCGAGGTTCACCACGGACAGGTCAGCCCGGCGCGTCGGACCACCCGCCCGGCTGAGCGCGTCGGCTACCCGGGCGCCCTCTCTCAACCGGAAGAGGCCCGGTCTGTGGACGGCGCCGACGACGTGCACCACGAGTCGTGGAGCGGCCTCTGTCCCGCCCGCTTCGAGGGGGGCGAGCGGTGCGGCCGCCGGGGGTCCCGTCGTTCGCGCCCAGGCCGGCGAGACGCGACCCGGCCACTGCGAGCAGGACGACGAGCGGGACCGCGATGAGAACGAGCTGGGAGCGTGTGAGGGAGATCACGCTCGGAGCGTCGCGCGCAACCCGTCACGAGTGTGTGACGGCTTCGTGCCGGAAGTGTGACGGCGTCGGCGGCCACACGCACACCCCATCACGGCCGGGCGAGCGCAGGTCGGTCCAGCTCATGCCACGCCGATCACGGCAGCCCGCTCCACGAATCCGGAGAGAGCCCCTGCAGCGGTCGAGGCGCCGCCCAACCGCGCCCGGCAAGCCGACGCGCGGCCTACACGACGAAGTTGACGAGCCGGTCGGGCACCACGACCGTGCGCCGGGGCTCCCCGTTCACGTGCGCTCGTACCCGCTCCGACGCCAGCGCGCGCTCGACGAGCTCCCCCTCCGGCGTCCCGACCGGGACCTGCAGGCGGTCACGGAGCTTGCCGTTCACCTGGACGACGATCTCGACCGTGCCCGATGCCACGAGCGCAGGGTCCGCCTCGGGCCACGGCAGCTCCCACAGGCGGGAGCTCCCGAGCCGTTCCCAGAGCTCCTCGGCGACGTGCGGTGCGTAGGGCTGTATCAGCGACAGAACGGTCTCGGTCGCGAACCGCACCTCGCCCGCGCGGTCGGGATCGTCCTTCACGCGATAGATCTCGTTGACGAGCTCGAACAGCGCCGCGATCGGCGTGTGGAACTGGAATCGGCGCAGGATGTCGTCCGAGACCCGGTCGATCGTCCGGTGCGCGGCCCGGATCAGCTCCCCGCTCGGCGGCGCGTCGACGGGCCCGCGCTCGGCGACCTCGAGCGTCAGCCGCCAGATCCGGTCGACGAGCCGCGCCGTCCCCTCGATCCCGTCGTCGCTCCACTCCTTGTCCTGCTCGGCGGGGCCCATGTAGAGGATGTAGAGGCGCAGGACGTCCGCGCCGTAGCGCTCGACGGCCGCGTCGGGCGACACGACGTTGCCCTTCGTCTTCGACATCTTCGCGCCGTGCCGGTAGATCATCCCCTGCGTGAACAGCCGGGAGAACGGCTCGCGGAAGCCGAGCAGCTCGATGTCGTTCAGCACCTTCGTGAAGAACCGGGCGTACAGCAGGTGCAGCACGGCGTGCTCCACGCCGCCGATGTACTGCTTCACCGGCAGCCAGTAGTCGACGATCTGCTGGTCCCACGCCGCCTCGTCGTTCCGCGCGTCGGCGTAGCGCAGGAAGTACCACGACGAGTCGACGAAGGTGTCCATCGTGTCCGTCTCGCGCCGGGCGCGCGCCGCCGCAGCTCGGGCAGGTCGTCGCGACCCAGTCCTCCGCGGCCGCGAGCGGAGACTTCCCTTTCGGCAGATAGTCGTCGATCTCCGGCAAGAGCACCGGCAGCTGCTCGTCGGGCACGGGCACCGATCCGCACGCCTCGCAGTGGACGATCGGGATCGGGCAGCCCCAGTAGCGCTGCCGCGAGAGCAGCCAGTCGCGCAGCCGGTAGCCGATCGCCGCCTCGCCGAGGCCTCGCTCCTCCAGCCACGCCGTGATCGCCTTCTTGCCCGCGGGCGCGGCCAGGCCGGTGAACTCGCCGGAGTTGACGAGCACCTCGTCCGTCCGTGTGGGCGACGAACGCGCCGGCCTCGGCCGGCTGGCTCTCCTTCGGCGGGGGCAACCACCTGACGGATCTCGAGCCCGTACTTCTCCGCGAACGCGTGGTCGCGCTCGTCGTGGGCCGGGACGGCCATGATCGCGCCGGTGCCGTACTCCATCAGCACGTAGTCGGCGACCCAGATCGGGATCGACTCGCCGTTGACCGGATTGACGGCGTAGCGGCCGGTGAAGACGCCGTCCTTCTCCTTCGTCTCCCGCTCGACGGCCGACCTCGCGGCGGTGTGCCGGACGTAGTCGGCGACCTGGGCCTCGTACTCCGACCCTGCCGTCAGCTCGCCGATCAGCGGGTGCTCGGGCGCCAGCACGAAGAACGTCGCGCCGAACAGCGTGTCGGGCCGCGTCGTGAAGACGGGCAGCTCGTCGCCGGTTCCATCGACCTTGAACGTGACGCGCGCGCCCTCCGACCGGCCGATCCAGTTGCGCTGCATCGTCAGGACGCGCTCCGGCCACGACTCGAGCAGATCCATCTCGTCGAGCAGCTGATCCGCGTAGTCGGTGATCTTGAAGAACCACTGCGTCAGGTTCCGCGCCTCCACCTCGGTGCCGCACCGCTCGCAGCGACCGTCGATCACCTGCTCGTTCGCGAGCACCGTCTGGTCCTTCGGGCACCACTTGACCGGCGCCTCGCGGCGATACGCGAGCCCTCGCTCGAAGAAGCGCAGGAACAGCCACTGCGTCCACCGGTAGTACTCCGGCTCGGCGGTCGACACCTCGCGCGACCAGTCGATCGCCCAGCCCATGCGCTTCATCTGCCGACGGATCGACTCGATGTTGCGGGCCGTGATCTCGCGTGGGTGGCCGCCCTCGTTGATCGCGGCGTTCTCGGCGTTCAGGCCGAACGCGTCGTAGCCCATCGGGCGCAGCACCGTGTAGCCCTGGCGACGCCGCACGTGCGTGAAGACGTCGCCCAGCGTGTAGTTGAAGACATGCCCCATATGGAGGTCGCCCGAGGGGTACGGGAGCATCTCGAGCACGTACGTCGACTCGCGCTCGGGCGTGGAGCGAGAGCCGGAAGTCCGGGTTCGGGACCGACGAACGCGTCCTCGGCGGCCCAGAACGCCTGCCACTTCGCCTCGATCGCCTCGGGGTCGTATCTGTCGGTCTCGTCGCTCCATCGCCTCGAGATCTCCCTCTGGGAACGAAAAAGCCTCTCGGGAAGAGAGGCTCGTGGGGAGTCTGCGCGGCGTCGCCGCGTTACCTCCCTGGACTACGTGAGCAGCTGCTGCACGGCTTCACTCTAACAGGCACGATCGACGGGTGCTAGCGCTGTTCCCGGACTCCGCCGCTCTCGACGGCGCCGACCTCACGGTCGGCGGGCTCAGCGCGACGCGCCTCGCCGAGGAGCATGGGACACCGCTCGTCGTCCTCTGCGAGGAGACAGTCCGCGCGAATGCCCGCGCCCTCCGGGAGGCAGTCGGCGACGGCCGCGTCTTCTTCGGGACGAAGGCGTTGCCAAGCGTCGCGCTGCTCCGCGTGTTGCGGGAGGAGGGCATCGGCGCCGACGTCGCCTCCGAGGGCGAGCTCGCGTTCGCCGAGGCGGCCGGGCTCGGCGGCGAGGACCTCGTCGTCCACGGCAACAACAAGGGCACGGGCTTCCTCCGAAGGGCCGCGTCGATCGGTGCGCCGGTCGTCCTCGACACGTCGGACGAGGCGGAGCTCGCCGCTGCCGCCGGAGTCGAGCGCGTCCTGGTTCGCGTCACGCTGGGAGTCGACGCCGACACGCACGAGGCGATCCGGACGGGCCACCACGGGTCGAAGTTCGGCCTCCCGCCCGACCAGGCCCGCGCGGCGGTCGCCGACGCGCTCGACCGCGGCCTCGACGTGCTCGGCGTCCACGTGCACGTCGGATCGCAGCTCGAGGACTTCGACGCCCAGGCGGAGACGATCGTGCGCCTCGCGGCCTTCGTCGCCGGCTGCCGGGACGAGCTCGGCTGGACGGCGCAGGTCGCAGACCTCGGAGGCGGGTTCGGGATCCGACACCATCCCGAGGATCAGCGTCCCCGACGCCGCTGAGCTCGCCCGAGGCGCGGCGTCGACAGCACGTCTCGCCTTCGTCGAAGCGGGCCTGCCGAAGCCCGAGGTCTGGCTCGAGCCGGGCCGGTGCCTGGTCGGCCGGGCGGGCGTGACGCTCTACCGCGTCGGGAGCGTGAAGCGCCTGCCGGAGCGGACCTGGGTCGCGATCGACGGCGGGATGTCCGACAACCCGCGGCCGCAGCTCTACGGCGCGCGGTACACCGCCCTCTCCGCGTCCCGCGCGGACGAGCAGCCCGGCGAGACCGTCAGCGTCGCCGGGATGCACTGCGAGTCGGGCGACGTCCTCATCGACGACGTCGCGCTCCCGACGCCCCGTCGGGGCGACCTGCTCGCAGTGCCCGCGACGGGCGCGTACACGCTGGCGATGGCCTCGAACTACAACGGCGTCACGCGACCGGCCGCCGTGCTCGTGCGCGACGGCTCCGCGCGCGTCATCCGGCGCCGCGAGACGATCGACGACCTCCTCCGGCACCGAGCTCGAATGACGGACGACCTCCGGACCGCGGCCGTCCTGCTTCCCGTGTACCGGGACGTGGAGGACGAGCTGCGGGTCGTGCTCGTGATCCGGGCAGACGACGGAGGGCAGCACGGCGGCCAGCTCGGGCTCCCCGGCGGCAAGCCCGAGCCGGGTGACGAAAGACCTGCTCGCGACGGCGCTGCGCGAGGCCGAGGAGGAGGTGGGGCTCTCGCCGGCGGAGGTCGAGGTCGTCGCTGCGCTCGAGCCGCTCGCCACTCGGGCGACGGGCTGGCTCGTGCACCCCTTCCTCGGCCGCGTGCCGAGCGATACGCGCGTGGCGCCTCCAGGAGACCGAGATCGTCGGCATCCTCACGCCGGCCGCCCGGGCGCTCGCGGACCCCGCCTCGCGCGCGATGTTGCCCTTCTCGTCGCTCCGCTTCCGCGAGCCGCTGCTGGTGGACGGGATCGACGTCGAGGGCCACGTGCTGTGGGGCATGACCCTGCGCCTCCTCGACGAGGCGCTGCCGCGGCTGCTCGCCGGCGAGTGGGACGTGTGACCGCCGCACCGAGGCGTGATCGCGGAGCTGAGCGTGACGATGTCGGCACGGACCCGGCGCACTCCCGGCACACATTCCTCGATAGCCTGACTTCAGGGACACCGGGGTGCCCCTGGGGCCGGTTGGGGACAGCAGACCGGGATCGGCGGCGCGGCCCGTAGAGGCTAGTGTCGATCCGTGGAGATCAACCTGCTCGACGAGGAAGGCTGGATCGAGCGGACATGGCCTCCAGAGCGCCCGGGGTTCGTCTGGCGGCGGAAACGAGTGTCGGGGGAGCATGTCGGCGCGAGCCTCTACGAGCTGCCCCGGCGAGAGCACGTTCCCGTATCACTACGAGCTCGGCAACGACGAGCTGCTCGTCGTCGTCGCGGGCCGGCCGACGTTGCGCTCGCCTCGACGGCGAGCGTGAGCTCGCGCCCGGGGACTGCATCCTGTTCCCGAGCGGGCCCGAGGGCGCGCATCAGCTCACCAACCGCTCGGACGCGCCGACGCGTGTCTTGCTCGTGTCGAACTTCGCCCTGCCGCGCGCCGCCGTCCAGGTCGACAGCAACAAGATGTTGCTTCGTGGGGCGCGGGCCCGGACGATCGCCGATGGTTCGTCGTGGGCGAGGAGGCGGACTACTGGGACGACGAGGCCTCCGCCGACCCGTAGATTGCGCCGGTGACCTTCGCCGTTCCCGCTGACGCGTACGACCGCTTCATGGGTCGGTACTCGCGCCGGCTCGCCGGCCCGTTCGCAAGCCTCGCGCAGGTCGCGGAGGGCCAGCGCGTTCTCGACGTCGGTTGCGGCCCCGGCGCGCTCACGACCGAGCTCGTCCGTCGGCTGGGCCCCTCGGGCGTCGCGGCCGTCGATCCGTCGGAGCCGTTCGTCGAGGCGGCACGCGAGCGTCATCCCGGCGTCGACGTCGTGCGCGCCTCTGCGGAGGACCTGCCGTTCCCCGACGACTCGTTCGACGCGGCGCTCGCTCAGCTCGTGGTGCACTTCATGACCGACCCGGTTCAGGGGCTTCGCGAGATGGCGCGCGTGACCCGCCCGGGCGGGATCGTCGCGGCCTGCGTCTGGGACCACGCAGGCGGCCAGGGCCCGTTGAGCCCGTTCTGGGACGCCGCCCACGAGGTCGACCCGGACGTCGCGGACGAGTCGGCGCTCCCCGGCGCGCGGCAGGGGCATCTCACGGAGCTGCTCGAGTCGGCGGGCCTCGCCGAGGTCGAGGAGACGGACGTCGTGGCGGAGGTCGAGCATCCGACGTTCGAGGAGTGGTGGGAGCCGTTCGAGCTCGGCGTCGGGCCGGCGGGCTCCTACACGGCCGGCCTCGACGCCGAGCGACGCGCCGTGCTGCGCGAACGCTGCCGCGACCGCTTCCCGGCGGCGCCGTTCGTCGTCACCGCGCATGCGTGGGCGGCGCGCGGCGTGGCCTAGCACCCTCCCGGAGGCCGAGCTTCAGCGCGCGATCACCTCGACCACGTCGCCGTCGGTGAGCACGTGGGATCGGCCGACTCGCTGGCCGTCGAAGCGTGCCGACGGGCCCCAGACGCGCGCACCGCTGCACGACGCCCCGAGCTCGTGGTGGACGCGGTCGGCGAGGTCGGCCACCGTCGCCCCGGCCGCGAGCGCGAACGGCTCCTGCTCGACGACTCCGTCCCGGCGGGGATAGACGCGGATCAGGCCGGTGAGGTTCCAGATCGCCTGCGCGGAGGCGGTCGAGGCTCTCGTCGTCCAGCACCGAGACCGCGAGGACGGCCTCCTGCGCCTGCGTTGAATCGACAGAGCGTCGTCGCATGCGCGCCGGAGGTCGTCGCCGCCCGCCTCGCCCAGCTCGTCCGCCTTGGTGAGCGCGACGATCGCGGGCTTCTCGATCCCGGCCGCCGCGACCTCGCGGCGCACGACGTCCAGCGACGACGCCGGCTCGTTCGCCGCACGGCAGTAGACGATCGCGTCCGCGTTGCGGAGGACTCCGAGAAGCGCACGGCCGCCGCCGCGGTCGTCCCGTGCGCCTTCGATCAGCCCCGGGATCTCGACCAGCTGGACGAGGACGCCGCCGATCCTCGTCAGGGCGGGAACGGGGCGCAGCGTCGTGAAGGCGTAGTCCCCGGTCTTGATCTGGATGTCGGACAGCGCCTGCAGCAGCGACGACTTCCCCGCGTTGGGCGGCCCCACGAGCGCTATCTGCGCCGCACCCTCGCGGCGCACCTGGAGCGAGTCGCGGTGGAGGACCTTCGCGCGCGTGCGCGTCCGGTCGAGCTCGCCCTCGAGCCACTTGCGCAGGTCGGCGTACGGGCCGTTGCGGTAGCCGGGCAGCTCGCCGAGCAGCGCGCGGATCGTCGCGACCCGCTCCGACCCTTCCTTCCCGACGAGGCGGCGCTTCGCCACCTCCGCGAACGTGCGATGCGGCATCGGCATCGCTCACCTCCTTCCGATCGTGCGGGAAGGAGCGCGCGTGCCGCGACCCGCTCACGGGTCGTGGTGCGCGTCATCCACCCGCTTCCCCAGACGCATGAGCGGGAAGCGGGGGCTCAGCCGTTTTGTCGCAGCACGTGTGCGCGCCAGGCGTCCATCGCGCGCACAGCGTACCGTGCGCCGCAGTCAGAGCGGCAGCGACAGGTCGTCGATCTCGCTCGGGTAGTCCGTGAGGATCTCGATCCCGTCGGGCCGCACGACGACGGTGTCCGAGTGGCGGAAGCCGCCGAGACCGGCGACGTAGACCCCGGGCTCGATGGTGAACACCATCCCCGGCTCCACGACCGTCTCGTCGCCGACGTCGAGGAACGGCGCCTCGTGGTTGCGCAACCCGATCGCATGCCCGGTGTGCTGGCTCCACGTGTCGAGGATGCCGTTCTCCTCGAAATGGCGGAGGACGGCCCGGTCGACGTCCGCGCACGTGACGCCCGGGCGCAACGCGTCGAACGCGACCCGCTGGGCCGCGCGCATGTGCCCGAAGTGGCGGCGCATCTCGTCGGTCGGCGCTCCGACCACCATCGCGCGCTCGAGCTCGGCGTTGTACCCCCACACCGGCGCGCTCGTCTCGCTGACGAGCACGTCGCCGGGCGGAACTCGATGTTGTGCGCGACGGCGTGCGCCCAGGCGCTCCGCTCGCCGATCTGGCCGCGGTAGCCGGCGGAGGCTCCGTCCGAGGACGAAAGGCCGCCGTCGTACGTCGGGCCGAGGGCGTCGAGCATCGCAAGGCTCGCCTCGTATCCCGCGCGGAGGCTCGCCTGAGCCTCGGTCACGCCGGGTCGCGTGTACTCCTGGAGCAGGCGGTGCGCCTGCTCGCACCAGCGCGCGCTCTCGCGGATCAGATCGATCTCGTCCTCGCTCTTGACGCGCCATCAGCTGCTCGAGGGGAGGCGCCAGTGGGACGATCTCGGCGCCGGTCACCTCGGTGAGAGAGGGACCCTGGTACCCGAGGATCCCGGGATAGCCGTCCTGATCGGCGCCGATCGTCCCGGTGACGCCCATGTCGTCGAGCAGCCGCGCGAGGATCCGCATCGGGTGCTCGATCTCCCGGGTACTCCGGGTACGACTCGACGCGGTCGAAGCTCGTCTCGGCCTCGACGCGGGCGACCTCGAACTCGGGGACGAACGCGGCGGTCTCGCCGTTCGAGCTCTCCACGTACGCGACCGGCCGCTCGGTCGCGAGGAACGAGAACCGCGTCAGGTACTGGACGTAGCTCTGGTCGAACACCACGAAGCCCGACGGCTCGCGATCGGCGACGAGAGCGCGAAGCCGCTCGCGCCGCTCGCGGAGCTCGTCGGAGGCGATACCGGTCGCGACGGCGATGGGGCGACGATAGTCGCCCCTCGACGCCCTACGCAGCGCGAACGCTCGTCACGTCCGCGCGTGCCTGCGCCGGAGCTCGTCCTCGACGGCGGACGGCTGCAGCCCACGGGCGGCGAGGAGGACGTAGCTGTGGAACCAGAGGTCGGCGAGCTCCTCGACCAGCCGCTCGTCGGGCTCGGTGACGGCGGCGAGCGCTGCCTCGACGCCTTCCTCCCCGACCTTGCGGGCGACGGCGGCGGGCCCGGCGTCGAGCAGCCCGGCGACGTACGACCCCTCGGGTCGCGTCGCGGCCCGCTCGGCGACGACGCGCCAGAGCCACGGCGCGAAGCACGACTCGGCCCCGGTGTGGCAGGCCGGCCCTCGCGGGTGCACCCGGTAGAGAAGCGCGTCTCCGTCGCAGTCGTCGCGGATCTCCTCGACCGCCATGCGTGTTTCCCGACGTCGCGCCCTTGTGCCAGAGCTCCTCGCGCGAGCGGCTCCAGAACCACGCCTCGCCGGTCTCCCGTGTGCGGCTCAGCGCCTCCTCGTTCGCGTAGGCGAGCATCAGGACGCGATCGGTCTCCGCGTCCTGGACGATCACCGGGGTCAGCGCCTGATCGGCCATCCCGCCTCCTCCAGCTCCGCCTTGAGCTCGGGCAGCCGCTCCGGCCGCTCGTGCACGATCGACGCGATCAGGGCCGCCTCCGCACCGACCTCGAACGCCTCGGCGAGATGGCGTGCCTCTCCGGCGCCGCCCGATGCGATCACCGGCACCTCGACCGCAGCCGACGACCGCGCCGGTCAGCTCCAGGTCGTAACCCTCCCGCGTCCCGTCGGTATCGATCGACGTGAGCAGGATCTCGCCGGCCCCCCGCTCGACCGCCTCGCGCGCCCAGTCGACCGCGTCGCGCCCACGCGGCTCTCGCCCGGCGTGGGTGACGACCTCTCCCCCGCGCGCGTCGATCGCGCAGACGACGGCCTGCGCGCCGAACTCGCCCGCGAGCGCCGTGAGGATCTCCGGGTCGTCGAACGCCGCGCGGTTGATCGCGACCTTGTCGGCGCCGGCGAGCAGCAGGTCGCGGGCGTCCCCGACCCCGGTGATCCCACCTCCGGCGGTGAACGGGATCGTCAGCTCCTCGGCCGCCCGGCCGATGACGTCGAGGATCGGCCCGCGGCCTTCGAGCGTGGCCGTGATGTCGAGGAAGACCAGCTCGTCGGCGCCGAGCTCGGAGTAGCGGCGCGCGAGCTCGACCGGCTCGCCCATCTCCCGCAGGTTCCGGAAGTTGACGCCCTTGACGACGCGGCCGTCGGCGACGTCGAGGCACGGGATCACGCGCTTCTTGACCATCGCACGAGGTTCTCGAGGACACGCGCGCCCGCCGGGCCGCTCCGCTCGGGATGGAACTGCACGCCCGCGAGCGCCCCCGCTTCGACCGCGGCCACGATCGGGCCGCCGTGGTCGACGGTCGCGGCGACGACGGCGCCGTTCTCCGGCTCGGCCGCGAAGCTGTGGGCGAAGTACACGTCGGCGCTCTCCGCACCGTCGAGGAGCTCGCTCGGGCGCGTGGCCGCGAGCGTGTTCCAGCCCATGTGCGGCACGCGCGGCGCGCGCACGCGACGAACCGCGCCCCTCCAGCAGTCCGAGCCCCTCACCGCCCTCCTCGCTCTCCCCGAAGAGGAGCTGCATGCCCGACGCAGATTCCCGCGACGGGTCGGCCGTCCGCGACGCGCTCGCGCAGGGCATCGTCGAGGGCGTGCCGGGCCAGGCCGGCGGCGGCGCTCTCGACGTGGCCGACCCCTGCGATCAGCGCCAGCGGCGCCTCCCGGACGACGTCGGGATCGGTCGTGACGATCGGTTGGACGCCCGCGCGGGCGAGCGCCGAGGAGAGCGAGCGGAGGTTCCCGGCCCCGTAGTCGGCGATCGCGACCCTCATGCGACGCTCGTGGTTGCCGGACGAAGCCGGTGTCAGACACCGTCCGCTGTCAAGAGCGAGCTGTGTCGAGTTCGTGCCAATCGCTCCACAGGCTCCGGAGCCAGCGACCATGTTGGTTCGCCCGCCCCCATCACCATCCTCGCGGCGCGAGCCGACTCGCGGTGACACCGACGAGCCCAGGCTCCATGCCGACTTGCGGCCTGTGGATCGATTGGAACGAAACCGGCACGCTTTGGGGTTGACAGAAAACGGTGTCTGACACCGTTCGGCCGCGCGCCCGCTCACGCCACGCCTTTTGTCGAGCGGATGCCGGCGTCCCCGGGGGCGACCGCCTGCCGCAGCGCCCGGCCGAGGGCCTTGTACGCCGCTTCCGCGACGTGGTGGTCGTCAGCCCCCGCGGACTCGCACGTGCACGGTGCAGCCGGCCTCGATCGCGAAGCGCTCCAGCGCGTGGCGCACGAGCGACACCGCGAGCTCTCCCACCCGGTCGCCGCCGAACGCGAGGTCGATCTCCGCGTGTGGACGTCGGACGAGGTCGACGGCGGCGGTCGCGCGCGCCTCGTCCATCGGAACGACGGCGGAGCCGTAGCGGGCAACGCCCTCCCGGGAGCCCAGCGCCTGGGACAGCGCAGCCCCGAGACCGGCGTGGACGTCCTCGACCGTGTGGTGCTGGTCGACCGTCGAGGTCGCCGCCCGCCAGGAGGTCGAGGTCGAACCCGGCATGGAACGCGCAGCAGGGTCAGCAGATGATCGAGGAACCCGATTCCCGTCTCGACGCGCGTGCGGCCGGCGCCGTCCAGCGACAGGGTGAGCCGCATCGAGGTCTCGGTGGTCGTCCGCACGAGCGTCGCCTCGCGACCAGGAGCGGGACCCGGCTCCGCCCCGAGGGCGCGGAGGAGCACGTCGTTCTCGGACGGTCGGCGGACGGTGATCCTGATCGCCCCCGGGAACGAGCGCACGACGATTCCCTCCGCCTCCAGGCGCTCGGCGAGCGGCTCGTCCGTCGGGACGTAGACGAAGTTCGTCGCGGTCGGCTCGCACGTGTACCCGGCGGCGACGAGCTCGCCCCGGAGCCGCTCGCGTTCGACGATCGTCGCATCGACGTCGCCGAGGCGAGGATCGCGGAGCGCGGCGGCGGCGATCACGGCCGCCGGACCGGCGATCGGAGCCGGCGCGCGGCGCTCCGTGAGGAGCGCCGGCCGTCGCCGGGTGCGCGAGCGCGTACCCGACGCGGAGCGCAGCGAAGCCGAACGCCTTCGACAGGGTCCGCAGGACGACGAGGTTCTCCAGCTCGTCCACCCAGGGCGCGCAGGAACGGGCCCCGTATTCGACGTAGGCCTCGTCCACCACGACGATCGCGTCCACCCGGCTCCGCGCGAGCTCGACGATCTCCTCCGGCTCGACCCAGGTGCCCGTCGGGTTGTTGGGGTTGCAGATCCAGTGCAGATCGGCGTCGTCGTCCCGGCCGACGACCTCGGCGCCGTGGAGCGTGGTCGCGATCCGGTAGAGCGCATAGGTCGGCGGCTCGATTGCCGCGCAGGCCCCGGGACCGAGGAACGTCTGGGCCGCCAGCAGGATCAGGTCGTCCGCCCCCGCTCCCACGACGACGTTCTCCGGTGAGAGCCCGACGTAGGAGGCCGCCGCCTCCCGGAGCTCCCGATACGTCCCGTCGGGATACGCCTCGAGCCGCCCCATGCTGTCGGCGAGCGGCACCTGAGGCACGCCCGGGAGCGGCGGCGTGTTCTGGTCGAACTTGAGGACGGCTTCGACGCGGAACGCCTTGTCGCACCGCCACCTCGTCCACGCCCGGCGCCCACACGTACGGTGCGAAGCCCGGCCCGACGGGCTGCGCCTTCACGCGCGCCGCGTTCATGCCCTCACCGCCGCCGCGTGCAGCGGCAGGCCCTCGACCCGCGCGAGAGGCGCGACGACCTCGGCCGCCAGGCGCGATCCGTCCTCGGTGGCGGTCACGACCTGGAGCGGCTTGAGGAACGCCTCGATGCCCAGGCCGCCGGTGGAGCGGGCGAGGCCGCCGGTCGGGAGCACGTGCGTGGCCCCGGCCGCGTAGTCGCCGACCACCGACGAGCAGCCGACGAACACCGAGCCGGCGTTCCGGACCCGAGGAAGCAGGGCAGCGGGGTCGGCGACGTGCAGCTCCAGGTGCTCGGGCGCGTACGCCTCCGACCGGGCCAGCGCCTCGTCGAGCGATGCGACGCGCTCGACGCGGACGTTCGCGTAGGTCGAGGCGAGCTCCTCGACGGCCCCCGCGAGGGCGTCGTCGTCGGTGAGGAGCAGCGCGTCGCTGTCCTCGCCGTGCTCCGCCTGGGCGAGGAGATCGGCGGCCACCCGGGTCGCCTCGGCGCTCGAATCCGCAATCACGACGACCTCGCTCGGCCCGGCAGGGAGATCGATTCTGACGCGGCTCGACACGAGCAGCTTGGCGGCCGTGACGTAGGAGTTGCCCGGGCCGACGATCGCGTCGACGGGAGCGATGGTGTCGGTTCCGTAGGCGAGGGCGGCAACGGCCTGCGCGCCGCCGACCGCATGGATCTCCTCGATCCCGAGCTCTCGCGCGGCGACGAGGGTGGCCTCCGCAGGGCTGGGCGTCACCACCACGATGCGGCGGACTCCCGCGACCCGTGCCGGCACGGCGGTCATCACGAGCGAGGAGGGAAGCGGTGCGCGCCCGCTCGGCACACAGAGGCCGACCGCGTCGAGCGGCAGCCAGCGGCGCTCGGAGACGATGCCCGGCGCCGCTTCGACGGAGGTGTCGGCCGGTCGCTGAGCCTCGCTGAAGAGGCGGACCGCGTCGATCATCCGCCGCAGCGCGGCGAGGACGTCATCGTCCACCTCGGCTGCGTCGATCTGTGCCCGCGGCACGCGGAAGCCGTTCGGGCCGCGGCCCGTCGTAGCGCTCGGTCCATTCGAGCAGTGCGGCATCCCCGCGCCGACGCACGTCGGACACGATCGGCGCGACCGCGTCGAGAGCCTCGTCGAGCGACCCTCTCACGGGACGAGCCTCTCGATCGGGAGCACCAGGATCGAGGTGGCCCCCGCCTCGCGCAGGACGGGTAGGAGGGTCCAGACCTCGTCCGCGTCGACGGCCGCATGAACCGCGATCTCCCCTTCCTCGGCGAGCTGGAGCACGGACGGCGCGCCCATCCCGGGAAGCACGTCGCGAATCGCCGGGAGGTCGTCGACGTGCGCGTTCATCATCAGGTAGCGCCGACGCCGGGCGGCGACGACGCCCGAGAGCATCAGCTCGAGCCGGTCGACGAGGTCGCGTTGCGCCTCGATCGCGGCACGACCACCGACGAGCACGGCCTGCGAGGACAGCAGCTTGCCGATCGGACGCAGCCCGTTGGCGCTCATCGTCGATCCGGTCGAGACCAGATCGACGATCGCGTCAGCCAGCCCGAGCCGGGGTGTCGCCTCGACGGATCCCGACACGGGGACGAGCTCGCACGTCGACGCCGGCCTCCTCGAGCAGTCGCCTCGTCGAGACCGGATAGGCCGTCGCGACGCGCAGTCCGACGAGGTCGGCCACCTCGCGCTGCGATGCGTCGACCGGCACCGCCGCCTCGAGCGAGCAGCGCGCGAAGCCCAGCTCGGCGAGCGTCACGACGTCGGCGTCTGCCTCCACGACGAGGTTCGCGCCGGTGATGCCCGAGATCGACGACTCCGTCCTGCGCGTACTCCGGGATGTCGCTCGGCCGGACGAGCAGCAGGTCGACCGGCGCGTTCGCGCACGGAACGACGAGCGAGCGCTCGGTCACCTCGAACGAGAGCCCCGCGTCGGCGCACAGGCGCAGTGCCGGCTCGGCCATCCGCCCCTTCGCGGGAACCGCGAGCGTCAGCCGTCCGTTCTCGCCCGCCCGCGTGAAGGGCGCGGTCATCGCCGCCCACGCCCTCGGCGCCGGGCGCGTTCGAGCGCAATCCGGTAGCCCCCCGCACCGTGGCGGAGCCACTGGGCCACGCGTGTCACCGTCGCGGTCGAGGTCGGAACGCGCTCCGCGATCTCGACGTACGGGAGGCCTTGATCCAGGAGGAGCACCGTCTGCCAGCGGTGCGTGAGCGCCTCGAGCTCGGGGAAGGTGCAGAGGTCGCGGAGGAAGCGCCGCACCTCGTCGCGTGTCCGGAGCGACAGGAGAGCGTCGGCGAGCTCGTCGAGCCCCGCGATCGGCTCCACCGGCTGGCGAGCCTCTGAAGGAGCGGCCGTGTTCCGTGCCATCGTGAGAGCATGTTAGCATGATAGCGTGCTAACATACGACTTCGACGTCATTCCTGCGATCGACGTGCTCCAGGGTCGGGCCGTTCGCCTCTCTCAGGGGCGGCGCGAAGCCGTGACGCTCGAGGGAGGCGATCCGGTCGAGCTCGCACGGCGGTACGCCGCCGAGGGTGCGAGGCGACTCCATCTGGTCGACCTGGACGGCGCCTTCGAGGGCAAGCCCTCGCTCGACCTGCTGGGGAGGGTCGCCGGCGCGGGAGGCCTGCCGCTGCAGGTCGGCGGAGGCTACCGCTCGCTCGACGCCGTCGCCTCGGCGCTCGCCGCAGGCGCGGATCGGGTGATGGTCGGCACCGCCGCGCTCGACGCGAGCTTCCTGGAGCGCGCGGCGGACGGTTCGGGGCGTCGCTCGTCGTGGCGATCGACGTGCGGGACGGCCGGGTGGCGACCAAGGGCTGGACGCAGGCGTCGGAGACGACCGCGGCCGAGCTCGCCTCTCGGTGCGCGGCGGCGGGGGTCGCGCGGCTGCTCGTGACGAGCACTGCGCGGGACGGCTCGCTCGCGGGGCCCTGACCTGGTGCTGCTCGGGCAGGTGCTGCCCGCGGGGCTCCCCGTGATCGCCGCAGGGGGTGTCTCCTCGATCGACGACCTCCGTGCGCTCCGCGACATGGGCTGCGAGGGCGCGATCTCCGGAAGCGCGCTCCTCGCTGGCCGGTTCACCCTCCCGGAGGCCCGGGAAGCTCTGGCTACCGGCTGACGTCCGCGTTCGGCTCGGGTCGCGCCCATCTCACGAGGAACGTCGGCTGGGTCGGCTCGTCGTAGAACACGCAGATCCGCCCCCCGGGCGCCAGCCACCTGGACGCAAGCGCGTGGGCACGGTCGGGCTCGCGGTGGAACAGACCCACGCGTGCCGCGAAGATCTTGTCGAAGCGGCGGTCTCCGAGATCGATGTCCTCGATCGCCCCGACGAGGAACTCGGCCTTTCCCGCGGCGACGTGCTCCTCGTTCCTTCGGGTCGCGGCGTCGATCATCTTCGCCGAGCGGTCGATCGCCGTGAGTCGGCCGGCCCGGAGACGCTCGCAGACGAGCGTCGCGGCGACGCCGTGGCCGCAGCCGATCTCGAGCACCTGCGTCCTCTGGGCGGATGTCCAGCCGGTCGACGATCGATCTCAGGCGATCGGCCATCGTCGAAGTGTGACGAACGCGGATCGTCGGACGCCGAGCGTCCGCGCACGCGCGAGAGCGACGAAGCCGATGCGGTACCGGCACGAGGTGAGCACACGCCGACACACAACCGGCGCGAACTCGGCACACAGCCGTGACGGAATCCCCGATAGCGTGACACCAGGGACACCTGGGGTGCCCCTGGGGGCAGTTGGGGATCCGCGGGCGGGCCGTGGGCCGCGCGGCTCCGATCGCCGGGGCCGGCGTCGGCGGATACGGTCGGACGGGACGACCTTCCACGGCGCGGCGCGTCCGACCCGACCCGACGCCCGACGCCGACGCCCGTGCCGACCGCACCGGGAGGCGAGACGTACGCTCACCCCGTGACGATCCGCTTCTGCGACGACCGTGGCGCGCGTGGGTTCTCGTGGATCGTCGACGAGCCCGCAACCCGCACCTCGCATGCGCTCGCCGCCGACGGGCGCGTGTGGCTCGTCGATCCGGTACGCCACGAGCCGGCGCTCGAGCGGGCGCGCGGGCTCGGGCAGCCGGCCGGCGTCCTCCAGCTCCTCGACCGGCACAACCGTGACTGCGCCGCGGTCGCGGCCGAGCTCGAGGTGCCGCATCTCGTCGTCCCGGACACGGTCCCGGACAGCCCGTTCGAGACGATCCCGGTCCGGCACACGAGGCGCTGGCACGAGGTCGCCCTCTGGTGGCGCGCCGAGCGGACGCTCGTGGTCGCCGAGGCGGTCGGCACGAACCGGTTCTTCCGGAGCGGGGACGATGCGGTGGGCGTGCACCTCCTGCTCCGGCTGAGCCCGCCGCGGCGGGCGCTGGCGTCCTGTGAGCCCGAGCACCTGCTCGTCGGCCACGGCGAAGGGCTTCACGGCCCGTCTGCCGCCACGGCGCTTCGGCACGCGCTCGACGACGCACGTCGCGGCCTGCCGTCGATCGCGCTCCGGCTCCCCGCCCTCGTGTTCGACGCTGTGCGCCGACGGACCGGCCGCTGACGCGACCACCCTCGCCGCGCGGCAGCGCCGGGCCCCTGATCGGCCTAGCCGGTGAGCGCCGCCGGCCGGAGCAACCGGGCGGGACGCCGCAGCCCTGCGTCGCGGACCGGAGGGTTGAGCGGCTCCGCGAGCGGCGCGGCGCCGAACGAGCGGCGGACCTGCTCCTCCGGCGGCGCGCCGTAGGTCGTCGTGCGCTGGCGCGGCACGCGGCCGGCGGAGCGGATCAGCTCCTCCATCTGCTCCGGCGGCAGCTCCTGCCCCCACTCCGACCCGGCCGCGCGGGAGATCGACTCGTTCATCAGTGTCCCGCCCAGGTCGTTGACGCCCGCGGCGAGCGCCTGGCGCGACGCCGTCCGGCCCGAGCTTCACCCAGCTCGCCTGGACGTTCGTGATCAGAGGATGGAGTGCGAGCCGCGCAACGGCGTGCAGGAGCAGCGCCTCGCCGAAGGTCGGCCCGCGCCGCGCGCGTCCCTGCAGGTAGATCGGCGCCTCCATCGGCACGAACGGCAGCGGCACGAGCTCGGTGAAGCCGCCGGTGCGCGCCTGCTGCTCGCGCGCCCGCAGCAGGTGCCTGGCCCAGTGCACCGGCCGCTCGACGTGGCCGAACATGAGCGTCACGTTGGAGCGGAGCCCGACGCTGTGCGCAGTCCCGTGCACCTCGAGCCACTGGGCGGTCGTGACCTTGTCCGGGCAGATGACGGCGCGCACCTCGTCGTCGAGGATCTCCGCCGCCGTCCCCGGGAGCGACCCGAGCCCGAGGTCGCGGAGCCGCGCAAGGTAGGTCTCGAGGTCGAGACCGAGCGTCGCCGCGCCCTGCCACACCTCGAGCGCGGAGAAGGCGTGGACGTGCATCCGCGGCACGGCCTCCCGGATCGCCGACACGACGCCGGCGTAGTAGTCGCCCGTGAACGCCGGATGGATGCCGCCCTGCAGGCAGACCTCCGTCGCGCCGCGCTCCCACGCCTCGCGCACGCGCCGGACGATCTCCTCCTCGGAGACGAGGTACGCAGGCCCACGGAGGTTCGCGGCGAGCTTGCCCTTCGAGAAGGCGCAGAACCCGCAGCGGAAGTAGCAGACGTTCGTGTACTGGATGTTCCGCGTCACCACGTACGTGACCGCGTCGCCACAGGTCTCGCGCCGGAGCCGGTCTGCCGACGCGAAGACGCGCTCGCGCTCCGCTCCCCGGGCCGAGAAGAGCCGCACGAGCTCGGTCTCGCCGAGCTCGTCGCCCACGAGCCCGACGGGCGCGGGGTCGCGCGCGACGATGAACGGGACCTCGACGGGCTCGCCCGGGGCCCAGCGATCCTCGCGGGCGAGCCCGTGCGCGTCGGACGCCCGCCGGATCGCGGGCGCCACCGCGGGGTCGGCCCAACGGTCGAGGTCGGCGACGTGCTCGGGGTAGAGGGGCAGCCGCGGCGCGAGCTCGAGCCCGCGCGAGCGGCACGCCTCCCGCAGCCGCTCGACGTGCGGCCACGGCGCCTCCGGGTTCACGTGGTCGACGGTCACGGGCGAGACGCCGCCCCAGTCGTCGATCCCCGCGTCGAGCAGCAGCGGGAAGTCGTCGTAGGCGAGGTTCGGCGGGGCCTGCACGTGGACGTCGGGCCCGAGGACGATCCGCGCGGCGGCGACCGACCACAGGTGCTCCTCCATCGGGGCGTCGGGGTGGTCGGCCATGCGCGTCCCCGGCTTGGCGCGGAAGTTCTGGACGATGACCTCGCGCAGATGCCCGTGCTCCCGCGCGAGTGCCCGCAGGGCGAGCAGCGCGTCGATCCGCTCCTCGCGCGTCTCGCCGATCCCGACCAGGATCCCGCTCGTGAACGGGATCGCGAGCTCGCCTGCGAGACGCATCGTCTCGAGCCGCCGCGACGGCACCTTGTCGGGCGACGCCCAGTGCGGGCCGCCCCGGGCGGCCAGCCGCTCCGCGGTCGTCTCCAGCATGATCCCCATCGAGGCCGCGACCGGTCGCAGGGCGACGAGCTCGTCGCGCGTCATCACCCCGGGGTTCAGGTGCGGCAGCAGGCCGGTCTCCTCGAGCACGAGCCTCGCGCACCGTGCGAGGTACTCGAGCGTCGTCGCGCAGCCGTAGCAGCGCGAGCTCCTCGCGGGCGACCCGGTAGCGGGCCTCCGGACGGTCGCCGAGCGTGAACAGCGCCTCCGTGCAGCCGGCCTCCACCCCGGCCCGCGCGATCGCCAGCACCTCCTCCTCGGAGAGGTACGCCGCGCTCGCCGCGACGTGGTGGCCGGGCGAACGTGCAGTAGCCGCAGACGTCGCGACAGAGGGTCGTCAGCGGGACGAAGACCTTGGGCGAGTACGTCACGAGCGTGCCCGTGCCGAGCCCCCGCAGGCGCCGGGCCTCGGCCATGAGGTCGTCCAGGGGGACGGCGAGGAGCTCTGAGGAGAGGTCTGCCATCGGCGTGAGTTGTGTCGCCGGGCGGTCTCCTCGCGCCGGAGCGAAGAGCATACGCAAAGCCCTCGATGCAGAATCGCCGTGTGGCGGCACTCGGCGAGATCCTCGAGCTTCTCCACGACGCCGGCGAGCGAGCGCGCCCGGCACGGCTGACGGTGGTCGAGTGGCGCCACGGGCCGCGAAGCAGCGCGGCGTTCGAGCGCTACATGGCCGCTCGCCAGGGGCCGGGCAGCGCCGCGATGCAGGTCGTGTCGTCCCGCGGAGAGCCCGCCCCGGACGAGACGAGCTGGACGACGACGCTCGCGCTCGAGAGCGACACGCGCTTTCGCGAGGAGGCAGCGGGCGTGCAGGCGGGGAAGCGCTCCCTGGTTCGCGACGGCGAGCGCTGGGCCTCGTGGGACTCGGACTGGGGTGCCGTGACGAGCGAGACCGAGCAGGCGGGCGGCCCGCCCTCGTCCACCTACGCGTTCCTCCTCGACCCGGTCGGCGTCCTCGGCTCCTTCCGGCTCGAGCCCCTCGGGCAGGCCGAGGTCGCGGGCAGGGACGCGTGGCGCGTGCGGGCGAGGGCACGCCCGGAGCCCGAAGGGTCGGGCTGCGTGGGCTCTTCCGGCTCGGCCCCGGCGCCGACCGCGTCGAACTGGCGGTCGACGCCGAGCGCGGAGCGCTGCTGCGGTCGGAGGCGTTCCTCGGCGACGAGCCGTTCCACCGGCTCGAGGTCGACGGAGATCACCTTCGGCCCGAGCCCCTCGGAGACTTCGACCTCACGCTGCCGGAAGGGGTCGTCGCGTCGGGCGGATGGCCCCGGCCGCAGAGGCTCCCGCTCCACGAGCTCGCGGCGGCCGCACCGTTCGCGGTCTTCGTGCCCGAGCGCGTGCCCGAGGGCTGGCGGCTCTTCGAGCGCCTGTTCACAGCGGGCCGGGAGCGACCGCCCGTCGAGCCGGAGGTCTTCCTCGGCTACATGAGCCGCGAGGGAGCGTACGAGGTGAGCGTCCGCCAGCGCTCCTCGAGCTCGACCCGAGCGGAGTGGCTCGACTGGCAGCCCGGCGACGAGCGGGCTGGAGGTCGCCGACGCCGGCGAGAACGTCGAGCCGCGCCACCACGTGCGCGTCGTGCGTGGCGGCACGCTCGTCGAGCTCTCCGGCGCAGACCGGACGCTCCTCATCGAGCTGGCACGCTCGCTCGTCCCTGCGCCCGCGGAGGCGCCGCGCCTCCAGTAGGCCGGGAGAACGAAAGCCGCGGTGCTACGACGCCCCGCGGTACCCCCACAGCCCGCCGAAGCTCTTCCAGGCGCCCTTGTGCCAGCGCTGGAGGAGCATCTGCTCGATCGGGAAGTCGATCGCCCGCGCCCGTCTTGACGGCGATGCCCGGGACCATGAACGGGTTCGTCGTCACGTTCAGGCTCCCGACGGCCTTCATCAGGCCCGCGCGCGTGAGGTTCTTTCCGGCCTTCTTCAGGGCCTCGACGAGCGTGAAGCCCACGGCCATCCCGTACACGTGGTACGCGTCCTTCGGGTTCGCGCCCGGCGCATAGCGCTTCATGATCTGGCGGTAGAGCTTGATCGCCGTCGTCCTTCGCCCACTGCGGGTCGTTGGGGTCCTTCAGGAAGACGACCGAGATCGAGACGTCCACGAGCTTGTTCGCGCCCGCCCTCTCCCGCGATCGTCATGACGTTCGAGGCCGACGAGACGATGTTGTTGAGCACGAGCTTCGGCTTCCAGCCGAGCTTGTTGGCGATCACGTAGGCCTGGATCGGGAACTTTCCCACCGCGAAAATCGCGAAGACGTCCGCGCCGGACGCCTTCAGCTTCGCGACCTGAGCCTGGACGTCCACGGCCGTCGCCTCGTACGGCTCGCGCCGCGACGACCTTGACCTTCGACCGCTGGAGGCCCTTCTTGAGGCCGTTCAGGAGGTCCTTGCCGTAGTCGTCGTTCTG
Organism: uncultured Actinomycetes bacterium; assembly: GCA_963722755.1. Lineage (GTDB taxonomy): Bacteria > Actinomycetota > Thermoleophilia > Gaiellales > Gaiellaceae > Gaiella. The sequence goes on from CAVROJ010000004.1 coordinate 240,542, forward strand.
GAACAGCACCGCGACCTTCGCCCCGCTTCGCGTCCGCGCGAGGTACTTGCCGTACACCCAGCCCTCGGCGAGGTAGCTGGGCTGGAAGCCGATCGTGTACGGATACTTCGCGCCCTCCGTGCCCAGCGTCGTCGACCCGGAGGCGGCGAAGATCTGCGGCACCTTGTTCGCGTTCAGGTAGTCGCGAACGGCCAGGTTGTGCTCCGTGCCGATCGCGTTGAAGATCGCGAAGACCTTGTCCTGCTCGACGAGCTGGCGCGTCTGCTGCACCGTCTGCGACGTCGTGTACGTGTCGTCCAAGTACTTGAACGTGATCTGGCGACCGTGCACGCCGCCCCTCGCGTTGACGTACTTGAAGTACGCGTTCGCGCCGATCGTCACCGAGGAGACCGAGGAATACGGTCCCGACAGTGGGGTCGTTGCGCCGAGGAGGATCGAGGTCGAGGTCACCCCCGGATCGGCCCCCGTGCGGTTCGTGCCTGCGAACGCGGCCGTCACGCCGACGGCGAGTGTGGCGAACGCTGTCAGCGCGAACGCGAGCTTCCTGGTCATCGAAGAGGTGCTCCTTGGGGTCGGGATCGTCTCGGGACTGCGCGTGCCGCCCGATGGTAGCCGCGTGTTGTCAGCGCTTTGTGAGCGCTCGGAGACGAGCGACCAGCCCGGCGACGCCCATCGGCAGGACGAACATCAGCGCGATCAGGAGCACGCCCGAGACGATGGACGGTGCACCGGGGGACTGTGAGATCTCCTGCGACCAGATCGGAAGGAACTGGATGAAGACCGCACCGGCGATCAGACCGACGAGTGAGCCGAGACCGCCGACGACGACGCCGACCAGGAGCAGGATCGAGAGCGCGATCGGGAAGGTGTCCGGGTTGACGAACGTCGTCGCGATCGCGAACAAGGAGCCGGCGACGCCGGCGTAGGCGGCGCTCAGGCCGAAGGCGAGCGTCTTGTACTTGGGCAGGCTGACCCCGGAGGACTGCGCTGCGGTCTCGCTGTCACGCACGGAGCGGAGAGCCAGCCCCGTGCGGCCGCGCAGCAGGAGCCACGCGAGGACGTAGCCGACGAGCGCCACGGTCCACGAGAGGTAGTAGAGCCAGTCGTTGAAGACCAGCTCCTTGCCGAGGACGGTGACGGGCGTGATCGACGCCGTCAGCTCCGGCGTCCCGAACAGGTTGATGCCGCTGCCGCCGCCGGTGAAGCCCTCGAACCGCTTGATGATCCCCGGTGTGGCCACCGCGATCGCGAAGGTCGCAAGCGCGAGGTACAGCCCCGACAGCCGGAGCGCCGGGATGCCGAAGAGGAACCCGACGACGCCGGTGAGGACCGCGGCGACCGGGATCGTCCAGACGTCCTTCACGCCGTGGTCGGTCATCAGGATCGCCGTCGTGTAGCCCCCGACCGCCATGAACGCGCCGTGGCCCAGCGAGATCTGGCCCGTGTAGCCCGTGAGGATGTTCAGGCCGATCAGCGCGACGAGGTAGATCGCGACGTATGCCAGTTGCTGGGCGCGGAAGGAAGAGATGAACGACGGCAGGACTGCCACGACGACGACGAGCACTGCGAACGCGGCGGCAGCGGGGACCCAGCGGGGGAGCCTCATACCCGCTTCACCTCGCTTCGACCGAAGATCCCGGACGGCCTGACGAGTAGCACCACCAGGATCACGAGGAGCGCGACGGGGAGCCTGAGGTCGGCGCCCACGAAGTCGACATACGTCCCGATCAGGTTGAGCCCGACCCCCAGGATCAGGCCGCCCACGATCGCGCCCACGGGCGAGTCGATCCCGCCCAGCACCGCCGCCGCGAACGCGTAGATGACAAGCGCCGCCATCAGGTTCGGGTCCAGGAAGATGGTCGGCGCAGCGAGCATCCCTGCGACGGCGCCGAGTACCGCGGCGAGCCCCCAACCGAGGGACAGCATCCAGGTCACGCGGATGCCGACGAGCCGGGACTCCGCCGGGTTGACGGCGGCGGCGCGCATCGCGAGGCCGATCTTCGTGTACCGGAACATGAGCCAGAGGACGACGACCGTTCCGAGCACCACGGCGATCGTGCCGATGTCCTGGAGCGAGACCACGACACCCCCGATCTCGATCGTCCGTGTCGGGAACGGGCTCTGCACCGCCCGCACCTCGCCCGACCAGATCAGGATGACGAGCCCGTTGATCGCGAGCAGCAGCCCGATCGTGACGATCACCACGCGGAGCACCGAGCCCTTCTCGTTCGGGCGGATGATGCCCTGGTGGATCGCGGCGCCGCCCACGAACGAGGCGATGAGCGTGAAGGCGAACGCGGGCCAGTACCCCCACCCGTGGTTCGTCGTCAGCGTCCACGCGATGTAGGTCGAGAGCGTCGCCATCTCGCCCTGCGCGAAATTGATCACCCCGGTCGCGCGATAGATCAGCACGAGCGCGAGCGCGAGCGAGGCGTAGATCGAGCCGGAGGCGAGGCCCGCGACGACCTGCTGCATGAAGTCGGCCATCAGTACCCCAGGTAGCTCCGCCGCACGGACTCGTTCTCCGTGAGCTCGACGCTGGGCCCGGAGACCGCGACGCGGCCGACCTCGAGCACGTACGCGCTCGACGCCGACTGGAGCGCGATCCGCGCGTCCTGCTCGACGACGAGCACCGTGAGGCCCTCCTGCTGGTTCAGCTCCCGCACGATCCGGAAGATCTCGCGCACGACCATCGGAGCGAGGCCGAGCGACGGCTCGTCGAGCATCAGCAGGCGCGGGCGCGCCATGAGCGCTCGCGCCACGGCCAGCATCTGCTGCTCCCCGCCGGACAGCGTGCCCGCCGCCTGGTCCGCACGTTCCGGGATCCACGGGAACCACTGCGAGACACGCTCGATGTCCGGACGGAGGTTTCGCTCGCGCCGGACGTACGCACCGAGCCGCAGGTTCTCGGTGACGGTCAGCTCGGTGAACGTGCCGCGCCCCTCCGGGACGTGCGCGATGCCCGAGCGCGCGACCGCCTCCGGCCCACCACGCAGCGGCTTGCCTGCGAACGTGATCCGGCCCGAGCGGCGGACGGTGCCCGACACGGCGCGGAGCGTCGTCGTCTTCCCCGCCCCGTTCGCACCGAGGACGGCGACGATCTCCCCCTCCGGCACCTGGAGCGAGATGCCGCGCAGCGCCTGCACGGGGCCGTAGCGCGCTTCCACCCCCTCCAGCTCCAGAAATGCGGTCACTCGAGGGCCTCTCGACGCGGCCGGATCATTCCTGCACCCCGAGGTAGGCCTCGATCACCGCGGGATCGGCCTGCACCTGGGCGGGCGGGCCCGACGCGATCTTGCGCCCGAAGCTCAGCACGTTCACGTGATCCGAGATCCGCATCACGAGGCTCATGTGATGCTCCACGAGCAGGATCGTCAGCGCGCGCTCGTCGCGGAGGCGGAGGATGAAGTCCCCGAGCTCCTCCACCTCCTCGTGGTTGAGCCCGCCGGCCGGCTCGTCGAGCAGCAGCAGCGTTGGCTGCGCCATCAGGGCACGGGCGACCTCGACCCGCTTCTGGGTTCCATAGGGGAGCGCCGCCGCAGGCCTTCCCGCCAGTGGCGCGAGGCCGACGACGTCCAGCGCCTCGAGCGCCTCCCGCTCGCCGGCGCTCCGCCCGAGCGAGTGGCCGCCGACGAGGACGTTCTCCAGCACGCTCATCGACTTGAAGAGGTTGATGTTCTGGAAGGTCCGGGCGATCCCGCGTCGCACGATCCCGTGGGCGGGCGTGCGGAGCAGGGACTTCCCGTCGAGCTCCACGTCGCCGGCGTCCGGCGCGTAGAGCCGCGTGATGACGTTGAAGACCGTCGTCTTGCCCGCGCCGTTCGGACCGATCAGCCCGGAGACGACCCCGCGCGTGACGTCGAAGGAGACCCCGTCGAGGGCGACGATGCCCCCGAACCGAAGCGTGACGTCGCGAACCGAGAGGAGCATCAGGTGGGTGATCGTCTTTCGGGTTGCGGTCGAACGCGGCCGCGATCGGACGCTGGTCGCGTGATCCTACGCGTGGCTGCGGCGGGGGTCTACGGGAGGCGGGGGGCGCTCAGCAGCGCGAGGCCCGCGCCGCCCGCGAGCAGCAACGCCGCCGCCGCGACGAACATCGCGGTCACCTCGCGCGGGCGGTCTTCGCGGCCGACCAGCGAGCCCAGCCCCGCGTAGACCTTCTCCAGCGCGTCCGCGCTCTCCGCGTCGAACGCCTGGGCGCCGGTGTACTCGGCGATCGCGGCGAGCGTCTCGCGGTCGGGTGGGACGGGGATCAGCTGCTCCTGGCCCGGCGGGCCGGCCATGATCGTGCCGCCCTCCGTTCCGAGCGCGATCGTGAACACGGGGATCCCCGCCACCTGGGCGCGCTGAGCCCCCTGACCGGGGCTGAGCAGCCCGCGGGTCTGCGCCCCGTCCGAGAGCAGGAGGATCGAGGCGAGCGAGCGGCCGTCGGCGTCCTTCAGCGCAGCCCCCGAGCCCTCGCCCTCCGCGGCGGCACCGGTGGCCGAGCGCGCGAGGTCGACCGCGCGCGCCAGACCGTCGCCGATCGCGGTCCCGAAGCCGGGCCCGAGCACGTCGATGCCCTGGTCGAGCATGGCGCGGTCGACCGTCGGGGAGACGACGACGTGCGGCTCGTCCGAGAACGAGACGACGCCGACGCGAAGCGAGTCGGGCGCCGAGTCCAGGAAGGAGCGCATCGCGTTCTTCGCCGCGGCCAGCCTCGTCGGCTTCACGTCCGTGGCGCGCATCGAGCCCGAGGTGTCCACGACGAGCACGACGCTCGCCCGCTCGTTCGGCGCCTTCACGGTGACCGTGGGTCGGGCGAACGCCACCGCGAGCGCGGCGAGCGAGGCGAGCAGCAACGCCGCGGGGACGTGGCGCTTCCAGGCACGGCGCCGGCCCGCGACCGCCTGCGAGCACGTCGAGGTTCGTGTAGCGCACCGCGAAGCGAGGGGGTCGGCGCTGCAGGAGCCAGTAGCCGAGCGCGGCGAGCGGCACGACCGCGAGGCCGACGAGCAGCGCGGGCGCCTCGAAGCTCACCGTGTGCCCCGCGTGCAGAGGGCGTGGAGCTGGAGCTCGATCCGGAGCGACTGCGGCACGGAGGCGGCCACCGTCGCGACGGCGCTCACCGTGCGCCCCGACGTGGTGCGCCGGACGCGAACGGCGCGGAGGAGCGTCGAGCCGGGCTCGTCGGGGATCTGGAACCCGTATGCGTGTGTCGTCCCCAGAAGCCGCGTGCCCGCCGGGCAGCGCCCGACGGCCCGCACCGACGCACCGGAGACGAGCCGCTTGCGGGTCACGCGCCGGTCGATCGGCTTCGCCGGCACGTACGCGGCAGGTCGTCTCACCGCGGTCTCGCCACGCGCCCCGCCGCCGGAGGTCGGGACGCAGCCGATGAACGGCTGGAACGACGTCGGACGCGGCTGGCCGCCCGTGTAGATGGCCGTGAACACGACCTCGCGCCCGGTCGTCACCCCCGGGCCCACCGGAGCGCCGTTCTCCCCGCGGATGCTCACGTCGGTCGCGCGGTCGGCGACCCGGGCGTCGATGCCGGCGACGATGTAGCCGCGCAGCGGGCAGCGCATCTCCCAGACGACGGTGGAGACACCGCCGCGCGTCGGCGCCGGGATCACGACCCACGGCCCGGTGACCGGGAGGCACGTCTGCAGGCCGCGGCACTCGTCGGCCGCCCGGGCTGCTCCCGGGCGGGCGAGCCCCACGGCACACGGCCAGCAGGGCGACGGCCACGACCGAGATCCGCTTCACAGCGCCCTCCTGAACCAGAGGGACGAGAGCGCGCCGCCGAGGAGCAGCAGCACCGCGCCGCCCGCGGCGAAGGCGGAGGTGACCTCGACGCGCTTCCGGTCACGGGCGAGCCGGGTGCCGAGCTCGCGATAGACGGCCTCGAGGCGTTCCGCGCTCGGCGCCTCGGCGAAGGTCCCGCCCGTCGTGGTCGCGATCAGGCGCAGGGTCGGCACGTCCGGGGCGACGACCACGCGCTCCTTGAGCCCGCCGGGCCGTGGCACCTCGACGACCGCCTCCCCGGTGCCGAGCGCGACCGTGGAGACCGGCACGCCGAGCCGCCGCGCCCGCTGGGCCGCCGGCCCCGGCCGGATGTCGCCCGCCGTCTGCGCGCCGTCGGAGAGGAGCAGCACCGCCGCAGGGGAGGCCTCGCCCGACTGCGGCACGGGATCGGGCTCCTCGCCCGGCCGGCGCGCGAGTGCGAGGTCGACCGACCTGGTGATCGCAGTCCCGATCGCAGTCCCGGAGCCGAGGCGGAGCTCGGCGATCGCGGCTCGCGCCGCCTCGCGGTCGGCCGTCGGCGGGAGCACCGGGTCGGCCGAGGTCGAGAACGAGACGATTCCCACGCTGTAGTCATCGGGAACCTCGTCGATGAACGCGAGCGCGGCCTGCTTCGCGGCGTCGAAGCGGGTCGGCTGGACGTCCTGCGCCTCCATGGAGCGCGACGTGTCGATCGCGAGGACGATCGTCGCCTCGTCGCGGGTCACGTCCTGGACGAGGTGCGGCCTGGCGACACCGACGATCAGCAGCGCGAGCGCACCCAGGGCGAGAGCCGCCGGCACGTGGCGCCGCCATCCGGGGGAGGCGGCGACGAGGTTCGGCACGAGCGCAGGGTTGGCGAAGCGCTCGGCGCCGCGCCGTCGCCTGCGGTTGGCCAGCACGTGGAGGCCCGCCAGGACCGGGATCGCCACGAGGCCGGCGAGCGCGATCGGCCAGGCGAAGCTCATCTGCGCTTCCTCCGGAGGAACACGGCCAGGTCGCGCAACCAGTCGCGGTCGGTCGAGAGGGCGACGTGCGCCACCCGGCGCTCGTCAGCTCTCGCGCGACCGCCGCGCGCTCCTCCGCGGCGGCCTCTGCGAACCGGGCGCGCAGCTTCCCGTCGTTCGTGTCGACCTGCAGCTCGTGCCCGCTCTCCGGGTCGACGAGCCACAGCGTGCCGACCGGCTCGAGTGCCTGCTCCCGCGGGTCGCGCACCTCCATCGCGACGACCTGATGCCTGCCCGCGAGCCGCAGCAGCGGCCGTCGCCAGTCGCGCGGGCCGCGGAAGTCGGAGACGACGACGACGAGGGCGCGCTGGCGCGCGGCGCCGGCAACGCGTGTGAGCGCCTCGGCCAGCGGCATGCCCGAGGTCCCGTCCGGCTCGTACCCGTCACGGAGCGCGAGCAGCAGGCCGACGAGCCCGGCCCGGCCCTGCGTCGGCGGCAGGACCCGCTCGGCCGCGCCGCCGAAGCCGACGAGCCCCACCCGGTTGCCGCGGACGGTGGCCGCGTGCCCGATCGCGAGGGTGACCCCGAGCGCGACGTCCGCCTTGCGGCGGGCGGCGGTGCCGAACGCCATCGACGGGGACAGGTCGAGCACGATCCACGTGACGAGGACCCGCTCGGCGAGATGGACGCGGACGTGCGGCTCCGTCGTCCGGGCGGTGACGTTCCAGTCGATCAGCCTCACGTCGTCGCCCGGCACGTACGGGCGGACCTGGGCGAGCTCGGTCCCGCGCCCGAGCAGCGCAGAGCGGTGATCGCCCGCGAGCAGGCCGTCGACGCGGCGGGCGATCGTCAGCTCGAGCGCCTTCAGCAGGCCCTCGGGGACGGGGCCGGGGCCGGGGCGGGACGGAGTCGGCTCCGCCCCGAGTGCCTTGAGGACGCGGATCACGCGGCCGCGGGCCTCCCGAGCTCGAGCCGCGGCTGCGGCACGGCCGCGATCACCGCGTCGAGGACGTCGTCGGCCGTCCGCTCCTCGGCGAGCGCCTGGTAGGTCAGGACGAGCCGATGGCGGAACGCGTCCTTGACGAGCGCGCGCAGGTCGCCGGGATCACGTAGTCCCGACCGTGCACGAGGGCGAGCGCGCGCGCGCTCTGGACGAGCGCGATCGGGCCGCGCGGGCTCGCGCCGTAGGCGACGAACTCGGCGATGCTGTCGAGGCCGAACGTGGCGGGCTCGCGTGTCGCGGCGGCCAGGCTGACCGCGTAGCTCACGAGGCCGGGGTCGACGTAGATGTCCTTGACGCTGCTCTGGAGCGTAGAGAGCTCCGAGAGCGGCAGCACCTGGCGCACCTCGACGGGGTCTTCGAGGGAGCGGTTCACCACCGTCAGCTCCTCGTCGCGCTCCGGATAGCCGACGAGGATCTTGAGCATGAACCGGTCGATCTGCGCCTCGGGGAGCGGGTACGTCCCCTCGGACTCGATCGGGTTCTGGGTCGCCATCACGAGGAACGGCTGCGGCACGAAATGGGTGTCGTGGCCGATCGTGACCTGGCGCTCCTGCATCACCTCGAGCAGCGCGGACTGCACCTTGGCGGGTGCGCGGTTGATCTCGTCGGCGAGCAGGAAGTTGCAGAACACGGGACCGAGGTCGGTCTCGAAGTTCCCCTGGTCAGGGCGGTAGACGCGGGTCCCGACGAGGTCGGAGGGCACGAGGTCCGGCGTGAACTGGATCCGGCGGAACGAGCCTCCCAGGACGGCTGCGGTCGTCTTGATGGTGAGGGTCTTGGCCAGGCCGGGCACGCCCTCGATCAGCAGGTGGCCCCCGGCGACGAGGCACACGAGCACGCGCTCGAGCATCTCGTCCTGGCCCGCGATGACGCGCTTGACCTCGACGAGCGCCTCCTCGAGGAGGGCGCGCGGCGCGTCGGGGTCGCGCTCGGGTGGCGGCGACTCGGGTGCCGGGATGGTGGGCTCGCTCTCCGGTGCGGACATGTGCGCTCCTCGCGTCGACGTCGGACGGCGAGCGGCCGGCGGGCGGCGCGCCCGTCGCCCGATGGTAGACCGCCGCCCCCATCTCCATGTTGCGGGGCGGTTATTTCTCGCTGTGAGCAGGAAATGCGCCTCGGCGTGAAACGCGCGCCTCGAGGCTCTAGCATCGCCGCATGGACTTCCGCGACACGCCCGAGGAGGCGCGCTTCCGCGACGAGGTCCGCACCTGGCTCGAGGCGAACCTCCCGGACGAGCTCCGGGGCCACCGCGGCGGCGCGGCGAGGTTCGACGGGCCCGAGGTGCGCGCGTGGAGCCGCGCCCTCTACGACGGCGGCTGGGTCGGCATCTCCTGGCCGGAGGAGTACGGCGGCCGCGGGCTCGCGCCGCGCTTCCAGGCGATCTACCTCGAGGAGGAGGCGCGCGCGGAGGGCCCGCCGCACATCGGCGTGATCGGGCTCGGGATGGCGGGCCCGACGATCATCACGCGGGGCACGGAGGCGCAGAAGGCCCGGTACCTGCAGCCGCTGCTGGCCGCGGAGGAGATCTGGTGCCAGGGCTTCTCGGAACCGGGAGCCGGCTCCGATCTGGCGGGCGTCCGCACGTCCGCGCGGCTCGAGGGCGACCGGTTCGTGCTCGACGGCCAGAAGGTCTGGTCCTCGTACGCGCACATCGCCGACTTCTGCATCCTCCTCGCCCGCTCGGACCCCGAGCTCGGAGCGTCACGCGGGGCTGACGTACGTGATCGTCGACATGCACGCGCCCGGGGTCGAGGTTCGGCCGCTCCGGCAGATCACGGGCGAGGCCGAGTTCAACGAGATCTTCTTGAGCGGCGCCGAGGTGCCGCTCGAGAACGTGATCGGCGACGTCGGCGGCGGCTGGGACGTCGCCATGACGACCCTCCTGCACGAGCGGGGGACGCTCGGGTTCGCCCTCGTCGCGCGGCTCGAGGTCCAGGTGCAGAAGCTCATCGGGCTCGCCGTCGACCGGGGTGCCACGCCGACGCAGCGCGAGGCGATCGCCCGGGAGTGGATCCACCTCCAGGCGCTGCGCGTCACCGCGAACCGGTCCCTGTCCGCGCTCGAGCGGACCGGGATCCCCGGCCCCGAGGGGTCGATCCTCAAGCTCCAGTGGTCCGAGGCGAACCAGCGCGTGACGAAGCTGGCGCTCGAGCTGCTCGGGCCGGACGCGCTGCTGCTCGCGCCGAACGCGCCGTACGGCGGCTACTGGCCGACCCAGCAGCTCCGCAGCCGCGGCAACACGATCGAGGCCGGCACGTCGGAGATCCTCCGCAACATCGTCGCCGAGCGCGTGCTCGGGCTGCCGAGGTCGAGGTAGCCGAGAAGATGGATCTCTCGTTCACCCCACTCCAGGAGGAGCTCCGCGGCCAGGCGCGCGCGTTTCTCGAGGCGACGCCCCGGCCGACCTGGGCGCAGCTCGCCGAGCTCGGCTGGACCGGCGCGGGCGTGCCGGAGGAGCACGGCGGGGCGGGCCTCACGTTCGTCGAGGAGGCCGTCCTCCACGAGGAGGCGGGCCGCGCGCTGCTGCACGCGCCCCTCTGGTCGACGTCCTCCCTCCTCCCCTTCCTGCCCGGGAGCGACCAGGCGGCAGTCGCCGGGGGCGAGGCGAGCTGGACGCTCGCACTCGGCCCGCTCGTCCCCGACCTCGACACCGCCGCGAACGTCGCGGTCGTCGGCGGGGACACGATCTGGGAGCTCGACGGCGCGGACCGGGAGGTGCTCGCGACGAGCGACGAGACCCGACCGCTCGGCGTGGTCTCGGGCGGCGAGGCGGGTCGCGAGCTCTGCTCCTCCGACGTGCTCCCGTCGCTGCGCTCGCGCTCGCTCGCGATCCTGGCGCTCGAGGCCGTTGGCGTCGGAGCAGGGCGGTCGAGCTGACCGTCGGATACGTCGCGGACCGCGAGCAGTTCGGCAGGCGCATCGGCACGTACCAGGCCGTCTCGCATCCGCTCGCGAGCTCGCACGCGGAGATCGAGCTGGCACGCTCTCTCGCGTGGTGGGCGGCGTGGTGCGTCGCGCACGGCGAGGTGGACGCGCCGGTCGCGGCCGCGGCGGCGAAGGCCGACGCCGCCGATGCGGCGGTGCTCGCGTGCGAGCGCGCAATCCAGGCGCACGGCGGAATCGGCTTCACCTGGGAGCACGTGCTGCACCGGCTCTACAAGCGCGCGCTCTGGATCCAGTCGTGGGAGGCGTCACCGGCACAGCTCCGAGCCGAGGTCGCCGGTCATCTGCTCGACCGAGGAGGGACGTGATGCAGGGCCTGATGATGGACTACCAGCTGAACGTCCCGGCAATCCTGCGCCGCGGCGACGAGCTCTACGGCGATCGCGAGATCGTCTCGCGGCTCCCCGACAAGAGCTGGCATCGCTACGGCTACGCCGACTTCGCCTCGCGGGCGAAGCGCCTCGCGGTGGCGTTGCGCGGCCTCGGCCTGGAGGACGGCGACCGCGTCGGCACGCTCATGTGGAACCACCATGAGCATCTCGAGACGTACGTCGGCGCTCCGGTCGGCGGGTTCGTCACTCACACGCTGAACCTCCGGCTCCACCCCGACGACAACACGTACATCGCGTCCCACGCGGGCGACCGCGTGCTGGTCGTCGACAAGGTGCTGTGGCCCCTCGCCGCGCAGTTCGTCGACCGGGTCGGGTTCGAGCACGTGATCGCCGTCGGCGCCGGCGACACCCCCACGGGGGCGCTCGACTTCGAGGAGCTGATCGCCGCCGCCGACGAGAGCGCCTTCTCCTACCGGGACATCGACGAGCGGCAGGCCGCGGCGATGTGCTTCACGAGCGGAACGACGGGCAAGCCCAAAGGTGTCGTCTACTCGCACCGCGCGATCGCGATCCACGCCCTGACGGCCGTGTCCCTGCTCGGGATCACCGAGGGGGACACCGTCCTCCCGGTCGTGCCGATGTTCCACGCAAACGCGTGGTGCTTCCCGTTCAGCTGCACGCTCGTCGGCGCGAAGCAGGTCTTCCCCGGGCCGCACCTCGATCCGCAGAGCCTGCTCGAGGCGTTCGAGTCGGAGAAGGTCACGGTCTCCGCCGGGGTGCCCACGATCTGGATGGGGATCCTCCAGGCCCTGGACGGCAACCCGGGCGGCTGGGACCTCTCCCGCATGCGGACGATGACGGTCGGCGGCTCTGCGCCTCCCCGCGCGATGATCGAGGCGTTCGGCGACCGTCACGGCCTGCACATCACGCACGGCTGGGGCATGACGGAGATGTCCCCGATCGGCACGATCTCGGGGGCGCCGGGACAGGAGCAGGGCCTGGAGCGCGCCGCCGCCTACGACAAGCGCGCGCAGCAGGGCCCCCCGATCCCCTTCGTCGAGATCCGCGCACGGGGCGTCGAGGGCCTGGTGCCCTGGGACGGCGAGAGCATGGGCGAGCTCGAGGTGCGCGGCCCTTCGGTTGCATCCTCCTACTTCGAGGCGCCTGACGCCGCCGACCGCTGGACGGACGACGGGTGGTTCAGGACGGGGGACATCGTCACGATCGGGCGTGACGGCTACGTCGAGATCCAGGACCGTGCCAAGGACCTCGTCAAGTCCGGCGGCGAGTGGATCTCGACGGTCGCTCTCGAGAACGCCCTGATGGGCCACCCCGCCGTCGCCGAGGCGGCCGTGATCGCCGTGCCGGACGACAAGTGGTCGGAGCGGCCGCTCGCGGTCGTCGTCCTCCGCGAGGGGGCGGCGGCGACCGACGACGAGCTCCGCGACCACCTGGCGCCGTCCTTCGCGAAGTTCTGGCTCCCCGACCGGTTCGAGTACGTGGACGAGATCCCGAAGACCGCGGTCGGCAAGTTCCGCAAGACCGCGCTGCGCGAGCGGTTCTCGTCCGCCGTCGCAGCCGAGAATCGCTAGGCCACCGCATGGGCACCTACATCTCCACCGAGCGGCGCGACGCGGTCGCGCTCGTCTCGATCGACAACCCGCCGATGAACGCGCTCTCGTCGGCCCTCCTCGACGAGCTCGAGGCCGAGGTCGAGGCGCTCGACGCCGACGACGCCGTCCGCGCGATCGTCCTCCGCGGCGCCGGCGAGCGCGCATTCGTCGCAGGTGCGGACATCAAGGAGTTCCCCGCGCTCCGCGAGTCCGCCTCGGAGGGCGGCTCGGCGCGCGGGATCCAGCGCCTCGGCCACCGGATGGACGCTGCCCGGACTCCCTTCGTCGCCGCGATCCGCGGGTTCTGCCTCGGCGGCGGGCTCGAGCTGGCGCTCTGCTGCGACGTGCGCGTCTGCTCGGACGACGCGCGGCTCGGGCAGCCGGAGATCAAGCTCGGGCTGATCCCCGGCGGCGGTGGCACGCAGCGGCTGCCCCGGCGTCGTCGGCATCGGGCGCGCGATGCTCCTCAACCTGACCGGCGAGTTCGTCGACGCCGCGACGGCGTACGACTGGGGCCTCGTCGAGAAGGTCGTCTCGGCGGCCGAGCTCGAGGAAGCGGCGCTGACGATCGCCGGGCAGATCGCAGCCCAGTCGCCGCACGCGGTCGCCGTGCTCCGCGAGCTCGCGCGAACGACGCGCGACCTCCCGCTCGAGGAGGGCCTGCGGCGCGAGGCGGACGGCTTCGTCCGCTGCCTCCGCTCGGAGGACGGCGCGGAGGGCGTCGCCGCGTTCATCGAGAAGCGGGCACCCGTCTTCACGGGGCGCTGAGCCGCTCGTGTCGATTCGGCACAGTGGTGTCGGGGGCTGCGGTGAAGGCGGTCGTTCTCGACGAGGAGCTGCGGCTCGCGCTGCGGGAGGTGCCCGATCCGACCGCGGGGGAGGGCCAGACGCTCGTCGAGGTGCGGGCCGCAGGCGTCAACTACGCGGACGTGCTGATCCGCGAGGGCCGGTATCCGCAGGCGCCGCCGCTGCCGTTCGTGCCGGGATCGGAGATCGCCGGCGAGACGCCGGACGGACGCCGCGTGATCGCGTTCGTCCGGACCGACGGCGGCGGCTATGCCGAGAAGGCGGTCGCGGACGACGACTGGCTGTTCGATCTGCCGATGAGCGCGCTCGTTCGAGGAGGGCGCCGCGTTCCTGCTGACGTTCCTCACGGCGTGGATCCCGCTCACGAGGCAGGTGCGGATCGCGCCCGGGGCGCGGGTGCTGGTGACCGCGGCGGCGGGAGGCGTCGGCAGCGCGGGCGTCCAGGTCGCGCGCGCGCTGGGCGCCGAGGTCGTCGGCGCCGTCGGATCGGCCGAGAAGGCGGAGCGGGTGCGCGCGCTCGGCGCGGCCGACGCCGTCACGTACGAGGAGGTCGGCGGGCTGGAGCCGTTCGACGTGATCCTCGACCAGGTCGGCGGCGAGCTGTTCTCCGCCGGGCTCAAGCTGCTCCGGCCGCTCGGGACGATCATCGGGATCGGCTTCGCGGGCGGTGCGTGGCAGCCGCTCGACCCCGCGCTGCTCGTCGGCCGGAACGTCTCCGCGGCCGGGCTTCTACCTCGGTCGCTTCATGAAGCTCCGGCCGGAGGTCGTCCGTGACGCCGCGACGGAGCTCCTCGCCCGGTGGTCGGACGGCGAGCTCTCCCCGGTCGTCGGCGCGACGTACCCGCTGGCGGAGGCGGACGAGGCGCTGCGGCTCGTAGCGGAGCGCCGCTCGACGGGGAAGGTCGTGCTCCTGCCGTGAGCCGCGCGCTGGTCACGGGCGGCGCGTCGGGGATCGGCGCGGCGCTCGTCTCCCGCCTCCGCTCGGAGGGCTTCGACGTCGACTCGCTCGACCTCGTGACCGGTTTCGACGTCAGCGACCCCGACCACTGGGAACCGGTCGGTCCGGTCGACGTCGCGTGCCTCAACGCTGGCGTCCTGGGCGGCCCGGCGGACCCGGCGGCGCTGACCGTCGACGGCTATCGACGCGCGATGGCCGTCAACGTCGACGGCGTCGTGCTCGGCGTGCGCCGGCTCGCCACGGTGATGCCGCCGCGTGGGCGGATCGTCTGCACGGCGTCGCTGGCCGGGCTGACCGCGGTGCCCGACGACCCGGTGTACGCGGCGACGAAGCACGCCGTCGTCGGCTTCGTGCGGAGCGTCGCCCCTTCGCTCTCCGAGCGCGGGATCTCGATCAACGCGGTGTGCCCCGGGTTCGCGGACACGCCCATGGTCGCGGGATCGGCGCGCGAGCGCCTCGACGCGGCCGGGTTCCCGCTCCTCTCGGCTGCTGACGTGGCCGAGGCCGCCTGGGTTGCGCTCTCAGTCGGGCGAGACGGGCCACGCCTGGGTCGTCCAGCCCGGTCGCCCGCCGCTCGACTTCCGCTTCCCCACGCTCCCCGGCCCGCGGCGCGCGGACGAATCCGTCGGGCCGCCGCCGCCGCTGTCCTGAGCGGCGCTCGGGTCAGCCCTGAGCCACGCCCCACCGGATTACGACTGCCCGTTCTGCGCTGTGCGCCTCGCCCTGGCGCAACACGACGCCGGACGACGTTCCGTGGCGGGATGTAAGCGCAGGGGCGGACGAACGGTGTCAGACACCGATCCTCGTCAAGACGAAACTGTGCCAAGTGTGTGCCGATCGCTCCACAGGCCTCCTGCAGGCGGCTGTTGCCTCTACATTGAACGCATGGCAAGGCCACCACGAGAGTGGATCGAAGGGTCGATCTACCACGTGTTCTCACGCGGGAGCAACCGCCAGGCGATCTTCCTGAACGAGGGCGACTACGTCGAGTTCGACATGCTGCTCGCCGCCGCAATCCGCAAGCATCCGGCTCGAGAGCTTCGGCTGGTCACTCATGCCGAACCACTGGCACGGGATCTTCCGCTGCCCGGCCGAAGGGCTCTCGCGGTTCATGCAACGCCTGAACCACCGGTACGCGCTGCGGTTCGACCGACGCTGGGGTCGAACAGCGCACGTCTTCGACAACCGCTTCGGCGCCGTGCTGCAGAAGACGGAGGAGCAGTTTCTCTGGACGCTGCGCTACGTCGTCACGCAACCCTGTCGATGCAGGTCTCTGCTCGTCGCCGTTCGACGCTCGATGGACGAGCTTTCGCCGCCACTGCCGGCCTCGTCCGCGCCCCGAGTACCTGCGCGTGGGAGAGATCCTCGAGCACTTCGGACACGATCCCGCCAACGCTCGGCAGCGCTACGTCGACTTCGTCGTCGGATCAGCCACACGGCGCCAGCCGGACCCGGCGTTCGACATCGGCAAGCCGAGGCGGCGATGCACGCGGCGATCGCCGCCTGACCGAGCTCAGCAGGCCTGTGGAGAGATTGGCACAGACTCGGCACGCTTTGCGCTTGACAGGAATCGGTGTCTGACACCGCTCGGCCGCCCCACGCCGACGCCGGACGAGCGCGGCGCGCCACCTACGAGAACCGCCAGCCCTCGCCGTCGCGGAACGAGCGCAGGATGCGCCGCGCGACGACCATGCGGTGCACCTCGTCGGGCCCGTCGTAGATCCGCGCGCCGCGCGCCATCATCGACATCACCGCGAGCGGCGTCTCGTCGGTCAGCCCCCGCGCGCCGTGCACCTGGATCGCGCGGTCGATCACGTCGCAGAGCGCGCGCGCGGCGTAGAACTTCAGCAGCGAGACCTCGACGCGCGCCTCCGAGCCCTCGTCGATCTTCCGCGCCGCGTCCATCGTCAGCAGGCGACAGGCCTGGATCTCGGCGGCGGAGTCGGCGACCCAGTTCTGGACGGTCTGCTTGTCGGCGAGCGGGCCGCCGAACGCCTCGCGCTCGTTCGCGTAGCGGCACATCAGCTCGAACGCGCGCTGCATCTGCCCGAGCCAGCGCATCACGTGGTGGATCCGCCCCGGGCCGAGCCGCTTCTGCGCGAGCATGAAGGCGTCGCCCTCCCCGCCGAGCGTGTTCGCCACCGGGACGCGCGCGCCCGTGTAGCGCACCTCGCAGTGCGTGCTCCAGCCGCGGCCGGCGTGCCCCATCACGGGAACGGCGCGCACGACGTCGACCCCCGGCGTGTCGGTGGGGACGAGGATCATCGTCCCCCGCCGATGCGGCTCCGCGTCCGGGTCGGAGATCGGCGAACACGACGCGAAGGCGGCGCCGTCGGCACCGCTCGAGAACCACTTGTGCCCGTCGATCACCCACTCGTCGCCGTCGCGCACCGCCCGCGTCCGGAGCAGCGTCGGGTCCGAGCCGGAGACCTCGGGCTCGGTCATCGAGAAGAACGACCGCACCTCGCCCGCGACGAGCGGCCGCAGGAAGCGCTCCTTCTGCTCGTCCGTGCCGAACAGGTGCAGGATCTCGGCGTTGCCCGGCGTCCGGCGCCTGGCAGCCGAAGACGAGCTGCGCGTAGGTCGAGCGGCCGATCTCCTCGTTGAGGCAGGCGTAGTAGAGGAACCCGAGGCCGGTGCCGCCCGCCTCGGGCGGGACGTGCGGCGCCCACAGCCCCGCGTCGCGGGCCGGGCCGCGCAGCTCCTCGAGAAGCGCCATCGCGCGCGTCGTCCTCGCGCCCGATCGCGGCCTCGTTCGGGTACACGTGCTCCTCCATGAACGCGCGGTAGCGGGCACGCGCCTCGAGGTACTCCGGCGGGAAGAGGGTCTCGGTCATCGGAGTAGGATCCTCCAGATGCGGCTCGGCCTGCAACTGGGATACGACGATCCCGGCGTTCTGGGTCGGCCTCGCGGAGGAGGCGGAGCGATGCGGCTTCGACTCGGTGTGGACGTCGGAGGCCTACGGCTCGGACGCCGTCTCGCCCCTCGCCTGGATCGGTGGGCGCACCGAAGGCGATCAAGCTCGGGCACCGCGATCATGCAGATGCCGGCGCGCACGCCCGCGACGACGGCGGCGACCGTCGCGACGCTCGACCTCCTCTCGGGCGACCGCGTGCTCCTCGGCCTCGGCACGAGCGGCCCTCAGGTCGCCGAGGGCTGGCACGGGCAGGCCGTGGGGCAAGCCGCTCACGCGCACGCGCGAGTACCTCGAGATCGTGCGCACGATCCTCCGCCGCGAGGAGCCGCTCGAGCACCACGGCGAGCACTACGACATCCCCTACTCGCGGCGCCGACGCGACCGGGCTCGGCAAGCCGCTCAAGCTGATCGTGCATCCCCCGCGCGCCGACGTGCCGATCTACCTCGCCGCGATCGGCCCGAAGAACGTCGCGCTCGCGGCCGAGATCGCGGACGGCTGGCTGCCGATCTTCTTCTCGCCCGAGCGCTTCGGCGAGACCCACGAGCCGATGCTCGACGAGGGGTTCGCAGCGCCGAGGCGGCCGCCCGGAGGGCTGGGACCTCGCCGCGCACGTGCCGGTCGTCGTCACGGACGACGTCGAGGCGGCACGCGACTTCCTCAAGCCGCTGCTCGCGCTCTACGTCGGCGGCATGGGCGCGAAGGGCCAGAACTTCTACACGCGCCTCGCGGAGCGCTACGGCTACGCCGAGGCGGCCGCGACGATCCAGGATCTCTACCTCGCCGGGAAGAAGAACGAGGCGATCGCCGCCGTCCCCGACGCCCTCGTCGACGAGGTCGCGCTCGTCGGCGACCGGGAGCGGATCGCCGACCGGGTCGCGGCCTTCCGCGAGTGCGGCGTGACGACCCTCGTGCTGCAGGCGCGCCAGCCCGAGGCACTCCGGCTCCTCGCCGACCTCGTGTGACGCGCCCACGCGCGATCGAGAGATCGAGAGGGTCTGCGCGTCGTCCGCGGCGGGCGCGTCGTCGCTGGACGGGCTCTCGCTGCGCGTCGCCCGCCCGGATGGTGACCGGCCTCCTGGGGCCGTCCGGCTGCGGCAAGACGACGCTGCTGCGCTCGATCGTCGGCGTCCAGGTCGTCGCGCGCGGGCCCGTCGCGTGCTGGGCGACGCCGGCGGGCTCGCGCCGGCTGCGCGCCGCGTCGCGTACGCGACCCAGGCGGCGTCGGTCTACGACGACCTCAGCGTGCGGGAGAACCTCCGGTACTTCGCCGCCGTCCTCGGCGCGCCGGCGGGCGACGTCGCGCGCGTGCTTGAGCGAGGTGGGGCTCGAGTCCGACGCGGACGCAGGTCGTCGGCCGGCTCTCGGGCGGGCAGCGGTCGCGCGCCTCGCTGGCGGTCGCGCTGCTCGGCGCTCCGGAGCTGATCGTCCTCGACGAGCCGACCGTCGGGCTCGACCCCGTCCTCCGGGCGGAGCTGTGGGAGCATGTTCCACGGCTCGCCGACGGGTGGCCGGACGCTGCTCGTCTCGAGCCACGTCATGGACGAGGCGGCGCGCTGCGACGAGCTCGTCCTGATGCGCGACGGCGCCGTGCTGGCACAGGAGACGCCCGCGGCGCTCCTCGCGCGGACGGGAGCGCGCGACACCGAGGAGGCGTTCCTCGCGCTCGTTCGGGGCGACGAGGAGGCGGCGCTGGCATGAACGCCGCGAGGACGCTCGCCACGACGCGGCGCGTGCTGACGCAGCTCCGCCGCGATCCGCGCACCGTCGCGCTGATGCTCGTCGTCCCGCTGGTGCTGCTCTGGCTGCTCGACCTCGTCTTCGACGGGCCAGCCGGGGACGTTCGACCGCATCGGGCCGGCGCTGCTCGCGCTCTTCCCGTTCGTCGTGATGTTCCTCGTCACCTCCGTCGACGACGCTGCGGGAGCGGACCTCGGGCACGCTCGAACGACTGCTCTCGATGCCGCTCGGCAAGCCTCGACCTGCTGCTCGGCTACTTGCTCGCCTTCGGGCTCGTCGCCGTCGTCCAGGCGCTGCTGGCCTCGGGGCTGATGCTCGGGCTGCTCGACCTCACGTCGCCGGGCCCGCGTGGCTGCTCGTCGTGTCGCGGTCGCCGACGCCGTGCTCGGCTGCGCGCTCGGCCTGTTCGTGAGCGCCTTCGCGCGCACGGAGTTCCAGGCGGTGCAGTTCATGCCCGCGGTCGTGCTGCCCCAGTTCCTGCTCTGCGGGCTGCTCGTCCCGCGCGACGAGATGAGCCGGCGGCTCGAGGCGATCTCGCCGTGCTGCCGCTCTCGTACGCGGTCGACGCGATGCAGCGGATCACCGTCGAGAGCGACGGTCTCGGGCCGGATCGTCGCGACGTCGCGGATCGTGCTGGCCGCGATCGTGCTCGCCCTCGCGCTCGGCGCGGCGACGCTGCGGCGCCGCACCGCCTGAACCCGGCGGCTATCGTCCGGGCTGAGGATCGCGCGCAGGAGTGAGACGGCGGCTCTACCTGATGCGCCACGGCGCGGTGGCGTACTTCGACGACGACGGCCGCCCGGTCGCGCCCGACGACGTGCCGCTGACGGACGAGGGGCGTGAGCAGGCCGAGGCGGCCCGGGAGCTGCTCGCAGGAGGAGCGAGCTCGACCGCGTGATCGCGAGCGGCCTGCCCCGGACGGTCGAGACCGCCGCGCTCGTCGCACCCGGGCACGAGGTCGAGAGCTGGCCGGAGCTGCGCGAGATCACGGGCGCGAAGTTCTCCTCGATCCCGCCGGCCGAGCTCGAGGAGGCGTTCGTCCACGCGTTCCGCGGCGTCGTGCCCAACGACAAGCGCTTCATCGGAGGCGAGACGATCGGCGAGCTCTTCGACCGCGTGCTCCCCGCGCTGGATCGCCTCGTGGAGGACGAGAGCTGGGACACGGCCCTCGTCGTCGCTCACGGCGCGGTGAACCGGGCGGTCCTCTCGTACGCCCTCACCGGCGAGCGCATGTTCCTCGGGCCGCTTCGAGCAGGCGCCGGGCTGCCTCAACGTCCTCGACGTCGGCGACGACTGGGTCGTCCGCGCGGTCAACGTCGCCCCGGGTGACCTCGTCCACCGCTCCACGCGCCTGACGCAGATGGAGCAGTACTGGCTGCAGTACCGACCGCACGAGCTCGACGGAAGAGCGAGGGGCGGGATCGCTCCCGCCCCTCGTACTTCTCCAACTTCCGGCTCGGCGTCGGACACACGGGTCGCCTACGTGGTCGCCCCCGGGCACTTGAGCTTCGACACGGGCGTGAACGTGCCGTTCGCCGAACTTCGACGATCCGCTCGCACTGCGACCGGCTACTGGTCGTTGCCCGACGTCGCTGCCGGTTGCCGGGCAGCAGGAACGGGTTCGTCTCGTTCCAGTTGCGGAACGCGCGCATCAGCGCGGCCCGCGTCGGGTTCCGGCCGGCCTTGTACATCAGCTGCACGTATGCGTGCGCGACGGCGACGCCGTAGTAGTTGAGCCCGTCCGTCACGCGCCCGCCGGGCCGGTACTTCGCCATCACCTGCTTGTAGAGCTTCATCGCCGCGTCGTTGTCCCAGGTCGGGCTCGCGGGGTCCTTCAGGTACTGGACGGTGAAGGTCTTGTCCACGAGGTCGCCTCCGCCCGAGCTCCTCGCGAGCGTCAGGAAGGTGTCGGTCGCCGCGACGGAGCTGGTGTAGATCACGCGCCGGCGACCAGCGGAGCGCGTTCGCGATCGGGTACGCGGGCACGGCGTACGTCGGGATCGCGAAGATGACGAGGATCGTCGCACCGGTGGCGCGGAGCTTCGCCATCTGCTGGCGGACGTCGACGGCGCCGAGCTCGTAGGACTCGAGGCCGACGATGTTGGAGGTCTTCGCGCCGAGGCCCGCCCGGAACCCGCGGAGGTTGTCCTGGCCGAAGCTGTCGTTCTGGTAGAGGACCGCGATCTTCGCGTTGGGGCTGTTCCGCGCGATCGCCTGGCCGTAGATGCGCCCCTCCCACTCGTAGTCGGGCTGCCAGCCGCCCTGTCCACGGGTACTGCTTCGCGTCACGCGCCCACGTCGACGCGCCGGTGGCGTTCAGGAGCTGCGGGACCTTGTTCTGGTTGAGGTACGGCCGGATCGCCTCGTTGTGCTCCGTCCCGAGCGAGCCGACGATCGCGAAGACCTTGTCTTCCTCGACGAGCTTCCGCGTCTGCTGGACCGGTCTGCGCGGGGTTGTAGCCGTCGTCGTAGATACTTGAAGACGATCTGGCGGCCGAAGATCCCGCGCCGTCCGTCGGGGCCCTTCCGCCCGTTGATGTACGAGAAGTAGGCCTTCATCGCGGCCGGAATCGGCGCGTACACGGAGGCACGGCCGGTGAGCGGGAACGTTCCGCCGATCGTGATCGTCCGGGCGGTGATCCCGTTCTCGTTCGCCGCGGACGTCGCGCTCGAGGCGCCATGGTCCGAGCGCGACGACGAGCGCCGCCGCCAAAAGCACGACCTTCCTCATTCGAACTCCTTTGGTGGTGGTGCGATGCGCGGCGAGCCTAACCCCGCCGCAGCGATGTTTGCCAATACTGAGACGCCCGCGCCAGTGCGCGTGGTTAGGCGCAGACCGATCTCCACCGCGAGGCGCTCGGCCTCGTCGAGCTCCTCCGACAGGGCGTCGATGCCGCTTGCCCAGATCGCCGGATCGGTGAGGTCGAGCCCGACGAGCTGCGCGAGCTCCTCCGGGGAGCGCGAGCCGCCGGCGCGCAGGAGGTCGAGGTACGGCTCGACCATCGCATCGCCCTCCTGCACGTAGCGCCGGTAGATCGCGAGGGAGAAGAGGTAGCCGTAGGCGTACGCGTAGACGTAGCCGGGCGTGCCCGTGAAGTGCGGGATGTAGCTCCACCAGGGCGTGTACCCCTCGGTCGAGACCGAGTCGCCGAAGAGGGCGCTCTGCGCCTCGAGCCACAGCTCGCCGATGCGCTCCGACGCGATCTCCCCCTGCTCGCGCCGCTCGGTGTGCACCGCGTGCTCGAAGCGGTTCATCGCGATCTGCCTGAACGTCGTCGCGATCGCGTCCTCGATGCGGCTCGGTGAGGAGGTCGAGGCGCCGCCGCGGGTCGTCCTCGTCCGCGAGCAGGACGCTCGAACGTGAGCGCCTCCCCGAAGACCGACGCCGTCTCCGCGGTCGTCAGCGGCGTCGAGGAGTTGAACAGGCCGAGCGGCTGGGCGAGGACGCCGTGGAGGCCGTGGCCGAGCTCGTGGGCGAGGGTGAGGACCGAGCGGCGGTCGCCCGTGTAGTTCATCAGCACGTAGGGGTGCACGCCCGGGACGGTCGTCGCGCAGAACGCGCCCGTGCGCTTGTCGGGCCGCACGGGGCCGTCGATCCAGCTGGTCGTCGAAGAAGCGCGCGACGATCTCGCCCGCCTCGTCGGAGAACTCGGCGTACGCGTCGACGACGATCCGCCGCGCCTCGTCCCACGGGACCTTGACCGTGTCGGTGGAGACCGGCGCGAAACGGTCGAAGTGGTCGAGGCGGTCGAGCCCGAGGAGGCGTCGCCTTGAGCCGGTAGTAGCGCTGCGGGACGTCGTAGCGGGACGTCGTGGCCTCGACGAGCGCCTCGACGGCCTCGTCGGTCGTCTCGTTCGCGAGGTTGCGCGCGGAGATCCAGGTCGGGTAGCCGCGCAGCCGGTCGTCGATCGACTTGTCGAGCAGGATCGTGTTGAAGACGAAGGTCCGCGTGCGGAGGCCGGGCCCGAGCGCCTCGGTGATCGCCTCGGCGGCCGTGCGGCGGGTGTCGCGGTCGGCGTCGTAGAGCCGCGCCATCGCCGTCTCGAGCGACACCTCCTCGCCGTCGAGCGAGACGCGGAGCGCGCCGAGCTGCTCCTCGTAGAGACGCGACCAGGCCGACACGCCGGAGACCGTCTTCTCGGTGACGATCCGCTCCTCGGGCTCGGACAGGAGGTACGGGCGGAACTTGCGCAGCGACTGCGAGGTGGTGGCGCCAGTCGGTCGAGCGCGGGATCGGCGAGCAGCGCCTCGGCGACGTCGTCCTCGACGCGCCGCCCACTCGAGCGCGAAGAAGAGGAGCTGCGTCTCGAGCGCCGCGGCCTTCTCGCCGAGCCGCGCGACGAGCGCCCCGTGCGTCGGCTCGGCCATGTTGGCCGCGAAGACGAGGTGCGCGTAGGTCAGCGGCCGGACGACCGACGCCTCGATCCGCTCGTGCTCGGAGACGGCCTCGGCGAGGCTCGCGCGCGTCGAGCTCGGCGACCTTGCCGTGGTAGCGCTCGCGGAACGCCGCGGCGTCGGCCTCGGCCTGTGCGACGTCCGCGTCGATGCGTGGGTCGTCGATCGCCTCGTAGAGATCGGTGAGGTCCCACGCGACCTCTTCCGCCCCCGTGATCTCCGTGGTCGCCATGCGCCGGAATCTAGCGATCGGAGCTCCTCCGGCCGCGTCACCGGCGCGCGGCAGGCGAAGCGCTCGCAGACGTAGACCGCCGGCGCGCCGTCGACGAGCCCCTTCCCCGCGAGCAGCGGGACGTCCTCCGACGGGCCGACCGCGACGACGGTCTCCGGCGCGAACGCCGCGCGAGCGCCGCGCGGGCGACCTCGGAGCGGACGTCGCCGACGACCGCGAGCTCGCGCGGCGGCGACAGGTGGAGGTGGAGCGCGCAGAGCGCCCACGAGAACGCGCGAGGGACGCGCTCCATCGCCGGGGCGAGCAGGCGGAAGACGCCCTCGCCGCGCTCGACGAGCGCGTCGTCGCCCCAGATGCGGCCGAGGCGGACGAGGAGCGACGCCATCATCGAGTTCCCGGACGGCGTCGGGTCGTCGTCGAGGTCCTTCGAGCGGGCGGCGAGCGGCTCGCCGTCGCGCGGCGGCGAGGAAGAAGCCGCCGCGCTCGTCGTCGGCGAAGAGGTCGACGGCGACGTCGACGATCCGCCGCGCCTCGAGCAGCCAGCGGACGTCGCCGGTCGCGACGTGGAGCTCGAGCAGGCCGTGCGCGACGTTCGCGTGGTCGTCGAGGAAGCCCCGCCCGCTGACCTTCGCCCGTCGCGGACGCTCCGCAGCACGCGGCCGTCCTCGCCGCGGAGCGGGCCGAGCAGGAACGCGCCGAGCGCCGCGGCCGCGACGAGCCAGTCCGCGCGGTCGAGCCGCCGCGCCGCTTCGGCGAGCGCCGCGAGCGCGAGGCCGTTCCACGAGGCGATCGCCTTGTCGTCCCGGAACGGCTGCGGCCGCTCCGCGCGGAGCGGCGAGCAGCCGCGCCTTCGTCGCCGGCGTCGAGCTCGCCGCGCACGATCGCGCGTCCGTGCTCGAACGGCTCGAGCAGCGATCCGGGTCGAGCCCGAGCCCCTCCCACTCGGCCGGCGTCCACGTGTACGTCAGCCCCTCGACCCCGTCGGTGTCCGCATCCTGCGCCGACGCGAAGCCGCCGCCTCGCAGCAGCATCTCCCGCAGCAGGTACTCGACCGTCTCCTCGACGACGTCGCGGTAGCGCTCCTCCCCGTGACGACCCACGCGTGGAGGTACGCCGAGGTGAGGAGCGCGTTGTCGTAGAGCATCTTCTCGAAGTGCGGGACGACCCAGCGCGCGTCGACCGAGTAGCGGTGGAAGCCGCCGCCGACGACGTCGTAGAGGCCGCCGGCGGCCATCCCGTCGAGCGTGCGGCGCACCATCCCGAGCGCCTCCGGCGAGCCGCGGCGCAGGAGGAGCTCGATCGCCGACGACGGGGGGAACTTCGGCGCCGTCCCGAAGCCGCCGAACGCGGGCTCGTAGTCGCGCGCGAGGCCGCGCTCGGCCGCGTCGAGCAGCGCGGGTGAGAGCTCCGCGTCGGTGGCCTCGAGCCTGCGCGGCGCCGCCCGAGCGCGGACGACGAGCCGCGCCGACCTGCGCCTCGAGGTCGTCACGCCGCTCGCGCCAGGCCTCCGAGATCGCCTGCAGGAGCTGCCGGAAGCTCGGCAGCCCGTGTCGCGGCTCGGGCGGGAAGTACGTGCCCGCGTAGAACGGCCTCCCCGCGGGCGTCAGGAACACGGTCGTCGGCCACCCGCCCTGGCCCGTCATCGTCACGCAGGCCTCCATCGTCAGCGCGTCGACGTCGGGCCGCTCCTCGCGGTCGACCTTGACGTTGACGAAGAGCTCGTTCATCAGCGCCGCGGTCGCCGGGTCGGAGAACGACTCGTGCTCCATCACGTGGCACCAGTGGCACGAGCTGTAGCCCGACCGACACGAGCAGCGGGACGCCCTCGCTCCCGCGCGCGGGCGAACGCCTCGTCCCCCCACGGGTACCAGTCGACCGGGTTGCCCGCGTGCTGGAGGAGGTACGGGCTCGACGCGTCCGCGAGGCGGTTCACGACCTGTTCTTACCCCAAGCGCGGAATCGCGACCCGCACGTCTTCCTTCCGGCCGACCGGTGTCGTATGTTCGCGCGCATGAGACGAACACCGTTGTGGGTGGTGCTGGCCGGGGGCGCGATCACGGTCGTCGGCGTGTTGATCCAGGCCTTCACGATCGCCGCGTACGTGCGCGGCGCAGGCGACGGCGCGCTCGACGCGCACGGCGGCTTCTCGATGCTCGTGCACGTCGGCGAGCTGCTGATCGTGATCGGCGCGATCTGGGCGTGGTGGGGCAACTGGAACGCGGTCGGGCTCGCGGTCGCATTCCTGGTCCTCTCCGTCGCACAGCTCGCGTTCCTCGGCGACACGGAGGAGGAAGGCGGCTGGATCAACGGCCTGCACGGCTTCCTCGCCCTGGTGATCCTGCTCACGGGCGCCTGGTACTTCACCCGGGCGAGGCGCGAGCTCGGGCTCGGGACAGCGGGCACCGTCGGCACCTAGGGAGAGTCGGCGTCGGCGGGGGCCGTCTCGGCGGTCCCCTCGCGCCGCCGCTGCCTGCGGTGGCGGACGAGCTCGACTGCTCCGGCGACCCCGACCGCGACCACGAAGGCGAGGATCAGGCCCTTCCACGGCTCGTCCTCGAACGTCTTGCCGCCGAAGTAGCCGAGGCATCGCGGCGTACGTCCCCCAGATGAACCCCGCAAGGACGTCCGCCATCAGGAACCTGCGGTAGGGGAACGAGTGGATGTACCCGGCCGAGAAGGTCACCGCCGTCCTCCCGCCGGGGATGAAGCGGGCCACGATGATGAGGTACGTCCCGCGCTCGGCGAGCTGGCGCTCGGCCCACTCGAACCCCCGGTGGCGTCTTGTCCCCCTTGAAGACGCGCTTGACCGTGTGCTCGCCGAGCCAGGTGCCGAGCCCGTACGAGATGTTGTCGCCGAGGATCGCGCCCGTCGAGGCGCAGAGGATCACGAGCGGCAGGCTCAGGTCGCCGGCGCCCGCCAGCACCCCGGCGCTGATCACGACGGTCTCGCTCGGCACGATGGGGAAGAACGCGTCGATCGCCGCCACGGCGAAGATCGCGAGGTACGCCCAGTCGCTCGAGACCCATTCCTCGAACTGGTCGAACGCCGCCAGCAGGTCCGGCAGGAAGGCGAGGAGGGCCACGCGGCCATCCTCGCAGAGACGGCCGGTGCCCCGGCCGGGCGCCGCCCGAGCGATGATGCGCGGCATGACCCACCGGCCGCTTCGGGGAATGCGCGTGCTCGACGTGACGACGTCGATCGCCGGCCCGTACTGCGCGCAGATCCTGGCGGCGCTCGGCGCGGACGTCGTCAAGGTCGAGCGACCCGATACCGGCGACGACGGCCGTGCCTGGGGCCCGCCGTTCTGGGACGGCGAGGGCACGATCTTCCTCTCCGCCAACGCCGGCAAGCGGTCGCTCGCGCTCTCGCTGCGCGACCCGCGCGGCGCCGAGGCGCTGCTCCGGCTCGCCGACGGCGCCGACGTGTTCCTCCAGAGCCTCCGACCCGGGCTCGCGGATGAGCTCGGGCTCGGCGCCGAGGCGCGTGCGCGCCCGCAACCCGCGCCTGGTCTACTGCTCCTTCGGCGCCTACGGCCACACCGGGCCGCTCTCGCGAGAGCCGGGGTACGACGCCCTGATGCAGGCGGCAGGTGGCCTGATCTCGGTCACGGGGGAGCCCGGCCGGCCCGGCGTGCGCGTGGGCGCCTCGCTGATCGACCAGGGGACGGGCACGTGGGGAGCGCTCGGGGTGCTCGCCGCGCTGCTCGAGCGGGAGCGAACGGGCGAGGGATGCGTCGTCGACGTGTCCCTCTACGAGACCGCGATCGGCTACATCGGCTACCACCTCGCCGGGTACCTCGCCGACGGGACGATCCCGTCCGGTGAGGGGACGCGCTTCCCGATGGTCGCGCCGTACCAGGTGTTCTCGACCGCGGACGGGGAGCTGATGATCGCCGGCGGCAACGACCGGCTGTTCCGAGTCGATCTGCGACGTGCTCGGGACGCCCGAGCTCGTCGACGACGCGCGCTTCGGCACGAATCCCGACCGGGTGCGCCAACCGCGACGAGCTCTGCGCGCTGCTCGGAGGAGCGGCTACAGACGGAGACGACACGCGCACTGGCACGAGCGTCTGACCGCAGCGGGCGTGCCGGCGGCGCCGGTCGCCGACGTCGCGGACGTCGTCGGCGGCGCC
Source organism: uncultured Actinomycetes bacterium (assembly GCA_963722755.1). Taxonomy (GTDB): domain Bacteria; phylum Actinomycetota; class Thermoleophilia; order Gaiellales; family Gaiellaceae; genus Gaiella. The sequence continues at coordinate 268,322 of CAVROJ010000004.1, forward strand.
GCAGACCGAGGCGCTCGGGATCCTTCAGGAGCTGCCCCACCCGGCGATCCCCGACCTTCGCCTTCCCGCTCTGCCCCTGAGCTTCGACCACGAGCGCCTCGCTGCACCGGTCGCCGCCGCCGGCGGTCGGGCGAGCACACCGCCGAGATCCTGGCCGAGGCGGGCTACGACGACGAGACGATCGCGGCGCTCGCCGCACGAGGAGTGATCACCGCATGACGCACCTGTCCGCGTCCTACAGCGCCACGCTCAGGGTGCACCTGTCCGATGCACCCGGCTCGTTCGCGCGCGTCGCCCAGCGCGATCGGCGACGCCGGAGGCTCGCTCGGCGCGATCGACCTCGTCCGAGTCGAGGGGCACGAGAAGGTCCGCGACGTGACTGTGCAGGCATCGAGCGAGGACCACCTCCACGCTGATCGTCGAAGCGCGTCAGGGCCGTGGAAGGCGTCGAGGTCGAGCACGTCTCCGACCGCACCTTCCTCCTGCACCTCGGTGGCAAGCTCGAGGTGCATGCCGAGGACGCCCCTCAAGACGCGAGACGACCTCTCGATGGCCTACACGCCCGGGGTCGCCCGCATCTGCGAGGCGATCGCGGCCGACCGGGACCTGGCCTGGAAGCTGACGATCAAGAAGAACACCGTCGCGGTCGTGTCGGACGGCACGGCGGTACTCGGCCTCGGCGACATCGGGCCCGAGGCGGCGATGCCGGTGATGGAGGGCAAGGCCGTCCTCTTCAAGGAGTTCGGAGGCGTGGACGCCTTCCCCGTCTGCGTCGCGACGAAGGACGTCGACGAGATCGTCGCGCTCTGCATGGCGATCGCGCCGACGCTTCGGCGGCATCAACCTCGAGGACATCTCGGCGCCTCGCTGCTTCGAGATCGAGGAGCGGCTGCGCACCGAGCTGGACATCCCCGTGTTCCACGACGACCAGCACGGCACGGCGATCGTCACCCTGGCTGCGCTCGTCAACGCGCTCAAGGTCGTCGACAAGCGGATCGAGGACGTCAAGATCGTGATCACCGGCGTCGGCGCCGCGGGCGTCGCGACCGCCGACATCCTCCTCCACGCCGGCGCCCGCAACGTGATCGGCGCCGACCGGCACGGCGCCGTGTATCGCGGCCGACCGGGTCTCAGCCCGGCGAAAGCGGCGTTCGCCGAGCGGTCGAACCCGCACGGGGAGCAGGGCACGGCCGACGAGCTGCTCGCCGGCGCGGACGTCTTCATCGGCCTCTCGGCTCCGGGGGCGGTCACGGCGGCTGGGGTGCGCACGATGGCCGACGGCGCGATCGTCTTCGCAATGGCGAACCCGACGCCCGAGGTCGAGCCCGGGGAGATCGACGACGTCGTCGCCGTCGTCGGGACCGGGCGGTCGGACTACCCCAACCAGATCAACAACGTGCTCGCTTTCCCGGGCGTCTTCCGAGGAGCGCTCGACGTCCGCGCGAGCCGGATCACGGAAGGGATGAAGGTCGCCGCGAGCCACGCGCTCGCGACGGTGATCCCTGACCGACGAGCTCGGCCCCGAGTACGTGATCCCGGGCGTCTTCAACCGGGACGTATGCCCGCGCGTCGCCGCGGCGGTCGCCGAGGCGGCCGTGCGCGACGGCGTCGCCCGGCACGTCCCGGGCGCCGTAGGAGCCGGGCACGCTTCTGCCCTACGACCAGGGGGCCGCGGAGCGCGGCTACTCGTAGTGCAGCGCCTCGAGCGGGTTGAGCTTGGCCGCCCGACGTGCCGGGAAGATCGCCGCGAGGATCCCCACGACGATCGCGGCGACGGCGAAGATCACGACCTGCGTGGTGGGGAACGTGAACTCGATGAAGTCGACGCGCGCGATCAGCAGCGCGGCCAGCACGATCCCCAGGATGATCCCCAGCGCCGCGCCGATCAGGGCCGTGATCACGCTCTCGTGGCGGATCATCCGTCGCACCTGGCGGCGGGTCATCCCGATCGCGCGCAACATCCCGATCTCCCGCGTTCGTTCGAAGACGGTGAGGACGAGCGTGTTGATGATCCCGAACAGGCTCACGACGATCGAGAGCGCGAGCAGCACGTAGAGGATGTTGAGGATCGAGCTGAGCCCACCGATCTGGTTGTCGATGAAGGTCTCGCGATCCTGCGCCTTGGCGTTCGGGAAGTCGGCGAGCGCTTCGTCGAGCTTGGCCTGGTTCGCGTCGGTCGAGCCGCCGGCCATCTTCACGAACGAGTAGAGGTTCTTCGGCCGGGGGACCTCGGCGTCCCAGGCGTCCGCGGAGATCGTGACCGGGCCGAAGGGCGAGCCGCCGCTCGGCGGGTCGAAGATGCCCCGGACAGTGAACGTCCGTGTCTCGCCGCTCGGGAAGGTGACCCGTACCGGCGTTCCGATGCGGAGGTCGTGGTCCTTCGCGAAGCCGTCGTCGGTGAAGGCGCCGTCGTCGCCGAGCGTCGCCAGCACTTCCGGCGAGCCTTCGACCCAGTCCATCGAGATGACGTCCTTCATGCCCGGGTCGACCGCGGTCGTGAACTGGGTCTCGCCGAAGACGCGCGTCTCCCCGGTGCGCACGTTCCCCACCGATGTCACGCCGGGGACGCGCGCGGCCGCCTCCGCGGCGGCAGTCGGGATCGGCGAGAAGTTGTTCTGCGCCGTGATCGCGTAGTCGCCCGTGAACAGGTCGTTGACCGCGTCCCTGAAGGAGTTGACGATCCCGGCGGCGAGCGTCGCCACGAGAGTCACGAGCGCCAGGCCGATCATCAGCGCCGCGGCGGTCGAAGCCGTGCGCTGCGGGTTGCGCTGCGCGTTGTCCCGCGCGAGGAGCCCGGCGGCGCCGCCGATCTGCGTCGCAGGCCAGCCGAGCACGTGCGCCAGAGGCCGGACGAGGCGCGAGGAGAAGAGCGCGACGCCGAGGAAGATGAGGAGCGCCCCGACGCCCATCCAGATCAGCACCTGCGTCGTCCCGAGGTCGTTCGCCGAAGAGGCCGTACAGGAGCGCCGCGAACCCGAGGACCGCGGTCAGCGCCGCACCGATCGAGCGCAGGCGCGCGAAGCGTCCAGGCGGCAGCGTGGCGCCTTCGCGAACCGCCGCGATCGGCGGCACGCGCGTCGCCCGCAGCGCCGGGCGCAGGCTCGCGAGGAGCGTGACGAGGATGCCGACGAGCAGCGCGACGACCACCGTGCGCGGCTCGAGCGTGAGGCCCGTGTTCGGGAGCGTGAAGCCGACGGCGTCGAACAGCCAGAACAGACCCGAGGCGAGCGCGAGGCCGAGCAGGAGACCCACGACCGACGCGACGATCCCCACGATCAGCGCCTCGATGATCACGGAGACGAGGACCTGGCGGCGCGACGCTCCGAGGGTGCGCAGGGTCGCGAACTCGCGGATGCGCTGCGCGATCGTGATCGCGAGCGAGTTCGCGATCACGAACGAGCCGACGAAGAGCGCGATCCCCGCGAACGCGAGCAGGAACCCACGGAGGAAGGAGATGAACTCGTTCGTCTCGGCCGCGTCCTCGGTGGCCTGCTGCTGGCCGGAGAGCGCCTGCGCGTTCGGCGGCAGGATCTCCCGGATCTCTGCGAGAAGCTCCTGGTCGCTCACGCCCGGCTTCGAGGCCACGGCGATCTCGTCGAGGCGCCCTTCCTTCTGGAACAGCCGCTGCGCGGTCGGGAGATCGAAGCCGGCAAGCGTGGCGCCTCCGATCGAGAGATCGGTGCCGAACTCCACGATGCCGGAGATGCGGAGCCGCTCGACCGGGCCCTCCACCTGCACGCCGATCCCGTCCCCGATCTCGAAGTCCTCCTTGTCCGCGACGCCGGAGTCGATCACGATCTCGTCCGGCCCCGGCCAGGAGCCGGCGACGAGCCGGAGCGGGTTGAAGGGAGAGTCGCCCTCCGCGATCGAGAAGCCCAGGTTGGGCGCTCCGCCGTAGACGATCGCCTTGCCGTCCTTGCCGATCAGCGACGTGGAGTCGCTGTTGACGCCGCCCTCGGCCTGGGCGACGCCCGGCAGCTGCCGTACCTCGTCCACCAGCGACTCGTCGAGCGTCGGCTCGGAGACGCCGCTGCCCTCGGACAGGTCGAACGCCGACTTGCCGGTGATGACGACGTTCGAGCCCTCGCGGACGTCGGTGAAGATCTGGTCGAAGGCGCTGTCGATCGAGTCCGTGAGGACGTACGTGCCGCTGATCATCGCGACGCCGAGCACGATCGCGAGGGCCGTCAGCGCGGTGCGCAGCTTTCGCGTGAACAGGCCCTTGATCGCGAAACTTCGTCACGTTTCGTAATGAAGTGCTTCGAGGCGGGTTCAGCCTCGGCTCGCGCGGCGCGCGGGCGTGATCGCCGCGAGCAGGCCGACGATCACGGAGAGGACGACGAGGAACACGAGCTGGCCGGTGGGCACCTCGAAGCGGATGTCGAACTCGCCGAGCGCCCGGGTCACGAGCACGGCGAGGAAGATCCCGAGCGGGAGCCCGAGCGCCGCGCCGATCAGCGCGGTGATCACGCTCTCGTGACGGATCATCCGCCGGGTCTGGCGGCGCGTCATGCCGACGGCGCGCAGCATCCCCACCTCGCGCGTCCGCTCGAACACGGAGAGCACGAGCGTGTTGACCATCCCGAACAGGCTGATGATCACGGACAGCGCCAGCAGGACGTAGAGCATCGTCAGGAACTGGTCGAACTCCCGGTCCTCCTTGTCGACCCACTCCTCGCGCGTCTGCACCCTCGCGTCGGGGTACCCGCCGGTCGCCTGCTCGAGCTGGGCGCGACTCGCCTCGCTCGGCCCGCCCGCCACGTTGACGAACGTGTACTGGTTGCGCGGGCGCTCGATCAGGTCGTCGAACGCGGCGATCGTGATGCTCGCGTTCCCGAGCAGCGGGTAGAAGGGCGGCGGCTCGTAGATGCCCTTGACGACCGCCCGCATGGAGGTGGTCTCGCCGGTCCGGACCGTCACCTGCTGCCCGACGGCGAGGTCGTGGTCCTCGGCGAAGTTCTCGTCGACGATCATCCCGTTCTCGCCCATCTCCGCGAGCGTCGCGTCCGAGCCCTCCGTCCAGTCGAACGAGTACCCGCTGGTGATCAGCTCGGGGTCGATCCCCGTGAGGTAGCCGCCGTGACCTGCGATCTCCGCCACCTCGGAGCGGACGTGCGTGACGGTCTCCGCCGACGGACGCGTCGGCCGCCGCGTCACCCGCCGCCGCCACGAACGGCGTGTAGCCGTCCTGCGAGGTGATGATGAAGTTCGCGGTGATCTGGTCCTCGATCGCCTTGCGGTTCGAGGCCTTCATCCCGTTCGCGAGCGTGGCGACGAAGGCCACGAGGGCGACGCCGATCATCAGTGCCGCAGCGGTCGCCGCCGTGCGTCCCGGGTTGCGGATCGAGTTGCGTCGCGCGAGCCCTCCCGCGGCGCCGCCCACCCACCGGGCGGGCAGGCCGACGACGGCGGCGAGCGGCCGCACGAGCTTCGACGAGATCATCGCGACCCCGACGAACAGGAGCAGGACGCCGCCTGCGATCGCGAGCAGCCGCTCGGCGGTGCCGACGTCGTCCACGAACATCGCAGTACCCGAGCAGGAAGAGCGCGACGCGCGATGAGGGCGACCGCGACGAAGGGCGTGAACCGGGAGAACCGTGAGCGGGGCAGCTCGGCGCCCTCGCGGACGGCGGCGATCGGCGGCACGCGGGTGGCCCGGATCGCCGGGAACAGGCCGGCGATCACGGTGATCACCGTGCCGACGATCAGCGAGACGACGATCGTGCGCGTCGCGAACACCGTGTCCGCGAGCGGGAGCTCGAGGTTGAGCGCCCGGAACAGCGCCTCGAGGCCCTTCGCGAGCCCGAGCCCGAGGAAGAGGCCGACGACCGACGCGAGGAGCCCGACCACGAAGGCCTCGAGCAGCACCGAGCGCAGCACCTGGCGGCGCGACGCGCCGAGCGTCCGCAGCGTCGCGAACTCGCGCGTCCGCTGCGCCACCGTGATCGACAGGGTGTTGAAGATCACGAACGACCCGACGAAGAGCGCGATCCCGGCGAAGGCGAGGAGGAAGTAGCGGATGAACTTCGTGAACTCGCTGAGGTCGTCCTTGTCCTCCTGCGCCTCCTGGACACCGGTCTTCACCTGCGCGTCGGCCGGGAGCAGCGGCCGGATCTCGTCGATCAGCTGCTGCGGCGTGGTGCCCTCCTTGCCCGCCACCGAGATCGCGTCGAACTGCCCGTCGCCGCTCGAACAGCGTCTGCGCCGTCGCGACGTCGAAGATCGCGAAGGTCGTGGTCCCGAGCGACTTGACGTCGCCGTAGCGGGCGATGCCGACCACCTCGAAGTCCCGCTTCGGCTCGAGCGTCGAGATCTGGATCGTCTGGCCGACGGCGAAGTCCTCGCGGTCCGCGGTGCCGGCGTCGACCACGACCTCGCTCGCCCGTCCTGGGCCAGCGGCCCTCGAGCAGGTTGAGCGGGTTGAAGACCGAGTATTCGGGCGTCGTGTCGATCCCGAACCCGAAGCTCGGCGCGCCCTGCGTGTCGACCGCCTTCCCGTCCTCCCCGATGATCTTCGTGTTCAGCTCGTCGTAGATCCCGCCCATCGCGAGGTCGACCGACTCGAGGCCGCGGATCTCCTCGAGGAGCGAGGCGTCGACGGGCGGCGCGTCGGGCGTGTCCCCGAAGATGTCGATGTCGGCGGCCTTGCCGCTCACGACCACGTCCGTGCCGGCGTACGACTCGTCGAAGATGCTCGAGAACGCCTTGTCGATCGTGTCCGTGAGGACGTAGGTGCCGCTGATCATCGCGACGCCGAGCACGATCGCGAGCGCGGTGAGGGCAGACCGGAGCTTGCGCCCGGCGAGGCTCTTGAGCGAGAAGCGGGTCAAGCCGCGGAGATCTCCTCCATCGCCTCGGTGATCTCGTGCTGGGTCGCTCCGGAGAGCTCCTTCACGATCACGCCGTCCGCGAGGTAGAGCACGCGGTCGCCGATCGCAGCGGCACGCGACTCGTGGGTGACCATCACGATCGTCTGGCCGCAGCTGCTCGACGGAGTGGCGCAGGAGCTCGAGGATCTCGTCCCCGTGTGCGAGTCGAGGTTGCCCGTCGGCTCGTCGGCGAACACGACGTCGGGCTGGGAGACGAGCGCGCGCGCGATCGCGACCCGCTGCTGCTGGCCGCCGGAGAGCTCGGACGGGCGGTGCGAGAGGCGGTCCTCGAGGCCCACGGAGGAGATGAGCTCGTCGAAGAACGCCTGATCGGGCTTCTCACCCGCGATCGAGAGCGGCAGGGTGATGTTCTCCTCGGCGTTGAGCATCGGGAGGAGGTTGAAGAACTGGAAGACGAACCCGATGTGCTCGCGCCTGAGCTTCGTCAGGTCGGAGTCCTTGAGGGTCGTGATCTCCTTGCCGGCGATCGTCACCGAGCCCGAGGTCGGCTTGTCGAGCCCGGCGAGGATGTGCATCAGGGTCGACTTGCCCGACCCGGACGGGCCCATCACCGACGTGAGCCTCCCGCGCGGGACCTCGACCGAGATGCCGCGGAGCGCGTCGACGGCGGTCTCGCCCTCGCCGTAGCGCCGCGTCACGTCGCGCGCGACGACGACGGTCCCGTTCTCAGTGCTCATCTGTCGTCTCCTCGATGTCGGTTGTCACGCATCCCAGCGTGCCCGCCTTCGGGACGGGCCAGGGTGCGGGAAACCCTACTCCTGCCCGGTGCCACCGGTGGCGGGACGGGCCGGCCCAACGCCGCCTAGCGACCCATGCGCCGCTGGGCCTCGGTCAGCACCTCGCCGAGGATCCCGACGATCTCGTCCATCTCCTTCTCGGTCGCGACCAGGGGCGGCGAGATCTGCACCACGGGGTCGCCGCGGTCGTCGGCGCGGCAGATGAGGCCCGCCTCGAAGAACGCCGGCGAGAGGTAGCCGCGGAGCAGCGCCTCGCACTCGTCGTCGTCGAAGGTCTGCTTCGTCTCCGGCGTCCTTGACGAGCTCGAGCGCGTAGAAGAAGCCCGCGCCGCGGACGTCGCCGACGATCGTCGAGGTCGAGCAGCGTCTCGAGCTTGGCCCGGAACGTGCTCTCCTGTCGCGGACGTGCTCGACGACCCCCTCGCGCTTCATGATCTCGATGTTCTTGAGCGCGATCGCGGCCTGCACCGGATGGCCGCCGAACGTGATGCCGTGCGTGTACATCGAGGCGCCCTCGAGGAACGGCTCCGCCACGCGGTCGGTCGCGAGCACGGCGCCGATCGCCGCGTACGAGGACGAGAGCCCCTTGGCGCACGTGACGATGTCCGGGCGGATGTCGTAGCGCTCCGAGGCGAACCAGGCGCCGATCCGCCCGAAGCCGGTGATCACCTCGTCGGCCGAGAGGAGGATGTCGTACGCGGTCGCAGAGCTCGCGGACGCCCTTCCAGTACCCGACCGGCGCCGTGAACGCGCCGCCCGAGTTCTGCACCGGCTCCATGTGCACGAGGCAGACGGTCTCGGGCCCCATCGCCTCGATCGTCCGCTCCAGCTCGTCGAGCAGGTCGGCGGTGAACTCCTCCTCGGTCTCGCCCTCCGGCCGGCGGTAGCGGTTGGTGTTGCGGACGTTCCGCACCTCGGGCACGAGCGGCTCGAACGGCATGCGGATCGCGGGGATCCCGGTCAGCGAGAGCGCGCCGAAGGTCGTCCCGTGGTAGGCGGTCTGCCGCGTGATCGCCTTGTAGCGGCGGTGCGGCGTGCGGAGGTTCGCCGCGATCGCGTCGTGCTCCCGCTCCGGGCGCGGAGCCGACCCGTGACGCGGAGCCGCTTCTCGCCGCGGGCGAGGTAGTACTGGCGCGCGAGCTTCCAGGCCGACTCCACCGCCTCGGAGCCGCCGGAGACGAAGAACACGCGGTTCAGGTCGCCGGGCGCGAGCGAGGTCACCTCGGCCGCGAGCTCGATCGCGCGCGGATGGGCGTACGTCCAGTTGGTGTAGAACGGCAGCTCGCGCATCTGCTCGAGCGCCGCCTGGCCCATCTCCTCGCCGTACGAGTAGCCGAGGTTGACCGAGAAGAGGCCGGCGAGCGCGTCGAGGTAGCGCCGTCCGTTCGTGTCCTCGAGGTAGCAGCCGTCGCCGCGCACGATGATCGGCACGTCCGCCTGGGCGTAGCCGCCCATCCGCGTGAAGTGCATCCAGAGGTGCTCCTTGGCGGCGCGCTGGAGGTCGAGTGTCTCGACGGCTGTCATATGAGGCTCCGTTGTCGTTTGGCGGTGCGGTGCTGCCAGGCGACGTTCGCGAGGGCGATCCCGATCGACGACGAGGAAGATCGCGCTCGCCACGACGTTGACCTGGGGCGGGACGGAGACGCGGGCGATGCCCCACACGAACACCGGGAACGTCTGCGTCCCTCCCGCGTTGAAGTACGTGATCACGAAGTCGTCGAGCGAGAGGGCGAAGCCGAGGAGCGCCGCGGAGACGATCGCCGGCATCAGGAGCGGCAGCGTCACCTTGCGGAACGTCACGAGCTCGCTCGCGCCGAGGTCCATCGCCGCCTCCTCGAGATGCCGGTCGAAGCCGATCAGGCGCGCCTTCACCGTCACGACGATGTAGCTCACGATGAACATCACGTGGGCGATGAAGATCGTCCCGAACCCGAGGGTGAAGACGCTCGTCATGTTCAGGAAGAGCGTCAGCAGCGAGGCGCCGAGGACGATCTCGGGCGTCGACATCGGCAGGAAGACGAGGATGTTCGTCGCGCCGCGCCCGCGGAACTGGTAACGGACGATCCCCATCGCCGACGAGCGTCCCCAGCACGACCGCGACCACGGTCGCGAGCACGCCCACCTCGAGCGAGGTGACGACGGCGTCGCGGATCCCGAGCACCGCGTCCCAGTGGATCCAGTTGTCGAGCGTGAACTCCTGCCACACGTAGTTGAAGCGGCCGGCGGGCTTGTTGAACGAGAACATGATCACCACCGCGATCGGCAGCATCAGGTACGCGACCGCGAGCACGGCGTAGACGCCGAGCGCTCGCCGCTTCACCAATCCCCAAATCCCTGCCACGCCGGTCATCCCGTCAGCCTCTCCGTGCCGACCAGCCGGGCGTAGATCAGCAGCGCCACGAGGATCATCGCCATCAGCGTGAACGACAGCGCCGCCGCAGTCGGGTAGTCGAGCGACTCGAGGAACTTCGCCTGGATCACGTTGCCGATCATCTGCTGCTTCGGCGTGCCGAGCAGCTCGGCGTTGATGAAGTCGCCCGCTGCGGGGATGAAGGTGAGGAGCGTCCCCGCCACGATCCCCGGCGCGGAGAGCGGCACGGTCACGCGCCAGAACGCCTGCGCGGGTGATGCGTAGAGGTCCTTCGCCGCCTCGAGCAGGCGCGGGTCGATCTGCTCCAGGGAGACGTACAGCGGCAGCGCCATGAAGGGGAAGAAGTTGTAGGTGATGCCGGCGACGACGGCGAGCGTCGTGAAGAGCAGCCCTTCGCCCGCGCCGAGCACGCCGACGCTGCGGAGGATCCCCACCACGGGCCCCTCGTCGGCGAGGATGTTCAGCCACGCGAGCGTCCGGATCAGGTACGTGACGAAGAACGGCGCGATGATGCAGAGGAGGAAGAGGTTCCTCCACGGGCCCGACCGGAATGCGATCCAGTAGACCAGCGGGTACGCGATGAGCAGCGAGACCACGGTCGCGATGCCCGCGTAGAGGAACGAGCGCAGGAACTGCTCGCGGTACTCGGAGAGCGAGTCGGTGAAGTTCGAGAACTCCCAGGTGAACTCGAGGTTCGGGAAGGTGCCGGACTGCAGCGACTGGTAGCCGAGGAACGCGAGCGGGACCAGGAAGAAGAGCGCGAGCCAGAGGAGCCCCGGCGCGAGCAGGAGGTACGGGACGAGCCCCCGGCGGCGGTGGAAGAACGTCCCCACGCGCTCCCTAGCCGCTCACTGGCCGAGGACGCTCTGCCACTTCGTGATCTGCTCGTCGTTGTTCAAGGCGGCGGAGTCGTACTGGTGCAGCTGCGCGAGCAGCGCGTCGTCGGGGATGATGAGCGTGTTGTTCGCGAGGTCCGGGTCGATCTTGACGAGCTCCTCCTTGACGCCCTTCACCGCCGGCACGTAGTTGACGTACGCGGCGATCTGCGCGGCCACGGCCGGGTCGTAGACGAAGTTCATGTACGTCGACGCCGTCGGCACGCTCCCGCCCGTCGGGATCAGCATGTTGTCCGTCCAGATCATCCCGCCGTCCTTGGGGACGGCCCACTTCAGCTTCGGGATTGTCGGCCAGCAGCTGGATCATGTCGCCCGACCAGGCGACGGACGCGGCGAACTCCCCGCGCGTCAGCGGCTGGGCGAAGTCGTTGCCCGTGAAGCGGACGATCTGCCCCGAGTCGACCGCCGCCTGGACACGGTCGGCCGCCCGGTTGAACGTCTCGTCGCTCACCGAGGCCGGGTCGTCGCCGTTCGCGAGCATCACGAGGCCGACCGAGTCGGCCAGCTCCATCAGCATCGAGACCTTGCCCTTGAGCTTCGGGTCGTCGAGGAGCTGCTCGATCGACTCGACCGGCCCGGTGAGGTCCTCGTTCCACGCGATCCCGGTCATTCCCGACTGCCAGGGGAGCGAGTACTCGCGATCGGGGTCGAACGGCGGGCTCGCCTGCGCGTCGATGAGGTTCTCGATGTTCGGGATCAGCTCCTTGTCGAGCTTCTGCACCCACTCCTGCTCGATGAGCAGCCCCGGGAAGCGCGAGTTGTCGGTGAACACGAAGATGTCGCGGTCGATCCCCTGGCCCTGCGAGAGCGGCCCCTGCACCTTCGCGAAGTACTCGGCGTTGTCGTTGATCTCCTCGAAGTACTCGACCGTGATGCCGGTCTCCTCGGTGAACTGGTCGAGCGTCGGGCGCGCCTTCGTCGCCTCGTCGACGTCGATGTAGAGGGGCCAGTTCGCGAAGCGCAGCACGTCGGCGAGCTCGTCGCTGCTACCCGCCGCCTCCCCCACCGCCACCGCAGGCGGCGAGGAGCCCCGGGAGCGAGAGGATCGTGACCCCCGCCGCGCCCCGCTGCACGATCTGTCTCCGCGTGTATCGCGAGCCGAGCGATCCCATCAGTGGCTCTCCTCTCGATCGACGACGAATGTGGCGCCGGGTGCCCACGACAGGGTCACGGACGTGCCCGGCTCGGGGGCCATCCCTCCGGCCTCGACGTTCTGGTGGAAGACGGTGACGTCGCCCGAGGCGGTTGAGACGATCACCTCGGTGGCGACTCCGATGTACGCCGACTCCTTCACGCGTGCCCTCGATGCGGTTGACTCCGCCGGCGCCGAGCGCGATCTTCTCCGGCCGCACGCCGACTGCGATCTCGCCCGTCCGCCCGTCCGTGTCGGCGTGGACGATCGTCCCGTCCGCAAGCGCGACGCGCCCGTCCCCGGCGACCGTGCCCGTCGAGCAGGTTCGACTTGCCGAGGAACCCGGCGACGAACGACGTCCGCGGACGCTCGTAGAGCTCGCTCGGGCTGCCGAGCTGCTCGATCCGGCCGTGATTCATGACCGCGATCGTGTCCGCCATCGTCATCGCCTCCTCCTGGTCGTGCGTGACGTGGACGAACGTGATCCCGACCTCGTGCTGGATCCGCTTCAGCTCGAGCTGCATCTGCTTGCGGAGCTTGAGGTCGAGCGCCCCGAGCGGCTCGTCGAGCAGGAGCACCCGCGGGTTGTTGACGATCGCGCGGGCGAGCGCGACGCGTTGCTGCTGGCCGCCCGAGAGCTGGCGCGGCTTGCGGCTCGCCCGCCCGGCGAGGTCGACGAGCTCGAGGATCTCGGCGACGCGCGTGCGTGATCTCGGTCTTGCCGAGCTTCCTCCGCTCGAGCCCGAACGCGACGTTCTCGGCGACCGTCATGTGCGGGAAGAGCGCGTAGCTCTGGAAGACGGTGTTGACGTCCCGCTTGTACGGCGGCAGCCCCACGACGTCGCGGTCGCCGAGGAAGATGCGGCCGGACGTCGGCTCCTCGAAGCCGCCGATCATGCGCAGGGTCGTCGTCTTCCCGCACCCGGACGGCCCGAGCAGCGCGAAGAACGCGCCGCGCGGGATCTCGAGCGAGATGCCGTCGACGGCGCGCGTCGTCCCCGAACTCCTTGACGACCTCCTCGAGCCGGACGTCGCGGCGCCGTGCGCGCTCTCGCTCACGCGGCTCATCGTCGCTCCTCCGGTCCGTCGGTGCCTGCGCCCCAGTCGTACAGCTGCTTCCAGAGCTCGAGGTAGAGGAACGTCTCGGTCGAGACCACGCTCGGGCAGCGACGCGGATCCGGTTCGTCACGTCGAGCAGCGCCCGGCGGTCGGCGCAGACGACCTCGACGAGCAGGTCGAAGCGGCCGGTGGTGACGACGACGTAGTCGGCCTCCTCCCAGTGCGCGAGCTCGTCCGCGACGAGCTCCGGCGGGCCGGTCGTCCGGATGCCGACCATCGCCTGCGACTCGAAGCCGAGCCCGAGCGGGTTCGTGACGCCGGTGACCTGCAGGATGCTCTGCGTCGCAGAGGCGGCCGTAGCGGGCGCGCACGGTCGCCTCGGAGACGCCGAGCGACGGCGGCGATCCGCCGGAACGGCTCGCGGCCGTTCCGCTGCAGCGCCTGGATGATCCCGCGGTCGACCGCGGTCGAGCTCGGGCGCGCGGGACACCGGCCCGCGACGCGGCGGGCCTCGGCGACGCCGATGACCCTCGCGGCGACGTCGCCTGCGAACGGCTGCGCAATGCGAGGGTGTTCCTACCAAACGGCAACGCATTGCGTCAAACAGGAGGCGGCCCGTGCGCGGCGGCGTTAGCCGCCCGCACCGCCGAGTCAGGCTCAGGCGAGCTTCACGCAGACGTGCTTGATCGCGCGTGTACTCCTCCATCGAGTAGATCGACATGTCCTTCCCGTAGCCCGGACTCCTTGAAGCCGCCGTGCGGCATCTCGGGCGTCAGCGGGAAGAGGTGCTCGTTCACCCACACGGTGCCGAAGTCGAGCCGGCCCGCGACCTTCATCGCGCGCCCGACGTTCTCCGAGAAGACCGACGCGGCGAGCCCGTAGCGCACGTCGTTCGCCATCGCGACCGCCTCCTCGTCCGAGGCGAAGCGCTGCATCGTGACGACCGGCCCGAAGACCTCGTTCTGGACGATCTCGGCGTCCTGGGCGACGTCGGTGACGATCGTCGGCGCGACGAAGAAGCCCCGGTCGCCGACCGTCGCCGCCGCCCGTGACGACCGTCGCCTTCGCCTCCACCGCCCGCTCGACGAAGCCGAGCACGCGCTCCTGCTGCTCCGCCGAGATGACCGGGCCCATGCCGATCTCGTCGTCCGTCGCCGGGTCGCCGACGGACATGCCCTCGACCGCCGTCGACCGTCGCCGAGAGGACGTCGTCGTAGATGCGCTCGGAGACGAGGATCCGCGACGAGGCGGTGCAGTCCTGCCCGGAGTTGAAGTACCCGCCGATCTTGATCGCCTCGGCGACGGTCGCCGGGTCGGCGTCGTCGAGCACGACCATCGGCGCCTTGCCGCCGAGCTCGAGGTGGACGCGCTTGACGGTGTCGGCGGCGTTCTTCGCGATCAGCTTCCCGGTCGCGGTGTCGCCCGGTGAGCGAGACGAGGCGGATCGACGGGTGGCGCACGAGGCGGTCGCCCGCCGGCACGCCGTCCCCGGTCACGACCTGGAGCACCCCCTTCGGCAGGACCTCCTGCGCGAGCTCGACGAAGCGCAGCGTCGGTGAGCGGCGTCTGCTCGGCCGGCTTGATGATCTGGACGTTCCCGGCCGCGAGCGCCGGCCCCATCTTCCAGATCACCATGAAGAGCGGGTAGTTCCACGGCGCGATCCCCGCCACGACCCCGAGCGGCTCGCGACGGATCATCGACGTGTAGCCCTCGACGTACTCGGCCGCGGCCTTGCCCTCGAGGTTCCGCGCGGCGCCCGCGAAGAAGCGGAGGTTGTCGGACATCACCCCGGGCTCGTCGACCGCGACCCACCAGGGCTTGCCGACGTTCAGCGACTCGAGCCGCGCGAGCTCCTCGGCGTTCTCGTCGATCACGTCGGCGAGCTTGAGGAGCAGCTCCATCCGGTCCTTCGGGCGTCTTGTCGCGCCACGTCTCCCAGGCCTTCTCGGCCGCGGCGACCGCGCGGTCGACGTCCTCCTCCCCGGCCCGCGGCACCTCGGCGATCACCTCGCCGGTGGCCGGGTTCAGCACCTCCATCGTCTCGCCCGACAGCGCGTCGACGAACTCCCCGTCGACGAACATCTTCTGCTGGCTCACCGCAACGCTCATCCGCACCTCTCCTGTCCGCCAAGCGGAATTCGGCAGGAGCCGAATCCCGCGGCTCGATCCCTCGCCTGCGGCAAGGGCACAGCGCTACAAGCGCCCGCCCTCGCGGTCGCAACATCCTCGGTCACCCGTCGCATCATGGCGTTCCACAATCATTACGCGCCGCGCGTACCCTCACGGGCTGTCCGACGCGGAGATCGCGGACGTCGTCCTCGCCGCCGCGATCCGCTGCTTCTACTCGAAGACGCTCGACGGCCTCGGCATCGAGCCCGACGCGGCCTTCCAGGAGCTGCCCGTCTCGCTCCGGGATGCGCTCACGGTCGGCCGACCGATCGAGCCCGCGTGAGGATCCTCGTCGTCGGCACCGGGGGCGTGGGCTCGGCGTTCGCCGCGATCGCCGCGCGCCGCTCGTTCTTCGACCACTGCGCGCTGGCGGACTACGACGCAGCCCGGCCGGCCGCCGTCGTCGCGACGCGCTCGACGACGGGCGCTTCTCCGCGCACGGATCGACGCGTCGAGCCGAGACGCGGTCGTCGAGCTGATCCGGGAGACGAGGCCGGACGCGGTGCTGAACGCGGTCGACCCGGTCTTCAACGCACCGATCTTCGACGCCTGCTTCGAGGCAGGCGTGACGTACCTCGACATGGCGATGACGCTCTCCGAGCCGCACCCGGAGCGTCCGTACGAGCTCACGGGCGTCAAGCTCGGCGACTACCAGTTCGAGCGCGCCCGGCGTGGGAGGAGAACGGGCCTGCTCGCGCTCGTCGGGATCGGCGATCGAGCCCGGCGCCGCCGACGTGTTCGCGCGGCACGCGGCCGACGAGCTCTTCTCCGAGATCGACGAGGTCGGGGTCCGCGACGGCGCGAACCTCGTCGTCGAGGGCTACGACTTCGCGCCGACGTTCTCCATCTGGACGACGATCGAGGAGTGCCTCAACCCGCCGGTCGATGTGGGAGCGCGACCGCGGCTGGTTCACGACGGAGCCGTTCTCCGAGCCCGAGGTCTTCGACTTCCCCGAGGGGATCGGCCCGGTCGAGTGCGTCAACGTCGAGCACGAGGAGGTGCTGCTCGTGCCGCGCTGGGTCGAGTGCCGGCGGGTGACGTTCAAGTACGGGCTCGGCGACGAGTTCATCGACGTGCTGAAGACGCTCCACAGGCTCGGGCTCGACCGGAAGGAGCCGATCCGGGTGAAGGGCGTCGAGGTCGCGCCGCGCGACGTCGTCGCCGCGGCGCTGCCCGACCCGGCCACGCTCGGCGAGCGGATGAGCGGCAAGACCTGCGCCGGGCACGCTCGTCACGGGCATCGGCACCGACGGGACGCCCGCGGAGGACCTACCTGTACCACGTCGTCGACAACGAGTGGTCGATGCGCGAGTACGGCGCGCAGGCAGTCGTCTGGCAGACGGCGCTCAACCCCGTCGTCGCGCTCGAGCTGCTCGCCGCCGGCGCCTGGTCGGGCAAGGGCGTGCTCGGCCCGGAGGCGTTCCCCGCGCGGCCGTTCCTCGACAAGCTCGCCGAGCTCGGCTCGCCCCACGGCGTGCTCGAGCTCGAGCCGTAGGGCGCGACGGCCCGACCCGGATCCCCGCCCGCGCGGAGCAGTCCCCCCCAGTCGTGCCTCGTGCCTGTCACGAAGACATGTCCCCTGTCGAGCCGGGTCCTCGTGCCTGGCGCCCGGACGTGTCCCCCGCGGCCGCGTCCTCGTGCCTGGCACCGGAACGTCTCGGGCGGACGTGCCTACGTGCCTGGCACGCAGGCTCGCCTCGCCGCCGCCTGAGACCGCGACTACGCTCGGTGCATGGAGACCGCCGGGAAGCTGCTGCTGGCCGCCGCGCTCGTGCTCGCGGCGCTCGGCATCGGAGCTCTCGTCCTCGCCCGCCTCGGCGTCGATCGCCTGCCGGGCACGATCCACTGGAAGCCGTCCGAGAACGTCAGCGTGACCGTGCCGATCCTGCTGATGGTGATCGTCTCGATCGTCGGGACGATCGTGCTCAACGTGTTCTTCCGCCGATGAGTTTCGGTCGCCGCACCTGTCGATAGTCGTGTGAGCCGTACGTCTCATCGATATGACGCGTCCTAGGATCGCCCCATGGCGCAGGTGATGCTCCGCGCTCCGCTGTCGGAGCTGTGCGGCGGGCGCAGCCATGTGGTCGCGGGCGCGACCGTCCGCGACGTGCTCGTCGCGCTCGAGGCGGCGCATCCCCCGATCGCCGGCTGGGTGCTGGACGAGCAGGGACGCATCCGCGAGCACGTGAACGTCTTCGTCAACGGAACGCACGGGGAGGAGAAGACGCCGGTCGCGGACGCCGACCGGGTTCACGTTCTCCCCGCGATCACGGGAGGTTAGGCACGTGCTCCCTCCTGCACCGTTTTCTGGAACGCGGCAACAGCACAGGAAGGAGCGCATCGCATGACCGAGCTCTTGGTGGGCACGAAGAAGGGCCTTTTCCGGCTGGAGGGCGACGGGGACGGCTTCGAGATCACCGCCCGCGCGTTTGCGGGGCAGAGCGTCGAGTACGCGATGCGCGATCCACGCACCGGGCGCTATCTCGCGTCGGTGACGTCCTGGTTCTACGGCCCGAAGATCTGGGTCACCGACGACCCGGCCGGCGAGTGGGAGCAGGCGGAGGGAACGGCCCTGCCGGAGGGGGACGAGAAGGCTCTCGAGCGGATCTGGGTGATCGTGCCCGGCGCCGCCGACGGCGTGCTGTACGCGGGCGGGGATCCCGGGCCGCTCTTCGAGAGCCGGGACGGCGGCCTCACCTGGGCCCTGAACGAGGGCCTCTGGAACCACCCGACCCGCGCCCGACTGGAGCCCCGGCAACGGCGGCCTCTGCCTGCACACGATCGCGCCCTGGCCCGACGACCCGTCCAAGCTGCTGGTCGCCATCTCCGCGGTGGGCGTCTGGCTCACCGACGACGGCGGTCGAGACCTGGCGCTACTCGAACGACGGCATCGTCCCCGGCTACGTCCCCGAGGAGGGGCGCGACCAGAACCCGATCCAGCACTGCGTCCACGACGTGCGTCGCGCCCCCGGCCGCCCGGAGCGGCTGTTCATGCAGTTCCACGGCGGCGTCTACCGCTCCGACGACGCAGGCGAGAACTGGATCGACATCGGCGAAGGCCTGCCGTCGGACTTCGGCTTCCCGATCGTCGTCGACCCCGCCGACCCGGACAGCGCCTACGTGATCCCGCTGATCGGCGCCGAGGACAGGACGCCTCCCGACGGCGCGATCAGAGTCTGGGAGACACGCGACGCCGGTGAGACGTGGCAGGCACGGGGCGACGGGCTTCCGGACAACGCCTTCCTCACGATCCTGCGCGAGGCGTTCGACAGCGCGGGAGAGGGCGACAGCCTCGAGCTCTACTTCGGCGCGACCTCCGGCGAGGTGTTCGGCTCGCGCGACGCAGGCGCGAGCTGGACACAGGTCGCCGACCACCTCCCGCCCGTCTACTCGGTGCGCACGGCGTAGCACCGGCCAGGTTCGCGGGGCGTCTGCCGTCGAGGCAGAGCCCCCGCAGCTCGCCCTACTTGAGCGTCGTCGGGATGTCGCTGATCTCGCCGGAGGCGAGCTGCTCCTCGACCTCCTCGACGGCGCTGACGTCGTCGGCGTTCGCGTTCGGGCTGAGCGTGCCGAGGCCGACGCCTTCCTGGTCGATCCCGAAGACGACGTTCTTGCCGCCCTCGAACGTCCCGTCCTCGACGGCCTGGATCGTGAGGAAGACCGCGCTGTCGACGCCCTTCAGCGCGCTCGTGAGGACGTGCGGGCCGAGGAACGACTGGTCGGCGTCGACGCCGATACCCCAGACGTCCCTGTCCTTCGCCGCGGAGAGGGCGCCGAGCCCGCAGCCTCCCGCGACCTGGAACACGACCTTCGAGCCCGCCGCGATCTGGTTGAGGGCGAGCTCCTTGCACTTCGCCTGGTCCTCCCAGTCCTGCGAGTAGTCCCAGCGCACCTTCGTCCCGGGCACCGCGGCCTGCGCGCCGGCCCGGTAACCGGCGATGAACCTGTCGACCGGCGGTTCCTTGTAGCCGCCGACGGCGCTGATCGACTCGGTCCCCGCCCGCTTTGCCTCGAGCGCCGCGAGGTAGCCGACGAGGTACCCGACCTGCTCCTCACGGAAGAGGAGCCCCTGGACGTTCGTCGGCTTGCCCTTGAGGAACGACTGGTCGACGTCCACGATCGCGAAGTTCGTGTCGGGGAAGCGCTTCGCGGCCGCCGCGATCGCGTCCCCCTGCGCGAAGCCGACGCCGATGATCAGGTCGTAGTCCTGGCGGGCGAGCGACGACATGTTCGGGACGTAGTCGGCGGCCGTCTTGGCCTCGACGACGCGGCCCTTGACCCCCAGCTCCCGCTCGGCCCTCTTCAGGCCCTTGTAGGCCAGCTCGTTGAACCCGTTGTCGTTCAGCTGGCCTGCATCGGCGACGAGCCCGACCTTCAGGCCCGACGCCGGCTGCCGTCTCTGTCGTCTCGCCGGTGGCCTCGTCGTCACCGCCGCAGCCGGCGGCGAGTGACGCGCCGACGGCGAGGACGGCCGCGGCAGCAAGGAGCTTCGAGGGGATTCCGATCATGCTCTCTCCTGGGATGCGCTAGTTTTTGACTATGAGTCGTAAACCTACGGGCGAGTCTACCAGACCGCGCCACGCGACCCTCGCCGTGGTGCTCCAGGTGCGCGCGGGAGCGCTTCAGGTGCTGCTCTGGCAGCGGGCGCGCGACCCGTGGCGAGGCGCGTGGGCTCTCCCCGGCGGCCTGCTCGAGGAGGGCGAGACGCTCGAGGCGTCGATCCGGCGGCACCTCGCGGCGAAGGTCGACGTGCGCGAGGTCTCCCACCTCGAGCAGCTCGGCACCTACGGCGACCCCGGCCGCGACCCCGGGGTGTGGGAGCTCGCCACCGCGTACCTCGGCCTCGTCCAGCTGGGGCTCGACCCCCACGTGCCCCGGGACACCCGCTGGCACCCGGTCGACGACCTCCCGCCCACCGCGTTCGACCACGGCGCGATCGTGCTGGCCGCGCGCGAGCGTCTCCGCGGGAAGCTCTCCTACTCGAACGCCGGCTTCGCGCTCGCGCCCCCGACCTTCACCCTGGCCGAGCTGCGCGAGGTGTACGTCGCGGCGCTCGGCCACGAGGTCTCGGCGACGAACCTCCGGCGTGTCCTGGAGCGGCGTGCGGTGATCGAGCCGACCGGCGAGCGTCGCCCGTCGGGCCGCGCCGGCGGACGCCCCGCGGAGGTCTTCCGCTTCCGTGACACGCAGCTCGCGATCACGGATCCGTTCGCGGCGCTCCGGCCGCGTCGGTAGCCGAGCCGAGCAGCGCCGGGTCGATCGGCTTCTCCATCCGCACGATCGGCACCGGGACGCCGCCGGTCGCGTCCTCGAGCCGCTCGATCGGACGGAACCCGTAGGCGGTGTAGAGCGGCTCGCCGGACAGCGTCGCCATCAGCTCGAGCCGCGTGAACCCCTCGGCTGCCGCGGCCGCCTCGCAGAGCTGGAGGATCAGGCGGCCGACGCCGCGCCGCGCGTACGCCGGGTGCGTGTACATCGCCCGCACGCGCGCGGCGTCGACCGCCGGGTCGAGGAGGTTGCTGTCGCGGCCGGGCGTCTGGTTGCCGCCGTAGAGGGTCGCGCGGCGGCTCCAGCCGCCGCAGCCCGCCAGGTCGCCGTCCGACTCGACGACGAAGTACGTGCCGTCGTCGACGAGCTGCGTGTCGATGCCCATGATCGCGCGGCTCGACTCGATCTGGGCGTCGTCGAGAAAGCCGCGCTGGAGCTCGGCGATCGCCGCGTCCATCAGCGCACGCAGCGCCGGCATGTCCTCCGTGACCGCCAACCGGCTGGTGAATCCCACGACGCTCCTTTCCTCCGCGCGGTGTCGGACACCGATCTCGTCCAGTGGCCGTCTGAGAGATGTCTCCGGAATCGCCGACCAGTGATCAGAGCATGCGGCGACCTGCGGCCGAGGGTGCTGACGCTCATCGGCACGCGTAGCGGCTGGTTCCGTGTCCGAGATCAGCGAGCCGACCCGTGCGACGGCGCAGACCGTCTCGCCGACGTGGAACCCCACAGCGAGCCCGCCGTCCGACGCATCCGTCGAAAGCTCGAGGCGGTCCGAGAGGTCGATCGGGTGGTGGTAGTCGAGCTCGGCGACGAGCGGGCGCGCCGGTGTCGACGGTGCTGCCTCGGAGCGCGTCCTCGACCGCCTGCCAGTGGACCGCGTTGTTCACGTGCCCGTGGAGGTCGACGTCGGTCGCGCGCAGCGCCCAGGCCGACCGCGGGGCTTCGTCGGGCGGAACGGGCAGCTCGAGCCGCGTCGAGACGGGCCGCCCGCCGGTCGCGTCCGCGTAGACGCCGAACGACTCGATCCGCGCCGGCCGCTGGTCGGGCCCGAGGTGGATCCAGACGCTGTCGACCTCGATCCTCCCGCCTCCGTCCCCGTCAGCGACCAGCGTCGCCCCGCCGCGATCGCCGCGAGCCCGCTGCACCACGTCACCAGCGCCAACTC
This sequence comes from uncultured Actinomycetes bacterium, assembly GCA_963722755.1. Taxonomy (GTDB): domain Bacteria; phylum Actinomycetota; class Thermoleophilia; order Gaiellales; family Gaiellaceae; genus Gaiella. The sequence continues at coordinate 290,014 of CAVROJ010000004.1, forward strand.
GCCGTCCTCGTGGAACGGCGTCCGGACCTCGACGCGGATCCGGCGGACGAACCACAGGTGCTCCGGCGTCCCCCACCCGGTCTCCTGCACGTCGTCGATCGCCACGTCCTGCAGGAACCGCGCGACCGCGTCGAGCCGCAGACGGCCCGTCTCGTCCATGTCGCCGAGCCTGATCCGGCGCCGCGCGGAGAACGTCCGCCCGGTGGCCGGGATCGGCAGCGACGGATCGAGCATCAGCGCACGAGCCTCTCGAACAGCTCGTCGAGGCAGGCGCGCGGGTCGTCGCACAGGCCCGTGTGCACCTCGGACGGCTGCACGATCGTGCTCGACGGGGCGACGAGCCAGTGGAAGCGCGCGGTCGTGTCGAGCTCGGCGATCGGGCCCGCGCCCGCGTCGCCGGCCGCGATCCGCTCGATCGCGGCCAGATGCCGCCGCGCGCCCTCGAGGTCGACGTTGCGGCGTGATCGCCCGCGCGCGATCGTCGTCGAGCGCCGTGCGGGCGCCGAGGAAGTCGAGCGGGCGACAGAAGACGACCACGCCGACGTTCAGCTGCTCGCCGCGCTCGATGTCCGGGACCAGCCGAAGGATCGCGTAGGAGAACGGCTCAGCCACGGGCGCGCTCCGCCTCCTCGACGAAGACCCGCGGCTCTTCGAGCCGGCGCACGCAGATAGTCGACGTACACGCTCCCGCCGTCCGGCCCGAGCCATTCCGCCGGTACGTCGGAGACGACTCGCTCGAGCAGTCGGCGGTCACGCGCGACAGCGAGTCGACCGTCGGCATGCGCGATCGACGATGCGTACGGCAGCAGGACGTGGTCGCGGACGGCCTCGAAGCGTCCGCGGGCATGCTCCGGGTCGGTCTCCTCCGCATGGTGGAAGTAGAGCGCGGCGCCGTGGTCGATGAGCCACAGGCGGTTGTGCCACCACAGCAGGTTCGGGTTCTGCGCCGTCCGGTCGACGTTCGTGACGAGGGCGTCGAGCCAGACGACATCCGCCGCGAAGCCCGGGTCGGGCTCGGGCCCGGCCGCCGGGTTGAAGGGCAGCGCGCCGGGCAGGAAGTCGACCCCGAGGTTGAGCCCATCGCTCGCGAGGAGCAGGTCCTGGATCTCGGGATCCGGCTCGGCGCGGCCGATCGTCGCGTCGAGCTCGACGAGAGCGAGCTCGGGCACCGGCAGGCCGAGCGCGCGGGCGAGCTCGCCGACCACGACCTCCGCGACGAGCGCCTTCGGCCCCTGCCCGGCGCCGCGGAACTTGAGCACGTACAGCCCGTCGTCGTCGGCCTCGACGAGCGCAGGGAGCGACCCGCCCTCCCGCAGAGGCGTCACGTACCGCGTCGCGGCGACCCTGCGCACGCGCGCGAGCGTACCGCGGGGTCGCGACCTACCGCGGCTCGCCGCCACGGTCGGCCATGGCCCGACCGGACGTGTCTCCGTGCCTGGCACCAAGACACGCCCGCAGCGGCGACGGCCCGACCGGACATGTCCCCGTGCCTGGCACGAGGACACGTCCTTTCGGTCTACATCTCTCCGTCGAGCCAGGGATCGCGGCCGGGGTCGCCGCCGCCGGCCGCCTCGACGAGGCGCGGGAGGAAGTGATCCCAGCCGTGGGCGTGTCGCCCGGCCGACTCCGCCGTCGGCAGGCCGCTGTGCGTGAAGCGAAGCCGCGTGCCGTCGCCGTCGGGCTCCAGCACGATCTCGATCGTCGACGACCCGGGCGGCACGTCGTAGGCCTCGCCGCTCGCCATCGCCTCCCAACCCCACGTGAAGACGACACGGTGCGGGGGATCGACCTCGACGAACGATCCCCGGGCGATCGTGCCGGGGACGACCTCGACGCGATACAGCCCACCGGCCCGCGGCTCGAGCGTCGGCATCGACGCCCATCCAGCGCTTCGCCTTGTCGGCGTCGACGAGGAACTCCCAGACGGTCTCGGGCCTCGCCGCGATGGTCAGCTCGCGCACGACCTCAGTCGACTCGGTGACGCTCTCCATCTCTCTTCCGCTCCTCTCGTTCGGCCTCGCGCTTCAGCGCCTCGAGGCGGTCGCCCCAGAACTCGTCCAGGAACGCCCTCACCTCGAGAAGCCCTTCCGGGCGCGCTCGATAGAGGCGCCGCGTGCCGTCTCTCCGCTCGCTCACGAGCCCCGCCTCCTTCAGGACGCCCAGGTGCTGCGAGATCGCAGGCCGGGTGACGTCGAAGTGCACCGCGATGCTGCCGGCAGGCAGTTCGGTGTCAGACACCAGGCGCAGGATCGCCCGCCTCCGAGGCTCCGCGATCGCCTTCAACACGGCCTCCATGCGATAAGTGTAAGCCAACGCTTACGTTAGTGTCAACTTACAATCAGCGCGTTCCGCGCGGACAGCTACAGGCCATACGCCTCGAGCAGCCGCAGCCAGAGCTCCGACCGCGTGGGAAACGCCGGGACTGCGTGCCAGAGGTCGTCGAGCGGAACCTCGCCGACCACGGCGATCGTCGCCGCGTGCAGCGCCTCGGCGATCTCCGCCCCGGTGATCGTGGCCCCGACGACGATGCCCCGATCCTCGTCGACGACGAGCCGGGCAGTCCCGGGAGCGCCCTTCCCGACGAACGAGCCGCCCGCGTTGCCGCTCGTCTCGACCTCGACGACGCGTGCGCGAACCCCCGCCTCCTCCGCGGCTGCGAGCGTCAGCCCGACCGCACCGACCTGAGGGTCGGTGAAGATCACCCGCGGCGAGGCGGCGCCGTCCGAGCGCAGCCGTACGTCCTTGCCGAGGATCGCGTCCGCCGCGAGCCGGGCCTGGTACTTCCCCATGTGCGTGAGGAGAGCACGGCCGTTGACGTCGCCGACCGCGTACAGCCAGTCGAAGCCCGGCACGCGGAGCGTGTCGTCGACCTCGACGTGCTTCCGTGGCTCGAGCCCGACCGTCTCCAGCCCCAGATCCGCGGTGCGGGGCGTTCGACCGATCGCGACGAGAAGCTCGTCGGCCTCGACCTCGTCGCCGTCGTCGAGCTCGACGCGGACGGCACCGTTCCGAGACACCGCCGTCGCCGATGTGCCCAGCCGCACGTCGACCCCGGCCTCGCGCAGCGCGTCCTCGACGTGCGAGCTCGCGAAGGGCTCCTCGCGCTCGATCAGCCGCTCGCCGCGGTGCACGAGCGTCACCCGCGATCCGAGCCACGACCACGCCTGAGCCATCTCGACCCCGACGACACCACCGCCGAGCACGAAGAGACGCGCCGGCACCCGCTTCGCCGTCGTCGCCTCGACGTTCGTCCACGGCCGCGCGTCCTCCAGCCCCGCTACCGGCGGGATCGTCGCGAAGCTCCCGGTCGCGACGACGACTGCCCGGCGGGCCGTGAGCACGTCGTCTTCCACGCCCACACGACGCTCCCCGTCCAGGCGCCCGTGCCCGCGGACCAGACGTGACACCGCGCTCTTCGAGCCAGGGCAGCATCGACGAGTCGTCCAGGTCGTGAACGACCTCGTCGCGCCGCGCGAGCACCACCTCGACGTCGAGGTCGCCGACGCTGACCCCCTTCACCCGCCGTGCCTCCGCCGTCAGCTCGCCGGGGCGGAGCAGCGCCTTCGAGGGCATGCACGCGAAGAACGAGCACTCACCGCCGACCAGCCGCTCCTCGACGACCGCCACGTCGAGGCCCGCCTCCCCGAGGCGACCGGCGATGACCTCGCCCGGAGCCCCGGCTCCGATCACGACCACGTCGAGCTCCCGCTCACCCACCTCTCACCTCCGTCGTCGGTGTCGAGACGCAGTCTGACGCCCCGTGTCGTAGGGCGTCAGCGCCTTCCGGGGCGGCATCGAGCTGCTGCCTGTCGGCAGTTGGGTTCGTCGTCGAACACCATGCCGAGCGCGAACGTGAGGTACGACGCGTCGAAGGCCGAGAGCGCGCCGTGCCCGTCGCCGGAAGCGCGCGAGCGCCCCGCCCGGATGGCGTCTGGAGACGTACGCTGCCCGGGTGCCGAAGCGCCAGTTCCGCCTGCCCGACGGCGCGAGCGCCGAGATCGAGGCTGCGTTCACGGAGCTCCGCCGCCAGCTCGAGGTCACGCTCGGCTTCGGGGACGACGTGCTGGCGGACGCCGAGCACGCAGCCCGTGCGCCGCGAGAAGCTCCGGACGGGGACGAGACGTCGATCCCCTTCGTCACGATCGACCCTCCGACGTCGATGGACCTCGACCAGGCCGTCCACATCGAGCGGCGCGGCTCCGGCTACCGGGTGCGGTACGCGATCGCCGACGTCGCCTCCTTCGTCACGCCGGGCGGGCCGATGGACGTGGAGGCCCACCGCCGTGGCGAGACGCTCTACGCCCCGGACGAGAAGGCGCGCCTCTACCCGCCGCAGCTGTCCGAGGGAGCCGCGAGCCTGCTGCCGGACCAGGACAGGCCGGCGCTCGTGTGGACGATGGAGGTGGACGAGACGGGCGAGGGGATCGAGGTCGACGTCCGTCGCGCGCTCGTCCGCAGCCGCGCGAAGCTCAGCTACGAAGGCGCACAGCGCTCCCTCGACGACGGGTCGGCCGACGAGGTGATCCTCCTGCTGCGCGAGGTCGGCACGAAGCGCCAGGAGCGCGAGGCGCGCCGAGGCGGCGTCAGCCTGCCACTGCCCGAGCAGGAGGTGACGCGGGGGCCGGACGGGTACCGCCTCGAGTACCGCGCGCCGCTCCCGATCGAGGGCTGGAACGCGCAGATCTCGCTGATGACCGGGATGGCCGCCGCCGAGCTGATGCTCACCGGCGAGGTCGGCATCCTCCGCACGGTCCCCGCGCCGGATCCCTCGAGGCTCGCGCGACTCCGCCGGACGGCGAAGGCCCTCGACGTCCCCTGGCCCGAAGGTCTCACGTACCCCGACTTCATCCGCACCCTCGACCCCAACCTGCCGAACCACGCCGCGCTGCTCGCCGAGGCGGCGGGGCTGATGCGCGGATCCGGCTACACGGCGTTCGATCACGACGCTCCGGAGGATCCGATCCACGCCGCTCTCGCGTCGACGTACGCGCACACGACCGCGCCGCTGCGTCGGCTCGTCGACCGCTACGTCGGCGAGGCGTGCATCGCGCTGTCTGCAGGAGCCGAGCCGCCCGAATGGGTGCTCGCCGAGCTGCCGGGCCTGCCGGAGGTGATGGACGGAGTCCAGTCGCCGCGCGAGCCAGTACGAAGCCGGGATCGTCTCGATCCTCGAGGCGGCGCTCCTGCAGTCGAGCATCGGCGACACCTTCGACGCCGTCGTCGTCGAGGCCGACGATGACGACGACGGAGGCACCGTCCAGCTGACGGACCCGGCGGTGACCGCCCGCTGCCAGGGCGAGGAGCTACCGCTCGGCGAGCGCGTCGAGGTGCGGCTCGAGCTGGCGGACGTCCTGAAGCGGCAGGTCCGCTTCACGCTCGCGTGAGCCACGCTCCGCGCTCGGTCGGGGCGGAGCTAGGAGCCCGCAGCCCGCTTCTTCGCGTTGAGCTCGCGGTAGCGCTCGATCATCTCCAGCAGCCGACGGTCGAGATCCGCCCGCCGCTCGAGCTCCGCGCGCCATTCCTCAGGTGTCATCTTCTTCCGACGCTTCATCCTCGTCCTCCGGGGGTTCGATCAACACGTCGCGCATGTCGTACACCGCGGCCTTGATGTCGAACAGGGTCTCGAACATCAGTTGGGTCGCTTCCTCGTCCTCCACGCTCCGATGGTGCCGTGCGACCGGTCAGCTCGCAAGACGTCCGGGCGGACCATGCCGTGAACGGACAGGCCTCGCCGTGCGCCAGATTGAACCGAGCCCGGGAACTTAGTAGCGTCCCGCCGCGGTGGAGCTGAACGACTGGATCCTGGCGCTTCATCTCCTTGCGGCCTTCGCCCTCGTCGGCGCCGAGGTGATCTTCTCGATCCAGCTCGCGTCGCTCTGGCGCACCGAGAGCACGGCGCGTGTCACGTCGTTCATGACGCTCTCGCGGGTGGCGACGGCCATGGTCATCGCGGGCACCCTGGGGACGATCGTCTTCGGCGTATGGCTCGCGATCTCGATCGACGGCTACGAGCTGTGGGACGGCTGGATCATCGCGGCGATCGTCCTCTGGGTCGATCGCCAGCGAGCTCGGGCGGCGGACCGGTGACGAGTACGCGTCGGCCGCGACCAGAGCGGGCGAGCTCGCCGCGAGCCGGCACGGAGTCGAGCCCGGAAGTCGCCGCCGCGTTCGGAGCGTCGCGCGGGTTCTGGCTCCACATCGCAACGAGCGTAGTGATCCTCGTGATCCTCGTCATCATGATCTGGAAGCCCGGCGCATGACGAGCCTGCTCGCAGCGATCCGGCCCGACAGCTGGAACTTCCCGCTCTTCGTCCACGTACTCGGGGCGATGGTGCTGGTCGGGGCCGCGACGACCGCGGTCGTCACGTCGCTCGCGACCGTCGGCGCGTCCGAGCGCGACCGGATGCGCCGATTCGCGTTCCGCTCGCTTCTGCTGGTCGGGCTGCCCGCCTACATCGTGATGCGGATCGGCGCGGAGTGGACGTACTCGAAGGAGTTCGGCGACACCGACGACGATCCGGCCTGGATCGGCATCGGCTACATCACGGCCGACATCGGCGCTCTCCTGCTCGTCATCGCGCTCGTCACCGCCGGGATCGCGTCGTGGAAGTCGAAGAGCGGCCTCGGAAAGGCTGCCGGGGTGATCACGGCCATCGCCCTGATCGGCTGGATCGTCGCCGTGTGGGCGATGGGCGCGAAGCCCGACTGAGCCGACCGGCCTCAGGCGGCGAAGAGGCGCTTCGCGGTCGCGAACGTGTCCGAGCCGAACAGCACGAGCCGAGCCTCCTCGACCGACGTCTCCGCGCCTCGGAGCGCTGTGAGCGCCTGGCGGATCGCGTCCTCGAGCGGCCAGCCGAACGCGCCCGAGGAGATGAGCGGGAACGCGACGGTGGCGGCGCCGACCTCGTCCGCGACGGCGACCGAGCGCGTGTAGCAGGAGCGAAGCGTGTCGCCGAGGTCTGCGCGAGCGTCGTACACCGGCCCCACCGTGTGGATCACCCAACGCGCCGGAAGCTCGCCGGCCGTCGTCGCGACAGCCTCCCCGGCGGGCAGCCCACCCGGGTAGCGCGAGGCCCGTAGCTCCCGGCACTCCGCCAGGATCGCCGGGCCGCCCCGGCGGTGGATCGCGCCGTCCACGCCGCCGCCCCCGAGGAGCGACGAGTTCGCGGCGTTGACGATCGCGTCGACCTCCTGCGCCGTGATGTCGCCTTCGACGAGCTCGATCCGCACGCCCTCATGATCACGGAACGGGCGTGACGCCGCCAAGGCCGCGAGGCCGGCTCCAGCCCGGGCGGCGCTACGGCGACGAGGAAGCCGACTGCGGCTCCGGGCACCCCGATGTCTTCCTGGTCGGTTGCTAGGGCGCCGCGGCGAAGAGCTCCAGCGCAGTCCTGGTCTTCGTCTGCTGCTCGGCATCCAGGTCGATGCCCTTCGCGCCGAGGAACGCTCGCGTCTCCGCGGCGACCCCGAATGCCTCGGATGGTGGGCACTTGGTCGAGAGCTCGAGGATCCTGGAATTGTCCGGAAACAGCCACATCTCCGCCGTCAGCTTCCGGCCGAAGCCCTTCGGCGCGGACTTCAGCTTCAGGACGAAGATCGGCCCGAGGATCGTCAGGTCGTCGAGCCCGATGCCGTCCGGGGCGTGCTCGTCGTAGAACGCCCGTTGCTGCTTCGAGAACAGCTTGCGGACAGGGCGCCCTCCGCGGACGGCGTCGCGCACGTCCGCCGCGTCGACGGCCCCCTTCATCGACCCCGAGCAGACGAACCCGCCCGGCATCGCGTCGACCTCGACGGTGAACGCGTCCGACTGCCGGATCCGCTTGGGCAGCTCGGTGGGCTCCACAGGGCGAAGCTTCACGACCGAGTCGCCGCTCCCGCCCTGCACCCGACGGGCGCGGACGACCAGGCCCGCAGCGTCGAGCGCGAGGTCGGGCGTGTCGAAGAAGAACACCTGCCGGATCTGCGCCTCGATCGCGTCGAGCCCCAGCGCGTCGACCGCGGAGCGCTGATCGACCGCCGGCACCGTAGCCTTGAGCTCGACGCTGTCGGCGCCCTTCATGAGGGCGAGGATCCGGCCGAGCTCCTCGTCGGAGAGGACTTTCCTCTGCCTTTTCTCCTGTCTTCCAGCCATTCGACGCCTCCTCACTTCACGGTGTTGTTTTCCACTTCGCGCACGCTCTCGCTCGCGCGGCGCGGCTACGAGCCGAATCGCTCCACGAGCAGGCGGTGACGGAGGCCGCGATCGCTCACGACGAGCGATTCGCGTCGGAGCGCGACCAGCACGGCGCGGACGACGCAGGCGCCCGCGAGGATGATCTCGGCCCGCTTCGGCTGGAGGCCGACGATCTCGCGGCGCTCCTCGGCGCTCCGGGCGCGGAACAGCTCGATCTGCCGGTCGAGCTCTCCCAGGTCGAGCACGGTGCCCTGGACGAGCTCCGGGTCGTAGGTCGCAAGCTCGTGCTTCACGGCCGCGAGATTCGTCAGGGCTCCGCCCATCCCCACCAGAGCGTCGGGCACGGGGCGTCCGTCGAGCGACCCGAGTGCTCCTGCAATCGCGTCGAGCGCCGCGGCAAGAGCGCCGTCGTCGACGACGCCGTCGAGACCGAACCGCTCGGTGAACCGCACGGCACCGACATCGATGCTGAACTGCTCGTCGATACGGTCTCCGCGGCCGAAGGTGAACTGCGTGCTGCCACCGCCGGTCTCGAACACGACGAGCGAGCCGTCGACGCGACCGATGCCGGCGGTCGCGGCCAGGTACGAGAGGCGGGCTTCCTCGTCGCCGCCGATGACCTCGACGCGAACGCCGCAACGTGTGTGCACGGCGTCGACGAAGTCGGCGCTGTTGGCCGCGGCCCGCAGCCCCGCGGTTCCGACAGCGGCGATCGCCTCCGCCCCGTGCGCCCGTGCCTCCTCGGCCATCCCGACGATCGCCTCGATCGTCCGCTCCATCGGCTCCGGCTGGAGACGGCCCGAGTCGTCGAGCCCCTCGCCAAGCCGCGTGACCTCGGCGCGGTCGACGAGCTGTCGCCACCGGCCGTCCGCCGCCCGCTCGGCGAGGTGGAACTTGACCGAGTTCGTGCCGACGTCGACGACCGCGTACCGTCGCGCTCCGAATCCGACGAGCGCCATGAGGCCGCGCGGGAAGCTCACGTTCGGCTGCGACGTCCAGGCTCCAGCGTGCGCAGCGTCGCTCGCACGAGGGCAGGATCCTCGGACTCGACCGCGATGGTGCGCGTGGTCAGCGCGTCCGTCCGCACCTCGGTGAGCTCCGCAGCGCATCCGCCGAACGTGTAGTGAGCGCGTCGCTTGTGCACGGGGACGGCGAGCAGGTCGGCGCTCTGGCTCACGACCTCGTCGACGAGCTCGTCGAGCTCGTATGCATCGCGCTGCGAGCGGCGGCGACGGTCGACGCCGAGCGCGGAGAGCAGCGAGGCGACGTCCGCGCGCGGCGATCGGGAACTCCGCCTTCGCAACCGGCCGCCACTGCTCCAGCCCGTCGTCGCTGACCTGCTCGAGGCGCTTCACGTCCAGCACGCCTCCTCGCACCTTGATGCTGCCCTCGCCGCCACGCGACACGACGTACAGCTCGTCGCTCTCGTCCACGCGCGTCGGCTCGAGCGCGGCCAGCCGCTCTTCCGCCTCGCCGAACGTCTCGCCGAAGGTCCGCCACTCCCAGCGCGGGACGATCATCCGGGCGTCGGCTCTGAGGGCGCGGCGGGGGGTGCGGGCTCCCTCACGTGCTTCCACACGACGTCGAGCACGACCGCGAGGAGCGTCATCGCGACGATTGCCCCGAACGTCTCGGGATCGTTGCGGAGCGTGTCGACGGCGAAGAATCCGAGCACGACCGCGGTCGCCGCCATCCCGAGCAGGACGATCGCCGCCGAGGCGCCGGACTCCGACCGCAACCGGTAGCCCGGCGAGCCCGACGAGCAGGAAGACGACGAGCGAGCAGGCGCTCCCGACCGAGGCGATCGCGGAGAGGTCGAGGAAGTTCGCGAGCACGAGGGCGACGATCGCCGGTGACGAGCAGGCCGCCGTGCTTGCCGAGCCGCGAGCTGGGGCCGAGCAGAGGCGGAAACTGCCCGATCTTCGCCAGCGAGGCCGTCAGGCCGGCCGCGCCGAAGAGCGTCCCGTTCGTCGCGCCGGCCGTCGCGATGAGCGCGGCGACCGCCATCAGCGTGAAGCCGGCGTCGCCGAGGCGTCGGTCGCGCGGCCTCGGCGATCGCCGTCTCGCCGTAGCCGATCGCCTCGTCGACGGTGAGCGTCCCGAAGACGCCGATCGAGATCAGCACGTAGAGCGGCCGTCGTCAGCCCCAGCGCGAGGGCCACAGCTCGCGGCAGCTCGCGCGCGGGATCGCGGAGGCTGGCGACCGTGAACGTCATCACGCCGAAGCCGAGGAACGCGAAGAACGTCAGCGCGATGCTGGCGATGATCTTCGAGAACGGACGGGTAGCCGCTGAAGGCGAGGAGGTCGAAGTTGACGTCCGAGATCGTCACCACAGATGAAGACGGCGAAGACGGCCGAGCAGGACGACGACCATCACGGACGCGACCCGCGAGACGAACGTCGCCCCGGTCATGTTGACCACGGTCATCACCACGATCAGCAGGGACGCGAACAGGTTGTCCCATCCGCTCCAGGCGTCGTCGCCGACGAACAGGGTGGTGGCGTAGCTCCCGAAGGAGACGGCGAGCATCGCGGCCACCACCACGAAGGCGGCCGCGTAGCCGAGCCACGCGGCGATGCCGAGCAGGCGCCCGTTCCCGAAGCCCTGCCGCAGGTACTCGATCAGCCCGCCCTCGGAGGGGTACCGGATCCCGAGCTTGACGACGTTGTACGCGAGCAGCGCCGTGACGAGCCCCGCGAGGAGGAACGAGAGCCACACGGCGGAGCCCGCGAGGACCGCCGCCTGGCCGAGGAGGGCGAAGATGCCGGCTCCGACCATGGAGCCGATGCCGATGAACGCAGCGCCGCGGACGCTCACGGCCGGCTCCTACGCCTCGGCGGGGAGGAGAGCGGCCCGGCCGTGGCCGGACCGCCGGTCGAAGGCCTTCACGAGCTCCGTGACCGCGAGGTAGACGATCGGGCCGAGCAGGCAGATGCCCCACTGCGAGCTCGTCAGGGAGACCGTGTCGAAGATGCGCTGCAGGAAGGACAGCTCCGTCACGAGGAACGTCAGCACGAGCGTCAGGCCGATCAGCTGCACGAACCGCCGGTTCTCGATCGTGTAGCGGCTGAAGATGGTCTGCGTCGGCTCCCTGACCTCGAGCGCGGCGACGATGTGCATCAGCGACAGCGTGGTCAGGCCCATCGTCGTCGCGACGGCGAGGTCGTAGCGCTCCTCGCCCCAGGCGACGACGACGAGCGCGATCGCAGCCATGACGAGCGCCAGGCCGCCGAGTCGGATCGCGAGCGACCGGTTCACGATCGGCGCGCTCGCGTCCCTGGGCTTGCGCCGCATGAGGCCGGGCACGGCCGCGTCGAAGCCCAGGCCGATCGCCAGCACCACGTCGATCGCGAAGTTGATCCAGAGGACCTGCAGCGGCGTGAGCGGAGCGCCGTCGGCGACGAAGAACACACCCGCGAGGACGAAGAGGAGGATGAACGCGCCCAGCTCGATCAGCTGGATGCGCACGTACTTCATCAGGTTGTCGTAGATCCCCCGGCCGCCCTCGACCGCCGACACGATCGTCGCGAAGTTGTCGTCGGTGAGGATCATGTCCGCGGCTTCCTTCGTCACCTCGGTCCCGGTGATCCCCATCGCGACACCGATGTCCGCGCGCTTGAGCGCGGGGGCGTCGTTGACCCCGTCGCCGGTCATCGAGACGACGTTGCCCTTGCGCTTCAGCATGTCGACGAGCCGCACCTTGTCCTCCGGCGCGACCCGGGCGACCACGCCGATCTCGCCCACCTGGGCGTCGAGCTCCTCGTCGCTGAGCGCCGCGAACTCGGTGCCTGTCAGGGCGCGGCCCTCGATCCCGAGCTGGCCCCGATCGCGGCGGCGGTGGTGGCGTGGTCGCCGGTGATCATGCGGACCTGGATCCCGGCGTCCTTGCAGAGCGCGATCGCGTCCCTCGCCTCCTTGCGCGGCGGGTCGACGATGCCGACCAGGGCGAGCAGCGTCAGGTCCTGCACCTGCGCGAGCAGGTCGCCGCCGGCGTCGAAGGCCGAAGGGTCGATGTCGCGCGCGGCCACGGCGAGCACCCGCAGGCCCTCGCTGGCGAGACGGTCGTTCTCGGCCGAGGACACGATCGCGGTAGCTCTCGATCTCGACGAGCGAGCCGTCCACGTCCCGGCCCCTCGAGGACCGTCGCGAGCAGCACGTCGGGCGCGCCCTTCACGAAGCAGCGAATCACCTTCTGCCCGTCGTCCTCCATCTCGTGGAAGGTGCGCCATGAACTTGTACTCGGAGTCGAACGGGACCTCGCCGACGCGCGGGAAGGTGCGCCGCGTCTCGTCGACGTCGAGCCCGCCCTTCGCGGCCAGGACGACGAGCGCCGCCTCGGTCGGGTCGCCGACGATCTCTCCGTCACGCACGGCCGCGTCGTTGGCGAGGGCCATCGGGAGGAGGAACGGCTCGAGGGAGGTGTCCGTGTCGCCCGCGACGCGAAGGATCTTGCCCTCGGTCGCGTAGCCCTCGCCCTCGATCGAGTAGCGACGCCCCGCGATCAGCAGCTGGCGGGCGGTCATCTGGTTCAGCGTCAGCGTGCCCGTCTTGTCGGAGCAGATCGCCGAGGTCGAGCCGAGCGTCTCCACCGACCGGAGCCGCTTCACGATCGCTCCCTTCGCCGCGAGCGCCTGCGTCCCGAGCGAGAGCATGGTCGTGACGACCGCGGGCAGGCCCGGTCGGGATCGCCGCGATCGCGAGGGCGATGCCGATCACGAACAGGTCGTCGAAGTCGTCGCCGCGGATGAGCCCGAACACGATCACGAGCGCCAGCGCGACCGCCGCCATGATCGTGATGAGCACGGTCAGCTGGTCGAGCTGGCGCGTGAGCGGCGTCTTCTCCTGCTGGACCCCCGCCAGCATCCCCGAGATCTGCCCGACCTCGGTCGCCATGCCCGTCCCGGTGACCACCATCTCGCCCCGGCCGCGCGTCACGGTCGAGTTCATGTAGGCCATGTCGATGCGGTCGCCGAGCGGGACGTCCTCGCCGGCCACCGGCTCGACCGACTTCAGCACCGGCGTGCTCTCGCCCGTCAGCGCCGCCTCCTCGATCTCGAGCGTCGCGGCCAGGATCAGGCGCCCGTCGGCGGGGACCTTGTCGCCGGCCTCGAAGGTGACGATGTCGCCCGGAACGACCTCCTCGGCGGGGATGTCCACCCGCTGCGCCGCCGCGGCGGACATGCGCGTGGATCAGGAGCATCTTCTGGAGCGCGGCGACGCTCTCGGCGGCCTTGCCCTCCTGGTTGAGGCCCAGGACCGCGTTCAGCACGGTCAGGCCGATGATCACGAGACCGGTCGACCACTCCTGCAGCGCGACGATGCTGACGATCGCGGCGCCGAGGAGGACGAGCTGCATCAGGTCGCGGTACTGGCGGAGGAACGCCTGCCAGCCCGGCTCCTTCTCCGCCTCGGCGAGCTTGTTCGGGCCGACCTCCGCCCGGCGCCGCTCGACCTCGGCGGCGTCCAGCCCGGTCCGCGGGTCGACGCCGAACTGCGCGGAGGCGTCGTCCGCGGTCAGGCCGTGCCAGTTCGCGTCGCGGCCGCCCTGCGGGCCCGCCTCCTGAACCGCGGCGGCGCTCATTCGTCGCTCCGTCCGGACGATGACGACCTTCGTGCCGTGCGAGCCGACCTCGTCGCCGCGGTAGTGCTCGGGGCCGCGGGCGTACGCCGCCAGACCGATCACGCACGAGCGCCGCCGCGAGCACGACCGCCCATCGTAGAAACCGTCACCCATCACGACCTCCTCCTTGGTCGGCAGACGTCGTCCCGTCCTCATGACAGCGCCGCTCCGACGCCGAGGACGACGATGCAGAGGACGCTCAGCATCGCGAGGAGCGGCCACACCCAGCGCAGGTAGCGGTCGTACGGCACGCGCGCGATCGCGAGGCCGCCCATCACGACGGCCGAGGTCGGGATGAACAGGTTCATGACGCCCGACGCGCTCTGGTACGCGGTCACGACCAGCTCCTCGGGCACGTCCACGAAGGTCGCGAGCGGCGCCATGATCGGCATCGCCACCGTCGCGAGCCCGGACGAGGACGGGATCAGGAAGGACAGCGGCAGGAAGAGCAGGAACATCACGATCGCGAAGGTCGACTCGCCGACGTCGCCGAGCGCGAGCTCGCACCAGTGCAGGACGGTGTCGGTGATCTCGCCGTTGTTCATGATCACCGTGATCCCGCGGGCGATCCCGATGATGAGCGCGACGCCGAGGAGGTCGCGGGCGCCGTCGACGAACGTGCCCGTGAAGCTCCCCTTCGCCCATCCGCGCGATCAGGCCGATCACGATCGCGAACAGCAGGAACGACCCGGTCATCTCCGGGAACCACCACCACCAGGTCGGCAGCGAGACTCCCATGTCCTCCCACGGGATGACGCCGTACATCATCACGAGGAACGCGAGCCCGAACACGACCAGGATCAGCTTGTGCGTGCCGGTCAGCTCGATCTCGCCGCCCTCGGTCTCCGACCGGAAGCGCGCCTCGTTGTCGGCCTTCATGTCGTGGACGACCGACTTCGACGGGTCCGCCTTCACGCGGTCGGCGTAGCGCAGCACGAAGAAGATGCCGATCGCCAGCCCGACGATCAGGATGACCAGCCGGCCGGCGAGGCCGTCGCTGATCGAGACGCCGGCGAACCCCGACGCGATCCCCGTCGCGAACGGGTTGATCGTCGAGCCCAGCGTGCCGATCCCGCAGCCCAGGAGGACGACCGCCGCACCGGTGAGCGCGTCGTAGCCCGCGGCGATCAGCACGGTGATCACGAGCGCGTAGAAGGCGAGGCTCTCCTCCGCCATCCCGTAGGTCGTGCCGCCGAGCGCGAACACGACCATCAGCGCCGGGATCATCCAGCGCTCCCTGCCCTCGAGCCGCTGGACGAGCCTGCCGATGCCCGCCTGGATCGCCCCCGTCTTCATCGTCACGCCGAGGAAGCCGCCGATCACGAGGATGAACAGCGCGACGTCGATCGCGCCGAAGAGCGACCCCGAGTTGTAGTAGTTGATGTTCCCGGTCTCGTCCTCGATGCCGTACATGCCGTTGATCGGCGCCGTGAGCGAGTCGACGAGGATCCGCGCGGGCTTCTGCTCGACCTCGTGGTACGTCCCGGGGACCGGCTCGCCGTCGGCGTTCAGGTCGTACGTGCCGGCCGGGATGATCCAGGTCGCGATCGCCGCCAGGACGATCAGCGCGAAGAGGATCGTGTAGGCGGAGGGGAGCGCGAACCCGGACTTCGGCTCGGGCTCGGCGGCGTGCTCGCTCATGTGAGCCTCCTCTATGCGACGTCGGCAAGCTCGATTCCTTCTGCGTCGCGGGTGACGACCGTGCCCGCCTCGCCGCGGAGCAGCGCCGGGCGTGTCCGCGATCGAGCCGATCACGGCGAGGCCGCCGGTCTCCTCGACGAACGAGCACGCGGCCTTGACCTTCGGCCCCATCGAGCCCGCCGCGAACTCCGACGTCGGCGAGAGCCTCCGGCGTCGCGCGGCGGATCGCACGCTGCTCCGGCGTGCCCCAGCTCGTCGTACACGGCGTCGACGTCGGTGACGATCGCGAGCGCGTCCGCGCGCAGGTCCCGGGCGAGCAGCGCGCTCGCGAGGTCCTTGTCGATCACGGCCTCGACGCCGACGAGCTGCCGCCCGGCCGGCACCGGCTCGTCCGTGTACATGACCGGGATGCCGCCGCCGCCGGCGCAGATCACGACGCAGCCCCGCTCGAGGAGCCACTCGAGCGGCTCGAGCCCGAAGATCCGCTGCGGCAGCGGCGAGGGCACGACGCGGCGGTAGCTGTCGCCGTCCGGCTTGAACACCCAGCCCTTCTCCCGGGCGAGCCGCTCGGAGTCCTCCTGCGAGTAGATCGGCCCGATCGGCTTGGTCGGATCGTCGAAGGCCGGGATCGTCGGCGTCGACCTCGATCAGCGTCAGGAGCGACGCGAGCCGCTTCTCGAAGGGCAGCTCGTTCCCGAGCTCCTGCTGGATCAGGTAGCCGATCATCCCCTCGGTCTGGGCGCCGAGCAGGTCGAGCGGGTACGGGTCGACCTCGGTGTAGGCGGAGCCCTGCAGCGCGAGCAGCCCGACCTGCGGCCCGTTGCCGTGCGAGATGACGAGCTCGTGCTCGAGCGCGACCGGCGCGAGCGCCTTGCACGCCACGCGTGCGTTGGCGCGCTGGTTCTCCGCCGTCAGGGGCTCGCCGCGCCGGAGCAGCGCGTTGCCGCCGAGCGCGACGACGACGCGCACCCTCAGCTCCCGATCGTGGCGACCATGACGGCCTTGATCGTGTGCATGCGGTTCTCGGCCTCGTCGAAGACGACCGAGGCCGGCGACTCGAAGACCTCCTCGGTCACCTCGAGCGCCTCCATCCCGAACTTCTCGAAGATCTCCTTGCCGACCTCGGTGTCCGTGTTGTGGAACGCCGGCAGGCAGTGCATGAACTTCACGTCGGGGTTGCCGGTCGCCGCCATCTTCTCGGCGTTGACCTGGTAGGGCGTCAGCAGCTCGATCCGCTCGGCCCAGACCTCGTCGGCCTCGCCCATCGAGACCCAGACGTCGGTGAGGAGCACGTCGCAGCCGCGCACCGCCTCGGCGACGTCCTCGGTGATCGTGATCGTCGCGCCCGTCTCGTCCGCGACCGAGCGCGCGAGCTCCGTGATCTCGTCGCGCGGCCAGAGCGACTTCGGGCTCGCGATGCGGACGTCCATCCCGAGCTTGGCGCCGCCGATCAGGTACGAGTCGGCCATGTTGAAGCGCGCGTCGCCGAGGTAGCAGAACACGACCTCGTAGAGCGGCTTCGGGATGTGCTCGCGGAAGGTGAGGAAGTCGGCCAGGATCTGCGTCGGGTGCCACTCGTCGGTGAGCCCGTTGTAGATCGGCACGCCGGCCCAGCGCGCGAGCTCCTCCGCCGTGTCCTGCCCGAAGCCGCGGTACTCGATCGCGTCGTACATGCGGCCGAGGACGCGGGCGGTGTCCTTCGCCGTCTCCTTGTGGCCCATGTGCGAGCCGCCCGGGCCGATGAAGGTGACGTTCGCGCCCTGGTCGTAGGCGGCGACCTCGAACGCGCAGCGCGTCCTGGTCGAGTCCTTCTCGAAGATCAGCGCGATCTCCTTGCCGACGAGCTTCTGCTCCTCGCGCCCCTCCTTCTTCGCCGCCTTGAGCTCCGCGGCGAGGTCGATCAGGTACGTGATCTCTTCTGGCGAGAAGTCCGCCAGCTTCATCAGGTTCCGGCCGCGAAGGTCGACCATCGTGCTCATGCGTTCGTTCCTTTCGTCATGCGTCGCGAATGATCGGACAGGTCATGCAGTGGCCGCCGCCGCGTCCGCGGCCGAGCTCCTGCCCGGCGATGGCGAGCACCTCGATACCTGCCTTGGCCAGCTTCGCGTTCGTCGCCTCGTTGCGCTCATAGGCGACCACGACGCCGGGCTCGAGGGCGACGACGTTGTTGCCGTCGTCCCACTGGTTGCGCTCGGCCTCGAACTCGTCGCCGCCCGGTCGTGACGAGCTTCAGGTCGCGTGATCCCGAGCGCCTCCTTCAGCTCGTCGAGGAACGAGCGCTCCGACACCTCTGCCTGCACGCCTGCCGGCCCGCCCGGCCGGAACAGGATCGGCCGGATCTGGGAGACGACCGGCTCGTAGAGCGTGACGATGTTCCGGTCGCAGAAGGTGAAGACGGTGTCGAGGTGCATCGCAGCCCGCTCGCGCGGCATCTGCGCCCCGATCACGAGCCGGGCCGCGCCGGCCTCGAACATGTTCTCGCGCGAGGATGCTGACCGGCACGGGCCGTGCTCCGCTCGCCCATCCCGATGAGGACGACGCCGTCGCCCGGCGGGCATCATGTCGCCGCCCTCGAGGCGGGCGCTGCCCCAGTCGTGGTCGGCGCCTCCGAACCAGATCGGGAAGCCGGCGTCGCGGAAGCGCGGATGGAAGCGGTAGATCGCCTCGACGTTGAGCGTCTCGAGCTGCCGCGCCGGCCAGAACATCGGGTTGAGCGAGACGCCGCCGTAGAGCCAGGCGCTCGGGTCGCGCGTGAACAGCTGGTTCGGCAGCGGCGCGAGCACGAAGTTGGTCGACTGCAGCGCCGGCCCGATCGCCGAGCGGATCTCGTCGGGAAGCTCCTGGACGGTGACACCGCCGGTCAGCCGCGTCGCGAGCTCGTCGGCCGGCATCTCGCCGAGCCAGTCGGCGATCGGCTCGGCGAACATCACCGTCACTTCCTCCGGGCGCACGCGCCGGGACAGCAGCCACGTCGCGGGCCTCGCGATCCTCGAGCGTCTCCGCCAGCAGCTCGTGGAGGAGCAGCACCTCGACTCCGCGCGTCGCGCATGAGGTCGACGAACGCGTCGAACTCCTGCCGTGCGCGGCGGACCCAGATCACGTCGTCGAAGAGCAGCTCGTGGCAGTTCGACGGCGAGAGCCGCTCGTGCGCGAGGTCGGGCCGGTGAACCATCACCGTTCGGAGCTTCCCGACCTCCGAGTTCGCGCCGATCGCCGTTTCCGTCTCCGTTGCTCATGTCCCGGGTCTCCTTCCGGCCTCTTCGCCGATCGCATTCGCGCTGAGGAGCGTGAGGCCGAAATCGGACACGCGCCGGAGGAGCCCCTGGAGCTCCGCCTGGTCGCGGACGAGGCCCTCGAGCCTGGTGTTCCCCTCGTCGCGCGTCAGCGTCATCCCTTCGAACGCCGCCTCGACGCGGTCACTCAACTCGCCCTGCACGACCAGGCGGTACCGCCGACTCGGCATGCGCGGAGCATTGCGCGCTCAGTTCGTCGGCGGCGCGCCGGACGTCGTGATCACATGGGTGATTCCGTTTGGCCGAGCAGGCCCAGAGCGTCTGCCCGAGCGACGGCGTCCACGCGGGAGTTGACGCCGAGCTTTCGGTAGAGCGCGCGCGTGTGCGACCGGATCGTGTTCGGTGACAGGTACAGCTCGCCGCCGATCTGGCGAACGGTGAGATCGGACGCAAGCAGCCGCAGCACGGCGAGCTCGGCCGCGCTCGGTAGCTCGAGCACCTCGCCATCCGTGGCCCGCGACTTCGCCTCGCCCGAGCTCCCGACCGACGTCCTCGACCATGGCAGCGGACGCTCCCGGGGTCGGCGAGCTCGGCGATCTCGTCAAGGGCCGACCTCAGCGTCGCCTCCGCCTCGTCCAGTCGGCCCCTGCGACTGCGAACCCGGGCGAGCACTCCGAGCAGCCACGCGTGGTGGACGGTCGCCACCTCGTCCCGGAAGAAGTGCTCGGCGTAGGCGAGCTCTCGCTCCGCTGCGGCATGGGCTCCTTCGCCCGCGAGCACGGCACCGAAGGCGGCGGACGCGTTTGCGCCGATCCAGCTCCTGCTGGTGCCGAGCCTCCCCACGATCGCACGTGCCTTCTCCGCATGGGTGCGAGCGGTGCCAAGGCGCTTCCTGTCGACTGCGACGAGCGCGAGCGTCGAGCGTGCCACGGCGTGGCCGGGCGGACGCCGCGCGGCGTCCGGATGCTCCACCGCTCGCAGCGCCGATGCCCAGGCCTCGTCGAGCTCGCCTGCGAAGTAGAGGGCGCGTGCCAGGGCCGCGAGCGCGGCGACGAGCACGTCGTCGGCGTCCGCGGCGAGCTCGACCGCGCGTCGGCCGGCGGCCACCGCCTTGCCGACGTCGCCGTCGACCGAGGCGGCGCGCACCATCCCCGCTACGGCCTCGACATACGGGCCGACGCGTTCCGGGTGCTTCGTGCGTGCGCGATCCGCGAGGTGGAGGAAGCGGCGTTGCTCGAGGGTGCTCTGACCGGCCATCAGGGCCGCCGTCGCCGCCCCGACGGCGATCACGGGATGCTCGACGAGCTTCTCGTTGGGCAGCGTGCGCACCCAGCGGAGCAGCGACCGGGCGCGTCCCGCTCTGATCAGGGAGAGGTGACTCTCGACCAGGAGTTGGGCGACGACCTCGTCGTCGCCGGCCGCCGTGGCATGCTCCGTCGCCTCCACCAGCAGGCTTTGCGACCGGAGCCATGCCGAGGCGCGGGCATGGATCGCCGCGCTGGCGCCGGGCTGCTCGGATTCGAGTTGTGATGCCGGCGAATTCCGCGAACAGCGGGTGGACGCGAAACCAGCCTCCGCGCTCGAGGCGGGTGACGAACAGGTTCGACCGCTCGAGCCGGCGCCAGCATCGCCGCGGAATCGGTGCGCCCGAGCACGCCGTCGCATAGCTCCGGGGTGAACCGACCCAGGACGGAGACGGAGAGCAGGAACGAGCGAACGTCGTCGTCGAGCGAGGCGAGCACCTCGTCGGTCAGGTAGTCGACCACGAAGCCGTGGCTGCCGCCGAAGTCGCGCACCGCACGGGGCGCGTCGTCGGCGCTACGAAGCCAGATGCACGCGAACGCGAGCGCGGCGGGCCAGCCCTCGGTCCTGTCGCACAGGAGCTCGACCTCGTCCGGCCCGAGCTGGATACCGCCGCGCTCGACGACGAGCTCGCGAGCTTCGGCAAGGGTGAACGTGAGCTCGCGGGCACGAAGTTCGAGCAGGTCGCCGCGACCACGCAGCCGGGCCAGCCCGAGCCCCGGATCGACTCGCGAGATCATGACCAGCCGTGCCGCCCGTGGGAGGCGCTTCACCGCATGGTCGATCGTCGCCAGGCACTCCTCGTCGTCCAGCGGCCTGCATGTCGTCGAACACGATCAGCACCTCTTCTCCGGAGGTGGCGATCGCGTTCATCAGCGCGTCGACGGCGCTTTCGACGGAGCTTCCGGCGTGACTCAGCCGCTGGAGAGCATCGCGCCCGAGACCTTCGTGCACACGCTCGACGGCGGTCGCCGCGTACGACCAGAGCCGGACCGGGTCGTTGTCGCCGACGTCGAGCGTGACCCAGGCCGGCGAGCGGCGCGGCGGGCCGCACACCACGCGCGCACCGCCGTCGTCTTCCCGTACCCGGCCGGCGCCGCGACGAGCGTCACCGGCATGCCTTGCCCGGCGTCGAGCGCCACCGAGAGCCTCGGCCGCGCGACGAGCTCCGCGCGCAGTCGAGGCGCTGCCAGCTTGGCCTCGGCCAGCGGGACGGCCTCGTCGCCGTGACGCAGATCAGCGCGCTCGGACATCGCCGCCCCGGTCGAACACGTCGCGGCCGTGCCGTCTCGCTGTGGGATCGGGCGCGCTGCTGCGCCGCCGGCACTGTCCGCGGATCGTCGTGGCCCGCGGCCGGATCCCGCACCCCGCTCTCCTTCCGAGGATGGTCGTCTCTGGCGTCCAGATCATGCACTCGGGTCGCTCATCCTTGTGCCGGTCCTCGGCGTGCGTGAGGATCGGTCGACCCTGCAGGTACGACGTCGGGGGCAGGAGACTTACGTCGTCGGTCGGTCGCCGAGACCGGGCGAGCGTCCGTCGCCGGCGACGCCGCCGTCGCCGTTGGCGGGTGCAGCCGTGGGTGCCCGATCGCCGCGGCGATCGGATCGCGCAGGTTGGCGACGTCCGCTCGCGGTGGAACAGGGTCACCGGCGCGTTCGTGCTCGGCTCGGGCTCGAGCGTCGTCGCGCTCCTCGGCGGTCCATCCGCGCCGAGCAGCGACTGCTCCCGGTCGGGTGCTGCGGGGTGACCCGCCCCGCCGCACGTGAGCCGGCGACGTATCGGCCGGGCAGCGGGCTCTTGATCAGTGGGTCACGAACACCTTCAGGGCGACCAGGACGAGGCCGAGGCCGAGGTTCGCCGCGACGACCAGAAGCGTGGCCGGCCAGCGGAGGCGCTCGACGCGGGCGAAGACGATGCCCTGAGCAGCGAGCACGGCGAGCCCGACCCCGAACGCGATCCAGACCGCGGTGCTCGTCGACACGGCGTCGAAGGCCCCGAGCAAGAGCGCGGCGAGTGGCGGGACCGCCGCCTCGACGATGGAGCCCTCACGGCGGGCTATGAGACGCAGCTCCGCCACGGACACGCGCTCGTCGTGAGCCACGCTGTGCGCCAGCGCGTGCGCATAGACGTGCGCCACCCACAGGACGACGGAGGTGACGAGGACCATCGCAGCGATGCGCCGGGCGTCGTCCGGGAACGCCCGCACCCCTCCGACGAGCACCGCCAGCACGACGATCGTCCCGTACACGAAGCCGGCGAGCCGCTCACCGATCAACGGACCACGGGGTGGAGCGGGCCTTCTCTCCTGCGCGCCGCCCATCTGCGCATCATGCTGGGCCGGGGCGACCTGCGATGCGCTAGGCGCAGTCGCGGTCAACCGGCGAGCGGAGACCCGGCTGCCGCCGCCGCCTCGGGTGATCAGAGGAAGTACGTGAGCTTGTCCCAGAACCAGCTCTGGAAACGCTCGCGCGTCCCCGACGGCGGGTCGCCGCGCTTCGAGCGCGCGATGTCGGGCTCGAACAGCCGCTCCTCGAACAGCGACGCGGCCTCGGGGCTTCGCGCGATCATCGCGATCTCCGAGTTGCGGTAGAGCGCCCACGAGTCGAGGTTGACCGTGCCGAAGCTGACGACGTCGTCGGCGACGACGACCTTCGCGTGGACGACCGTGCCCGGGAGCTCCCACACCTCGGCGCCCGCTCCGAGCAGGTCGCCGTACCGGTGCTTCAGCGCGGCCGTTGCCTGGTCGTTGTTCGACGTCTCGGACACGACGATGCCGCACCTTCACCCCGCGCCGCGCGGCCGCGAGGATCCGCTGGAGCATGTCCCCGTCGGTGAGGTACGGGTTCATCACGTCGAGCCGGTCGCGTGCTCCGTCGATCTGCTCGCGGATCGCCTGCGATGCCGCGACGAAGCCGCCCGGGAATCACCTGGGCGAGGGCGATCGGCGTCGAGCCCGCGTCGGCCGGCTCGGGGAAGTAGCGGGACAGGTCGGGCGGCAGCGGGCCGCCGTGGCCGCGGAAGCTCGTCAGGAACGCCGCCTGCGCCTGCCGGACCACGTCGCCGGTGACGCGAACCATCACGTCGTGGAAGCCGCCGTTCTCGAAGTGGTCCTCGATGCCCGCGCCGCCCGTCCACGCGACGGCGCCGTCGACGACGTAGAGCTTGCGGTGGTCGGCGCGGCCGACCTCGTCCTGGCGCCAGTCGAGCGTGCTGGTCGTCGGGGAACAGCCCGTCGCGGTCGAGCGGGAACACGTCGTTGACGACGATCTGCGCGCCGGCCGCCGCGAGCGCCGTGAACATCTCGCTCGCGTCGCCGAGTACGGCCGCGAGCCGAAGCCGTCGACGATCACCCGCACCTCGACACCCTCGCGCGAGCTTCCGCTCGAGCAGCGCGGCCATCCGCATCCCGACCTCGCCCTCGCGCCAGCCGAACATGAGGATGTGCACCGACGAGCGGGCCGCCTCGATGTCCGCCGAAGATGCGCGGGAAGAAGGTCTTGCCCTCGACCCAGCGGCTCGATCGTCGCCGCCGTCGACCAGGCGAAGTCGAGCGCCGCGTCGTGCGGGCGCGTGCCGTCGCGCGCCGCGAACGCCTCCGTCGCAGCCTTCGCCCCGGCCGACGTCACCGCATCGGGCGGCGGCGGCCAGCTCGGCCGCTGCGTGATCCCGAGCACCTGCCGGTAGACGAGCGACGAAGAGCGCCGGCCGACCACGAGCGCGAGCGATCGCGAGGCGCCCGGCCGCGGCGCCGAGCGTGCCGTGCTAGCGTCGCGGCTCATTGCCGGAGGAAGCTACACGCCGTGGCCCGGCGCTCGGGAGCGCTCGTCGCCTGGATCGCGCTCGCCGCCGCGGCCGTCGGCGTCTTCTGCACGTGGACGAGCGACGGGCCGGTGCGCCTCAACGGCACGCAGGGCCCGAACAACGGCTGGCTCGTCCTGATCCTCGCCGCGTTCGCGCTCGGCTGGGCCGTCGTGGCGCGCGGGTCGTGGGTCGGCGTCGTCGGCGTCGCGCGGCGCCGCCCTCGTGATCGGCTGGACGGCGCTCGAGAACTGGCGCGACAGCCGCGACGTCTTCGGCGCGACGCGTGGGCTACGGGCTCCTCCTGGTCGTCGCCGCGAGCATCGCGCTCGCGGCTGCGGCGTTGCCGCGCGCGCTCGAGCTCGCTGCGGGCCCGCAACCGACCACCGGCGGGCAGCTCATGACGAACGGAGGTCGTGCCGCCGCGTCGACGTCGCGGAGGCGTGCCCGGAGCAACAGCGACGCCGAGACGATCAGGCCGTAGGCGATCGACATCGCGGTCACGAACGTGTCGAAGGCGGCGTTGATCCCGCTCACGGTCTGGTTGCTGAGGAGCTGCAGGGCGCTGTTGAAGCCGGCGCTCCCGGGCACGAGCATCAGCACGCCCGGAACGATGAAGACGAGCGGCGACCGTCGGAGCCGTGAGCCCACCAGGCCGCCGACGACCCCGACCGTCAGCGCGGCGACGAAGACGGCGGCCTCGCGGCCGAAGATCGCGCTGCCGGCCTCGTTGGCGACGAGGGCGAGGACGGTCGCGGCGCACATCAGCAGCGCATCCCGGTATCTCGCCCGCAGGGTGAGCGTGAAGGCGAGGCCCGTGGCGAGCGCCGCGACGATGTACGGCGCCGAGAAGGCGGCCGCGGGTCGACTCCGCGTGTGGCGCCGAACCACGCGGCGGCGATGGAGCGGCCGATGCCGACGCCGAAGACGAGGCCGAGGAGCTGGACGAGCGCGCTCGCGGTGTTTGCGACACCCGACTGCAGATGCTCGGTCGCGAGCTCGCGCATCCCGATCGTCAAGCGTCATGCCGGGGAGGAACGTGACGAGCGCGGCGAGCGTGACGAGGTCGGGCGCGCTCGGAGACGCCAGCCGGGCGAGCGCGGCGGCGCAGAAGCTCGCCGCGACGGCCGCGACCGGCGCCACCATCGGCTCGAGGCGGGCGGTCCACTGCGCGGGCAGCGCGACGCCCCCGACGACGAGCCCGACGAGCCCGCCCGCGAGGACCTCGCGCCACCCACCGCCGAGCACAGGCGTCAGGGCGGCGCCGGCGAGCGCATACGCAGCGAGGAGGAGCGGCCAGGGCCGCTCGAAGCAGGGTCGTCGCGGATGTCGGCGAGCCGTGGCGAGCGCGCGCTCGACCTCGAGACGCCCGCCGAGCGACGTCCTGGACGAGCTCGTCCAGTCGTGCGATCGCGTCGAGGTCGACGGCGGCGCGGACGGACGCGGATCGTGTAGCTCCGCTGGTCCGGGATCGACCCGAGCGAGACCTCGACCAGGGTCGGGGTGGCCGAGATCTGGGCGTCTGCCTGGCCGACGGCGCGCGCGAGGACGAGCAGCCGCTCCTCGAGGTCCGCGGTCGGGTATCCCGCCTCGTGGCCGGCGCGGGCGAACCCGAGCACGAGCTCGACCGGGCGGTCGACGCCGGCACGCGGCACCGGCATCCCCTCCGGGGGCGGTTGCTCGTCCACGCCTTCCCTCGCTTCAGCGGCCGCGCGCCCTGGCCGGCAGCAGATCAACAGCCCGAGAGATCGAAGCCGACCACCTCGCCCCGTCCGCCTTTCCCGCGAACGCGACGTCGATCAGGCAGATGGTGTCCGCCCGACGAGGTCGGGAGCGCCGGCCCGATCTCTTCCTTCGTTGCTCCTCCTCGGTGCCTCTCTACGCCAGCGCCTTCTGCTTGATCGCCTCGAACTCGGCCTGCGTGATCGCGCCCGAGTCGAACAGCTGCTTGGCCTTCTCGATCTCGGCGGCCGCGCCGCCGCCCCCCGCCGTCTGCGCGCACGTAGTCGTCGAACTGCTCCCGCTGCGCGCGAGAGCGCTCGAGGTTGCGCTCGGTCATCCCGACGTTCTGCGTGATCAGATAGATGAAGACGCCGAGGAACGGCAGGACGATCGCGAAGACGATCCAGGCGGTCTTCGCCCAGCCGGAGATGTCGTGCCTGCGGAAGATGTCTCCGAAGACCGTGAAGAGCAGCCAGATCCACATGATCCAGAAGAAGAAGATGAGCATCGTCCAGAAGAGATCGAGAAACGGGTAGTCCGCGGCGAGCACGTGGCCTCCTTGTCGCAGTCAGCGTGACAACCTACGCCGCGTTCGGCCGGCGCGCCAACTCCACCGCGCTGCCTCACCCATGTGAACGCGATCGGCTCGGCTGTCAGAGCAGCGGCGAGAGGGTCGCGAACGCTCTCGCGCGGGCCCGCTCGCGCCGTGCCGGTGAGCGGGCGCCCGGGAGACGACACGGCCTCGGCCGGCGCGCTGAACCGCTCCTCGAACTGCGCGGCGACGGTGGTCGAGCGGAGCTGGAGGTCGATCTCGAAGAACCGCCTCAGGCTCCAGGCCTCGAGGTTGCAGGTTCCCGCGAGCAGCTCCTCGCCGTCGCGCACGAACGCCTTGGCATGGAGCATGGTCGGGTACTCGAGGATCCGCACGCCGGCGTCGAGCAGCGTGGCGTGGTGGAACTGCTGCGCGGCTGCGCACGCCCAGTTGTTCGCGTTCGCGGGGACGAACAGCCGCACGCGGACACCGCGGCGCGCAGCCTGCTCGACGCGCCGGATCATGCCGCGGTCGGTGACGTAGGGATTGACCACGTCGAGCGTCTCCCGCGAGCTCTCGAGCATGCGCGCGATCGCATCGCTGATCGGCCGGTAGCGCCCCGGCGCGTTGTGCAGGACGACGGCGGGGATCGCCTCGCCCTCGTCGCCCGCCTCCGGGAAGAGCGTCTCCAGGTCGTCCACCTGCACACGCCCGCCGAGCCAACGGAAGCCGCCGACGAAGACGAGCTGCAGCTGCCGGACGACCGGGCCCGTCGACCCGGACGAACAGGTCGTGAAAGCGCCCGTCCTCGAAGTGGTCCTCGATCCCGGCGCCTCCCACCCACCCGATCCGACCGTCGATGACGGCGACCTTGCGGTGGTCGATGTGCCCGAGCGCGCGAAGGTTCCAGCGCGTCGCCCCGTCCGCGCCGAGCGGGCCGACCTGCACCCGAGGCACCGTCGCGCGGACGACGCAGACCTCGATCCCCGCTGCGGTGAGCCGCTCGTAGAGCGGCTGCGAGCCGCGCTCGGGATCGGAGCCCTGCCGGTCGACGACCAGCCGCACCGGGATTCCCTCCGCCGCCTTCGCGACCAGCACCTCCGCGAACCTCTCGCCCACGACGCCCGGCCGGAAGCCGAACTGGTTGATGTGCACCGACGACGAGGCCGCTGCGATGTCCTCCAGCATCGGCGGATAGAACGAACGACCCTCGACGAGCACCTCGGCCGACGAGGCCCTGGCTCTCCTCGAACGCCATCGACAGCGCGGCGAGCGGCACCGGGCCGCTCGCGAACCGCTCGGCCCGCTCACGGATCCGATCGTTCGGCGCGGCGGACGGGGAGCTCATCGTCCTCCCTGCGGGCATTGCGCACAGCGATGTGCTCGGCCACTCTACGCATGCCGGTTCCGGCCCGGACGTCGTCCGCTACGAACCGAAGAAGGCCCGCGCGCCCCGCGAGCCGTACAGGAGCCACACCAGCACCGCGTCCAGCACCACCGTGACGAGCGACGGCAAGATCGCGCTGGTCGGCCCGACGAACACATACACGAGCGCCATCACGCCGCCGACGACCGCCAGCGCGGCGAGGACGATGCGTGCGGCGCTGCTGCCGCGGAGGAGCCCGAAGGACGCGAGGGCGAACAGGGCCGCGAGCACGAGCGCCCCGATCCCCCATGGCTCCGTGACGTCGTCCCAGGTCGCGACCCCGATGATCCCCATGAACGCGAGAAAACCCGCCTTGACGAACCCGAACACCGACGCCAGCCAGACAGCAGGCGGGGACTCCCGGGAAGCTGTTGCCACGACCGCCTCCAAACCCTCGTCGACAGCCACGATCATCCCACGCCGGACGGACGGAAGCCACGGTCGTCTCGACCACATCCGATCCCGACGGCCGATCCCGACGGGAAGCCGTCGCCAAAGCGGCGGCTTCAGCCGGGCACCAGCGCCGGCGAGCTCGGCCTGCGCGAGCTCCACGAACCGGCACACGGCGCTGACCAGCCGCATCTGCGCGACGGTCTTGCAGTCGGCATCGAGGAGCCGCGGGGAGCACACGAGCACGGCGCGGCACTGGGCGCGCGAGGTCGCGACGTTGAAGCGGTGCCGGTCGAACGCGAAGCCGACGCCGCGCGGCGCGTCCTCGGGCGCCGAGCTCGCCATCGAGACGAGCACCACCGGCGCCTGCTGGCCCTGGAACTTGTCGACCGTGCCGACCGCGACCGCCGGCGGGCAGCCGCGAGCGGAGCATCCGCACCTGCGCGTTGTAGGGCGCGACGACGAGCACGTCGCCCTCGCCCAGCGGCCGCGTCGTCCCGTCGAGGTCGGTGAACGGCGAGCCGACGAGCTCGCCCACGGCGGCGGCGATCGCGTCCGCCTCCTCCACCGACGACTGGCTGCGCCCCACGTGGTCGACCGGGAGCCACACCGGCCCGTTCCCGAGCGCGAGCGAGCGGCGCGCCGTCACCGCAGCGTGCTCGAGCCGCCCCTCGTAGTACGCGTCGGAGGTGAAGGCGCAGAGCTCGGGCCGCAGCCGCCAGGTCTCCGCGAGGAACAGGCCCCGGTCGGGCGGCACGGTCACGTCCTCGCCGAGCAGGTGCTGGAGCACCGAGCGCTCGGAGCCCTCGGGATGCGAGCCCTGCGAGACCTGCGGGAGCTGGTTCGGGTCGCCGAGCAGGATCGAGCGAGCGCGCGGACGTCGCCGCCGCCAGCACGTCCGCGAGCGCGAGCTGCCCCGCCTCGTCGACGATGAGCACGTCGAGCGGGCGCTCCGCCGCGTGGACGTCGATCGCGGGTCGCGTCAGCGCCCACGCGGTGCCGGCCACGAGCGCGTAGGACGGGGTCGGCGCAGACGTCGACGTCCTCCGACGTGACGAAGCACCTGCTCTCGAACTGCGAGTCCGACCCTTCGTCGACTCGCCCCCGCTTCGCGCCGCTGAACGTGAAGCCCTGCAGGTCGGCCTCGTGCTGGATCGCCCGCAGCATGTTGTGGATCGCCTTGTGGCTGAGCGAGGTGACGCCGACCCGCTTGCCCGCGCGCATCAGCGCGATCGCCATGCGCGCGCCCTGCCACGTCTTGCCCGACCCCGGCGGCCCCTGCACGAAGAGGTAGCTCTCGCCGAGCGACAGCGCCGACTCGACCGGGTCGACGCCGAGACGCGCGTCGGGCGGCCGGCGCTCGAGCACCGCGGCGGCCGCGGGATAGCGGCCGGCCTCCCCGGCCGCGTACGCACGGACGAAGCGCATCAGCGCCTCGCGCTTGACCGCGTCCCGGACCGGCCCGCCCGGGGTCAGCCCGCGGGGCAGCGGCTCCTCCTCGCGCCCCGTCCCGCGCAGGAGCGTGACCGTCCCGGAGTCGTCGTCCACGCGCAGCCGGAAACGCGCCCGCGTGTCCGGGTCGAACCCCTCGACCGAGAGCTTGTGCTCCTGCGGCGGGAAGCTCATCCGGTACGCGTGGCTCTGCCCCTCCACCACCGGCGGATCGCCGTCGTGGACGAGCCCGCCGATCGCCGTCCGGTCGGCGATCAGCTCGTCGTCGTCGAGCTGCGGCCAGCGGAACCACGCCCACCACTGGGGCCGCGCCTCGCGCTGGTGGTAGTCGACGAGATTGCCGAGCAGCCGCCGGGCCGACCCCTCCTCCGCGCCCTCGAGCAGCTCGGCCTCCAGCGCCGCCCGCTCGACGTCCCGCTCCTCCGCCTCCTCGCTCGGCGGGCGCTCCTCGGGAGGAAGGCGCCAGGGCACGTCGCGCGGACGGAGCGAGAGGAGCCACTCGTGCAGCGCGACCGTCGAGCGGCAGTCCTCCTCGTTGTAGCGCTCGACGTCGGCGAGGACGGCGTCGTCGCCCGTCTCGAGCCACTCCTCGAAGCGCACCACCGACTCGTCGCCGCCGGAGACGTCGGCGGTGCGCTCGAACCCGTAGAGCTTCTCGACGGCCTTGATGGAGTAGCTCTCCAGCGAGGCGCGCAGCGACTGCTTCACGATGCGGTAGAGGTCGACGAGAACCTCGCCGCGCAGGAAGCCGTCGACCTCCTCCTCGCGCGTCCCGTGCTCGCCCATCAGGCGCGTGAGCGCGGTCCGCTCGTAGGCGGCGTAGTGGTAGACGTGCATCCGCGGGTAGCGCCGTCTCCGCTCGACGAGCCAGTCGACGAACCGCTCGAAGACCTCGCGCTCGCCGTCGCGGTCCTTCCCCCACAGCGCCTCGTACACGACCTCGCCGGACGCGTCGCGATAGCAGTACCCGAACAGGTACTCGAGCCCGCGGGAGGTCTCGTAGAAGGGATGGCCCTCGAGGTCGAGCCAGACGTCGCCCTCGTCGGGCGCAGGCAGGAGCCGGAAGCCCCGCTCGGGCTCGTCGGGGAGGAGCTCCCAGAGGTAGGTCCCGGTCCTGCGCCCGCGGAGCTGGAGCGCGGCCTGTTGCCTGATCCTCTCGAACGTCTCGGGACGGATCTCGTCGAGGCCCGGGGCGTCGGCCGACCTGAGCTCCGCCGAGCGCCTCGAGGGTCGTGACGCCCGCCTCGATCAGCGTCTCCGCGTGCGAGCGTCGCAGCCCGGCGACGAGCGTGAGGTGATCGTCGGCCACCAGCTGCTCGCGGCAGAGGGCGCGGAAGTCGCAGATCCCGCAGTGGTCGCACGGCCAGCCGTAGGTCTCCGGCTCGTCGGCGACTGCGTCGAGGAACCTCCTGCGGATCCGCCGGTAGTACGCCTGGAGCTCGGCGACGCGGAACGTCTCGCGCTCGCCGCGGCCGTTCTCGACGTGGACGTGCTCGACGGGCGCGCCCTGGATCCGCGCCACCTGCTCCGCGTAGAAGCAGAGCTGAAGGACGTGGGCCGGCTTCGCGCTCCGCGCGAGCTTCGTGTCCACCGGCTCGTACGTCCCGCCGGGGAGCCGCTCGAGGAAGTCGGCGAACCCGCGCCAGCGCCCCTGCTCGTCCACGAGGTACGGCTGGTAGATGACGTCCGCGGCCGCGATGCGGATCGCACTCTCCGTGGCGCGCCGAGCCTCGTCGGCGTCGAACGTCTCGTCGTCGTAGGTCTGGATCCGCACGATCGAGCGCCCCTCGGCCTCGAGCCTCGCCAGGTACGCCTGCTCGTGCTCGTTCCCCTTGCGGAAGATGAGGTCGCGGTGCGGCGACTCGAGGTGCGGCTGCAGAAGCTCGCCGCGCGCGACGCGCAGAGAGAGCGTCGTCAGGTGCGGGCACGCGAGGTGCCTGGAGAGGTCGGACGGCGAGAGCGCCAGCGTGCTGTCGTCCGCGAGACGCATACGGAGAAGTATCGGCGCCGCTGCGGCCGGGTCTTACGACGCTGCGCTCGACCGCTCGGTGAGACCGAGCCGGAAGGCGAGCCGGAGCTCAGCGACCGTTCCGCCGGCGAGCGTCCGGTAGGTGATCTCCTCCTGCTCGGCCCGGTCGAACAGGTCGAGGAAGGCTGCGATCTTCGGCTCGGGCCGGGCGGGCCTGCGTCCGGGGCGCCAGCCGTGGCACTCCTCGAGCTCGACGAGGTGGGCGCGCTCGCCCTCCGTCAGCGTGGGCTCGTGCTTCGCGAGCAGCTCCTCGAGCTCGAGGCGCAGCTCTTCCGCTCGGTTGGCCATCGCCGCGGCTAGCGCAGGCGGTAGACGATGCGACCCCGGTCGAGGTCGTACGCCGAGACCTCGACGCGCACCCGGTCGCCGGGGCCCATCCTGATGCGGTAACGCTTCATCTTCCCGGCGGTGTACCCGATCATCTCGTGACCGTTGTCGAGAGTGATCCGGAACATCCGGTTGCGGAGGGACTCGGTGATCTCGCCCTCCATCTCGAGCTTCTCTTCCTTGACTGCTATGGCGCACCTCCTTCTGTCAGAGGGACGAGTTCGGCGCCCGTGGCCGCCGAAACGGCCACGGGCTGCCGACGTTCGACTTACGCGACGACGGCGACGTTCGTCGCCTCCGGCCCCTTCGCGCCCTCGCGGGGCTCGAACGAGACCTTCGCCCCCTCGGGGAGCGACTTGAAGCCGTCACCGGCGATGCCGCTGTGATGCACGAAGAGGTCCTTGGACCCCTCGGCAGGGGTGATGAACCCGTAGCCCTTCGCATCGT
Source organism: uncultured Actinomycetes bacterium (assembly GCA_963722755.1). GTDB lineage: Bacteria > Actinomycetota > Thermoleophilia > Gaiellales > Gaiellaceae > Gaiella. The sequence continues at coordinate 322,108 of CAVROJ010000004.1, forward strand.
CGAACCACTTAACGGTTCCTTCTGCCATTGAAATACACCTCCCTTACTGCTAACGAACGCGTAAGGAAAGCGCACGACGCGCAGCCCGGACCCGCTCTAACTCGTCCGCAAGGGTAGCAGCAGGTGAATCCCGCAGCCCCGCTGGGCTTGCGCGGGACACGGCCAGCTCCCTAGCCCCGGACGACCACGAGCCGGTCGGTGCCCGACTCCGCGCCCCAGACCTCCCCGGGCCGCCCGAGCAGCTGGCGCACGTCGGCTCCGGCGCGGAGCGGCACGCGGGTGAAGGTCGCCGTCGCGGGCGTGAACCGCCAGAGCCCGCTGCGCCCGAAGTCGGTCAGCCAGACGGCGTCCTTGTCGTCCACGTAGACGGCGTAGACCTGAGCCGGCCCGGGGACGCGCCACTCCCGCCACCTGCGGGTCGCCGGGTCGTAGCGCCCGACCTTGCCGGCGTTCCACTCGCTCACCCAGATCCGCCCGCGCGAGTCCGACCACACGCGCCGCGCGCCCTGGCCGGCGGTCGGCGGCCGGACGACGGTCGCCTTGCCGGTGCGGACGTCGATCCGGGCGATGTGGCTCCCCGCCAGCGACGCGTACCAGACGTCGCCCTTCGGCGTCGTCGTGATCCCGTACGGCCCGGTGCCGCCCGGCGCGCGGAACACGCGCATCGCGCCGGTCTTCGGATTGAGCCGCCCGTAGAAGCCGTTCTGCCCGGTGAACCAGAGCACGCCTCGCCTGTCGAAGGTGGCGGTGTTGAGGTTCGTGTAGCCGGTCGAGGCGGGCAGCCGGAACACCCGCACGGCGGACGTCGCCTGGTCGACCCGGACGATCGCGTTGAGCCCGCTGTCGGTCACCCACGCCGCCCCGTCGGGCCCGACGATCACGCCGTGCGGCGAGGAGCCGTCGCCGAGGGGCACCTCCGTCGTCCGCCCGGTCTCCGGGTCGAGCCGGCCGAGCTTGCCCGTCGACTGCGCCGTGTACCAGACCGTGCCGTCGGGCGCGGGCGCGACGTCGTGCGGGTGCGTGCCCGGGCGGCACCGGGTACTCGCGGACGCGCGGGCGAGTCGCGCCGACCGACGCCGGGCGCCGCAGCGTCCCCCACTCGCGCGGCATCACGCGGCCGACGACGCGGAAGCGGCTCTGCCCGAGCGGGCGGAACACGATCGCCTCTCCCTCCTCGAGGGACTGGCCGGTCGTCTCCTGCACGACGATGCCGTGCGTGACGAGCACGGTCAGCGTCCCGGCGGCCGGCCGGGTGCCGAGCAGCCGCTTGGCGTCGCGGATCTGCTTCCTCCAGCGCGCGTCGTGCTCGGCGACGATCGTGTTGAGGAGCGCCGGGCTGGACGGTGGCGCGGCCGAACGCGAGCCGCGCCGTCTCGAGCGTCCGGCAGAACGGGCTCGAGAGCACCTTCCCGATCCGGAGCCCCAGGCGCCGCACGCCGCGGCCGATCGCGCGCGCGTCGGCCCGTCCCTGGGCCGAGAGGTTGCGCTGCGTCGCGCAGTCGGCGACGACGACCGGGTCCTGATCGGGCTTGGAGAAGTCCGTCGCGGCGTGCCGGAGCACGACCACGAGGCCGCCGGAGCGCAGGCTGCGGGTCAGATCGGGGCCGGCGGCGGCCGAGGCGCCTGCGGCCAGTGTCAGGGCCAGCGCGGCGACGAGAGCTCCGACGAGCGTGCGCGAGGACAGCATGCTGGACCCTCCTTCGGAGACGACCTGCCCACGGTAGCCAACCGGAAGCCCGCGAAGACGTGCCCCGAAGCGACATCTTGCTCCCGCGGTCCTCGCCAGGCACCCTGAGAGCGTGGACGACGAGCAGGGGATCTACCGCGCCGAGGTGCTCACGATCATGGGCGCGCTCGCAGACCTGACCGTCAACGTGGACACGATTCTCCGATACCTCGAGGGAGACGACGAGGATGAAGCGGAAGAAGAGGATCTTCCGGACGCCTGAAGAGCGCGCGGCCTGGGAGGCTCGCACCGAAGCTCGGCTCCGCGAGCTGCGTGGTCACATCGAGCGGATCACTGCCGAGCTCCAGGCGAAGCGCCGCGAAGCCTGAGCCGGGTGGCGGCGGGCCGCCGCCCGCACACACCGATTCAAGCCAGCTCAGCAGGCAGCCCGAAGAACGGGAAACAGCCGCGGGTCGACGCGAACGCGGTGATCTCCCTGACGCGCTCGCCCTCGAACGCGAGGACCTCCATCGAGGCCGGAAGGAACCGTTCGGCTGCCCGTGGCCACCGGATGTACCACGCGATCGCCGGCTGGCCGCCCGCGCGCGTGACCACGTGCCGGAGCGACGGCTTTCCCGTCGAGACGATGAAGTCCATCACGCTGTCGCGCCCGCTCCACCAGTGCGGGAACGGCGGCATCGCGAACGTCACGTCCTCGGCGAGCACCGCCACCATCGCGTCGACGTTGCGGCTCTCCCACGCCTCGACGTAGCGCTCGACGATGCCGCGCAGCCGCTCGTCACCGAGCGAGCGGAGCGTCTGCTGCTGGCTCCGCTCGGGCAGCGCGTCGTCCACGGTCCGCCGGGCGCGCTGCAGCGCGCTGTTGACGGACGCGGCGGTCGTGTCGAGCGACTGGGCGACCTCGCGCGCCGAGAACCCGAGCACCTCGCGCAGGATCAGCACGGCGCGCTGCAGCGCGGGCAGGTGCTGGAGCGCGGCGACGAACGCGAGCTCGACGCTCTCCCGCTGCTCGTAACGCGCCTCGGGCGCGGCATAGCCGTCCGGGAGGCCGAGGTGCTCGTCCGGGTACGGCTCGATCCAGATCGACTCGACGAGCGGCGTTCCCGGGCCGGCGTCGGGCTGCGACGGCGAGCTGTCGTCGAGCCGCAGGACGCGCTTCGGCCGGCGCGCGATCGCGTCCAGGCAGACGTTGGTCGCGATCCGGTAGAGCCACGGCCGCAGTGGCCTCGCGCCCTCGAAGCCGTCGAGCCCGCGCCAGGCCCGGAGCAGCGTCTCCTGGAGCGCGTCCTCGGCGTCCTGCAGCGAGCCGAGCATCCGGTAGCAGTGCGCGTGCAGCTCGCCGCGGTGCGGCTCGACGAGCGCGCGGAAGGCCTCGCCGTCCCCTCCGCGGGCCGCCTCGAGCACGCGCGGGTCGGGAGCGTCAGCGACGATCAAGGAGAAGCTCCTCCGGCCCGGGCGCGAGCGCCTTCATTCGGTGGATTGTGGCGCGGCCGGCGAGACGAGGCGTTGGCGTCGTTCGCCGTGCCGGCGGCCGCGTCACGCGGCCACCGGTCGGTAGGCGAGGTCGAGGACGCCGGTCGCGAACGTGCGCGACTCGACCAGCTCGAGCGGCACCTGCCCGATGCCGTTCTCGAACAGCCGCGCGCCCTTCCCGACGACGAGCGGATGCACGAGCAGCCGCAGCTCGTCGACGAGCCCGTGCGCGAGCAGCGAGCGCACGAGCGTGGCGCTCCCCGACATGCCGATGTTCTTGCCGGGCTTCGCCTTGAGCGCTCCGACCGCCTCGGCGAGATCGCCCTCGAGCAGGGTCGAGTTCTGCCAGCCGACCTCGTCGAGCGTCCTCGAGGCGACGAACTTCGGCGTCTCGTTCATCGCCGTCGCCACCGGGAGTGCGGCGGGGTCCTGGTGCGGCCAGAACACGGCCCACTCCTCGTACGTGCGCCGCCCCATGAGGAACGTGTCGCTGGCCGCGATCGCGTCGTCGATCGCAGCCCCCATCTCCTCGTCGTGGTAGGGGAAGTGCCAGTTCTGGGGCGCCTCGACGACGCCGTCGAGCGAGATGAAGAAGGACGAGACGAGCTTGCGCATGGTGTGCTCCCTTCGAGCCGGTGGAACGTTGTCACCGGCTACTACCGGGGCGTGCGCCGAAACTCATCGCGCGCCGGTCAGTCTCCGGCGACGAAGAAGACCCAGGCTCCGTCCGGCCGGATCCCGGCGCGCCAGCCCAGGTACCCGGTGCCCTCGACGAAGACCGTCTCGAGCGGCCCGAGCGGGGCCAGCAGCTCGCGCTCGTACGCGGTGAGCTCGTCGAGGCTCGCGACGTCGTAGGCGAACGGCCACACGAAGATCCCGCGCGACAGCGTGTACGGCATCTCCAGCACCTGCTCGAGCCGTTCGAGCGGCCGCTCGTCGGTCGTCCGCTCGAGCTCCTGCCAGTACGCGATCGGCCCGCCCGGGACCGGGCTGCCGAAGGTGTACTCGAACCCCGTCGGCGGGACGAGCGGCCGTAGCGCCTCGTAGTCGCGCTCCCTCGCCGCCTCGAGCAGCGCCTGGCGCGTCCGCGCGACCGCCTCCGGCAGGGCCGCGTCGGGCGCCTCCTCCGTCGTCGTGACGGTGACGGTCGACGTCTCGACGATCCTCTCGGGATCCTCCGTCTCGCGCGCGGCGAACCACGCCGCCCACCGCCCCGAGCGCGAGCAGCGCGACGACCCCGGTGACCAGGGCCGCTGCGCCTCACAGCTCCGCTCCTCCGTGCGCCACGGCGTCACCCTACGCACCGCGGCGGCGTAGGCCGTGAGGGCGCGGCGGCCGCCACACCGCGCCCTCCGACACCTCCCCCCTACGCGGCAACCACCGCGCCAAGCGCCGGAACGCCGGCCGCAGCTGCGGTTGTCAGCCCGCGAGCAACGCTGCGACCTCGTCCCCCGAGAGATCCACCCACCGCAGACCGCGGACACCGTCGAAGGAGCGATCGGCCGAGACGAGGGCTTCGGCCCTTGCGGCAATCGCCGACGCGGCGAGCACGGCATCGAACGTCCCCAACGCCTCCTGCCGCTCGAAGAGCCGCAGCCCCCCGACGAGGTCTTCCTCGCCCGGCCGCAACAGCGGGCTCAGCAGCGTGACGTAGGCGCGGCCGAGAGCCGCCGCATCGGCACGGTCCCGTCGCCTTGCCCGGACGTGGACGAACTCCTGGATCGCCTCGACGGTCGTCGTGGCCTGCACGGTGCCGCTCTCGACCGCCTCGACGATCGTGCGCGCGGGCTTGCGCAGCTCGTGATCGTCGCCGACGGCGTAGACGAGCACCGTCGTGTCGAGGACGATCACGCGCGACGGGCGCGAAGCGCGTCGAGCTCTCGCCGGAGCGCACCGGGCCGCGGCACGCTCATCGGCTCGGCGGACAGGATCCGCCTCGCCGCTCCGCGCCGCTCGTCATGCGACGCGGGAATCGCCCGGTCGAGCGCCTCGCGCACGACTGCGCCCACGGAGAGGTTGCGCTCGGCAGCGTGTGCCGAAAGCCGCTTCCAGCGACCCTCGTCGAGCAGAACCTGGAGCCGCTTCTCCAACATGTGCATACATTAGCATGTGCCGGTCTCGGCCTCGCGTCCTGGCCCCGAGTTAAACGCACGCTCATGCCCGAGATATCTGATCTGATATCCTCTGGATATGACAGCGGGCGAGCTCCTCCGGACGACCCGCCGCCGCCACGGCCTGACCCAGAAGCAGCTCGCCATCCGCGCACGCACCTCCCAGGCGGCGATCTCGCGCATCGAGCGCGACCTCGTCTCCCCCTCCGTCTCGACCCTCGCCGAGCTCCTGCGGCTGATGAACGAGGAGCTCGTCCTCGACGCACGCGAGGTCGACTGGGGTCACGACCTGACGCTCGTTCGCCGGAACCTCGAACTCCCGGTCGAGGATCGTGTCCGCCAGGGAGTCGCGTGGTCGAAGCTCGTTACCGCGAACGCCGGCGTGGCACATGACCGACGCTGAGCTCGATCCGGGCCCCATCTTCTCGCGTGCTCGAGAAGCACGGTGTCGACTTCGTGGTCATCGGCGGCCTGGCCGGACTCGCTCACGGGTCGCGGTATCCGACCAACGACACAGACGTCGCGTACGCCCGAGCGAGGGAGAACGTCGAACGCCTCGCCGCTGCGCTCCAGGAGCTCCGAGCGAAGCTGCGGGGCGCGCCCCCGGATGTCCCCTTCGTGCTCGACGCCGTGTCTATCGCGAACGGCTCGAACTTCACGTTCGACACGAGGTTCGGCCCCTTCGACATCCTCGGCGACGCGGCGGGTGCCCCGAAGTACGAAGCGCTTCGCGGCAAGCGGTGTCGAGACCACGCTCTTCGGAGTCGAGGTCCGTGTGGCGTCGCTCGACCACCTGATCGCGATGAAGGAGGCCGCTGGCAGGCCAAGGGATCTTCTCGCCGCGAGCGAGTACCGCGTCATCTCCGACGAGCTCCGCCGGCCACGGGACGAGACCACCGGCTGAGCGGCTCGATTACCGCGCCCGGTCGCCTTCCACCACTCTCACCGTCACGAGCCGCCTCACGAGGCAGACTCATCGGTGATGGGTGAGAGCCGACGCGTCTACTCCACCGCCGAGGGCGATCTGCGGAAGCCCGCCGACCGGAAGCCCGGCCGGCGCACCGCGCCGCCCACGCCGAGCGACGGCATCGTCCGCGTCTCGCGCGAGACGAGCGGCCGCCGGGGCAAGACGGTGACGGTCGTCCGCGGCCTCCCGCCGGGCGACGTGCCGGACGTCGCGAGCGACCTCAAGCGACGCTGCGGATCGGGCGGCGCCGCGAAGGACGGCGTCGTCGAGATCCAGGGCGACCACCGCGCCAAGGTCGCCGCCCGCCTCGAGGCGCAGGGCTATCGCGTGAAGCTCGCCGGCGGCTGACGCGCACTCATCACGCCAGTGCGGCGCGAATATCGAGCTCGGACCCCTCGTAGCGGACCTCGAGGCGGTCGAGGACCCGGCGTAGGAGGCTGACGGCCGCGGCGTTGTCGCTCGCGACGAGGGCGGTGATCTCGGTGATCCCCGCGGCCCGCGCGTCGGCGAGCAGCTCCGCCGTGAGCGCCGAGCCGATGCCGAGCCGCTGGTGCTCGTCGGCCACCTCGAAGGCGATCTCCGCGCTGGAGCCCTCGCGGACGAGGCGGGCGATCCCGGCCGGCCGGTCGTCGCCCTCGAGGTACGCGACGAGCACGTGCCGGGTCGCGTCGACGGCGGCGAGGTGCTCGAGCTCGGCCGGCGAGAGCCGCGGCTTGGGGCCGTTGAAGCGCGTCCGGCGCGAGCGCTCGCCGAGGCGCTCGAACACCGCCATCACGGTCTCGACGTCGCCGTTCGCCAGCGGCCGGACGAGGATCACGCGCCCGTGCTTCACCCGGACGGCGCGCGTGGGCATCGAGGCGCCCCTCACCGCGGGCCGAGCCGCCGCCGGCGCCTCCCGTCGCTGCGCCATGCGATGGAACGCGTAGGGCGCGGTCGAGGCGAGGAACAGCCCGCCGAACGCGACTCCCAGGAGCGCGAAGCCGCCGAGGGCGAGGGCCGCTCCGCCGGCGAGCGCGCCGATCAGGTACCCGAGCTGCGTGGTGACCGCCCGGACGGTGCCGACCTCGCGGCCGAGGTCGCCCGCGACCGTGAACCCGTAGACGGTGCCCGCCACCGTTCGCGTCGCGACCATGGCGCCGCTGATCGCGAACAGGACGAGCGTGAGCGCGACGGCAGGCGTGAGCGACCACATCAGCGCGACGACCACGGCGGCGCCGATGCTCGTGGCGAGCATCGTCCGGCGGGAGCGCTCCGCCGGTGTTCCGCCGGCCCGCTGGTTCCCGACGAGGTACGCGACGGCGACGGCCGCGAGCGCGACCCCGGTCGCGGTCGTCGACATGCCGTACTCCTCCGTGAGCAGCGCCCCGCTGAAGACGAGCGTCCCCGCCCAGGCCGAGTTCGCGAGCAGCTCTCCGAGCGCCCAGCGCCGTGCGTCGGCGCGGCGCAGAAGGCCCCGGAGGCGACGTCGCCGCTGCGCTGATCGGCACGTCACGCGGCCTGCCGGCGACGGCGAGCATGGCCAGCAGCGCGGCAGGGAGCGGGAAGGCGAGGAACGCGAGCCGCCAGTGGACTTCCGCCACGACGCCGATCACGGGCATGCCGAGGATCCAGGCTGTGGGCGGCCCGGCGAAGGCGCGCGCGACGACCTTCGTGCGGCCCCCCGGCTCGGTCCAGGACGCGGTCGCGGCGACGCCTGCGGTGAGCACGGTCGAGATCCCGACCCACATCGGCACCTGCGCCAGCGCGAGCAGCGCGAACGAGGGCGCGGCTGCGCTTGCGAGCGAGCCGACCGCGAGGAGCGCGCTCCCGGCGCCGAGCAGTGCCCGCGGGGAGAACCGGGTGAGCAGGCGCCCGGCGGCGAGCGCGGCCACGACGGCGAGCGGCGCGGCGAGGATCCGCAGCTGCCCCGCCGCGGCCACCGAGACCCCGAAGTCGTCCGCGACGTCGCTCAGGATCGGCGACAGGACGAGCACGCCCGCCTGGCTCGCGACGAACGCGAGGAAGAGCACGAGCGAGGGCGAGGCGACGGCAGCGCGGAGCCCACCCGGGGAGGTCCGAGGGGTCGCGAGAGCTGAGGGCGCCGCAGACATGCCGGCAGAGCCTGGCTGGGAGCGGGCGCTGACGTGCTACGGCAAGCCGGACTCTCTGGTACGGGGAACCGAACGCTCGTGCGGGCGCGCCGCCGTTCGAGCGGCGCGTCGTGAACCGCCGCCGTCAGTCGCCGCAGGCCTTCTCGACCTTCTTCCGGAGCTGGTCGATCTCCTTGCGCTCGCCCTGCACGCTGCTCCGAGCGGTCGAGGAGCTCGCCGACGCCGTCGCAGCGGCCGAGCGCGAACCGCGCCGTGGCGAGGTTGTACGACGCGTAGGCCTCCGCGAGCGTCGACGACCCGGCCAGCGCCGCGACCGCGGACTCGAGCACCGGCAGAGCGCCCTCGACGTCGCCTGCCTGCAGCAGGCGGAAGCCCTCGTCGTTGAGCGCGCTCCCGTCCGCGCCGGATGCAGGCGGCGGAGGCGGGGCGCTGGTGTCCGCCGTCACGGTCCGCTCGACCGTCTCGCCGTCCACGGTCTCGGTGAGGACGACGGTGCTCGCCTCGGTGACGGTGCGCTCGACCGTCTCGCCCTGCAATGTCTCCGTCAGCACGACGGTCGCGCTGTCGGCCCCGTCCCCGATCCCCGTGAGGGCCCATGCGAGCGCCGCTCCCGCTCCGAGCAGGCCGACCGCGCCGACGAGCACGGCCGTGCGCCGCGGCCGCGAGACGTGCCGGGTGACCGTCGCCCCGGCGGGAGGTGCCGGAGCGGCGACGACCGTCGTGGCGGCCGACGGCGTGGCGGCGCGCGCGCGGCGCAGGTCGGCGACGAGCTCCGCGCAGCTGGAGTGCCGCTCCTCGGGGCGCTTCGCGAGCCCGCGTGCGAAGACGGCGTCGAGCGCAGCCGGCAGACTCGGGTCGACCTCGCTCGGCGAGGGCGCCGCTTCGGTCGCGTGCGCATTCGCCTCGGCCGCCGGGTTGTCACGCACGAAGGGCCGCCGACCGGTCAGGAGCTCGAACGCGACGCAGGCCAGCGCGTACCGGTCGCTGGCGGGCGTGGCCGGCTCGCCGCGCGCCTGCTCCGGCGCCATGTAGCCGGACGAGCCGAGCACGGTCCCGGCGAGCGTCAGGGTGTCGTTCCCGGCCGCGCGGGCGATGCCGAAGTCGGAGACGCGGATCGTGTCGTCGTCGGCGACGAGCAGGTTGGCGGGCTTCACGTCGCGATGGACGATCCCGCGGGCGTGCGCGCGGTCGAGTGCCGCCGCTGCTTGCTCGAGCCAGCGCAGCGCCTGCTCGGAGTCGACGCGGCCGGCGCGCAGCCGGTCGGCGACCGTCCCGCCGGGGACGTACTCCATCACGATGAAGGGCAGGTCGTCCCGCGTCTCCCCCACGTCGTGGATCACGATCACGTTCGCCTCGCCCGAGAGGCTCGCCGCGGTCTGCGCCTCGCGCAGGAACCGCGCATGGAACTCGTCGTCCCTCGCGTAGCGCTCGGAGAGCACCTTCACGGCGACGGTCCGCCCGAGCGTCTCGTCGGTCGCCCGGTAGACCTCCCCCATGCCCCCGTACGCGATCAGCTCCGGCGTCGCGTACCGGGACGGAAGCGCAGGCCGCGTCGCCGGCATTGGCCCATTGTTCCCGGTCCCGGCGCCCTCGAATCCCGTCCTGCGAGGTGGCTTACCGGACGGTCAGGTCTCGTCGTCGCTGCCCTCGTCCCACCAGGCCGGCTCGCCGGTCAGCTCGTCCGGGTCGAGGCTGCCGTCCTCCAGCTCCTCTGCTTCTCGCTCTGCCTCGTCCGACTCGCGCGGCGGAAGCGCCTCGTCATCGGCGTGCGGAGGGCCCGTCACCTCGCGCCCCTCACGGCAGGCCCAGCGTGGTCACGAGCTGAGTATCGCGGTCGCGTGGCCGGTGGCGGCCAGCGCCATATGTCGTCACACGACACGGATGTCGCCCGGGATATAAAGACTCATGCGCATCGCGTGCCTAGGTGGCGGGCCCGGAGGCCTTGTGTTCGCCATCCTGGCCAAGAAAACACTCCCTGGTGCATCGGTCGAGCTCTGGGACCGAAATCGCGCAGGGGCCACCTACGGTTTCGGCGTCGTCTTCTCGGACGAGGCGATGGACGCGATTCAACGCGCCGATGAACCGGTGCACGCCGCGATCGTCCGCGACTGCGCCCACTGGGGGCAGATCGACGTCCACCTGAACGGGCGCGTGTACACCTCCGGCGGCCACGGCTTCTCGGCTCTCTCACGCTCGGCGCTCGTGACCCTCATGCAACAGCGGGCGGGTGACCTCGGCGTCAGTGCTCCACCACGAATCGGAGGCGCCGCACCCGGACGAGCTCGAAGGCTACGACCTGGTCGTCGGAGCGGACGGCGTCAGCTCGGACGTGCGCGCCGCACACGCGGACGTGTTCGAGCCGTCTGTCGAGCCGGGCGCGTGCAAGTTCATCTGGCTCGCCACCGACCAGGCGCTACGACGCCTTCAAGTTCTTCATTCTCGAGACGTCGCACGGGATCGTCCAGGTGCACGCCTACCCCTACAACGAGCGCGAGTCGACCTTCATCGTCGAGATGCGCGAAGAGGTCTGGCGGCGCGCCGGCTTCGAGCGTTTCGCGTCCGCGGCCTCGAGGCCGGGCGACAGCGACCTTGGAGAGCGTCGCGATCCTGAAGGACATGCTCGCGGAGCTGCTCGGATGGCCACGAGCTGCTGGCGAACAACTCGAAGTGGCTGAGCTTCCCGACGCTGAAGGTCGAGCGCTGGTTCCACGACAACATCGTGCTGCTCGGCGACGCCGCGCACACGGCGCACTTCTCGATTGGCTCGGCGACGAAGCTCGCCGTGGAGGACGCGACCGAGCTCGTGTCGGCGCTTCTGCGCGAGGACGGTGTCCCGGCCGCCCTCGTCGCCTACGAGTCGGCGCGCAGGCCGCTCGTGGCGAGCACCCAGCGCGCTGCCGCCGCGAGCGCCCAGTGGTTCGAGGACCTACCGCAGTACGTTCACCAGGCCGACATCCAGTTCGTCTTCAACCTGCTCACACGCAGCCGCCGGATCACCTACGACAACCTGCGCCTGCGCGACGACCGCTTCGTCGGGGAGGTCGACGATTGGTTCGCCCACGAGGCGCAGCGGCAAGTGGGAGCGCCGGAGCCCCTGTCGCCGCGGCCGCCGATGTTCATGCCGTTCCGGCTCCGCGATCTCCAGCTCCAGAACCGCGTCGTCGTCTCTCCCATGGACATGTACTCCGCGCGTCGACGGCTACGTCGACGACTTCCACCTCGTGCACCTCGGCTCGCGTGCCCTCGGCGGCGCCGGGCTCGTGATGTCCGAGATGCTCTGCGTGTCGCCCGTCGGGCGCATCACGCCGGGCTGCGCGGGCCTCTGGGAGGAGGGCCAGGTCGCTGCGTGGAAGCGCATCGTCGACTTCGTGCACGCGAACTCGGACGCGCGGATCGGCGTCCAGCTCGGCCACTCGGGCCGCAAAGGCTCGACGAAGCTGATGTGGGAGGGCGTCGACCTGCCGCTCGAGGACGGCAACTGGCCGCTGCTCGCGCCCTCGCCTCTCCCCTACCTCCCCGTATCGCAGGCGCCCAAGGAGATGGACGATCGGGATTTCGCGGACGTGCTCGAGCAGTACGTGACCGCCACGAGGCTCTCGATCGAGGCCGGGTTCGACCTGCTGGAGCTGCACATGGCGCACGGCTACCTGCTGTCGAGCTTCCTCAGTCCGCTCTCGAACCGCCGCACCGACCGTTACGGCGGGTCGCTCGAGCACCGCGCGCGGTTTCCGCTCGAGGTCTTCGACGCCGTTCGGGCCGCCTGGCCGCCGGAGCGGCCGATCTCGGTGCGCATCTCCGCGACGGACTGGGTGCCGGAGGGCTTCGAGCGCGCGGACGCCGTGGCCTTCGCGGCGATGCTGAAGGAGCACGGCTGCGACATCGTGGACGTCTCGACCGGCCAGACGACGCCGGACGCGAGGCCCGCCTACGGCCGCAGCTACCAGACGCCGTACGCCGACGCGATCCGGCACCAGGTCGGCATCGCGACGGTGGCTGTCGGCGCCATCTCGAGCTACGACGACGTCAACAGCATCCTGCTCGCTGGACGCGCCGACCTCTGCGCGCTGGCGCGGCCGCACCTCTACGACCCCGCCTGGACGCTGCACGCCGCCGCGGAGCAGGAGTACGGCGGCGACGGGGTGACCTGGCCGATCCAGTACCGCAGCGGCTCGAAGCGGCCCAACACGGGCCGGCGGGACATGGGGGTCGAGCCGAGCCCGTTCGAAGAGCCCGACCGCACGGAGCAGCCGCAGCGTTGGCGGCCGAACGTGCCCGCGCGCGCGCGGTGAGCGCCGTCGAGACGGAGATCAGGCGGCTCGCACGCGACGTGCTCGCGCCGCTCGCACACGCGGGCGAGCCGGGGCGCGTCAACCGCCCGCTGATTCGCGCGCTCGGCGAGCACCGCCTCCTGGAGCCCGTGCTGCCGCTCGACGGCAAGACGTCGGCGCGCGAGCTCTGCCGGATCCGCGAGGCGATCGCGGTCGAGTCGACCGAGGCGGAGACGGCATTTGCCTGCCAGGGTCTCGGCACGCATCCGATCCTGCTGCACGGCCGCGCCGAGCTGGCGTCCAGGTGGGTTACGGCCGTCGCGGCCGGCGAGGCCGTCGCCGCCTTCGCCCTCACCGAGCCCGAGGCGGGCAGCGACGTCGCGTCGCTCGCGCTCGCGGCGGAGCCCGAAGGTACGGGCTGGCGCCTCACGGGCGTCAAGAAGTGGATCTCGAACGCTCCTGACGCGGACTTCTACACGGTGTTCGCCCGCACGACCGCCGGTGCCGGCGCGCGCGGGCTGACCGCCTTCGTCGTCGAGGCGGACGCCGAACGGCGTGTCCGGCCGACCGCTCTCGCTCGTGGCGCCCCACGCGATCGGGACGCTCGAGCTCGACGGCGTGCTCGTCCCGCAGGAGAACGTCCTCGGCGACGTCGACGGCGGCTTCAAGGTCGCGATGGCCACCCTCAACGTCTTCCGCCCGAGCGTGGGCGCCGGAGCGGTCGGGATGGCGCAGGCCGCGCTGGACGCCGCGGTCGCCTACACCGGTGAGCGGGAGGCCTTCGGCCGGCGGCTGCAGGAATTCCAGGGCGTCTCGCACCAGCTGGCCGATGCGGCAGCCCGGCTCGAAGCGGCGCGGGCGCTCGTCGCCAAGGCGGCGGCCGCGTACGACGAGGGAGCCGACGACGTGCCCAAGCTCTCGGCGATGGCGAAACTCGTCGCGACCGAGACCGCTCAGCAGGTCGTGGACACCGCGATCCAGGTCCACGGCGCGGCTGCGCTCGAGGCCGGGCATCTGCTCGAGCGCCTCTACCGCGACGTTCGCGCGCTGCGCATCTACGAGGGCGCCTCGGAGATCCAGCGGGAGATCATCGCGAGGCGCCTCTATTCGGCCTAGCGCCCCTCCCACGTCGGCTCGCGCTTCTCCGTGAACGCCGCGTGGAACTCGCGGTAGTCCCGCGTTGCCATCAGGAGCGCCTGCGCCTGGGCCTCGAGCTCGATCGCGCTCGCGAGGTCCAGGTCGAGCTCGCGAGAGAGCAGTCGCTTCGTCTCGGCGTAGGCGAGGCCCGGGCCGGACGCGAGCCGCTGCGGCGAGCGCAGAGGCCTCGCCCAGCACCGCTTCGTCGTCGACGAGCCGCGTCACGAGGCCGTAGCGGTCGGCGGTCTCGACGTCGATCGTCTCGCCGAGCAGCAGCAGCTCCGAGGCGCGACCGAGTCCGACGACGCGCGGCAGCAGGTACGCCGCGCCCATGTCCGCGCCGCTCAGGCCGACCTTCGTGAAGAGGAACGCAAACGTCGCGGAGCGCGCCACGACGCGCAGGTCGGCAGCGAGCGCGATCACCGCTCCTGCGCCCGCGGCGGTGCCGTTGACGGCGGCCACGATCGGCTGCGGGCAGGTGCGCATCGCGTGGATCACCGCGCCGGTCATGCGCGTGAACTCGAGGTGCGACTCGGCATCGGCCTCGACGAGCGGGCCGATGATCTCGTGGACGTCGCCGCCGGAGCAGAAGGCGCGGCCGCGGCCTGTGATGACGACCGCGCGCACGTCCGCGCGCTCCGGCAGTCCCTGGAAGAAGTCGCGGAGGTCGGCGTAGACCTCGAACGTGAGCGCGTTCAGGCGCTTCGGCCGGTCGAGCGTCACCGTCGCGACGCCGTCCACGACGTCGAGCGCGAACGAGTTCACACTCCGCCCCCGTCGAGCACGAGCGCGTGACCGTTGACCGCCGCGGCCAGGTCCGAGGCCAGATACCAGACTGCTTCGGCCACCTCCTCCGGCTCGAGCAGCCGGCCGAGCGGCGTCGACGCCTCCAGCGTGGCCAGCGCCTCCTCGCGGCTGCGTCCGGTCTGTTTCGGAGATGCGCTCGAGCGTGCGCTCGGTCATCGGCGTGCGCACGTAGCTGGGGCAGACTGCGTTCGCCGTCACGCCGCGTCCCCGCCACCTCGGCGGCCACTGCCCGCATCAGGCCGACGGCAGCGTGCTTGGACGCCGTGTACGCGGCCACGTAGCGCCCGCCCGCAAGGCCCGCAGTCGAGGCGACCGTGACGACGCGGCCGGAGTCGCGCTCCACCATCCCGGGCACGGCTGCGCGTGTGCAGAGGAACGCGCCGGTGGCGTTGACGTCGAGCTGGCGCCGCCAGTCTGCGAGCGTCGTCCGCGCGAGCGGCGCCGACTCGGCGACGCCCGCGTTGTTCACGAGGACGTCCACCGCACCGACGCGCTCGAAGAGCTTTGCCACGGCGTCTTCGTCCCTCACGTCGCAGACCTCGTCCACCTCACCGGGGGTGCGCCCTACGGAGACCACCCGGTCGCCCTCGAAGCGCGCGCAGACTGCTGCGCCGATTCCCTTGCCGCCGCCCGTCACCACAACCGTCCTCAACGGTCCACCGTGAGGACGAGGTTGCGATGCTCGTCGAGACGCGCAGTCTGTGCCGGGCGGGACGACCAGTGTCGTGATCGGCGTCCAGACGATGGCTGGGCCCGGAATCGCGTTCCCAGGGCGCAGGCGCTCGAAGTCGTAGCCCGGCACCTCTTGGAGCTGGCTCGACTTGTCCACCCACGCCTCGACGCGCTCGACGAGCGCCTCTGAAGGGTCGGTACGTCGCGAGCTGCTCGACGAGGAACACGTGCTTGCTGACGACGCCGATGCCGCGGACGCGATAGCTCACGAGCTCGATGCCCGCCTCGCGGTAGGCGGACTGCGGCCCGTACTTCTCCTCGTACAGCCGCTCGAACATGTCGACTGTCTGCTCCAGCGAGTCGGCTGTCACCTCGGCGCCGACGAACGGCGACGTGAGGATGTGGACCTGGCGCCGGTAGCGCATGTCGACCGCGCGGTTGAGCCGCATCTGGCTGCGGTCGAAACCCTCCGCCTGCAGCTGCGCGACGATCCGCTCCTCGAGCTGGGCGTAGATCCCGGCGATCGCCTCCACGTCGAACGGCGCCCGCAGCGGCTGCGTGATCTGGTCCTCATGGGCGATGTCCGAGGTGACGAGGCCGAAGGCGCCGTGCACCGAGGCCGTGTACGGGATCACGATCTGCGAGACGCCGAGGTGCTCGCCGTAGGCGCCCACGTGCATGCCGGCTGTGCCGCCGAACGAGAAGAGCGCGAAGCGGCGCGGGTCGAGACCGCGTTGCACGGTCGTCTTGTGCAGCAGGTCGTAGAAGAGGCTGTTCGCGAGCTTGTACATCGCCGCCGCGGCCGGGATCAGCTCGAGGCCGAGTGGCCCCGCCACCTTCTCCTCGAAGAGCCGCCGCGCCTTCGTCGATGTCGAGCTCGGCACGGCCGCCCAGGAAGTACGCCGGATTGAGGTACCCGAGGATCGCGTCGATGTCGGTGATCGTCGGCTCCTCACCGCCGTGCGCGTAACAGACCGGGCCCGGATAGGAGCCGGCGCTCCTCGGGCCGATGCGAGGCGTTCCCGTGCGCGCGTCGACGGAGATGATGCTGCCGCCCGCGAGGCCGAGCGAGACGACGTCCATCTTCGGCAGCGCGTAGTGGTAGCGCAGCACCATCGACTCGCGCTGGTACTCGATCAGGCCCTCGCGGACCGTGCCGACCTTGAAGGTCGTGCCACCCATGTCCGCCGCGATGATGTTGCGCAGGCCCAGCTGCTCGCCGAGCGCCTGCGAGCCGACGAGACCGCTGACGGGACCCGACTCGATCATCCCGACCGGCCGCTCGGCCGCCTCGTCCACCGGCAGCAGGCCGCCGTAGGCCTGGGCGACGAGCAGCTGGCCCCTGAAGCCATGCTCGGCGAGGTTCGACCGGAGGTTGTCGAGATAGCCGTGGACGACCGGGCCGAGGCGCGCGTTCAACGCGGCCGTGGAGGTTCGCTCGTACTCGCCGACGACCGGGGCGATCTCGTGCGAGAGCGTGAGAAATGCCTTGGGCGCGATCCGCCGTACGACTTCCGCAACCTGCTTCTCGGTCTGCGAGTTCGACGAACGACCAGAGCGTCGAGACGCCGATCGCCTCCACGTCGGCATCCACGAGCGTCTGCACGGCCTGCTCGATGTCGGCGTCCTGCGCCGCCGCCTTCACCGCGCCGTTCGAGTCGATGCGCTCGCGGATCCCGACGATCAGGTTGCGCGGCACGATCGCCGGCAGCTTGTCGGTGTCGATGGGATTGCGCTTCTCGTCCTCGGTGAGACCCGACCAGCGGCCGTATCCGCCGCGCATCGCGAACAGCGTGTCCTCGAAGCCACGCGTCGTGACGATGCCGGCCTTGGCGAGCGTCCCGTCGACGACGGCGTTCTCCGCCACCGTGCTCGAGTGGAGGAAGAGCCGCGTGCTCGCGAGAATCGTTCCGACGTCGGTGCCGAGCTGCTGCGCGGCCGTGCCGAGGGCGTCCTGGATGCCACCGGAGAAATCCGGTGGTGTCGAGAATGCCTTGCCGAGGGTCACGTCTCCGTTCTCGCCGACGACAACGCAGTCGGTGCAGGTGCCGCCGATGTCGATGCCGACCACGTACTCCACTAGGCGCGAGCCTCCTGGCGGTTCCCGAGCGACTTCCGGTCGACCTTTCCCGACGCCGTCCTGGGCAATTCGGACATGAAGCGGACGTCACGCGGGTACTTGTGCGGTGAGAGCTCCGACCGAACGAAGTCCTGCAACTCGCGCGCACCGGCCTCATGGCCCTCGCGCAGGACGACGAACGCAGCGGGAAGCGTCAGGCCCCCCTCCTCGTAGCCGACGACCGCAACCTCCGCGACTGCAGGGTGGCTGAGTAGGCAGTTCTCGAGCTCGAGGGGCGCCACCCAGATCCCGCCGACCTTCAGCAGGTCGTCGGCCCGGCCGCGGTACCAGTAGAAGCCGTCGGCATCGCGCACGAAAAGGTCGCCGGTGCGGACGGTGTCGCCGTGGAAGGTGCGCTTCGAGCGCTCGTGGTCGCCCCAGTAGCAGAGGCCGGCGCTCTCGCCGGACATCCAGAGCTCGCCCGGCTCACCGTCGGGAACGGGCCGCTGGGCGTCGTCGAGCAGCTTTGCCTCGTAGCCGGGCACGGCCTCGCCGACGCTGCCGGGGCGCGCGCGGCCGGGCCGGTTCGAGAGGTAGATGTGGTACAGCTCGGACGAGCCGACGCCCTCCAGCACCTCGACGCCGTACGTGTCGAACCAGCGCCGATGCACCTCCTTGGGGAGCGCCTCGCCCGACGAGAGGCAGAGCCGCAGCGACGAGAGGTCGCGCTCGCGGCTACCGGGATGCTCGAGCATCGCGCTCATCATCGTCGGCACCTGCACCATGATCGTCGGACGGTGGCGTTCGATCAGGTCGAAGAGAAGCTCTGGGGTCGAGCGCTCCGGGAACACGATGCCCGCCGCGCCGACGCCGAAGGTGAAGAGCGTCGCCGCGTCACGCGCGTACCCGAAGAAGAGCTTCGGCACGGGCAACACGATGTCGTCCTCGCGTGTAGCCGACGACGTCGACCGCGAAGCTCTCGTGCGAGATCAGAGCGTCGTGCATGAGGTGGCAGACGGCCTTCGGCTCGCCGGTCGAGCCCGTCGTGAACTTCCAGAGCGCGGGGTCGTCCTTCCCCGTGCGGGCCGGCTCGAGTGTGTCCGGGGCCGCGGCGGCGGCTGCCTCGAAGGACGTCTCACCCGGCCCGGCCTCGGCCCCGACAACGAGGATCGACGGCGCCGGCGCAAGCCCGCGCACGGCCTCACGCACGTTTGCGAGCGTCGTCCCGTCCACGATGACCACCCGCGCCCGCGAGTAGCCAAGGTAGTACGCGTAGTCCTTGGCCGGGAGGAACGTGTACGCCTCTGCGACGACTGCGCCCACCTTCAGCGCCGCGTACCAGCATGCGACGAACTCCGGGCCGTCGGAGAGCGCGAGCAGGACGCGGTCCTCCGGCCGCACGCCGAGCCCGAGCAGCACGTTTCCGGCGCGGTTCTGTAGCGACGCCAGCTCGCGGTACGACACGCTCGTGGCGCCGTACAGCGCAACGCGGTCGCCGCGACCCTCGTCGACGTTGCGATCGAGAAACCAGCCGGCCAGGTTGAAGTCGCGCGGGATGTCTTCGTGCCGGATCACCCGTCCGGCCAGCTCCGCACGCGGTCGTGGCGCGGCGGGTCGTCGCCGGCGGCGAGCTCGGCGTCCAGAAGCGTCGCGCAGCCCGGGCAGAAGGCCTCGATCAGAAAGAACTCTCCGGCGACCGTCCTGTTCGGGCCGGTCTTCTCGACGGGTAGGCGGCGCAGGACGGCATGGTCCTTCCAGTCCGCTGCCCGCGGGCGCGACCTCTGTGCCGCACCACGTGCACTGCGTGGCGTCACTCGCTGTGCGCTGGAGATACTCCGCGAGCCGCTTGCCGGTGCGCGGGACATCGATCCTCTCGTCCGCGGCTTCGAACGGTCGCCCAAGTCGCTCGGCGCGCAGCTCGCGCCGCCGCGCCCGCGTCGCGTCGCCGTCCACCGCACCCGCGGCGGTCACGACGCCGTAGATGTCGCGTGCCGGCCCGTCGGTGACGAGGCCGGCGAGCACGTCCCTCAGCACGAGCTCCGGCTCACGATCGAGCGGATCGCCGTAGCCGCCCCCGCCCATGAAGCGGACGTACTGGACGTCCCCGTCGTGGAGCTCGAGCGTCCCCCAGAACTGATCGAACTGCTCCGAGCCGCGCAGCTCCTCGAGCCGGTCGGGTAGCTCGTGGACGTTGCCCTGACGGAAGGTGGTGTAGCCCACGTTGCAGCCCGGATAACCCCCGAAGATGCCGAGGCTCATCGGCGCACGAGTGCCCTTGCCGAAGAGCACGAGCCCGACCTCGTTCGCCCCGTTCGGCGTGAAGGCGTACTCGTGGCAGACGCCCCCGCGGTACTTGCCGGGGCCGCCCGAGTCGGGCACGGCACGGCGGAAGAGGTAGCGAATCGGCGTGTTCAGCTCCTGACTCTCGGCGTTCGCCCAGCGCGAGACGATGTTCGGGATCTCGCCGCCCATGTCGACGCCGTCGGCGAAGGCGCGCGCGCCGGCGGCACCGCAAAACGTGTCTGTGAGCGGTGCGACGAAGAACTCTCCCTCCGCAGTGAAGCCGTGGGTCTCTACGTGCGCGTGGCTGCCGTGCCAGACCGCGGTCGCGCGGTGGGCGTAGCGTTCGCTTGCCCCGAAGAGCTTCGAGAGCACCAGCGTCGAGAGGTTGTTGACGATCTGGATCGTGCCCACGGTCGCGATCGAGATCGGCGCCGGCCGGATGCAGTTCACGATCGTCCCCTCGGGCGCGATCAGCCTGATCGGCCGCGTGACCCCTTCGTTCCACGTCACGTCCCACGCCAGCAGCGGGAAGATCGGCGCGAAGAGGCCGCCCCAGGTCGCCCAGTAGGAGCAGTTGACCCCGAGCTCGACCTGTGGGCTCGAGCCGGTGAAGTCGTACGTGAGGGTGTCCCCTTCCTTGGTCGCAGTCAGCTCGACCTTCGCGTTCGCGCCGGGCATGTCGATGTACTCGCGCACGCGCCACTCGCCGTCCGGGAGCTCCGAGAGCCGGTTGCGAACGAGCTGCTCGGACTGCCGGATCAGCTCCTCCGAGACGGTTTCGACGACGTCGACGTCGTAGTCTTCGTAGAGCTCGAGCATGCGCTGCTTCGCGACGTGGTTCGCGGCGAGCTGCGACTTCAGGTCGAGCTGCGTCATGCCCGGGTCGCGCACCATGTTGAGGAAGGTGTCGAGGACGTCCCGCCGCATGCGCCCGCCCTCGACGAGCTTGAGCCCCTTCGACTGGAAGCCCTCCTGGTAGTTGTCGCGCGCGCTCGGAGAGAAGCCGCCGGGGTCGATCGCGCCGATGTCCGTCACGTGGACGAAATTGGCGGCGAAGCCGGTCGAGCCGCCCCCGGAAATGGATCGGCGAGATGAGGTACACGTCCGGCGGGTGCAGAGCGGCCGTGTAGGAGTCGTTCAGGAAGTAGACGTCGTCCTCGTCGATCCCCGGGTCGTCGGAGTACGTCTGAAGAATGTGCTTGACCGCCTGCGCGGCGCTCGTCAGATGGTGCAGGAACCCGACCCCGCCCACCATCAGACCGCCGTCCGCCTTGTAGAGCGAGGCCATCAGGTCGTGACCCTCGTTTGTGATCGGCGATCCCGAGACGTTCTCGAGCGCGATGATCGCCTCGTCCATCACGCTGTAGAGCTTGTGGCGGATGATCTCGAAGGTGACCGGGTCGACCTTCGTCACCGAGGCCACGCGCGTGCTCCTTTCCCGTCCGTCGGCTTAGACACGGCCGAACAAGCCCGACTTGTCGCGTCCGCCCGTGCCGGCGACGAGCGCGCGGACGAGCTCGATGGTCATCTCCGCGAGCACCTCGAAGGTCGTCTCCCCTTCCGCCGCCGTCGCCTCGGCAGGCGCGCCGCAGTAGGCCTGTGAGAGGCCCATCTCCCGGAAGTCCTTCATCCCCGCGGCGATCACCCGGGGCAGGCTCACCGGCACGTACTCGAGCCGCGCCATCGCCTCGCGGTCGACGAGCTCGGGCGTCTGCGCGAGCACGAGGGACGTCTCGTAGCGTCCCGCATGGCACTCGCCGAGCTTGAACTCGTCGGTCAGCCGCTGGGCGCGCTCCTTACGCGTGAGGTCGAGGTAGCCCGCTCGAACGCCGTTCTCCTCGAGCTCGTCGATAGCACGGTGCAGCGTCTGCACGTGCTCGGGCTCGAAGTGATTGTTCACGAGCACGACGTGCGGGAAGCCCTGGCCTGCGAGCGACGTGCAGACGTCGACGACGATCGCCTTGAGCGTCTCCTCGCTCACGTGGATCGCCCCGGCAAAGCCGGCGCTGTAACGGGTGACGGCGTACGAGAGCGTCGGCAGGATGAGCACCCTCAGCTCCGGGTCGTCGGCGAGCTTGCGCGCGACACGTTCGGCGATCCCGATCGAGATGATCGGATCGGTCGCCAGCGGCGAGTGCGGCCCGTGCGGCTCGGTCGAGCCTACGGGCCAGAGGAGCACCGGCGCGCGCGGCGAGTCGAGGATCCCCTGGATCCGGACGTACGGGAGGTCGGCGAAGAAGAGCTCCTCGCTCATGCCGGCTCCGCAGGCCGGACGGCGACCGTGATTCGCGACGTCGCGCAGAGTGCGCCCGCCGCCTCCGTGAAGTTCACGTCCCATACCCACGTGGTGCGGCCGCGGTGAAGGCGGGTCGCCTCCGCACGGATCATGCCGCTCGAGACCGGGCGGAAGAAGCTCGTGAGGTTCGAGAGCCCGAGCGCGAGATAGCCGTCCGGTCTCACCATCGCCGCCGTCGCGTGCGACGCAATCGACTCCGCGAGTGCCGCGTAGACGCCACCGTGCACCACGCCGAGCGACTGCAGGTGGCGTTCGTCGATCTCGACCTGAGCGTGCGCCACCTCGGGTCCGAGCTCGGTGAGCTGAAAGCCGAGGGCATCCTCGAGCGTCACGGGATCACCGCCGTGCAGACGATCTCCACCAGCGCGGCCGGGTCGTAGAGCCTTGTGACCTCGAAGAGCGAGATCGCGGGGTAGTGGCGGCCGAAGACCGTGCGGTAACGCTCGCCGATCTCGCGCGCCTCCGTACGGTAAGCCTCCATGTCGGTCGTGTAGATCTGGATCGAGACGGCGTGCTCCGGCGCGCCGCCCACCGCTCCCAGCGCGCCGGCGAGATTCTGCAGCGCGAGCTCGAGCTGCTCGGCGATCGTCTCGCCGCGGCAAACACCGTCTGCGTCGCTCGCGATCTGCCCCGCGACGAACACGAGCCGCCCGGGCGCGGCGACGACGACGTGGGTGTACCCGGCCGGCTCAGCCAGACCGTCCGGGTTGACAAGCTCGTGCGAGGCTGTCACAGGCCCGTGCCCCTCCGCCGGCGGAGCCCGCCCTGCTGCTGGATACGGTCGATCGAGATCGCGACGATCAGGATCGCGCCGGTGACGACCTGCTGCCAGAAGCTCGAGACGGCCGCGATCGAGAGCCCGTTCTGGAGCGTGCCGATGAAGAGGACGCCCACGGCTGTGCCGGTGACGCCGCCGACCCCGCCGAGGAAGCTCGTGCCGCCGAGCAGGACCGCGGCGGCCGCGTCGAGCGGCGTCGACTCGCCGACGAGCGGGCTCGCCGCGCCCAGGCGCCCGGCCTGGATCACGCCCGCGATGCCGGCGCAGAGGCCCGCGATCGCGTAGACCAGGATGAGTGTGCGCGCGACGTTGATCCCGGACAGTCGCGCGGCCGCGATGTTTCCTCCGACCGCGTAGACGTCGCGCCCGAAGTAGGTCCAGCGCAGCACGACGAGACCGACGACGTACGTCGCGACCATGATCCACACCGGGTACGGCACGCCGGCGAGCTTGCCGAAGCCGATTCCGTCCACGAAGCCGGAGGTGATGTACGTCGTCTCCGTGTCGGACCAGATGTTCACGATGCCGCGATACAGCGAGAGTGTGCCGAGCGTGACGACGAAAAAGGACAGGCCGACCTTGCCGATCAGCACGCCGTTGACCGCCCCGCCGATGAGCGCGGCGATCAGGCAGGTGAGCAGCACGGCAAGCGGTGCGGCCAGCCCCCAGTCGTTGAAGAGCGTCGAGAGCACGATTCCCGACAGCGCGAGCAACGAGCCCACGGACAGGTCGATGCCGCCGGTCAGCACCACGAACGTCATTCCGATCGAGACGACGAAGAGGATCGAGCTCGACGTGAGCAGGTTCTCGATGTTCGCCTGCGAGAGGAAGTCCGGCTGGGTCATGGAGAAGTAGGCGAAGATCCCGAGGAGAAGGAGCAGGACCACCGCATAGCGGCTCGACGCCGACCACACGCCGGCCGCGTGGTCGAGTACGCGCTGCCGCTGGGCGTCCGCGACGGGCGCCTCGGCGGTCACCGATGCCCTCCGGCGAAGTGGGCGATCCGAGCCTCGGTGGCCTCGTCCCGCGACAGCTCCGCGGCGACCCGGCCGCGAAACATGACGATGACCCGATCGCAGAGCGTCAGCAGCTCCGGGTTCTCGGACGAGGAAACGAGGATCCCGACGCCGCTCTGGGCCACGTCGAAGAGTAACCGGTAGATCTCGCTCTTCGCCCCGACGTCGACGCCGCGGGTCGGCTCGTCGAGCATCAGGACCCGCGGCTCGGTCGCAAGCCACTTCCCGAGCACGACCTTCTGCTGGTTGCCGCCCGAGAGCGTTGCCACCGGCACCCGCGACGAGTGCGCGCGGATGTGCATTCCGTCGAACGAGGAGCGCACGATCGGCAGCTCCCGCCGGGCGGCCGGACGACGCGCCCGCGAGAGCCGGGAGGTGGACGCCATCACCAGGTTCTCGCGCACGCTCATCTCGAGCACGAGACCGTGCAGCTTCCGATCTGCGGGAACGAATGCCACGCCGTTGCGGATCGACTGGCGGGGATGCTTGAACGCGACTTCCGTTCCGTTGACCTCGACCACACCGGCGGTCGGCCGGTGGAGCCCGAACAGCGCCTCGAGCAGCTCGCTCCGCCCGGCGCCGACAAGGCCCGCCAGCCCGACGATCTCGCCGGGCGCCACCTCGAGATCGACCTCGGCGAAGCCACGCGGAAGCGTCAGGCCGCGGACCCGCAGCGCAGCGGTGCCCTCTCGCTCCTGCGCCGGGGGCGGCTCTATCTCCTCGAGCGCGCGGCCGACCATGAGGTGGATCAACTTTGGCCGGTCGAGCTCCTCGATCGACGCCTCCGCCACGGTACGGCCGTCGCGCAGGACGGTGACGCGGTCGACGAGGTCGAAGACCTCCTTGAGTCGATGCGAGACGAAGATGGTCGCCACACCCTCCTGGCGCAGCTTGCGGACGAGGCCGAAGAGCGCCGCCACCTCGTCGTCCGTCAAGGAGCTCGTCGGCTCGTCGAGGATCAGGACCCGTGCGTCGATCGAGAGAGCGCGCGCGATCTCGACCATCTGCTGCTGGTCGGGGCGAAGTCTGCGGACGGGCAGTGACGGGTCGACGTCGAGACCGAGCCGCTGTAGGGCGGCGAGCGCGCGACTGCGCGTGCCGCGCCAGTCGATGACGGGACCCCGCTTGGCCATCCGATGGCCGAGAAAGACGTTCTCGGCGATCGAAAGATCCTGCGCAAGGGTCGTCTCCTGCGTCACCGTCGCGATGCCGGCCCGCAGCGCGTCGGTCGGTGTTCGGAACCCGGCCGGTCGCCCGTCGAGCGTGATCGTGCCGGCGTCGGCCTGGATCTGCCCCGACAGGATCTTGAGCAGCGTCGACTTGCCGGAGCCATTCTCGCCGACGAGCGCGTGCACCTCCCCTGCCCGCATCGCGAGTCGCGCGCCGCGGAGGGCGTGTACGCCGCCGTAGCGCTTGTGAAGCGCCTCGCCGACCAGGAGGGGCGCTGATGGTGACGAGGGCGAGGCAGATGCCGACATCGATGGGGCGAGTGAGCGGTGGGGCGGGGTTCGCCCGCCCCACGTCACAGGTTGTTACTTGATTGCCTTCAGCTGCGCGGCCCAGCTCGGGATCGAGCCGACGTTCGCCTTGGTCACGAGCCGCCCCGGCCGCAAGACGATGTGCGGCAGGGGGAGGTTCTGCTTCGTGATCAGGCTGTATGCAGCACGGGCCGTCTGCACCCCGATGCCGATTGGGTCGACCTGGACCGTCGCTGCCAGCCGTCCGGCCTTCACGCCGCTGATCCCGTCGCTCGAGCCGTTGAGCCCGATCACGGTCACTCTGCGGCCCGCGCTACGCGCGGCGATGATCGCCCCGAGGGCGGAGGGGTCGTTGTAGCCGATCACGGCATCGATGTCCGAGTGGCGCTGGAGCAGCGCGTTTGCCGCCTTCTCGCCGCCCGTGACGTCGTCGGACGGGTTGTCCTGGCTGCCAACGATGGTCAGACCCGCCTTCTTTGCCCAGAAGGTCTCCCGCTGCACCAGGTACTTGATAGCCGGGACGGGGATCCCGATGCCGATGATGCCGACCTTGGCGTTCGGCTTGACCTGCTTCAGCACCTTTGCCTGCAAGTAGGCCTGCGTGTCGCGGCTCTGCCATACCTGCGTCGTGATCAGCGGCACCTTCTTCGTGCTGCCGAAGCTCGCGTCGATCGCGATCACCGGCACGCCCTGCCGCTGGGCCTGCCTCAGCACCGGCGTCGTCGCCTTCGGGTCGAGCGGATAGAAGATGATCACGCCGACCTTCTGTGCGAGCAGCTGCTGCATGTTGGTGACCTGCTTGTCCGGGCTGAGCGCGTCGTCGAGCGTGATGACTCGGCACCCGTAGCGCTTGCCCTCGGCAACGACCGCCCTTTGCAGGAAGCCGAGGAACTCGTTCGCCGCGATGGGGTTCTGGAAGCCGATCGTGCAGGAGCCTCCCTTCTTGACCGGCGTCTTGAACGCGGTCGGCAGCTTTGACTCCACTCCCGTGTAGCCCGCGGGAATCGCGTCGGAGCCGCCGCTCGCGGCGAGCGAGCCGGCGACGCCGGCGACGCCGGCGGTCGAGACGGAGAGAGCGACGGCCGCAATCAAGCCGCCGCGCCGTAGACGTGTGGTCACCTTGCCTCCTCCTCGTACGTTCGAAGAACGCAGTTCGCGCGGTGGCCCCATCGACGGGGGGCGCCACGCATCCGCCACCGCCTTTCCAGGCAGTCATCGGACCACATCGAGTGTGACATGTCAATGAGCCGGTCGGCCCTCTAGCCCGTCCGCTCGGCGTGAAAGGAGCGGATGCCGAACGCCACCCACTCGGGCTGGATCCAGTCGGGATAGCGCTCGTGGATGCCGGGTTCGATCGCCGCGACCGCCTCGTCGGCGCTTGCACCGGCGTCAGCCTGGGCGAACGTCAGCTCGCGCAGGAGCTCGTGGTATTCGCGCGCGTCGGTGATCGCCGATATGTCGCCGACCTCGCCGTGGCCGGGCACGACCTGGCGTGGCCCGAGCCCCTCGAGCCAGCGCAGGACCTCGATCCAGAGGCTGCCGTTCACGTCTGCGTCGTCGGGCGGGAAGAACGGGTAGATCGGGAAGATCCGCGACTCGACGAGGTCGCCCGTGAATAGGATCCGCTCCTCAGGGAGCCAGACGACCTGGTCGCCGCGCGTGTGCGCGAGCCCCCGGTACAGGAGCTCCACGCTGCGGCCGCCCAGGTCGAGCTCGGTCTGGTCGCCGTCGTACGTCTCGTCCGGCTCCACGAGCTCGACGCCCTCGAGCGCGTCGGCAACGAGCGGCCCGAACGTCTTGAACATCGCGACGTACGCGGCGCCCTTCTCGCGAAGCTCCTCGAGCTGAGAGCGGTTGTAGACGGTGTGCGCATCGCGGAAGACCTGCAGGCCGAACCCGTGCTCCGGATGGAAGTGCGTCGTCGTGACGACGAGTGGGCGGCCGCCCGCCTTCTCCTGCGCCGCCCGAAGCACGCGCGCGCCGTTTCTCGGGCCCATGCCAACGTCCACGACCAGCGTCCGTTCCTCACCGACCACGATCCCGATGTTCGGCACGAGCGGCACCCGCCGGTCAGGAATGACCCACACGCCCGCAGCGATCTCTCGGATCTGCGTCTCGTCGACGTCGGGCGCGGGCGCGTTCGGGACAGGGTCGCTCATCGTTTCCTCCCGGTGACTCGCGGGTTCTCGTGCTGCGATCGAATCTGTCATGTCATCGCGACCGGGGCAACCGGGACCTCTATGCTCGCCCAGTGGGCTCGATTCCAGACCGGTACACGCGCGGCCTCGACGCCTACGCGTCGCAGTTCGGGATCCCGCGCGAGGACGTGCCTGGATGGTTCGCCGAGCGCTTCGGCGAGCGTTTCACCGAGGAGGCGATCAACACCGCCGGCGGCGCCTGGCCTGCGGACGACGTCCTCTCCCTGCGCGACCGCAGCCTGATCGTGGTCGCCGCGCTGATCACGCAGGGCGGGGTCGAGAGCAGGCTCCGCGCGCACGTGCGCTGGGCGATCGAGCACGGCGCGACGCGCGCGGAGTTGGACGCACTAGTGACGCTGCTCGCGGTCTACTCTGGGTTTCCGCGAGCGTCCGTCGGCATGGAAGTCGTGCGTGAGGAACTCGACCGCCTCGAGGCCGAGTAGCGCCGACGGTACCCGAACGAACTCCGGGTCGCCTCCTGGTTGCATCCCACGGTGGGATCCGAACCGCCGACCTCCTGGGTCGGTGCCAGGTTTCACCGGAACTGCCGATCTCGGAGTCGCCATTCGACGCATCCTGACTCCGCCGGAATGAGAGCGAGCCGTGCGACGCGGAGCAGCGTCGCGCGCCGCGGAGCGAGCCACGGGCATTGCCTGACAATACGCGGCTCCTACCGTACTTCATCTAGGCGTCTTGATGCTATGATGCCGACATGGCGAAGGTGCGCACAACTCTCACGATCGACGAAGATGTCCTGCGCGCGGTCAAGGTGCGCGGAGCGCGAACCGGAAAGGGCGACAGCGAGGTGATCGAAGACTCACTCCGTCGCGACCTCGGTCTCGACCTGCTGGATCGTCTGTGGGAGCGAGACGACCAAGGCGAGCGGCACGCCCTCGAACTCGCCGTCGAGGCGCAGCACAAGACACGGCCACGCCGCCGCTGAGTGCGCGCCGTCCTCGACCCGAACGTCCTCATCGCCTCACTCCTCTCCCGAAGCGGAGCGCCAGCACAGATCGTCTCACGTTGGCTCGCCGGCGAATTCGAGCTCGTCGTCTCCGAGGCGCTCCTCGCCGAACTCGCGCAGGCGCTCGCCTACCCCAAGATCCGCAACCGAGTCGCAGAAGACGAGGCCATCAAGTTCGTCGAGCTTCTGCGCGCGGCACAGCGGCTCGCGCCCGATCCAGCGGAGCCCGCGCGCCGCTCCGCCGATCTCGGCGACGACTACCTCCTCGCGCTCGCCCAGGCGGAGCGAGCTGTCCTCGTCTCCGGCGACCAGCACCTACTCGCGCTCGCACCCGAGCTTCCGATCCTCACACCTCGGGCGTTCCTCGACGCGCTCGCCCAGGCATAGGCTTCGTGAGCCTGAACGGGCCAGCGACAGCATGCCCGCACCGCAGGGATGTGTAGACGCCCCGGTTGACGATCGAAGTGAGCCTGGATTGCAGGCCAAGCGCCACAGACCTCGTGGGTCGGCCCGGACGAACTCCTCGACCGAGAGTCCTCCTGGTTGCGTCCCGGAAGGGACTCGAAGCGCCGACTTCCTGGTCATCCAGCCGTCAGCGGGCGACTGCAGCGGTGCAGGTCGGGCGTGCACGAGTCGCAGCTAGGACGGCTTGGGAGCAAGCCCGAAACTGAAGAGGCGCCACTGCGCGGCCAGCGCCGAGACACCGAAGCGCCCGGCGAGCTCTGTCGTGTCTGGGAACGGGGCCCAGGCGTCGCTCACGGCGGCCCTCCGGCATGAGCAGCTCCGCGCCGAAGATGTTCGCTTCGCGCTCAAGGGCCCGGTCGGCATCGTGCGAGAGGTCCTCGCCCTGCGTCACTCGGATTCGCGTCAAGAAAGCCGGCTGCGTGCCCGATAGAGAGGCATGCAGTCGTCTCGGTCGAACGGCCGGAGCAGCTCACTCTCGAGGTGGGGCGCTACAGCGCGAGCGTCACGTCGATCGTCGTCACGCTCGTGTTCGTGCTCGTCGTCGGGATGCTGGCGAACAGCGTCAGGAAGAACAACGATCGGGCCGAGGACTGGCGGCGGCGCGCCGTCGTCGCCGAGGAGGCCGTCGGCGGGCTTCGACTGGTGCTCTCCGACCGCAGCCGGATGCTCAACCAGCGAACCCGGCAGGCCAATGCGCTCGTTGACACGCTCGCTTCGAGCCGGGGGGCGTTGCGCGCGTCGAAGGCCAGCCTCGGCACGCTCTCGCGGCGGCAGCGCCAGCTGGCGAGCGACAAGGCCCGCGCGGAGGCGGAACGGCGAAAGCTGCAGGCTCAGCGGGCGGCGCTCGCGTCGGTCGCGTCGGCCCTGAGCGCGTGCAGCCAGGGCCTCGGAGCGATCGTCGGCGAGGCCCGGCGCGGAAAACCGAAGGCGGTACTCGCGAAGGCGGATCCGCAGCTCGCTCGATGCAGCCGCGCCCGCGCGCGCCTCGGCTCGGTTCTGGAGCGAGCCGGGTGATCCGCGAGGCCGCGCTGGGGCTCGCGCTCGTCGTCACGTTTCTCCTCACGGCGCTGCGGCGTGGTCGTGACCGACGAGGCCCCGACCGACGACCTGCAGCTCTCCGCGCCGGCGCTGGTCGAGGCCTACCCGGAGGTCGAAGCGCTCGCGCCGGTGCCCACGCGCACGCTCTCGCTTGCCCACGCTCGACGTGTCGCGAGGCGGGCAGCCCTCCGGATCGGCATTCCCGCCTGCGACGACGACTCCACCGGACGGGGCTTCGCCCTCGACTCGCACACGCTGATCGCCCACCGCGACCTGCTCCCGGGCGCCGGGTGGGTGCGTGTGTGGCAGGCGGGCGGGCGCTCGACCGCGGTCGGCGCCGCGAGCGCCTACCGCGTCGGTGATCTCGCCGTCGCCCGCGTCAGCCCGCCGGCTTCCGCGGAAGCTCACGGTCGGCCGCGAGCATCCCCGCCGGAGCGTCCGTCGTCGTGGTCGCCGAGCGCCGCGGCAAGCTCCGGATGCTCCCGGGCGTCGTCGTGGACGCTGTCCCGGGAGCGCGATACGGCGCCCGGACGAAGGTGTTGCGCGTGACGTCCGCCGTGCGTGAAGGCGACACGGGCCCAGTGCTCGACGCGAAGGGCCGGATCGTCGCGGTCGTGTTCGCGGTCGACCCGCGGACAACGCTCGGGCTGGCGATCCCTGTCGCGGCGCTCCGCGGGCGGGGGGCTGTCCGCACGCTCGAGGCGCTCCCGGCCTGCAAGGACTGACCACCTCGGGGCGGGACGGCCCGGAAGGCGCATCCAGGGGCAGGTAACGGTTCGTGCAGGACGAGCTCGGGGCTCGGCGTACTGCATCAACGTCACGCTCGACCAGAGACGCGGCCAAGCTCCGCCGCCTGGCGGAGCGGACGCATACAAACGAGGGAACGATCGCACTGTCGCTGTTGTCGACCGCGCTCGACGAGGCAGACCCGGACCCTTGGAACGTCGCAGGTTACTCGACGGTATTCCGGGCTCTCACGAATGAGCTGTGCTCGGCCGAGAGCAGGCGACGTCCGGCGGCATTCCGCTCGACGATCTCTGATCCGTGGCGCGGATCTGCCCGAGCCGGCCGCGGTCGACGACCTCGAGCGGCTGATCGCGAACCACAGTCTCTCCGGCGATACTGATCGTCCGACGAAGCCTGAGTAGCGGGTCACTTTCAGTGCTTTACCTCTACTTCGATGAACGTGAACTCGTGGTCGTTCGCGTTGACGACGTCGTGTTCGACGCCGGCCTCACGGAAGTAGGGAGCACCTATCGTCAGATCGGAGTCCGTGTCGCCTTCTGCCTCGACAAGCATGAGCGTGCCGTCGGTCAGCGGGACGATGACGTAGTCGTACTCGTGCCTGTGCCAACCCGTTGCCGCGCCAGGGGCGAATCGCCATCGGGTCACGCGCACCCGATCGTTGTCGATCAGCACCGTCGCAGTCGCACGCCCGTCATGATTCGCCCTGCCCGCCGCACGGGCGTCGCCCCGTCACATTCGGCGTTCACATAGCCGGATCGGAACGGCTTCGCCTCTCCCGTCTGCTCGTCGAACGTGTGACGGAGCACGCAGCCCGTGTCGTTCGCGAGCAGATGGATCGAAACGGAGGTCACATCGGAGGTCGTGCGTACGCGATGCACATCGTCGCGCGGGGGAAGCAGCGCGTAGTAGTCGCCCGGCTGCAACGGACGCTGGCGGACAAGCCGGAGCCGGCCGTCCCCGGGCTCGTAGAACTCCTCGTCCTGATTGCCCTTGTAGAGGCCGACGAGCCCCCAGGCGAGATGGTCGTGGACCGGTGTCATCGGCGCCGGGCGGCACGACGAGGCTGAACAGGCAGAGGGAGCGGTCGGCAGCCCGAAAGAGAAGCCACTGGCCGATGCCGCTGCCCATCCCGCTCTCCGGCGCGTCCTCCTGGAACCGCCTCGGCAGCCAATCGTGCCTGGCGAGAAGCTCTCTGAAGGCCGGCTCGACGACGCGCACCGCCTCGGTCGCCGAGTCGGAGCGCTCGATGGCCGCCCGCACGCTGCCGACGAAACCGCGAATCAGCGGCGTGTCGAGGACCCACTCGTCGTGTTCGAGGGGCTCGAGAGCGTCTCGTCGAGGACGTCACACATCCCCTGTAAGCAAGGACCATCGTGCGCCTGCTACCGGGCTACGGGGGACGACCCGGCTTTGCAGCGGCGCCTGCTGGTTGCTTGGCCCCTCGACTATTCGTTGAGCTGCGTGAGCCTCCGTTCATCACTTCCGTCGGCTTTCACGATGTACACCTCCCGGTTGTGCAGGAAGGCGATCGTCCGCCCGTCGGGTGACCACGCGAACCAACGCAGCGTTCTCCGCATGGCGTGTCAGCCGTCGCAGCCCGCTCCCGTCGGCGTTCACGACATAGAGGTCTGAGGGCCCGGCCGATCCCGGCCGCCGAGCTGGCCGTCGAACCTTCTGAAGGCGATCCGGCGACCGTCCGGGGACCACGCGGGATTGCTCCAGGCGGCGTTGCGCGCCACCCGCCGAGGGCCGCTTCCGTCGGCGTTCATGACCCAAAGTCCGGGCGTTGCGTGTCGGTTCCGGCCGCGGGGGGCGGTGCACCACCGCGAAGGCGATCCGCTGCCCGTCGGGCGACCACGCTCCTGCGAGCGGGACGTTCCTAGGCAGCTCTGTCTGCCCGGTGCCGTCGGCGTGCACGAGATAACGCCCGTACCGGATCGTCTTCCCGTCCGCCGACCAGCTTGGATTGAACAGATGCGCCCGGGCGTGTCGTCAGTCGCCGCAGCCCGCTCCCGTCGCCATTCACGACATAGAGGTACGTCTCGTAGACGCGGGTCGCCTGGCGCTCGGCGTGCACTTCCTGGACGACAACGCAATCGCACGCCCATCAGGCGACCAGGCCGGATCGAGATCGTTCGACGGAGTCCGCGTCACGTTGCGCAGCCCGCTCCCGTCGGCGTTCATGACGTAGATCTCGGAGTTGCCGTCGCGTCGGCTGACGAACGCGAGCTTCCGCCCGTCGGGCGACCAGCTCGGATGGCTGTCGCTCGCCGGCTGCCGGGTCAGGTTCTCCTGCCCGCTGCCGTCGGCGTTGATCACGTAGATCTCGGAGTTGCCGTCGCGTCGGCTCACGAACGCGAGCTTCCGTCCGTCGGGCGACCACGCAGGTGTCTGCACGTCGCCCGGCGTGGACTTGCCGTCGATCAGCTCGAGGAGGTGATCCCCGAGGGCGACGGCCGGCGTAACCAGAAGCCCGCCGACAACGATCATCGCGGCGATCGGCGACGACACGCCGGGACGGCAACCGCGTGCCGCGGTCTGGGCGATGAGCTTCCGCGCGGTCGCGTACGTCATCCCAATCGGCGATCACCGTCGGCACCGGAAAGATCCGCTCGAAGGAGTCGGAGACCTCGAGCTCTAGGTCGGTCATCGCACTGCCTCCTTGTAGGCGCGCCGAAGCGCAGCGTGCGCCGCGGCGAGCGTTGCGGACACCGTGCCGACCTCGACGTCGAGAGCCGTCGCGATCGACCGATAGTCGAGATCGGCGAAGTACCGGAGAAACACCACGAGCCGCTGGCGCTCGGGAAGAGACGCGATCCAGGCACGCACGTCGGCATCGTGTTCAGGAACGCCATTCGTGGACTCGGCCGTCGCGGAAGTCCACTCGAAGGCTGACGCACGGCCTCGTCGTAGCGCGAGCGCCTGGTTGATCACGATCCGCCAAACCCAGGCTTCGAGCGGAGCGTCCTTCTTGTAGTCGTCCCGCTTTCTGACCGCTTGCACGAACGCGTCTTGCACGGCGTCCCTCCCCGCTGCCTCGTCGCCGGTGATCGCGGTGGCTGTTCGCACGAAACGCGGTAGATCAGCTCGGTAGAGGGACTCGAGCGCTTCGACCGTGGCACCGCGGGCCGCCATCTCAGTCATTCGATGCGCGGCGCAAGGCGCTTTGTTTAGTTCGCCGTGCGAGTCTTCGATAACCGGGCGTGGGGTCAGTGAATCAGCGGACGTCGCTCCGAACAACGTCAGGCGACATTTCCGCCGACGCTCGTGCAGGTCAGGCTGCTGTCGCTAGGTCACCTGACCAACGGCCAGAGTGCTTGCGCTCGTGCACGAGTCTCGTGCTCCCGGTTGCCCGCCGCTTACAGGTTTCCCGCAGTGCAGGGTCGGCTCCATCGACCTCTCGCGGGTAGCGGATCGAGTACTCGCGAACCGGCTCGTGTACCGGTCCCACGAACCCAGACGCGGTGACATCATCGTCTTCAAGGCACCAGGCCGGGTCGAGGCTGCGTGTGCAACGCCGGTGGGACCTCATCAAACGGATTGTTGGACTGCCCGGCGAGAAGCGGTCGATGCGGAACGGATCCGTCTCCGTCAACGGCGTCCCGCTCGTCGAGCCCTACCTGCGGCCCGGCTACCGCGGTCGCGCGAGCGGAGACTGGGCGCGCGCAAGCGAGGGCGACTTCGTCCTTGGCGGCAACCGCACGATGTCCTGCGCCTCTCGCCGTTGGGGCGTCGTCCCCCGGGACAACATCATCGGCCGGGCAGAAGTAACGTACTGGCCACCCAACCGGCTCGGGAAGCCGTAGCGCGCAGGTTCACCAGGGGACACAGCGTTGTGTCGCGGCGGCCTTCCCGAGACCGTCGAGCGTGACCATGGAGTGCACGTGCGTGGATGCGCTCGAGCACGGACGGACGTTGTCTGAACAGTAACCTCGACGCCTGACCGTTCTCGCCCGGATTGTTTGAGCTTGCGCACCCTGGGAACCCTGATCACCCAGCGACGGACCAGGGAGGTCACATGAGCACCATGGGTGCCGGCACAACCGGCGGGCAGGAACAGAGCGGAGGGATCACGGAGACGGTCTCCGAGCAGGCGACAAAGGCGAAGGACAAGGGAAGGCGCGAGCTTCGCGACCAGCTCGACGACCGTACGACGCAGCTCGGCCAGCAGGCGCGCTCGCTTGCGGAGACGCTGCGGCGCTCCGGCGTCGAGGCGCAGGCGCATGGCCCCGACGAGATGGGCGTCGAGCGGATCACGGCGGGTGTCGCTGATCGGCTCGAGCGTGCGGGCGGCTACCTCGAGCGGGCGAACGGGGACGAGATGCTCCGCGACGCAGAGCAGTTCGTTCGGGCACGCCCCTGGGTGGTGGCAGGAGCGGCGGCGGTGGCCGGCATCCTCGCCTCGCGCGTCTTCAAGGCGTCGTCCGAACGACGCTACGACGACTCGACCAACGTTTCCAGGACGGCCGGCACGCCGGTCACCCCTTCCGCCTCGCGGAGCTACGAGGGCGTCTCGGTCGGTGCGCAGCCGGTCGCGGCCCCCGGGCGAGCGTCCTGAGAGGAGTTGCGATGTCGACGCATCAGGCGAACGACCTGCACGAACGGCCGATCGGCGAGGTAGCGGCGGCGCTGACACGCGACCTGTCGCTGCTCGTCCGCCAGGAGCTCGATCTGGCGAAGGCCGAGATGCGGGACAAGGGGAAGGTTGCGCTCCCCGGCCTCGGGATGATGGGCGCGGCCGGCGCCGTCGCGCTCCTCGCCGGCGGCGCGCTCACGGCATTCGTCGTCCTTGTCCTGAGCCTCTTCCTCGACGACTGGCTTGCGGCGCTCATCACAGGCGTGGGCCTGGCCGGGCTCGCAGGCGCTCTCGCGCTCGCGGGCAAGGAGCGTGTCGAGGAGATGGGGACACCGCTGCCCGAGCAAACGATCGAGACCATCAAGGAGGACGCGGCATGGATGAAACAACAGGCGAAATCCGGCAGGGAATAGAAGAGACCCGCGCCCGGGTGGGCGAGGAAGTGGAGGCGCTTTCCTACAAGACCGACGTCGGAGCGCGGTTGGACGACTACGTCGACGAGAAGAAGGAAGCGGTGACGTCCAAGGTCAAGGGAGCGACCGACGCGGTCGCGTCGGCCGCCGGAACCGTCGTGCCGAGCAAGCAGCGCCTCCGCTCGGTGAAAAACACGGCCGAGCGGAACCCGCTCGGGCTGGCCGTCGGCGGGGCTGCTGTCGGCTTTGTCGTGGGTCTGCTCCTTCCCTCGACGAGAGTCGAGGACGAGCAGATCGGAGACATGGCGACGAGGCTCAAGGACACCGCGAAGGAAACGGGCCAGGAAGCGCTCGACCGCGGAATGGCGGTCGCCCAGAGTGCCATCGAGACCGCCAGGGAAGAGGGCGGCCAGCAGGGACGCGAGCTGGCAGGGGATCTCAAGGAACGCGTGCAGCCCGACACCGAGGGCAAGCACCTGGCGTCATAGCGGCGAACGCGGCGCCGGGGTGGCAGAACGGTGCCTCCCCGGCCCCGTTCGTGGCGTCCGTCCGCCACGTCTACACGCGGGTACCGCCGCCGACACGGTCGCCCTCCAGCGGCGGCCCCTCTCTCCGGCGCGGTGCTTTCGTGGGAGACCGAGAGCACACCGCCGGGAACTGCCCGGCCGGTGGGCGGGTCGTCGGCCGTATCCTGTCCCCGTGAGCGACCTCGTTCGAGTGGCACTCGTCGAGAACGAGCCGGCGGCGGAGATCGCGGTCGGGCTCTTGCGAGTGGAGGAAATCCGGGCCATCTGGCAACGAGCCGGCGCTGCGTCCGCCGGTGTGAACATCGGATCGGCCGGGGGGATCAGCGGAGCGTTCGAGGTGCTCGTGCTACCGCAGGACGCGGAGCGCGCCCGAGAGCTGTTGGCCCCTTCCGAAGCCGAGCCTGGCTCCGACCGACGGGTCTGACCGGCGCCGATGAAAGGGCCGGGGGCGGTGGGCCGTCGCCGCCACAGCGGGCCACCGCCGCTCCCGTGCCTCACCTGGGTAGATGCTCGCGAGCCCCGAAACTTGCGCGCTCGCGCGAAGTTCCCTCAGAAGGGGGACACCCTGGAGGGTGATGCGGCCCGGCTGGAGACGCTAGACGGGGAGATGCGTCCCGATCCAGTACGCCCCGTATGCGAGCAGAGCCACCCACACGACTTGTGCCACCGCCACTCCGGCGACCAGGAGTAGGCTGCCCGCGCGGTGGATCGGGCGGCTGATCGGTCGGAAAGATTCAGCTTCGGGCTCTTGGGCCCCGTGCTGTGGTCGATCGATGCCTGGCTGTTGATCGCCCTTGCCGTAGGCCGGCTGACGTAGCGCAGCCGTCGGCGGTGCGCCAAGTAGGTTCGCCTCCATACCACTCCCCCGTTCGTCTCCCCCGCGCCGTGTCCGGATCGGCGCCTTCCCACACGGAGTCATACACGTTTCTCGCCCGCGCGCATAGTCGACGACGTGGTCACGACTCGTCGGCCCCGGATCGCGCGCCGGGCGCACCGCACGCGCCACTGCGACGCCTAGCTCCTGAGCACCAGACGGGCACGCGTCGCTCTCCGCGGGCAGTGCTCTGGTCAACCCTTGCTGGAGCGCGGTCCGTGCCGTAGGTGTTGCGCTCGCGGATCCGCCCATCCCGGCCGTGCACGAAGAGCTCACGCTTGGTCCGACGCGCGATCTCCCGGCAGCCTCCCGAGCCTCGGCCTGGGTGCCGTGGACCGACCGCGCGCGACCGTCGGCCGCCACCTCGACCCGCCAGCCGTTCTCGCCGGGAACCACGTGGACGTCACCTTTCGCCATGAGCCCTGCCTTCCCGTCCATCGGTCCTGCCAAACGCGATCACCCGGCGTGAGGAACGCGACGTGTCAGGCGGGCCGCTCGTCGTCCTCGTCTTGCGCGTCCTCCGCGGTCTTCTCCTCCGGCTCCTCACGCGCGGGCGCCCGATCGGGCTGCTCGACGTCCTCGGGGTCCTGGCCGGCGCTGCCGTAGCCGTGCTCGCCGGGGTCTTGCTGACGCTCGGGGGTGGACATCTCGCCTCCGTCGGTCGGGGCTGGAGGGATACCCCGCACAGCCGCGGCCCACACGTCGGCCCGGCCGAGATCGACTCCGCGCGAGCGCGCTCACCCTCGACGTCGCGCCCACCCGAAGGGCTAGGCACGTCTCGCCCCGCGGGGGAAGTGTCGCAAGGCACCATCACCGACGGTAGTGGCATGGTGAACGAGGGTCTACCGAGCATGACGACCCTCACGAGAGGGGGACGGTCATGACTGCGGCACAGTTCGAAGGTCTACGTGTCGACGAGGCGGCCGAGGTTCTGGCATGGCGCTTCGACGCGCTCTGCAGGTCTGGGTACGACCTCGATGCGGCGGCGGTGCTCGCCGCGAACGTCGAGGTCGACCTGCACGATGCGGTCGAGCTCGTGCATCGCGGCTGCCCGCCCGAGCTGGCGACGCGCATCTTGCTCTGACGAACCGCGACGTCGGAATCCACGGCGGCGGATTCCGACGTCGAGGAACCGTCCCCACGTAGGGGCGAGACGCGTCTCGCCCCTACGCCCCCCGGTCCCTACGTGATGCGGAGGCCCTCGAGCCCCGGCTCCGGGTCGGGCAGCTGGGGGTCGAGCCGTTCGAGCGCGCCCACCACGAGCTCGCCGACCGCGAGTGCCTTCACCCAGTTCCTGTCGGCCGGGACGACGTACCAGGGCGCCCAGTCGGTCGAGGTCTCGGTCAGCGCCTCGTCCCACGCCTCGACCCACGCGTCGAAGCGCTCCCGCACCTTCAGGTCGTCGCGTCGGAACTTCCAGCGCTTCTCGGGGTCGTCGATCCGTTCCTGGAACCGCTCGCGCTGCTCGTCCCGCGAGATGTTGAGGAACGCCTTCAGGACGGTCGTGCCCTCGTCGACCAGCATCCGCTCGAACGCGCGGATGTGCTCGTAACGCCGCCGCCACACCTCCTCGGGTGCGATCTCGTGCATCCGCACCGCCACGACGTCCTCGTAGTGCGAGCGGTTGAAGACGCCGATCTCCCCGCGCGCGGGAAGCGCTGCGTGGATGCGCCAGAGGTAGTCGTGCTGGACCTCCGCGCCGACGGGCACCTTGAACGAGGTCACCCTCACGCCCGTCGGGTTGACCCGTCGAACACACGACGGACGACACCGTCCTTCCCCGACGCGTCCAGGCCCTGGAGGACGAGCAGGATGCTGCGGCGGTCCTCGGCGAAGAGACGGTGCTGGAGCGTGTCGATCCGCTCCACCAGCTCGTCGAGGCGCTTCTCGCCGTCGTCCTTCCGGTGCCCGAGCGGGTCGGCCGGGTCACGATCCGCGATCCGGCCGGTGTGCCGGGCTCGACCTTCAGGCCGTCGAGCATCGGAGGGACTCTAGACTCCTCGCGATGGCAGATCGCGGCTCCTTCCACCTGGGGTACACGCTCGATCCCCAGACCGGGAAGGCGGGAAGCGACCGGGTCGTGTGGGGTCCAGCGACCTGACGACCCACGGCGTCGTCGTCGGCATGACGGGCTCGGGCAAGACCGGCCTCGCGGTCGTGCTGCTCGAGGAGGCGCTGCTCGCCGGCATCCCGACGCTCGTGCTCGACCCGAAGGGCGACATGACGAACCTCGCGCTCGTCTTCCCCGACCTCGCGCCGGCGAGCTTCCTGCCCTGGGCGAGCGAGGCCGAGGCGCAGGCCGCAGGCGGAGCATCGAGGAGTACGCGGAGAAGCAGGCGACGATCTGGCGCGAGGGGCTGGAGTCGAGCGGGATCGGGCCGGAGCGCCTCCAGGCCCTGAAGGACGCGGCCGACGTGACGATCTACACGCCCGGGCTCGACGCGCCGGCGTGCCGCTCAACATCATCGGCTCGCTGCGGGCTCCCGCGCTCTCCTGGGAGACGGACGCCGAGGCGCTGCGGGACGAGATCGAGGGCACGGTCACGGCCTGCTCGCGCTCGTGGGGATCGCGGCCGACCCGCTCTCGAGCCGCGAGCACGTGCTGCTCTCGAACCTCGTCGAGCACGCGTGGCGCGCGGGCCGCGACCTCGACCTGGGGACGCTGATCGGGGAGATCCAGTCGCCGCCGATCCGCAAGCTGGGCGTCTTCGAGATCGACGAGTTCTTCCCCGCCGCGGACCGCACGAAGCTCGCGATCACGCTCAACGCGCTGGTCGCGTCGCCCTCGTTCGCCGCCTGGGGCGAGGGCGAGCCGCTCGATCCCCAGAGGCTGCTGTTCACGCCCGAGGGGAAGCCGCGCTGCGCAGTGGTGTACCTCGCCCACCTCTCGGAGGAGGAGCGCCAGTTCGTCGTGACGCTCGTCTTCTCGAAGCTCGTGACGTGGATACGCGGCCAGGAGGGAACCCCCGACCTGCGGGCGCTCGCATACATGGACGAGGTGTTCGGCTACGTGCCCCCGTCGGCGGCGCCGCCGGCCAAGAAGCCGATCCTGACGATCTTCAAGCAGGGCCGTGCGTTCGGCTCTCGGCCTCGTCCTCGCCACGCAGAACCCTGTCGATCTCGACTACAAGGCGATGTCGAACGCGGGCACGTGGTCGTCGGCCGCCTCCAGACCGAGAACGACAAGGCACGGTTGCTCGAGGGGCTGCGCCGGCCGCCGGCGGCACCGACGTCGCGGCGCTCGGCCGGGCGATCGGCGGGCTGGGCAAGCGCGAGTTCGTGCTGCGTCCCGGGAAGGCGCCACGCCGACGCTGTTCACGTACGCGATGGGCGATGTCGTACCTCTGCGGGCCGCTGACGCAGGAGGAGGCCGCAGGCTGAAGCCGGCGGCCGCGGGGGCGCCCGTGTCGCCTCCTGGGGAGCAGCAGCCGGCGACCGCAGCGGCCGTACGGTACCCGCGCCGACGCCCGCAGCGGAGACCGCACCGGCCCCGCTCGCGAGCGACGAGACGCCCATGGCCCCACCGGTGGCTGCAGGGGATCCCGGTGTCGTACCTCGACCCAGGGCGCGCCGTGGGGGATCCGAGATCGGCGCGGCCTCCGACTCGAGGGTCGGCTCCGGGGCGTTCCTCGCCGCGCGCGTCGCGCTTCGCTACGACGACAGCGCATGCCGGACGTCGACGAGCAGCAGGAGTTCGAGGCGGTGTACGGCCCGCTCGACGGCGGTCTCGACCTGGCCAGCGAGACCCAGGTCGACTACGACGACCGCGACTTCGCCGCCTTTCCGTCGCCCGCGAACACCGCCTACGTGCTTCCCCGCGGCGCCGATCGGCGAGGCGAAGTTTCTTCACCTCGACTCGCGAAGGAGATCGAGCGTCACCTGGTCGATCGCCGCGCTCTCGAGCTGCAGCGCAACAGGGGCGCTGAAGCTCGTGTCGCGGCCGGGCGAGTCAGCGGAGGGCTTCGCCGCGCGCCGCGACGCCGCCGCCCAGGAGCGCGCCGACGCCGAGTCGGCCAAGATCCGCGACCGGCTGG
>CAVROJ010000005.1:0-76959 GCA_963722755.1 uncultured Actinomycetes bacterium
CGACGACGCGATGACGTGCGAGGATGTGTGCGGCGTCAAACACGGTGAACGGCCGACGATGACCGATCATCTATCTGGACGTTCAATCGCTCTCAGGCTGGAAAGGAGCCGGGCACGATGCTGACCGCCACAAAGGACCTGATGCTCCCGACGACCGTAACTGGATCGTGGCCCGCCCGAGGTGGTATACGGGGAACCTCCTCGAGCGGCCGTACTCGACCGGGCTGGGCGACGTCGACTTCCGCGAGCAGCATCTCGACGCGGTTGCCACGGTGGTCTCGGACCAGGAACTCGCGGGGCTGGACATCCTGACGAACGGCGACTACCACCTCGACTTCGACCTCGCGGGACGTTCGTGGTTCTCGTATCCCAGCGAGCGGTTGAGCGGTGTCTCCGAGTTCGACACCGAGACCACGGCGGGATGGGAATACCCCGTCGGCACCTGGCTCAACGAGATCGTCGGCGGCTGGAAGTACCACGCGATCGTCGACAAGATCGGGCCCCGGATACCGCTGGAATTCGCCAAGGTGTGGCGTGTCGCGCAGTCGCGGACGGAGAAGCCCGTCAAGTTCGGCACGATCGCCGCCGACCTCGCGTCGACCGTGCTCACGGTGAAGACCGACGTCTACGACGACGACAAGCGCGAGCTCA
This sequence comes from uncultured Actinomycetes bacterium, assembly GCA_963722755.1. Taxonomy (GTDB): domain Bacteria; phylum Actinomycetota; class Thermoleophilia; order Gaiellales; family Gaiellaceae; genus Gaiella. The sequence continues at coordinate 652 of CAVROJ010000005.1, forward strand.
TGTGGGACATCGCCACGGTGCTCAATGCGGAGCTCCGGCAGCTCGTGGCAGCCGGCTGCAAGATCGTCCAGATCGAGGAGCCCGCGATCCACAGCGCCGCCGCCTGGGGCGCCGACGAAGAGACCCTCGAGTTCTACGTCGACCTCTTCAACTACACCGTCGAGGGACTTGAAGCAGAGATCTGGGTCCACACGTGCTGGGGCAACCCTGGAGCGCAGCATTGCTTCCAGCCGACAATCACCTACGAGGCTTCGCTCGAGATCTTCCTCGAGCGCGTCAACGCCGACGTCTGGACGATCGAGTCGAAGCACAACGGGCACCAGCTCCTTCCGCGCTTCGGGCCGTACAAGGGGAAGCTCAACAAGAAGATCGCCGTGGGGATGATCGGCCACCGCGCGCTCCAGGTCGAGACGGTGGACGAGGTCGCGGCCGACATTCGTCTGGCGCTCGAGTACATCGACCCCGAGCACCTCGTCCTCTCGTCGGACTGCGGGTTCGGGCGACAGGGCGTACCGCGGCCGATCGCGCTCTACAAGGCTGCAGCGCTCGCGCAGGGCGCCAACATCGTCCGCGCGGAGTTGGGCGTCCCGACGACCGCGGTCCGTGCCGCCGACCCAGCCCTTCAGATCGACGTAACGACGCCTGCCCCGGCGGAGGTCGCGTCCTAGAGCATGTGGATGCACTGTGCGCCCCTGCGGGCGCACAGTGCAGTCGGGCTCGCGTCGAATCGGCGACGCTCGGCGGTATGTTCCGCTCGGAGACCTCGGGCCCGACTGCGCGGTCACGACCGACCTTCTGCGCGAGCTGCGCGTGGTGGGCGCAGAGGCCCGCGTCGGTTGCGACTGAGCGGCAGGGACTGCCGTCTCGAAGCTTCGCGCTGCAGAGCGCAGCGGTTACGCCTGTGTGGAAAGTGTGGCACGCCTGTTGCCAGGGCGAGGCGTCGCGGGAGGAGTGGGGGTTCCGCTCGTGATGCGTGCCGTCGACCGCCACTCGAGCAGTGTCCGACCACGGCGAGCAAACGCGCGATTCGTACTCGGCACCTAGCTCCGCTGCGATCTCACGGATCAGAGCCGACTCGGTGATCGTGACAACATGCGCTCGATGGGGGCGGGGACAGCTGGGTACGACGACGTTGTGGCCGTGCTCGAACGACTCGATGCCGCGAACGGACTCGGCGCCGTCGTCGCTCGCGACGATCCTGCGGCGCTCGCCGCGGCACGCGCGAGGGACGCGCGATCGCCGGTTGGAGCTACGCCGCCGACGCACCAGACCGTAGCGACGGTGAAGGACTGGATCGACGTGGCCGGCCTGCCGTGCGAGGGCGAGTCATGCGAGCGCACGCACCGCATGCCCGAGCGCGACGCCACGGTCGTCGCCCGGTTGCGGGCAGCCGGTGTGATCGTCGTCGCCAAGACCCAGCCGGGCGCGGACCATCCCATCCACGGACGCTGCGTGCATCCGGCCGATCCGCTGCGCACGCCCGGTGCGTCGTCGAGTGGGGAGGCGGCGCTGATCGGTGCGGGTGCCTCACGGCTTGGCCTCGGCAGCGACTCGGGCGGCAGCATCCGGCTGCCGAGTGCGTGGTGCGGGGTCGCCGGGTTGAAGCCGTCGTTCGGACTGGTGCCGACCACGGGTCACTTCCCGCGCGTCGGCGGCCGCGACGACGGCCGCACGGTGATCGGCCCGATGGCGCCGCGCGTGGCCGACCTGATCTCGCCGTTGCGGATCATCGCCGGACCGGACGGAGCCGATCCCGATTGCGTGCCGGTCCCGATCGGTGATCCCGCATCGGTCCAGGCGACCGGTCTGCGGGTCGCCGTCATCGACGAGTCGTCATGGCAGCCGGTGCGGTCGACACGGGCGGCGGTGGAGCGGGCGATCGCCACCCTGACGCGCCTCGGCGCATCCGTCGACGGACCGTTGGGGCCGCTGCTCGACGAGTCGCTCGACATCACCCGTCGCTACTGGGACCGCGCGTCGCTCACGGGCGCGGAGTGCGAGCGTCAGCTACGGGACTGGGATCGGTTCAGCGGTCGGCTGACCCGTGCGTCGATGGAGTTCGACGTCGTGATTGGACCCGTCGTCATGGACGTTGCGCCGCTGCATCGGACGCTGACGGGCGAGGACTACGTGTTCACCTTGCCGTGGAGCCTCACGGGCTGGCCGGCGGTCAGCGTGCCCGCCGGAGTCGACCATGCCACAGGGCTGCCGGTCGCCGTGCAGGTGGCCGCACCGCGCTGGCAGGACCACGTCGCGCTCGCGGTAGCCGAGTGGATCGAGGCCGCACCCCCGAACCAGCCCCACGACCATGATCACCGCGAGGGGATGGGTTGAAGGAGCTGGCCGCGCTTCACCTCGAGCCCCGGTGCCGGGGGTACCTGGACGCGGGTCGAAGCCCCGAACGGCCACCCCCGACCCATTCCCCTCGATGTCAACCGCGCGGGTACCCGGTCCGTCCTCACGGGGCGCGCGCGTGCGCGCGAAAGTGGTAGGCGTTCGGGAGCGGGACAGGCCCGGCCGTGCGTCCGGACGTCAGGGCCATAACGCAGGAGAGCCTTGCGGCCCCGCGGGCTCTAGCGGGTGAGACGAGCGATCAACCGCGACAGCGGCCTTGCGATAGCGACTGCCTCGTTCGGGTGACGCAGGTCGCCGCGCACGAGGGCGGCGACCACTTCGAAGACCCACGGGACACGCGCGACCCAGAAGCACCACGCCGGATGGCGATCGAGCGTTTGCTTTGCTACCCAGGAGGCGCGTAGGTGCGAGTCGAGCTCGTGCTCGAGCACAGTCTGGTATCGCGTCAGGTCGCCGGAAAGGATTGCGTCCGCCGCGAGACGTCCGGAGACAAACGCCTCGTAGATGCCGTCGCCCGAGAGCGGGTCGACCAGCCCGGCTGCGTCACCGACGAGGAGGATGCGGCCGGCCGAGACGCGCGCTCCCGGGCGCCGCGTGGGCAGGCGATGGCCCTTGACGTCCGAAAGGGCAGTGAGAGGCAGACCATACGATGCCGCCAGACGGGCGAGATGGTCGCGAAGTCTCGGCCCGACGGTACCCCAGCCCCCGACGCCGACATTCGCGTGTTCTCGCTTGGGAAAGACCCAGCCGTAGCCGCCCGGGACGGCGCCCACATCGAACAGCGCCCGTCCGCGGTGGCGGCGCTCGTCGAGGTCGCCCCAGGCAACGTTCCCCTCGAGCGCGATGCCACGCATGATGTCCTTCCCCAGGCCGACGCTCTTCGCGACGATGCCGTTGGCGCCGTCTGCACCGACGACGACCGACGCGCGGACGACCTTGCGGCCGAGACGCGCGGTCACGTGTCCGCTTTCGCACGACACTTCGTCGACGCGTGCCCCCTGGACAAGCTCCGCGCCCGCGGCAGCCGCCCGCTCGGCGAGATGCGCGTCGAGCCGCCGCCTCTGTGTCATGAACACCAGCGGCTGGTCGCTCCACCGGACGAACGACCGCCCGTACCCGAGGCGAAGCTCGAACGTGTGCACCTCGTCCTCGACGACGGCGTCGATCGAACACGGCGCATGCCGGAGCGCGCGCCCGGTCACGCCGCCGCCACACGGCTTGTCGCGCGGGAAGCGGGCGCGCTCTGCGAGCAGGACACCGGCGCCGCCGCGCGCCAGGCGCAGCGCAGTCGCCGAGCCCGCAGGCCCTGCCCCCACGACGAGGACGTCCACCCGCTTCACCCAGCCATGCTAAGGCGTCGCAGCACCACGCCCACACTCCCGAACATCCCGAGGGGGGTGGGTACCGTCACGGCCTAGTAGCGTGCCTCGCGTGCGCGCGCGTGCGCTCGAGAGGGAAGTCGTAGGCGTTCGGGACGAGGGGCGACCAGGTCTCATCGGATCGCGGCTGTCTGCGGGCGGGAGCACGCCCCGCACGCTCCGCGAGCGCGTCGAGGACACCACCGAGGCGCTGTACGAGGACATCGAGCGCGGGCTACGCGAGGCGCTCACGAACGCCACCAAGGCGCGGAAGACGAGGTGCCGTGCGTGCCAGGAGACCTTTGAAGTCCGCCTCCCCGATCACGGCGCCTCGATCTCCGCGGCGAAGTCGCTGCTCGACTCGTCGTCTCCCGCCCGAAGCCCGAGACTGAGCCGGGCCTGGGCGAGCTCGAGGAGCGAGGGCTTCGACCTCTCGGTGCTCTCGACTGAGCAGCTTCGCCGCTACCTCTCCCTCAGCGAGGAACAGGTGATCGAGCGCCTGGACGAGGACACGCTCGCGGAGAAGGTCGAGCGGGTCGTCGACGTCGCGGAGCGCTTCATGGCCGACCCGCGCGACGTCTCCCCGGCCGAGGTGACGGAGGCGAAGGCGCTGCTCACCGCGATGAGCCACTACGAGCGCGTGCTCGCCCCGATCCGCAGGCTGCGCGTCGACTGGCGCGAGCCGAAGGAGCCGGAGAGCGACATCCCGCCCGCGCCGCGGGTGCAGCGGGAGGACTAGGCGGTGCCCGCGCTAGGGCCGTTTGCCGTAGCCGAGCGCCTCGACGATCTTGCCGTCGCGGACGCGCATGAGGTTCACGCCGCGGAAGGGTGCCTCGGCGGCGTGGAGCCGCCAACGGATGACGGCGCGATCGCCGTCCACGTCGACGTGCTCGACTTCGAAACGGATGTCCGGATCATCGATGAGCCCTTGCCACCCGGCGAGGCACTCGTCGTAGCCAGTCCAACGATTGCCGTCGGGCGCGGGACCCACGCCCTCCATGACGCAGTCGTCGGCGATGATGTCGACGAGCTTTTCGGGCGCTCGCAGCCGAAAAGCTTCGTTGAACTGTTCGATCACGGTGTTGGTATCGGTCATGGTCGCAGTTCCCTTCTCGTTGGTTTGGTCGTCGTTCGGTTTGACGGATAGAGCCCAGCGAACTCATCGGTCGTGGCACGGTCCGCGCTGCACTTCATGCTGACCCTTCCCGAACAAGGGGCCGCACGTCGGCGATGTCGTCGGCTACCGACACCGAGAGCATTGCCGCGCCGTGCTCGTACCGGCTGCCGGTGGAAGAGAGAGCATGGTCGACCGCCGTTGCTCGACCGGCACTGCGAACGTGGTGTCTTCAGGCCGAGCCGACGGGGCGAGCCTAGTTCTGCTTCATCTCCGACTACTCCTCGGTCGAGCGTTCTGCGGTCGGCGTGCTGGGTCGTCAGGCGGCGAGCACGGCGAGGGCGCTCGGTGATCCGGGCCCGAAGATCGAGCAGCAGACGCTCCTCCTCGCGCAGGTGCTCGTCGTCGGGTAGCAAGCGCTCGGCTTCGCGGACGGCCGCGACGGCCTCCTCGATCAGAGCGAGGTGACGCTCCGTCCTGCGGCATTCGCAAGCAGCCGTAGCCACGATGTAGACATTCTGCCCGATCCGGGTTTTCTGTCGCCCTCTGGGCAAACAAGAACCCCGCCTGAGCGGCGCTTTCGCGAGTGGAGCGTGCCGGGCTCGAACCGGCGACCCCCAGCTTGCAAAGCGGGGCGGACACCACGTCCGCCCCGCCTCATTCCGTTTATCCATGCGGCGTCGCTGCGACCGGCTACCGCGGCAGTACGGGCGGATCCGGGCGGATTCGGGCGGGTTTGGGCACTGGAGTCGCCTTGTGCCGAAACGGATGGGGCAGGCCAAGACGCAATCGAGTCGGCGGATGCGCTACGACGTGCGGGCTCGCCATGAGGCCGGGCGGATCGGAGTGATTGCCGCTTGACGCGGCAAGAGCCGCTACTTCTGCGCGGGCGACCAGGCAAGGCAGCAGTCGTCCCAGCGCCGGTTCCGCGTCACGTTGTGCTGCTCAGTCCCATCGGCGTTCATGACGAAGATCTCCCAGTTGTCGGGCGCATAGAAGCCGGGGCCATTGCCAAGCGCTCTCGAATAGGCGATCTTCTTCCCGTCGGGCGACCAGAGAGGCCCTGCAGCCGCAGCCCAGGCCGTTGCGACCGCGCTCGCCGAGCGCGAGCCGTCGCTGGCCGCTGCCATCGGCGTTCATGACGTAGATCTCATGGATCGATCCGACACGCCGATCGAAGGCGATCGTCCGCCCGTCGGGCGACCAGTTGGGAGCGCGATCGCGCGCCGCACCGCTCGTCAGCCTGCGCTTGCCGCTCCCATCGGCGTTCATGAGCCAGATGTCGTTGCCGCGCACGAAGGCGATCCTGCGCCCGTCGGGCGACCAGGCAGGATCGTTCTCGTAGGCGGGGCTGCGAGTGAGGTTCCGGGCCGGGCCGCCCTCGCCGTCGACGGCGTAGATGTCGTAGTTGAAGCCGTCAAGGGTGGCGCGGCGGACGAAGGCGATCGTCCTCCCGTCTGGCGACCACCGCGGATCGGTGCCGTGGCGCACCAGTCTTCGCTGCTCACTTCCGTCGGCGTTCATGACGAAGATGTCCCAGTGCGCGTTGCTTGTTGTCCGGCGCGCCCGAAGGCGATCCGCTGCCCGTCCGGCGACCAGGCAGGATGGTTGCCTATCGTCAATCTCTGCTGCCCGCTCCCATCGGCGTTCACCACGGTGAGGCCCGGCCCACTCCTTGTCTGAAATACGATCCTTCGACCGTCGGGCGACCAGGAGGGGGTGGCGTGGCCCGCCGTCTCGACCACTCTCCGCTTCCCGCTTCCATCGGGGTTCACGACGTAGAGCCCGCCGCTCCCCTGACCGCCGGCCGCGCTCTGCGTGAAGGCGATCTTCGAGTTCGCCGCAGCGCCGAGGCTGGATCGCGCCGAGAGCGCCGAGGACGCATCTTGCGACTGCGCGCTCCGTCCGAGGAGGGCGAAGAGCGCGACCCCGACGAGCGCGACGAGGATCGCGATTGCGCCGCGCCGACGGCGTCGCCGCCGCCCACGTTGCCTCGCCTCCTCGATCAGCGCCTCGACAAGGGCGTCGAACTCCTCATGCGTGACGGGATCGCTCGGGCGCGGTGGTCGAGGTGGAGCGGTAACGGTCACAACTTCCTCCGTAGTCCGATTGAGCTAGTATTACTAGGACCATGATTAGTGTCAAGGTGAACAAGGCTGACCCGACCGATCTCTACGAGCAGGTCGCGGCGGAGATACGGCGAGCAATTGCGGACGGTGAGGCGAAGCCTGGTGAACGTCTTCCCGCGGCCGTGGATCTCGCCGCCATCCTCGGGGTGAACAAGAACACCGTGCTGCGTTCTCTGCAGATCCTTCGAGACGAAGGACTGCTCGACTTCCGGCGCGGTCGAGGCATCACGGTTGCGGGGACTCCCGAGCGCGGTGTCGTCGTGATGAAGGCACGCGAGCTTGTCGAGCTCGGTCGCAAGCACGGTTACCGCCTGGACGAGCTGGTCGAGATCATCGAAGACGTCGGCTGACAACGCCCGCCGCGCCTGGCGTTGGAGAGGAACCGTGCAGCCAGGCGCCTATGCGGGCCGGTCGGCGGCTCAGCCTGGTCTCGTCCGCGATGACCGGGAGCGGATGTCAGACGCCCTCCGACGAGCTCCAGCGGGTCAACGGGTGGATCAACAGTGGGTCAACACAAGCCACCGAAACAGGCCGAAACGCGGTGGGGGCGAATCGGCCCCAATCGCCGCTGCCCATGCGGGATCGGCCCAATCGGCCGAACCACGCCGAAGTTGCCAACCTGGGTTATGAGTCGGCTGCTCTGACCAGCTGAGCTACGGGCCCGCCCGAGCAATCATGCGGCAAAGCGGGCCCCCCGGGGGCCGCGACCGCGTCTGGGGCAACGCCTGGGGCAACTCGATGTCGATTACGCGACGCTCCCGCCGGGTAAAGCGGCATCGTGACCGACGCCATAAGTGCCGTCCCGGGCACCGAGCACTGGTCGTACGGCTCGTTCGAGTTCGACCCCGACGGAGGACGCCGCACCGTGCCGCTCGTACGCGACGACGGGACGGCTGCAGCGTTCACGATCCCGGAGTTCGTCAGCGAGCCGCATGACCTCCAGGCGATCGCACACATCGTCATCGCGGCGTGCGAGCGCTGGGAGAACCGACAGGGAGTCGGCGGCTGACCGAGGAGCAGAACTCCGTGGAAGAGCCGGAGCGAGACGGTGCGTGGGCTCCAACCGGCCGCGCATCCCCGCCCGTCGGAGGAGCGCGGCGAAGATGCGGCGGCGGACGAGCGCACGTCGCCCTTCCCGTACGCGGAGAACTTCGACGAGTGGGTCGCCGACGAGACGGCGGCTCCCGACGGGCGGCAGCATCGCAGCGCGGCCGGCGACGCCGATGGTTAGCACTGCTCGGACTTTGCCGACCTGTGCCATGAGTCGGCTGCTCTGACCAGCTGAGCTACGGGCCCGCTCGCACCAGCGTAGAGCCTCCGTCCGCTGCACGGGTCATCGCTTGCGCGCGACCTCTCTGCCGCGCTGCTGACACAATGCCCTCGGATGGCGAGCGCACCCGGGCCGACCGAGACGACGACTGGGCTCCGCCCCGAACGGCGGCTCGATGAAGACCTTCCATCGAGAGACGCACTTCCGGACGGCGGGCGGGCTCTCGGTGACGGACATCACCGAGCAGGTGCAGGAGGCGGTCCGCGAGAGCGGCGTCCGCGACGGCGTGTGCTGCGTCTACTCGCCGCACACGACCTGCTCGGTGCGCGTGAACGAGTACGAGCGCGGCTTCCTCGAGGACTTCTCGGTCCTGCTCCGGCGGCTCGTCCCGACCGAGCACTACTACGCGCACGACGACTGGGACCGGCGCACCGAGAACGTGTCCGAGGAGGACATGGAGGCCTCGAACGGCCACTCGCACTGCATGTCGATGCTGATGGGGCCCGGCGGGCGAGTCGATCCCCGTCCGGGACGGCGTCCTGTGCCTCGGCCGCTGGCAGCGCGTGCTGTTCCTCGAGCTCGACCGCGAGCGCGACCGCCGCTGGCTCGTCCACGTCGTCGGCGTCTGACGACGTGGGGGAACCCCTGGTTCCCCCACGAGCCCCCTCCTGCGGGCTCGACATCGCCACGCACTGCCGGCCTCCCGGGCGGCAAAGCCGCCCTCCGGCCGCGAACCGAGGCGATCCTCGAGCGGCCGAACCGGCCTGACTCGACGCTCTGCCCTCTAGGGTTGCCGGCGTGGGCGCGGTCGAGAACCTCCTGATCGGCGGCGAGCGGGTGCCGTCCGCGGAGGGGCGCACGTTCGAGACCGTGAACCCCGCGACGCGGCGAGGTGTTCCGCACCGTCGCGGAGGCCGGGCCCGAGGACGCCGACCGCGCCGTGCGGGCCGCCGCGCGGGCGTTCGAGGACTGGGGCGTGCGCACGCCGGTCCAGCGCGCGAAGGTGCTCTACCGCTGGGCCGACCTGATCGAGGAGCACGCGGACGAGCTCGCGCTGATCGAGACGCGCGACATGGGCATGGCGATCGGCGACGCGCGCTGGTGCGCGGGCAACGCCGCGGCGGTGATGCGCTACTACGCGGGCGCGGTCGACAAGTTCTTCGGCTCGACGATCCCCGTCGACCGCGACGGCATCGTCCTCACCTTCCGCGAGCCGATCGGGGTCGCCGCGCTGATCACGCCGTGGAACTTCCCGCTCAACATCGGCAACTGGAAGACGGCGCCGGCGATCGCGGCCGGGAACACCGTCGTGCTGAAGCCCGCGAGCCTCTCTCCTCTCTCCGTCCTTCGCTACGCGGAGCTCGGTCTCGAGGCGGGGCTCCCGCCGGGCGTGCTCAACGTCGTCCCCGGCCCCGGACCGCGCGGTGGGCGACGCGCTCGTCGAGCACCCGCTCGTCGGCAAGGTCGGGTTCACCGGCTCGACCGAGGTCGGGATCGAGATCGCGCGCAAGGCAGCGGGCACGGTCAAGCGCGTCACGCTCGAGCTCGGGGGCAAGAGCGCCTGCATCGTCTTCGCCGACGCGGATCTGGAGAAGGCGGGGCGGATGGCACCGTTCTCCGTCTTCGAGAACGCCGGTCAGGACTGCTGCGCCCGCTCCGGCTGCTCGTCGAGGCCTCGGCCCGGGAGGAGCTGCTCGAGCACTACGTCGCCGCGACGCGCGCGATCGTCGTCGGAGATCCCGAGTCACCGGAGACCCAGGTCGGCCCCCTCGTCTCGGCCGGGCAGCGGGAGACCGTCGAGGGGTACATCGCCCGTGGCGTCGACGAGGGCGCGACCGTGCTGGAGGGCGGCTCCCGGCCGGACGGACGCGGAGCTCGCGGACGGCTTCTACCTCCGCCCGACGGTTCTCGGGGACTGCACGAACGAGATGGTGGTCGCGCGCGAGGAGATCTTCGGGCCGGTCGTCTCCGTGATCACCTTCGAGACCGAGGAGGAGGCGGTCCGCATGGCGAACGACACGCCGTACGGCCTCTCCGGGTCGCTCTGGACGCGCGACGGCGCGCGTCAGCTCCGCGTCGCCCGCGCGCTTCGCACCGGGGCGATCGGCGTGAACTCGAACAGCTCGGTCTTCCCCCAGGCGCCGTTCGGCGGCTACAAGCAGTCGGGGGTCGGCAAGGAGCTCGGCATGGAAGGGCTCGTCCACAACACCGAGCTGAAGAGCGTCTTCGTCTCGACCGAGCCCTAGACGGACGGGGCCGAGGTGGGCGCCTGGCCGGCCGCGGAGGAGTCCTTCCTCCGGCGTACGGCGGCCTCCGGCTCACCTTCGGCCGGCGTCGCCGCTTGGCGGCGCGCCTCTTTCTTCTCCTGCTTGCGCGCGCGCCGGTCACGGACCGCCTGCTCGCGCATCATCTTCGCCATGGTCATCTGTCGCTTGGATCGCATCGGCGTCCGGTGTCCTCTCCTCGGGGATGGTGGCCGGAGGGCGCGGCAGCGGCCGGCCGTCCGGGTCAGTCGGTGTCCAGCGGTGCGCCGCACGACGCGCAGGCCGTCGCGATCTGCCAACGGCCCCCGCTCGTGCTCGGGTAGTGCCGCCACGCGCAGACCGGGCAGTCGATCCACGGGGCCGGGATCGGGCGCGACCGCGTCGTCCCGGGCTGCACCGCGTTGAACGGCCCGATCGGCGTGGGTCGCTGCCCCGAGCCGCGCGCCGGATCGAGCGGTGTCACGATGCGAGGCCTCCTCGGTCGCGGTGGGCGGGCCGGGCGGCGCCTGGGAACCTCAATCTCACGACCTTGCTGTCGAGGCACGATGTCCCGAATCCGCATGACGGCTCGGGCGTTACCACCGAGGGGCCGGCAACGCATCCGGCATCACCTCGGCTGCGGCCAGCCTAGCAGTGGGTCAGCGGGACTCGAGAGCCAGGGCCGCCCGAAACGCCTGCTCGACCTCGACCGCGGACCAGTCGTGACAGTCGACCTCGAGGTTGTAGGACTGCTCGCCGGTCGCGCTCGCGACGAGTGCGGGCAGATCGCCCTCCGTCACCCCGGCCTCCCGAAGCGTCGGCAAGCCGACGTCCGCGAGGATCCGGCGGACGGCCCGTACGGCACGTGAGCCGTCCGAGGAGCCGTCCGGCGGGCTCGCCCAGGGCATCCGCCACCCGCTCGAGGCGGTCGGCGCAGTCCGCGCGCGTGAGGTCGAGGGTCTCGGCGAGGACGAGGCCGACCGTGAGGCCGTGCGGCAGGTGCTTCACGCTTCCGAGCGCCTGTCCCAGCGCATGGTCGGCGGCGCAGTCGGAGAGGTTCATCGCCAGCCCCGCGATGAGGCTCGCGCAGGAGAGGCGCCGTCGCGCGTCCTCGTCGCTCCCGTCGGCGACCGCCTCGCGGACCGACCGCGGCAGCGTGCCGGCAGGCCTCGAGCCCGAACGCCACGGAGAGCGGCGACGAGTTCGGCCACGGTGCAGCCGCCGATCGCCTGCGCGATCGCGTCGACGCCGGAGTGGGCCGTCGGTGCCGGCGGGAGCCCGTGTGTGAGCACGGGGTCGACGAGGGCGTGCTGGGCTCGCATGTTCGGATGCCCGAAGCCGATCTTCCGGTCGCCGGCGGTGTCGGTGAGCACGCTCGCGCCGGAGACCTCGCTTCCCGTCCCCGCCGTCGTCGGGCAGAGGACCAGCCCGATGCGCGGCGGCTCGGGCGTGCGCGTGCCGCTCGCGTAGTCGGCGGCCTGTCCGCCCTGGTCGGCCACGATCCGGGCCGCCTTCGCCACGTCGAGCGCCGAGCCGCCGCCGATGCCCACGACCGCGTCCAGCCGCACGGTCCCGCACGCGCCCCGCGAGCTCGTCTGCCAGGGCGAACGTCGGCTCGCCGGGCCCCTTGACGATGCGCTCGACCTGCACGCCGGCGCTCTCCACCGCACCCAGCGCCGCCACGACGTCGGGGTGCTCGCCGACGGGCTCCTCGACCACGACGAGCGCACTGGTCGCGCGGAGCGAGGCCAGCGCCTCCCCCAGCTCGGCGATGACGCCGTCCCCGAAGGCGATCGTGACGGGCAGCTGCGAGTGGAACGGCGTGACGGCCGGGCGCACGGCGGGATTCTCTCCATCGCACCGGGCGGCGGACGTCAGTCGACGAGAGCGCCGGCGCTGACGTTGAGCGTCGCTGCGGTCATGCTCCGGGCGCGGTCGGAAGCTGCGAACGCCGCCGCCTCGCCGACGTCCTCGAGGGTCGCCGCCCGCCCGAGCAGCGTCGTGCCCTCGATCAGCTCGACGACGGACTCGCGACCCTCGACTCCCTCCGGGATCGACTCCGGGATGCCGCCGCTCGACAGCGTCACGAAGCGGATGCCGTGGCGTCCTAGCTCGACCGAGAACTGCCTGCGCATCGTCTCGATCGCATCGAAGGCGACCTGCGTCCCGCCGAGGAAGTAGTCGCGCAGTGGGCCGCTGCGGTCGCCCGGACCACCGAACGCGAGGATCACGCCCGAGCGGCGCGGGATCATGTGCCGCGCCGCCGCGCGGGCGGTGAGGAACGTCGTGCGCGCCGCGGTCTCCACCGGCGCCATGAAGTCGTCGACGCTCATCTCGGCGAGCGGGATCCCGTGCGTGTACGGGTGGCTGATGACGTTGAACGAGACGTCGATCGCACCGGCGTCGCGCGCGACGCGGTCGGCGTGGCGGTCGACGGCGCCCTCGTCGAGCGCGTCCACCTCCTCGGCGTCGACCTCGGCCCCCGAGGCGCGGAGCTCCTCCGCCACCGCCTCGAGCGTCTCCGTCGTCCGACCGACGAGGAAGAGCCGCGCGCCTTCCCGCGCGAACGCCCGGCCGGAAGCCCCGCCGATCGAGCCTCCGCCTCCGTAGATCACGGCGACCTTGCCGTCCAGCAACATCGTTCGCACCTCCTGTTCGCAGGGCGCGCGCTAGTCGGGCACCGCGACGGATCGTGCATCCCGGCGCTCGCTTGCGAAGCGCCGGGCCTCGGCGACGAGTGCCTCGAACAGGCGCTTGTCCTCTTCCATCTCCGGATGCCACAGGACCGCGACTGCGAAACGCTTGTCCGGGTCCTCGAGGCCCTCGAGCGAGCCGTCCCTCGCCCACGCGGTCTCGACCAGGCCCTCCCCCACGCGCCCAACGCCCTGGTGGTGGCTCGACTGGACGCCGTCGTGGCGCGATCCGAGGATCTCGGCGAGCTTCGTCCCCTCCTTCACCTCGACGGGATGCTCGGAGAACGCGCCGAGCACCTCGCGGTGGCCCTCGTGCCCGAGGGACTCGGGCAGGTGCTGGACGAGGTCGCCGCCGCGCGCGACGTTCAGGAGCTGGAAGCCGCGGCAGATCGCAAGCGTCGGCACGTCGCGCTCGAGGGCCCGCCGGAGGAGCGCCAGCTCGCCTGCGTCGCGGCGCGCCTGCGCGGGGTCGGTCTTCTCGTGGCGCTCGGCGCCGTACGTCTGTGGATCGATGTCGATCCCGCCCGAGAAGACGACGCCGTCGAGGACGTCGAGTGTCTCGTCGACCGCGTCCACGCTCGGCGGCACGACGAGTGCCCTGCCTCCGGCCCGCTCGACCGACTCGACGTAGTGGAACGGCACGAGCGCCGCCGGAAGCTCCCATGCGCCCCAGCGCGCGGGCTGCGCATACGACGTGATCCCGATCATCGGCCGACCGCCCACGGCGCAAGCCTACGCAACGCCCACGGCCAATTCGTAGCTCCCCCACGCCCGATCGCGTCGTTCGCGGATGCGGCGGCCTCGCGGGCGCGCGAGGCTGGGAGAGAAAGGAGGTGTGTGATGAAGACCATCCTCCTCGCCTACGAGGAGCGACCGGTTGCGCGGCGGATCCTCGAGCGCACCGCGGAGCTGGCAAAGGCCTTCTCCGCGAAGGTGCTCGTCACGAGCGTCGCCCCGGTGCTGCTCACGAGAGGCCAGGGCCCGTGGGATCCCGCCGATCCGCCTTCGCGGCATCGGAAGGAGGTCGACCACGCGGTCGCCCGGCTCACCGAGCTCGGCGTGACGGACGTGCAAGCGGTGGTGACGACCGGCGACCCGAGCCATGCGATCGTCGAGCTGGCCGACGAGAGGAAGGCCGACCTGATCGTGCTGGGCGCGCACGAAGGCGGCCTCGTCTCGCGCGTGATCGAGGGCTCGGTCGGCGACGCCGTGGCGCATGCGGCGCACACGCACGTGCTGATCGTCCACTGAGAGCTCCGTCGGCGCCTGACACCGGCGGCAGGGTGTTCAGGCGCCGTGCGGCTCGAGCACAGCGGCGAGCGCGTCCCGCTCCACGTCGGTCAGCGGCCGGGAGCGACCCGTCTCGCGGTCGCGCGCGACGAGCACGGCCTCCGCCTCGGCCGCGAGCGAGCCGTCGAGGGTCACGATCTCCTCGTGCAGCGTCAGGCTCGAGGTGCCGATGCGCGTGAGGCGTGTCCGGACGAGCACGGCGTCGTCGTCCTGGGTCAGCTCGCGGCGGAAGTCGATCGCGACGCGGGCGAGGACGTAGTCCCACGGGTCGCCCGCGTCCGCCGAGCGCGCGCACCATCCACTCGTCGCGGCCCTCCTCGAGGTAGGTGGCGTAGACCGCGTTGTTGACGTGGCGGTACGCGTCCAGGTCGCGCCAGCGGATCTCGATCCGCTTCTCGTGCGTCATCAGTAGGCGAGCCCCTCGCCGCGCAGCATCGTCGCCACCGTACGACGGAGGATGCCAGGTCGCGGCGGACGACCTCCCAGCCCGAGCCCGACGCGAGCAGCTCGACGTACGCGAGGTCGAGCTCCTCGGAAGCCACGTCGTGCCCCTTCTAGACCTGTGCGGGGCCCGTCCATCCCGCGATCGACGCGCAGCCGGTAGTCGACGCCCGCGCGCGAGCTGCCGCTCGACGAGCTCGTCGGGCTGCGGCCGGGGACCCACGAGGCTCATCTCCCCACGCAGGACGTTGACGAGCTGCGGCAGCTCGTCGAGGTACATCGGCTTCAGCACGCGGCGGCCCGCCCAGGTGAGGTTGGCCGCGTCCGCCTCGAACGGCCGGACGTGGCCTGCCGGCCTGCGACGAGCACGCCCTCGCGCAGCGTGCGGAGCTTGAGCAGGTCGAACGTGCGCCCGCGCGAGATGCGCCGCTCCCGGTAGAAGCAGGCGGCCGCGGTCCTGCGGGGCAGCGCAGCATGTCGACGCCCGATCGCGCCGAGCACCACCGCCCACACCGGCGTGAGCGCGACGAGCAGCGACCCCGAGACCGCGACGTCGAGCGCCCGCTTCGCGCGTGGCAGCCGCAGGCGGCGTCAGATGCGCTCGAAGTAGCGCTTTCGTTCCCAGTCGGTGACGAAACGATCGAAGAGCCCCTGCTCGGTGCGGGCGTAGTTGAGGTAGTGGTCGACGACCTGGTCGCCGAAGGCGGCGCGCGCCATCGACCCGCTGCTCGAGCGCCGCGATCGCCTCCCGCATGCGTCGACGGGAACCGCTCGGCGTCCGACTCGTAGGCGTTGCCCTGCAGCGGCGGCGGCGCCTCCAGCCCCTGCTCGATCCCGTGGAGGCCGGACGCGATCATCGCCGCGAACGCCAGGTAGGGATTGACGTCGCCGCCGGGGATCCGCGTCTCGACGCGCCGCGCCTTGCCGTGGCCGACGACCCGGTAGCCGCACGTCCGGTTGTCGTGGCCCCACGCGAGCGTGGTCGGCGCCCAGCTTCCCGCCGCGTAGCGCTTGTACGAGTTGATCGTCGGCGCGAAGAAGACCGCCAGCTCCTTCGCGCACGCGATCTGGCCCGCGAGCCACTGGCCGAAGAGCGCCTCGTCGTCCGCGAACGCCGGCTCGTCGCCGCGGAAGAGCGACGAGTGGATGTGGCACGAGTTGCCGATCCAGTCCTCGAACGGCTTGGCCATGAAGCTGATCGAGCATCCGTGCAGGAACGCGATCTCCTTGGCGCCGTTCTTGTAGATCGCGTGGTTGTCGGCCATCGTCAGCGCGTCCGAGAAGCGGAAGTTGATCTCCTGCTGGCCGGGCCAGGCCTCGCCCTTCGAGGTCTCCACCCGCATCCCGGCTGCGTGCATGCCGTTGCTGATCGCGCGGAGCAGCGGCTCGTCGTAGGTCGTGGCGAGGATGTGGTAGTCGAGGATGTACGGCACCGACGGCGTCAGGCCCGTGTACCCGTTGGCGTGGGCCTCCGCGAAGCGTCTCCTTGAGGAGATAGAACTCGAGCTCGGAGCCCATCATCGGCGTGAGCCCGAGCTCCGCCGCGCGTTCGATCTGCGCGCGCAAGCACCTGTCGCGGGGACGGCTGCACGGGCGAGCCGTCGTGCCACTGCACGTCGCCCAGCACGAGCGCGGTCGCCTCGAGCCATGGGATCCGCCGCAGCGTCGCCATGTCGGGGCGCATGCCGAAGTCGCCGTAACCCTGCTCCCAGCTCGCGATCTCGTAGCCCGGCACGGGATCCATCTCCATCTCGAGCGCGAGCAGGTAGTTGCAGCCCTCGACCGGGTGCTCGGCCTCCATCTCCTCGACGAAGAACTCGGCGTGCAGGCGCTTGCCCAGCAGGCGGCCCTGCATGTCGGTGAAGGCGACGATCACCGTGTCGACCTCGCCCGCCGCGGCGAGATCCTTCAGCTCGGCGAAGGTCAGCATGGCGGCGATCCTATTCCGTCCGCATGGGCGGACGACACTCGCTGATCGTTGACATGTCTTGACACGCGGCGCGCGGCGTAGGTGAATACACCGGTTCACACGCGACAAGGAGGCAGGCGATGAGCACAGGGCCCGCAGGCGGCGGGTACCACACCTCGGAGGACGAGCAGATCCTCCACCGGCTCGGCTACGCGCAGGAGCTCTTCCGCGCGATGGGCGGGTTCCAGAACTTCGCGATCAGCTTCACGATCATCTCGATCCTCGCCGGCTGCCTCACCTCGTACGCGGTCGCCTTCGAGCAGCGGCGGCCCGGTCGCCGATCACCTGGGGCTGGCTCCTCGTCGGCCTCATGGCGACGATCATCGCCCTCGCGATGGCCGAGATCGCCTCCGCCTACCCGACCGCCGGGGGCCTCTACTACTGGGCGTCGAAGCTCGGCAGCCCCGGCTGGGGCTGGGCCACCGGCTGGTTCAACCTGATCGGCCAGATCGCCGTGACGGCCGCGATCGGCTACGGGCTCGCGACGTTCGGCGACGGTGCTGTTGGACTACTGGTTCAACTACACGCCCACATGGACGACTGGTTCGGGGCGACGGCGAACGCTTCGATCTACATCCTGTACGCGGTCTTCATGCTCGCGGCCTGCCTCGATCAACCTGTTCAACATCCGGATCACGGCGGGGCTCAACACGATCTCGGCGTACTGGCACATGGTCGGTGTCGCGTTCATCGTGATCGTCCTGCATCATCGTCCCCGACCGGCACCAGTCGCTCGTCTACGTCTTCACCGAGACGGTGAACACGTCGGGGTACGGCAGCGCGGCCGACAACTTCGTCGAGCCCGGCGTTCTGGTTCGTGTTCGGCCTCGGGCTGCTGCTGTCCCAGTACACGATCACGGGCTTCGACGCCTCGGCGCACACCGCCGAGGAGACGCACCAGGCCTCGCGGATGGCCGCCGTCGGGCATGTACACGTCGGTCGTCGCATCGGTCGTTCTTCGGGTGGATCCTGCTCCTCGCGGTCACGTTCGCCGATCCCGAGCACGGAGGGTGCGCTCGAGAACATCGGGATCGTCGTCCCCTGGATCTGGACCGAGTCGATGAGCCAGAACTGGGCGGAGATCCTGCTCTTCATCTGCGTCGTGGCGCAGTTCTTCTGCCTGACGGCGTCGGTCACGTCCGCGTCGCGGATGATGTTCGCGTTCTCGCGCGACCGGCGCCGTGCCCGGCCACCAGCTCTGGCGGCGCGTGGCGAGGAACCGCGTGCCGCGCTGCGTCCGTCGTCGCGATCGGCTTCTTCTCCGCCGTGCTGATGATCCCGGCGATCTGGAACTACTTCGTCGGGTACTGCGTCGGCACCGCGATCGCGGTGATCGGGCTCTACATCGCCTTCATCCTCCCGGTCTACCTCCGCCTCCGGAAGGGCGACAGCTGGGACGCGCCGCGGGCCTGGACGCTCGGCAAGCACTACAAGTGGATCGACACGATCGCGATCGCTCTGGGTCGCGCTCATCACGATCCTGTTCGTCTTCCCGCTCTACAAGGCCGGGCTCCCGTGGGAGGACGACTTCACCTGGGAGCTGACGAACTACACGGTCCTCTGGTTCGCCGGCATCGGCCTCGTGTTCGGCGGCTGGTGGGTCGTGTCGGCGAAGAACTGGTTCAAGGGCCCGGTGCGGATGGGCACCGAGGAGGAGCTCGAGCGCATGGAGGAGAAGACGCTCGGCGCAGTTCGACCTCCCGACGGAGACGAGGCGGCTCGCAGAGCACTCCTGGTACGTCGACGGAGGGGCGCCCGCGGGCGCCCCTCGTCGTTCATGGCGCCGAGCGCGGCCCGGAACCCGGGCTCGGCCGCCGTGCGCTCCATGCGCTCGAAGTGCTCCGCCGCGTAGCCGTCGAAGTCGAAGTCGAGCTCGGAGACGACGCTCTGCACGACGCCCCACATCGCCTCGCGGAAGTCGGACATGAAGCGCATCAGGTCGAGCGCCGCGCAGGCTCTCGGCGATGCGCGTCGCCCGAGTAGGCGGCGAGCAGCACGGCGCGGCCGTCCGCGTCGAGCTCGTGGTTGATCGAGAAGTTCGCCAGGTCGAAGAAGGGGTCGCCCATGCCCGCGTACTCCCAGTCGACGATCCGGAGGCGCTCGCCGTCGTCGATGAAGTTCGCGTTGAGGAGGTCGTTGTGACACGGGCGTGGCTGCTGGCCGGCGCGCAGATCCGCGATCCGCCCGCCAGATCGTGCGCGTCCGCGAACGCGGCCGGCAACGTCGCGCCGCGATCGAGCGCCGTGTCGCGGTACGCCTCGACGACCTCGAGCGCGTCGAAGCGTCCCGGGATCGCGGCGCCGTGGTGGAAGGCACGCAGCGTCGCGGCGACGCGCGCGAGCTGCGCCGGCTCGCGGAGACGCTCGGGCGGAGGGATCGAAGCCCTCGATGAACCGCGTGACGAGCCAGCCCTCCGGCTCGACGAAGTCGACGACCTCGGGCCCGACGCCCACCGCCGCCGCGGCCCGCGTTGCCGCGAGCTCGACCGTGCGATCGATGCCGAGCAGGTCGGTGTCCTTCCCGGCGACGCGGAGCACGAACACTCCGTCCGCCCGCGTCACCTTGAGCGTTGTGGTTCGTGATGCCGCCGCCGAGCACCTCCCACGTCGGACGCGCCGTCCGGCCAGACCCGCGTCGACGGCGGCGGCGAGCGTGATCGCTCACGCGCGGATCCGCTCCCCCGCGGGTCGTAGAGCGGCTCGTCGGCGACCACGGCGTCGACCCACTCGCCGAAGATCTCCACGGCGACCTCGTGCCGACGTCGTGCTCCGGACGGGCAGGTAGGCGAACGCGATCGAGGCGCCGACCGTGTAGCCGTAGCCGCCGCTCGTCACGCGGCCCGACGAGCTCGCCGCCGACCCGGACGGGCTCGGAGCCGAGCGCGACGGCGCGCGGGTCGGCGAGCGTCAGGCAGCGGAGGCGGCGCTCCGGCTCGGCCGCGCGCGACGAGCGCGTCGCGGCCGACGAAGTCGCCCTTGTCGAGCTTCACGGCGAAGCCGAGCCCGGCCTCGTACGGCGTGTCCTCCGGGGAGATGTCGGCCCCCCACACGCGGTAGCCCTTCTCGAGCCGCAGCGAGTCGATCGCCTTGTAGCCGCCGGCGACGAGGCCGTGGTGATCGTGCCCCGCCGCCCAGAGCTCGTCCCAGAGTCGTGCGCCGAACTCGGTCGGGCAGTAGAGCTCCCAGCCGAGCTCGCCGACGTACGTCACCCGCACGGCGAGGCAGGGCACGCGGCCCGACCGCGATCTCCTGCGCGGTCATGTACGGGAAGGCCTCGTTCGAGAGGTCGCTGACGGTGAGCGGCTGGAGGATCTCCCGGCTCGCAGGCCCCCAGAGGCCGAGGCACGCGTAGGCGGACGTCACGTCGGCGACGTGCACAGAGCCGTCGTCGGGCGCGTGCTGGCGGATCCAGGCGGCGTCGTGCTGGCCGAACGCCGTCCCCGTCACGATCCTGAACCGGTCCTCGCCCGAGCCGCGTCACGGTGAAGTCGCACTCGATGCCGCCGCGCGGGTTGAGCATCTGCGTGTACGTGACGCGCCCCACCTCGCGGGCGACGCGGTTCGCGCAGAGGCCTTCCAGGAAGTCGGCTGCGCCCGGCCCGGTGACGTCGAGCTTGGCGAACGACGACTCGTCGAACAGCGCCGCGCCCTCGCGGCAGGCGCGGTGCTCGGCGCCGATCGCCGGCGACCAGAGCTTTCCCGCCCAGCCGCGCGGGCGGAGCGACTCGTCCCCGCCGGCGGCGTTCGGCTCGAACCAGTTCGCGCGCTCCCAGCCCGACTTCTCCCCGAACACGGCGCCGAGCTCGCGCAGCCGGGCGTTCGCGGCCGACAGGCGCAGCGGGCGGCCGGCCTCGCGCTCGTGGCCCGGGTACTTCGACGTCGTAGTACGTCTCGTAGATCTCCCTGCGTGCGCGCGACGGTGTAGTCCCGCGAGCGATAGGCCGCCCCGAAGCGGCGCGAGTCCATGTGCCAGACGTCGAGGGAGGGCGTGCCCTCGACGATCCACTCGGCCACGAGCTTGCCCATGCCGCCGGCCCCGGCGAGCCCGTGGGCGCAGAACCCGGCCGCGACCCAGAAGCCGCGCACGTCGGTAGGGCCGAGGATGAACTCGCCGTCGGGCGTGAACGCCTCGGGGCCGTTGATCAGCCGCACGACCTCCATCTCCTCCAGCGAGGGGACGCGCACGATCGCGTTCTCCATCAGCTCCTCGAAGCGCGGCCAGTCCTCCTCGAGCAGCTTGCCGTTGAAATCGGGCGGGAATGCCGTCGAGCGACCACGGCGCGCAGTGCCGCTCGTAGCCGCCCATGATCAGCCCGCCCGACTCGGGCCGGAAGTAGACGAGCAGGCTCGGGTCGCGCATCGTCGGCATGTCGAGGGGCAGCCCCGACGGCTTCAGCACGAGGTACTCGTGCGCCATCGGCACGACCGGCACGGTCACGCCCGCCAGCGCACCGAGCTCGCCCGCGAACATGCCGCCGGCGTTGACGACGACCTCGGTCTCGATCGCGCCTCGGTCGGTCTCGACGGCCGTCACGCGGCCGCGCTCGGCGCGGAGCCCGGTGACGCGAGTGCTCGTGGCGACCTCCGCACCGCGCCTGCGCGCGCCCTCGGCGAGCGCGAACGTCAGCTGGCTCGGGTCGATGTACCCGTCCGTCGGGAGGTACGCGGCGCCGAGCACGCCGTCGGTCGTACATCGGCGGGAACAGCTCCTGGGCCTCCGCCGGCGGAGATCAGCTCGAGCGGCAGCCCGAAGGTCTTCGCCCACCCGGCCTGGCGGGCGATCTCCTCCATCCGCTCCTGCGACGAGGCGAGCCGCAGCGAGCCGACCTCGCGCCAGCCGGTCTCGAGGCCGACCTCTGCCTCGAGCGTGCGGTAGAGGTCGACGCTCTCCATCATCATCCGGGTGAGCGAGAGCGACGAGCGGAGCTGGCCGACGAGGCCCGCCGAGTGGAACGTCGAGCCGCTCGTCAGGTCCGCGCGCTCGACAGGACGACGTCGTCCCACCCGAGCCGGGTCAGCCAGTAGAGGATCGAGCAGCCCCCCACACCGCCGCCGATCACCACCGCCCTCGCGCTCGACCGCACCACGCCTCCGTCGTTCGCTGCCGACGCCCGCTACTCGGAACCTAGACCGTCGGCCGCGAGGTCGTCGCGGCACCCGCGAACGGCGAACGAGACCGAGGAGGCCCGCCTTCGAGGCGCTGTAGCCGGTGCACAAGGATGTCGCGCGGTTCCACGCGGGTCGGGCTCGGTCGGCGCCGCCGTCGCCTCGAGCCGCTCCCGGCCTCTGGCGACGAGCGTCACCGAGGCGCCCTCGCCGGCGAGCCGCAGGGCGATCGCGCGTCCGATCCCCGTGCCGGCCCCCGTCACGACGACGTGCTTCCCGGTCATCCGATCCCGCTCGTGCGCTCGAGTTCGCAATTTGCGGCCTTTCCGTGGTCGGTTCTCCTTGCGAGCACCGCCGCGACAGCGTAGATTGCCGCTGCGCCGAGCACGGGACGCGAGTAGGACGAAGCTCTCCCGGGAGGCCGTACGCGGAAGCGGAAGGTCAGCCGGGGAAGTGGACGAAAGCGCACCCGGCTCGGCGAATCCTTGGTCCCGTTCTGATGTAGAGCACATGCGGCTCTACGCAAGTATGTGCGTCTTGTAAAGAAAAATCCGCAAACAGCGATCTTCTCGTTTCCGACACTGCTTGACGACCACCCCCGACGGTCTAGTGTCCCGAGTGCACCGAGGAAGGAGCGCCCGAGGTTGATGGCTCTCCGACAGGCAAACGCTTCGGCGGAGGTCGGTCGGTAAGTCGGACGAGGGAGCACCGACCTCGGTGCATTTTTGCGTGAATTCGCGCCCTCGAGGGCGAATCCATCGCGAAAAGAGCCGCGATGTCGAATAATTGTCGCAATTTGCGATCTCGTCGCGTTCGGAGCGCTTGACGGCCACGGAATTCGCCAGTAGGTTTCCGAGTGCACCGAGCACGGAGCGCCGAAGGACGAAGGCACTCCCGCCCGGCAGTCGCTTCGGCGAAGGTCGATCGGGTGAGCTGGACGGAGGCGAGACCGACTCGGTGCGCTTCTTTTGGTCCGCGAGCGGGATTCCGCCGAGCGGAATCCCGCCGCTCGGATCCCCGCCTGCGGCGGGGCAGATCCCTGAAGGCGTCGGCTTCGCCGCCGCAACTGCCGCGTCGCTCGATCCCGACTCGACGCGCTATCTTCGTCCGCAAGCCGGATTCCGCCGAGCGGAATCCCGCCGCTCGGATCCCCGCCTGCGGCGGGGCAGATCCCTGAAGGCGTCGGCTTCGCCGCCGCAACTGCCGCGTCGCATCGATCGCCGTTCGTACCGCGCGAGTCGAACGTCGCTCGCCGATCCCGCAGGAGCGGCATCCCGCCGCTCGGATCCCCGCCTGCGGCGGGGCAGATCCCTGAAGGCGTCGGCTTCGCCGCCGCAACTACCGCGTCGCCTCGATCCCGTTTCTGCCGAGCGCGTCGAAGGTAGCTCGCCGTATCCTCGCCGGGTGCGTCGCATCGTGGCCGTCACGGGGTCGATCGTGTTCCTCGACGCGATGCTGTTCGGGGCGATCATCCCCCTCCTTCCGAGGTTCGCGGACGACTACGACCTGACGAAGCTCGAGGCCGGGATCCTGCTCGGCACGTACGGTGCGGGAGCCCTCGTCGGCGGGATCCCCGGAGGCATCCTGGTCGGCCGGGTCGGCCCCAAGCGCGGTGTCCTCGCCGGCCTCCTCGTGCTCGCCCTGGCGAGCTTCGCGTTCGCGCTGGCCGGCGGGCCTGTCGCCCTCGGGGCCGCGCGGTTCGCCCAGGGCGTCTCGAGCGCGACGACCTGGGCCGGCGCGCTCGCCTGGGTCGCGGTCAGCGTGCCGCGCGAGCGCCGCGGGCAGGCGCTCGGCAGCGTGTTCGGGCTGGCGGTGTTCGGCTTCGTGGTCGGGCCGATGTTCGGCGGCGTCGCGGACGTCGTCGGGATCCGGCCGTCGTTCGCACTCGTCGCGCTCGTGGCCGCCGGGCTCGCGGCCGGCCTCGCGACGATCGAGGCGCCGCCGCGGGAAGAGGCCCGGCCGGGAGCGGTGAGGCGGGCGGTCCGCGATCGCGCCTTCGTCGGCGGCCTCTGGCTCAACACCCTGCCGGCGCTCTTCTTCGGGGCGCTGGACGTGCTCGTCCCGCTCCGCCTCGACGACGCCGGCTACGGCGCGCTGGCGATCGCCGCGGTGTTCTTCGCCGCCGGTCTCGTGGAGGTCTTCGTCAACCCGGTCGTGGGGCGCGTCTCGGACCGCCACGGGCGGCTGCTTCCGGTGCGCGTCGCGCTCGCCGCCTCGATCGTCGTCGCCGCCGCTCTCGCGCTCGCGACGCGAGCCGCTCGTCGTCGCGGTACTCGTCGTGGCCGCGTCGGTCACCTTCGGGGGCTTCTACACCCCGGGGATGTCGCTCGTCGCCGATCGCGCCGACCGCGCAGGGCTCTCACAGGGGATCGGCTTCGGTGTGACGAACACCGCGTGGGCCGCTCGGGGCCCTGACCGGCCCCGCCGTCGGCGGGGCGCTGGCCCAGGCGTTCGGCGACCCTGTCCCCTACCTCCTGTGCGGTGCGCTCTGCGGGCTCACGCTCGTCGCGGCGACGCGCGGCGCAGCCCGGCTGCGAGCGGCGTGAGCTCCGTCGGCGGCTCGGGCCGGGAACCGCTCGAGCACCCAGCTCGCGTCGAGCGGACGCAGCCGGTAGTCGCGCCCGTTGACGAGCGCGAAGTCGCCGCGGCGGGGATCCATGGGCAGGCGTGACTCCGCCGGGAACCAGCGGTTGTGCCGCTCGATCAGGTCGTTCACCTCGTGGAAGCTCCACGCCTCGGCCACCGCCCGCCAGGCGGCGTCGAAGCCGTCCGCAGGAGACTCCAGCGCGAGCCGTTCGCGCTCGGCCTCGAGGGCGCGCTCGTGGGCCGCCGTCAGGCTCTCGATCTCGCGCAGCCTGACCATGTAGGGGAGCGGCCCGCCGAGGGAGGTGAGGTAGCCGTCCGCCGCGGGGCGGAAGTTGCGGAGCCGCAGCGGAAGCGGTCTGCCGCGCAGCGGGCTCGAGCGAAGGTCCTCGTCGACCCCGGCGAGCTGCCGCCGCTCGCGCGCGGTCTGGGCCCGCGGAACGTCCTCGCGGAGCAGCGCCTCCCGCTCGTCCTGCCTCACGACTCCAGTACAGCAGAGGGGCCACCGCCGACGCGGCGGCGCACACCCGCCAGCGCCAGCCCGCCGAGCACCGCCGCGATGACGCCGATGCACGCGAACATCGTCCAGGTGGCGTCGTCGCCGAAGCTGTTGCGCACCTGGAGGCCGATCAACGGCGAGAGGGCGAAGCCGATCGCGGGCGCGCTGCCGAACGCGCCCATGTACGCGCCGCGGATGTCGGCGGGGGCGAGCGACGCCACGACGGCCTGGGACGTCGGCACCCACAGCATCTCCCCGATCACGAAGACGACGACCACCGTGACGAGCACCGGAACCGCGTGCGACTGGACGAGGAGCAGGAACGGGAGCCCCATCACGAGCAGCGCGACGACGAGCTTCGGCGCGGCCGGCACGGGCGCCGTGAGCCGCGTCAGCCGCAGCTGGAACAGCGTCACGAGGAGCGGGTTGATCCACACGAGGAAGCCCCAGGCGGCCGGCTCGTAGCCGAAGCCGTCGACGATCGAGACGGGCAGGACGACCTCGTACGCGACGTAGACGAGCCACGCGAAGACCGCGGACCCGAGGAACAGCAGGAACGGCCGGTCTCTCACGATCACGCTCAGGGAGCCGCGCTCGGGCGGCCCCTCCGGCGAGAACGCGCCGCGGTGAGGGAGGTACCGGAGCGCGATCACCCAGGCGACGCCGAGAGCACGGCGACCGTCGGGAAGAGGGCGGGCCACGAGCCGATCAGCAGCACGAGACCGCCGATCGGGGGACCGGCGACCACGCCGAGGTTTGCCGCCACGCGCACCGACGCATAGGCCGCCTCCCGCCGGTCGGGAGCGACGAGGTCGGCGACCATCGCCTGCGCGACGGAGCCGCCGAGCGCCCCGACCACGCCGGCCAGGCTCAGCGCCGCGAGGGCCGCCCACTTCGAGCCCGAGAGCACGAGGAGCAGCACCGGGTAGCCGATCATGACCCCCTGTCCGATCAGGAGCACCCGGCGCCGGCCGATGCGGTCGGAGAGGTAGCCGCCGGCAAACCCGACGACACCGGAGAGCAGCGCGCCGACGAGGAAGGCATACGGCAGCTCTCTCTTCGCGCCGAGCTCCTCGACCGCCCAGATCGCCATGAAGCTCCAGAGCGTCGATCCCGCTGCCGTCGAGGCGAGCGTCACGCCCAGCACGGGGCGCAGCGCAGGGTCGACGTCGTCGCCCCAGATCAACCGAGCGAGGCGTCGCAGCGCCCTCATCGGCGCCACGGTACAGGTGGCGCTAGAGGCCTACGAGGCGCGCGAGCCAGCCGGGCCGGGGAGGCCCGGCCGCCTCGTCCTCGGCCGCCGGTGGGGACGGCATGGAGGCGGAACCAGCGGCCGCGTCAGCCACTCGTCGGGACGCGTCGGCCGTCACGTCATCCTCGTCCGCGGCACCGGCTGCGTCCGGCTCCGGCGGCGCCTCCGGCTCAGCGCCGGTCTCCTCGTGCGGGACGAGCGTCGCCGGCACGCCGCGCTCGCGCAGCCGCTGGAAGTCGCCGCGGAGCGCGGCGGACATCTCCTCCTTGTGGCTCTGCTCCTTCACCCGCCGGGCGGATTCCCCGCGGCTGCGTCGACTCCTTCCTCGGAGCGGCCCGGCCCCAGCCAGCGCCACGCGGCCATGGTCGCCAGGCCGATGATCAGCGTCGGGAGTACCGTGAAGGCGCGGTACAGGAGCACTGCGGCGACGACCCCGGCGTTCGGGCCGCCGAAGCCGACGAGAATCCCGGTCAGCCCCAGCTCGACCGGCCCGACGCCGCCCGGGGTCAACGGGATCAGCTGGAGCGCGCGGGCGAGGGACCAGCCGGCGAACGCCTCGACCCACGTGACCTGGCTGGACTCGACCCCGACGGCGCGCAGCGAGACGATGAGCACGAGGAACACCGCGAGGTTCCCGACGATCGCCGCCAGCGTCAGCACGTGCCACCGGCGCCTGATGAGATCGACGGTCGCGCGCCGGAAATGGACGAGCCGCTCGGGCCAGCCCAGGAGCGGCCCCCGCGTGAAGACCCGCCGCACCCGGTTGACGACGCTCTGGACGAGCTCTCCCACGCCCCGCGCGAGGCCGTCGCTCCAGAGCACGAGCGACCAGGAGCCCGACGGCGGCGGCGAAGACGATCGCGCCGATCACGGCGACCGTCGTCAGCAGGGCGTCGCGCTGCTCCTCGATCGAGAGCAGCAGCACGGCGACGACGGGCAGCAGGAGGTTGGCGAGCTGGTTCCAGATGCCGGTGAGCGTCACGGCGCGCGCCACCTCGCGCGAGTCGAAGCCCCAGGCGCGCAGCAGGCCGTACGACCCTGCCATCCCGACGATGCCGCCGCCCGGAGCGACGTACGTGAGCGCGGTCGAGGCCTGGGTGAACGGCAGCGCCTGTCGGAGGCGGAGCCCGGGCAGGGCGATCATCCACGGGGGCGCGAACGTGACGATGTTGAGGGCGACGGCGCCGACGAGTGCGAGCAGCCAGGTGCGGTCGAGCTCGTTGACGAGCTCCCAGACCTCTCCGTAGTCCGCGATCCGCGGCAGGACGACCGCGAACGTGACGACCACGACGACGAGGCCGAGTGCCCCGAGGGCGATCTGGCGGCGCCGGCCGCTCACCGCGGCACCCTACCCCTGCTCAGTCGAGGAGGGACGATGCGCCGCGGAGCACGGAGAGGAGCAGTCCGAGCGGCAGCCGCTCCGCCGCGAAGCGGAGTGCGCCCGCGGTCGTCGACGCCGATCAGCCCCTGGTTCTCGCCTTCGGAGACCGCGCGGACCAGACCCGCGCGAAGCGCATCCTCCAGCTCGTCCCGCGAGCGGCCCTCCCGGTCGGCGAGCGCGTCCAGCTCGTCGACGCTCCGCAGCGCGAGCACGAGCTCCTCGCGCGAGACGCCGAGCTCGCAGGCCGTGGCGTCGGAGGCGGCGAGCAGGACGAGCTCCAGCCGCTCGCCCGTGCCGTTCGTGTCGCGCGGCGGGCGGGGCGCGCAGGGGTCGGCGACCGGGCTCGGCTCGTAGGACGTGCCGCCGAGCGCGACGTACGCCCCGACGAGCGCGATGGCCAGCCACCGCCGCCGCGACCACGGGCGCCGCCCTCACACGCTCACCTCTCGGCGCGAGACCGCGATCGGCACGAGCGCCGCGAGCGCGAGGAGCGCCGCGAGCAGGAACGGGCGCGAGAACGCGGCGGTGACGGCCCGGTCGAGCTCGGAGACGAGCCGCTCCTCGAGACTCCGATACTCCGGGACATCCGGGCGGTCGACGAACGCCTCCCGTACGTCCGGAACCTCGCGATCTGCGGCGCGGACGATGGCGAGGACGTCCTGCGCGACGGCGAGCTTCTCGAGCGGCGGGATGCGGCTGTCGAGCACGGCGGCCGCGCCCGCGCGGAGCGCACGGTCCTCGTTGCGATCGAGCGCGCTGGTGAACACCGGCGTGAGGAGCAACAGCCCGACGACGACGCCCGCGTGCCTGGCTGCGATCGTCCAGCCGCCGTGGACCGCCTGCGGGGAGCGGCCGTGCAGCGCGCGCTCGGTGAGCGCGGAGAGGGCGAGCCCAAGGCCGGCGCCGACCAGCACCTGCGGCAGCACGGTCCATCCCCAGTTCGAGCCCGGCAGCACGCCGAGCGCAGCGAGCCCGCCGGCGACGAGGATCACGCCAGACGCGGCACGGACGACGGTGCTCCCGACGCGGTCCGCGAACGCCGCGGTGGCGATCGCCGCCACCGGCATCACCGTGACGACCACGCCTGCGACGGCAGGCGGCATGCGCCAGCCGTCGACGAGCAGGAGCACGAGCAGGAAGAGCGCGGCCGTGAGCGCTCCCGAGAGGAGCAGCAGCGCGGCGTTCGCGGGCAGGCTCGGCCGTCCCGCCGACTCGACGAGCGGCCTCACGCGCGAGGCGCACGACGCCGAGGAGCGTCACGAGCGCGAGCGGCGCCTGCACGAGGAAGATCGACTCCCAGCCGAGCGTCTCGGTGAGGATCCCGCCCGCCGCCGGCCCGAGCGCAGCTCCCAGCACCCCGGCCGAGGCCCACGTGCGCACGGCGCGGGCGTCGGAGCCCTCGATCGCGGTCAGCAGGTCGAGCGCAGCGCAGACCAGCAGCGCCCCGCCGACCGCCTGGACGCAGCGTGCGCCCACGAGCACTCCGAACGACGGCGCGAGCCCGCAGACGAGCGACGCGGCCGCGAACACGAGCGTCCCCACCACGAAGGCCGCCACGGGACGCCGGCGCGCCGCGTACGCGGCGGGCACGGCCGCGAGCGCCAGCCCGAGGTTGTACGACGTCAGCACCCAGGCCACCTGCGGGATCTCGACGTCGAACCGCCGCAGGATGTCCGGGAGGGCGAGCGTGACGACCGAGGAGTCCGCGAGCGCAAGCCCGATCCCCAGCCCGACCAGGGCCCTCCGACGGCTGGAGGTCATCGGGCAACTCTAAGCGAGCGACGACTCCCCGCTCCTCTCCGGCGCCCCACTCGAGAACGCGGCCAGCTACGATCGCGCCGTGCCGTTCTGGGCCTGGCTTCCGCTCGTCGTGCTGCTCGTGCTGGCCGTGCTGCTCGGCGTGTTCGTGCTGCTCGGGCGGATAAAGAACGGCAGGTACCTCCGGCCGGTCATCACGTTCCTCTCGAAGGTGCCGCTCTTCAAGCGCTGGTTCCAGAAGGCGTCGATCGCGGCCCTCGAGCGCGAGAACCCGGAGCTCGCCGGCGCCATGAAGAAGATGCAGGCGTTCGGCGAGCCCAAGAGCCCCGAGCAGGCGCAGCGGATGCTCAACCTGCTGACGCCCTCGGAGCGGCGCGCGTACATGGAGGCGGTCGGGCAGGAGCAGCAGCTGCCAGAGGCGACGAACCGGCAGCTGCGTCGACGCATGGAGCACGGCGGCGCCGGGATGCCTGTGCGCACCAAGCCCGTCTCGGAGCGCCCCGGTACGGCCGGCCGCAAGACCGGGAAGAGCGCGAAGAAGAAGCGCTAGCCCCGGGGCTTCGCCTCGCGGCTGACTCGCACCTTGTGAGCACCGGTCTCTGGCGTCGGGCGTCGTCGGCAACCCGCGCCAGCCGCCCTTCACCGACAGGCGAGGGATGCGCCGACCGCGCGCGTGACGTCGACGAGCGCGCGCACGTCGTCGTCGGTCGTGCGGTAGTTGACGACGCACGGCCGCAGGCAGACCTTGCCGTCGACGCGCGCCGGCGCGACCCAGACGTCCCCGTTCTCCTGCAACGCCTCGACGAGCAGCGCATTGTGCTCGTCGAGGTCCTCGACACCCGCGGGGACATGCCGGAACGGGACGATCGAGAGCGGCGGCTCGCCGCAGAGGTGCTCGAGGTCGTCGTGCCGCGACACCTCCGCGTAAAGGAGGCGGGCCTGGCCGAGATTGCGCTCGATCGCCGCGCGGATCGCCTCCGCCCCGTGCGCGCGAAAGGCGAGCCAGACCTTGAGCGCGCGGAACGGCCGCGAGTACTCGAGCGTGATGTCGACCATGTGGTGCTCGGGCCGTTCGTGCGGGATGTAGTCCTCCTCGTGCGCGAGCGCCCCGTGGAGGTCGTCGTGCCGGCGGACGAGCACGACGCCGCACGCCTTGGGCAGGAAGAGCCACTTGTGCGCGTCGAGCGTGACCGAGTCGGCGCGGTCGACGCCGGCGAAGAGGTGTCCCGCGGACGGCGTGGACGCCGCGGCGACCCCGTACGCGCCGTCGACGTGCAGCCAGACGCCGCGCGCCTCGCAGACGTCCGCGAGGGCGTCGATCGGGTCGACGGCGCCGGTGAGCGTCGTCCCGGCGGTCGCGACGACGGCGACGGGCGCGACGCCCGCTGCCCGGTCGGCGTCGATCGCCTCGGCGACCGCCTCCGGCCGGACGCGGCGCTGACCGTCGACCGGGAGCAAGCGAACCTGCTCCGATCCGAGGCCGAGCAGCTCCGCGGAGCGGACGACCGAGTAGTGGGCCTCGCGCGAGCAGTAGAGCGCGCCGGGAGTGCCCGCCATCCCGGCGCGCCGCGAACCGGGCAGCGCCCGCTCGCGCGCGGCGGCGAGGGCCGTGACGTTGGAGATCGTGCCGCCGCTCGTGAACGCGCCCGCCTCGGCCGGGTAGCCGATGAACTCGCTGACCCAGCGCACCGCCTGGTCCTCGACCTCCGAGGCGGCGCCCGCCCAGACCGCGAGGTTCACGTCGAAGCAGGAGGCGAGGAGGTCTCCCAGGACGCCGATCTCGAGCCCGGACGAGCCGACGAAGGCGAAGAAGCGCGGGCGCGGCTGGGCGATCGAGACGTCGAGCAGCTGGGCCGCGTCGTCGAGCGCCTGGAGCGCGCTCGAGCCCTCGCTCGGGCAGCGCTGCACGGAGCAGCTCGTGGAGCCGATCGTCGATCTCCGGCTGCCCGGGCCGCGCCCGGTCGAAGCTCTGCCAGGCGCCCATGACGATCGCGGCCGCACGCTCGAGCGCCTCCTCGCGCGTCGCGTCGAGGCGGAGCGAAGGCAGCTCGGAGGCGGTGCTCATCGCCGCGAATTAGTACCCGAGCAGGGCGCGGGCCTCGCGTGGCCCCCGACCCGGTTCCCACGATCGCGCCCGCGGCGTTCACGGAGCTCGACCTCCACGCGGTCGAAGACGACGCGCGTGGAGAAGCTGCGAACCGGCTCCTCGGCGGACCTTCCAACGGCTCGCCCGTGAGGAGGTCGAACAGCGACCCGTGACAGGCGCAGCGGATCCCCCTGCCCTCGACCCACCCGTCGGTCAGCGGGCACTCCGCATGGGTGCACCACGCCTCCACGGCGTGCCAGGCGCCCTTCACCCGGGCGAGCGCGACAAGCGTCCCGCCGATCGTCGCACCGGCCACGGTCTCGTCGGGGAGCGACGCATCGGCCGCGTCGACCCAGGTCATGCGTCCCAGCGGACGTGGAGGTGCTGCGGCGCGCGGAACTCCCAGCCGTCGAACACGGGCGGCCGGTCGGGATCGAGTCGCAGCCCCGGGAGGCGGTCGAGCAGCCGGCCGAGCGCGATCCGCATCTGCACCCGCGAGAAATGATGGCCGGAGCAGAAGTGCGGGCCGAACCCGAACGCCGCATGGCTCCGCCTCGGGCGGAACAGGTTGAACTCGCCGGCGGTCGGCCCCCAGACCTCCTCGTCACGGTTCGCCGAGGAGACGAGCAGGCCGAGGTTGGCGCCGGCCGGCACGGTCGTGCCGCCGAGCTCGGCGTCGACGAGGGCGCGGCGCGTCTGCGTGCCGATCGGCGAGACCCAGCGCAGGCCCTCCTCGACAGCCTCCCGCACGAGCGTCAGGTCGTCGACCACCGCCCTCACCTGCCTCGACTCGAGCAGGCCGACGAGCGTCGAGCCCGCGGCATGGCCGGGCTCCTGCATCCCGCCGAGGAGGATCACCTTCAGCGTCGGCAGGATCGTGGCGACCCGTTCCTCGAGCGTGCCCTCGGCGAGCGCCAGCATCGTCGCGATCGTCGAGCCGTCCGGGTCGGCGTACAGCCGCTCGAAGACCGGCGCGAGCTCCTGGTCGATCTCGGCGGCGGTGGCGTCTGCGATCGCCCACTTTGCAGGGTCGTCCTCGAAGTTGGTCGCGCCCTGCGCGAGCCCGTGGAACCAACGGCGCAGCGTGTCGCCGTCGAGGTGGCCGAGCCCCAGGACACGACCCAGGCCGAGCACCGAGATGGGCTCGAAGTACTCGCTCATGAGCTCGGCGTCGCCCGGGCCTCGATCGCGGCGAGCAGCTCGTCGGCGAGCGGCTCGATCAGATCCGGCGTCGCCGCCTCCACCACACGCGGGCGGAGCGACGGGTCGAGCATCGCGCGGAGGCGCTTCTGCGCCTCGCCGTCCACGAGGAGGATGCTCTCGCCGCCCATCGTCCGCTCGAGCGGCGACGGGTCGACGCGCGAGCAGAAGACGTCGGGCCGGGTCGCCGCCTCCTCGACGTCGGCCCAGCGCGTCACGAACCAGAGCCCGACGGCCGGGACGAGGCAGACCGGCGCCTCTGCGCGCAGCCTCGCGTAGACCGGGTACGGGTCCCTGTCGAGCTCCTCGACCGTCACCGAGGCCGCATACGCCTCGATCGCGCTCACGCGGTCGTCCCGTCGAGGATCTGCAGCGTCTTCAGGTCGGAGTAGAAGTCGAGCGCGTAGTCACCGCCCTCGCGGCCGATCCCGGAGATGCCCATCCCGCCGAACGGGGCGGTGAGGTCCCGGACGAGGAAGGTGTTGACCCAGAGCGTCCCCGCCCGGACGGCGCGCCCGACGCGCTCGGCACGTTCCTCCGAGCCGGTGTACACGATCCCCGAGAGGCCGTAGCGGCGTCGAGTTGGCGAGCGCGACGGCCTCGTCCTCGTCGGCGAAGGTCTGGAACGTGAGCACCGGCCCGAACACCTCCCGCTGGACGATCTCGCGAGTCGTTCGACCGCGGCACGACGAGCGTCGGCTCGTAGAACAGGGGGCCGACGTCCTCGCGTCTGCGGCCGCCGCGCACGATCTCGTCGCCGTGCGCACGCGCGCGCTCGACGAACCCCTCGACGCGCGCGAGGTGGTCGGGGTGGATCAGCGGCGTGACGGTGGTGGCGTCGTCGCGCGGGTCGCCGAGCACGTGCTCGTCCGTGAAGCGGTGGAAGAGCTCGAGGAACGACTCGCGGACGCCCTACTCGACCAGGAGGCGCGTGCCGGCGAGGCACACCTGGCCCGCGTCGTCGTACTGCCCGGCGGCCTTGCGCGCCGCCGCCTCGAGGTCGGCGTCGGCGAAGACGAGCAGCGGCCCCTTTCCGCCGAGCTCGCCCGTGAACGGGACGATGTTGCGCGCGGCGGCGGTGCCGATGTGCACCGCCGTCTCCGGCGAGCCGGTGAACGAGATCCGGCGGACGCCCGGATGAGCGGTGAGCGCGGCTCCGGCCTCCTCGCCGATGCCCTGGACGACGTTGAACACGCCCGGTGGGAAGCCGGCCTCCCGGACGAGGTCGCAGAGGAGCGAGCAGGAGAGCGGCGACCACTCGGCGGGCTTCAACACGACGGTGCAGCCGGCGGCGAGCGCGGGTGCCGTCTTCCAGGTCGAGAGCATGAACGGCGCGTTCCAGGGCGTGATCACGACCGCCGGGCCGCTCGGCATGCGGATCACGCGGTTCCGCGTCCCGTTCGACTCCCACACCCGCTCCTCGTAGGCGACGGCCAGGTCGGCGTAGGCACGGAAGTTCCGCGCCCCGCGCGCGATCACCCGCGCGCGGAGCGAGCGGAGCAGCATCGCCATGTCGGCGCTCTCGACGGCGGCGAGCCGCTCGACGTTCGCGTCGATCAGGTCGGCGAGGCGGTGCATGAGCCGCGCGCGGCCCCGCGGCCCCGAGCGCCGCCCAGCCCGGGAACGCCTCGGTGGCGGCAGCGACCGCGAGCCCCGCCTCGCGCTCGCCGCCTCGCGCGACCTCCGCGAGCGGCTGCGCGTCGAGCGGGCTCAGATCGACGAAGGTCGCCTCGCTGCCGACGCGCTCGCCCCCGATGAAGTGCTCGGTCGAGACCTCGACGCCCGGCGATCGTGACGCTGCTCACGCCGGCCTCATGCGCGCAGCTCCTGCACCGTCTCGAGGTCGTCGACGGTGTAGGCGAAGGTGAAGCGGTAGCCGCGGCCGAGGCGCACGGGAGCGAGCGCGTCGATCTCCTCGTGCGGCGCGCCGAAGAGCTCGAGGGTCGCCGATCCCTCCCACACCTCGGAGACCGCACGGTCGCGCGAGACGGCGCGCACGAGCTCGTGCACCGCGGGATCGTCGTGGTGCCCCGCGGCGAGCCGCGGGAAGTGGCGGACGTTGACGATCGGCGGCGCGTTGTGGAACGGGCCTCCCTCCGAGACGTGCTCGAGCGTCACCGTCGCCTGGGCGACGCGCCGCTCGTAGGCGGCGCAGGTCACGCCGAACCGCGCGCCCGGGCGCCATCCCCGGGTCGGCCGGCCCGCCCAGCCCGAAGCTGCGCGTGACCCAGATCGAGCCGAGCTTCTTCGGGAACCCCTGGATCCAGCCGCGCGCGAGCGCGAAGTCGCGGTCGACCCAGATGTACGAGCAGACCGTGACCTCCTCCCCGTCGAGCAGGCCGTTGACGACGACGAACACCTCCTTGTACTGCGACCGCGACGGGTCGACGAGCTCGTCGCCCGATTCCGAGCACGACTGCCAGTCGGCGGCCACGAACGCGCACCGGCCGGGATCCGGGTGCGGCTCGATGCCGTCGGGGAGGAACGCGACCGCCTTCTCCGGGTCGGCCCAGTAGTCGATCACGAGGAACGCGCCCACGTAGTGCCACGGCGGGTACGGGACGAGCGACGAGCGCCCCTCGGGGGTGCGCGGGACGCTGTAGCCCCTGGGCGTCATGCGAGCCTCCCCGGGCGGCGGCAGGGGCCGCCCGCGCGTCTCCCAGCTCTCGCGCTCGAACTCGATCGCGACCGGGTCGAAGCGGAAGTACGAGCGCGGCGGCAGCGGGCCCCACGTGTTGGACGAGTAGCGGTCGTCGGGATACGTGCGCGGCACGTGGTCGTCGGCGAGCTGCTCCATGTCGCAGTACAGCTCGACGTGGCACGGCTCCTCGGTGATGCGGACGTACGTCGCGATGTTCCCCGCGATCCCGTGGCGCGTCGGCCCCCACGAGACCCAGCGCCCGTGGCGGGCAAGGTGGTCGAGCATGTCGCGCATCTTCCCGATGTCCACGACGTCGAAGGCGAGGTGGTGGAAGTGCGGCGTACGCCGACGTCGACCAGCGCCATCACGTGGTGGTCGGAGTTGACGTGGAACCAGACGCCCGCCTCGCCGAGCCGGTCGGAGAGCCGCATCCCGAGCACCTCGGTGTAGAAGCGGTGCCCGGCCTCGAGGTCGCCCGTCAGGCAGTTGACGTGGCCGAGCCGGCGCGGGCCGCCGACGTGGACGGTCGACGAGGGCGGGCGTGCTGCGGCCAGCGGTCGACCTCGGCCGCGGGCTCGCGGTGGGGCATCAGCTGGACGACCCGTCCGTCGGGGTCGTCGACGACAGGCACCCCTCGCGCTCCCGCAGGCGACGGCCGCGCGACTCGAGGTGGCGGCGCGCGTCGTCCAGCGAGCATCCCGCGTGGAGCTCGAAGGCGTAGTGGTCGAGCCCGGGCTCGTCGCCCGGGACGCAGCTCGAGCGAGTACGGCTCGTCGTTGCAGGCGAGGTACGCGCGGCCGGCCTCGCGCCGCCGCGCTCCGACGAGGCCGAACTGGATGCACCACCGCGCGGCCGCCTCGTCCAGGTCGCGACGCGGAGGCCGACGTGGTCGATCCGGCCGAGGCGGATCACGGGCGACGCGGCCCTCCGCGACCCTCCGCTCGGCCTCGTCCTCGGGGATCGCGAGCGCGACGTGCAGCGTCTGCGCCGAGACCTGGAGCTGCTCGCCCGGGCCCGGCGAGGTCGACGTCCCACTCCTCGACGGTGTTCGTCAGCCGCCCGAGCCCGGAGATCTCGACCTCGACGACGTCTCCGGGCTTCATCGGCCGCGAGTTCGCGGGCGTCCCGGTGAGGATCACGTCGCCGGGCTCGAGCGTGATCACCCGGCAGAGGTCGGCGAGCTGGTACGCGACGCCGAACATCAGGTCGGCGGCGGTCGCCTCCTGCACGACGTCGCCGTTCAGGTACGTGCGCAGCGTGTAGTCGGTCGGGTCGAACTCCGCGGCGGGCACGAGCTCCGGGCCGAGCGGGAGGAAGCCGTCCTGACCCTTGACGCGCAGCATCGCGCCGCGGTCGGCGTGCCGGAAGTCGTGCATGCCGACGTCGTTCGCGCACGCGTAGCCCGCGACGTGGGACGAGCGCGTCGTCCAAGCGGCGACGCCCTTCATCCGTCGCCCGACGACGACCGCGAGCTCGCCCTCGTAGTTGAGGAACCGCGCGTCCTTCGCCATCCGGATCGGCGCCGGTGGCCGTTCAGCGTCGTCGGCGGCTTGACGAAGTAGGACGGCTCCGGCGGCGTCCTGCGCCGCGTACTCCTCGACGCGCGAGCGGTACGTGAGGTGGACGGCGAAGATCTTCGTCGGCTCGACCGGCGCGAGGTAGAGCGCCTCGCGACTCCGGCGAGCTCGGTGCCGTCGTCGAGCACGATCGTCTCGCCGTCGCGCCGGCCCCAGCGCGGCTCGCCGTCGACCTCGACCCGGACGCGGCGCTCCGGGATCTCAAAGGTGGGACGCATACTCCTCGACCTCCCACTCGGAGACGACCTCCAGGTCGAGCGCGCCCACGGCCTCGGTGAACCGCTCGACCTCGAAGCGCTTCATCGCGACGAACGTCGAGACGAGCTCGCTCCCGAGCTGCTCGACGAGCCAGGTGTCCGCCTCGAGCGCGTCGAGCGCCGCGCCGAGGTCGGCCGGGAGCTTCGTCCCTGCGTGCGCGTCGTCCATCCGGTAGGCGTCGCCGACGACGGGCTCGGGCGGCTCGAGCTCGCGCTCGATCCCGTCGAGCCCTGCGAGCAGGAGCGCCGCCGTGATCAGGTGCGCGCAGGCGGAGCCGTCGCCCGTGCGGACCTCGACGCGCGTGCGCGAGCCCCGCTCGTTCGGCACGCGGCAGAACGCGGTGCGGTTGTCGTGGCCCCAGTTCGCGTGCGTCGGCGCGAGGCTGTCGGGGAGGATCCGCTTGTACGCGTTGACGGTCGGGCCCGAGCAGCGCCTGCAGCCCCTGCGCGTGCTCGATGCACGCCGCCGATGAACCGCAGGGCGAGCGGGCTCAACCGCCGCCTCCTCCGACGCGAAGGCGTTGCGCCCGTCGGCCGTCGGCGAGCGAGAGGTGGAGATGGAAGCCGGAGCCGCCCTGGTCGGTGAACGGCCGTGCCCATGAACGTCGCGACGAGGCCCTCCATCGCCGCGATCTCCTTCACCGCCGCCTTGAGCATGAAGGCGCGGTCGGCCGCGTCGAGCGCCGCCGGAGTGCTTCACGTTGATCTCGTACTGCGAGTTCATGAACTCGTGGTTCCCGGCGTACGCCTTGAGCCCGAGCTCGTCCGCCCAGAGCAGCATCTTGAGGTTGATCTGCCGCGGGTCGGAGATCGCGCCGACGGTGTAGACGCGCGAGAGCTCGTCGACGTAGCGGCCTGAGCCCGCCGGCGCGGTCGGGTCGCGCTCGCAGAGGAACCACTCGAGCTCCGGCCCGACGATCGGGAGGAGGCCGCGCGTCGCGTAGCGGCCGACGACGCGCGCGAGGAGCGCCCGCGGGCAGGACGGCCAGTGGTCGGAGCCGTCGAGGCGCCACGCCTCGCCGAGGCACCACGCGACCTCGGGCTGCCACGGGACGACCCGCAGCGTGTCGAGGTCGGGGCGGATCGCGAAGTCGACGTAGCCCTCCTCGCCGCCGACGACCGGCGTGTGGCGCAGGTCGGTGCCCATCACGGCCGCGCAGAACGCGACTCCCTCCTCGAGCAGCTCGACGAAGTGGCCGATCGGGATGTCCTTGCCGCGCGCGACGCCGTGCAGGTCGGTGTAGAGGAGCCGCACCGCCTGGACGCCCTGGACCGCGGAGCGAGCGCGACGGCGGCCTCGGGGTCGTGACCGTGAGTGGTCATGCCGTCGCCTCCTCGCCTCTCAGCCGCGTACCCGGACGGGCATGCGCTTGATGCCGTTGAAGAAGTTCGAGCGTAGCCGCACCGGATCGCCGGTCGGCTCGAACGCGGTCGAGGTACGGGATCATCTCCTCGAGCCAGACCTTGATCTCGAGCTTCGCGAGGTGCGCCCCGAGGCAGAAGTGCGGCCCGCCGAGCCCGAACGTCACGTGCCGGTTCGGCGTCCTCCCCACGTCGAGCCGGTACGGGTCGGCGAACTTCTCCTCGTCGTAGTTCGCCGCCGCGTACCAGATCGTCACCTTGTCGCCCTGCCCTGATGCGGCGGCCGTGCATCGACGACGTCCCGGGTCGCGGTGCGCCGGAAGTGGTGCACGGGATGCGCCCGGCGCAGCAGCTCGTCGGCGGCGGTGCCGGCGAGCGACGGGTCGCCGACGAGCCGCTGGAGCTCGTCGGGATGCTCGAGGAGATCGAGCAGCCCGAGGCTGATCGTGTGCCGTGTCGTCTCGTTCCCGGCCGTCGTCAGCAGGATGAACATCACGCCGAACTCCTGCTCCGACGAGCCTCGACCCGTCGAGCTCCGCCTCGACCAGCTTCGTCGTGATGTCGTCCCGCGGGTCGCCGCGCCGCTGCTCGCCGAGCGCGCGGCCGTACTCGATCAGGTCGAGCGAGAACGGGCTCGAGAAGGGGAGCTTGCGGAGCTCGGGATCCTGCAGCGCCCGCTCGGCGACGTACTCCTCCCCCACCACCTCGGGGTCGGTGTTGCCGAGGATCTTGT
This sequence comes from uncultured Actinomycetes bacterium, assembly GCA_963722755.1. Taxonomy (GTDB): domain Bacteria; phylum Actinomycetota; class Thermoleophilia; order Gaiellales; family Gaiellaceae; genus Gaiella. Next base: position 39,948 of record CAVROJ010000005.1, read on the forward strand.
CGCCGAGCTCGATGATCAGCCGCCGGTCCTCGACCGGCAGGCCCATGATCTCGGAGAAGACCCACATCGGGATCTCGGCCGCGACGGACTCGACCCAGTCGAACTCGTCCTGCTCGAACGCGCTCGTGAGGATGCCCGCGCGCGAGGCCCCGGATCCGCTCCTCGTACGCGTTGACGACGCGCGGCGTGAAGCCCTTGTTGACGAGCGCCCGCATCCGCGTGTGCGGCGGCGGGATCGGTGTCGATCATCGACTTCCGCGCCTCGAGCTCCTCCTCCGTCAGGTCCTGCAGCGAGGTCCCGCCGAGCTCGGACGAGAACGTCTGCCAGTCCTTCGACACCTGGACGACGTCGTCGTAGCGGGTGAGCACCCAGAACCCTCGCCCGTCGCGCTCGGGCTGCCAGTGGAGCGGCGCCTCCCGGCGAAGGAGCGCCAGCCAGTCGTAGGGGACGCGCTCCTCCCAGACGTCGAGGTCGGTGAGGTCGACGTCGTCGAGCACGAGCCCCTCGAGCGACGGGCCCGGGACGGTCGCCTGGCGCGAGACGGCCTCGGTGACATGGTCGTCGCGGGCATGCGCGGCCGCCTCCGCCGCCGGCGGAGGCGCGAGGCGGACGAGGAGCGCTCCCTCCTCCTGACGCGCCTCGTAGATCGGCAGCGGCTCGAGCGCCGGCGGCGTCAGCACGTCGCCGGTGCGGACGTCGAACTCGGAGCCGTGGCAGGGACAGACGATCACCCCGCCGTCGAGCTCCCCCTCCGCGAGCGAGCACTCCTCGTGCGTGCACGTGTCGTCGAACGCGACCCAGCCGCCGGCGGTGCGCCCGACGCACACGCGCGCGGCCTTCCACCTCGACCCGCCGGAGCGCGCCCTCCGGCGGGGTCGTCCGCGGGGCCGAGGTCGTGCCACGAGTGCTTCCGTCACTACGAGGCTGGACCGTAGTCGAGCGCCTCGTCGAGCGGCGGCACCCCGCGGTGCTCGGCCGCATGCCGAGCGGCGTTGTCGACGTTCCTGCGGCGCGTCAGCATCAGGATCAGGAACCAGAGCAGTGCGACGACCACGACACCGATCGTCCAGTAGAGCGCCTCCCAGTTGACGTTCGACCGATCGTGTGGCTCGGGCTTGAGCGCCCCGAGGTACCCGAGGATCGGCGTCAGGACGGCGATCGCGACGATTGCGTACTGCCACCACTTGTTCCCGGCCTGCCGCACGAGGCCGAACGCGGCGACGGCCAGGATCAGGTACACGAGCTCGACCGCGAGCGAGCCGATCGTCGCGGAGAGGATGAACGTCGCGAAGCCGTCGGGCAGCGTCGGGACGAGGTTGCCCGAGTCGTCGGGCGCGAGGAACAGGCGCGAGCCGTAGTCGGCGAGCCACGAGAGCAGCATCAGCCCGATGCCGCCGACGGCGACCATCAGGTTGCCCGCCCACGGCGTGTCGAAGCGCGACTTCTTGGCGAAGAACGACGGGAGGAGGCCGTCGCGGGCGAGTGCGAAGAACCCGCGCCCCATCGTCACGCAGATTGCGAGCGCGAGCGCCATCGCGTCGAGGATCACGACGAGCTCGAGGATCGTCGCGAACCACGAGCCGACGTACTCCGTCGCCATCGTGTTGACCGCCGCGGGGTCTCCGGCCCAGGCGCCCTGCTCGACCGCCTCCTTGCCGTACCCCATCGAGAAGGCGAAGGACATGACGACGTAGAACGCGGCGGCGGCCGCGATCGTGAAGAGCACCGCGCGCGGGATCGACCGGTGCGGGTCGTGCGACTCCTCGCCGAGCGAGGCCGCGGCCTCGAACCCGACGAACAGCAGGATGCCGATCAGCACGCCGCCGAGGACGCCGCCTCCGGTGAGGTCGAGGAGCCCGGTCTCGCCCGGGTCGAACACGCTCAGCGAGATCCCGTCCTCACCGCCTTTCGCGACGATCACGATCGCGAGGATCAGCATGGGGACGAACGACACGGCCGCGAACGTCAGCATCGCGCCGACCGCGATGCGCACGCCGACGTAGTTGAGGACGAGCACGATCGCGAGCGCGATCAGCCCCCAGATCCACCACGCCGGCCCGTCATCCGAGATGTGGGCGTTCCAGAACCCCTCGGCGAGGTTCCCGACCCCGAGGTAGATCCCGCCACCGCCGAGGAAGAGCGTCCCGAGGAAGAAGATCCCGGCCGTGAGGACGCCGACCCAGGGGTGCGCGCCGTGCGTCAAGTACTCGTAGACCGCGCCCGCCCCGGCGAACCTGCGGGCGTAGAGCGCGCACGACATAGCCGATCGCGAGCACCCCGAGACCGGCGAGGAGGACCGCGAGCGCCGAGTTCCAGCCCGCTCCCGTGACCGGGTTCGAGATGAGGCCCAGCAGGAGGGCCGTCGAGAACATCGGCCCGATCGCGAGCGACTGGGCGACCGCGTGGATCGTGGAGAGGTTCTTCTGCCCAAGGGTCGTGCCGGGAACCGCCGAGCCGGTCTCGCTCATCGTGCTCCTCCTCCTGGCCGGCGCCCGCTGCGCCGGGACGCGCCTCGTTTAGAGGTTCGCCGCGCGAATGTCAACCTCGAGGCGCCGTCGGTCCGGTGCTGCCGGCTCGACCGTCCCGCCGGCGGCATAGGCTCAGCCCGTGCAGCCGCGGATGCACGAGAGCTGGCTCGCCGTGCTCGGGGACGAGCTCGAGCAGCCGTACATGGCCGAGCTCCGCTCGTTCCTCGTCTCGGAGGTCGCCGCCGGGCGGCGCTTCTACCCGCCGGCAGATCGCGTCTTCAACGCGTTCGCGCTCACGCCGTTCGACGCCGTCCGCGTCGTGGTCCTCGGGCAGGACCCCTACCACGGGCCGGGCCAGGCGATGGGGCTCTGCTTCTCGGTGCCGCCGCGGCGTGCCCCCGCCGCCGTCGCTGCAGAACATCCACACCGAGCTCGAGCGCGACCTCGGGCTGCCGCGGCCCTCGTCGGGCGACCTGACGCCGTGGGCCGAGCGCGGCGTCCTGCTGCTCAACGCCGTGCTGACGGTCTCGCCCGGCCGCGCCGCCTCGCACGCGGGCGAAGGGCTGGGAGCGCTTCACCGACCGCGCGATCCGCGGAGCTCTCCGAGCGGCGGGACGGGATCGTGTTCCTGCTCTGGGGCCGCTACGCGCAGCAGAAGGGCGCCGTGGTCGACGCGGCCGCGCCACCACGTGCTCACGTCGGCGCACCCGTCGCCGCTGAGCGCGTCGAACGGCTTCTTCGGGTGCCGCCACTTCTCCAGGGCGAACGCGCTGCTCGCGGCCGACGGCCGCGAGCCGGTCGACTGGGCTCTCCCGTAGGATGGCACCGTGCCCTTCGGGCTCGGCATCTGGGAGATCGTGATCCTGCTCGGCGTGCTCGCGCTGCTGTTCGGCATGAAGGGCGTGCCCGGAGGTCGCACGGCGGCTGGGTACCGGCGTGCGCGAGGTGAAGGACGCGGTCGGCGAGGTCGACCCGCGCCGCATGCTCGAGGCGGGCGACCCGCCGGAGAAGCCGAAGCCCAAGCCCGTGCCGCCGGACCGCCCACCGGCCCCGTGAAGGCGTTCAACCTCGATCGACGGCGAGCTCGACCTGAGCCGCGACCGTCCCGGGTTCTCCTGGCGCCGTGCCAAGGTCGGCGACCACATGGGTGCCGCAGAAGCTCGGCGCCAGCCTCTACGAGCTCGAGCCAGGCGAGCGGACGTTCCCCTACCACTACGAGTACGGGGCCGAGGAGTGGCTGTTCGTCGTCGCCGGCCGTCCGACGCTGCGCGACCCCGAGGGTGAGCACGTCCTGCGACCGGGCGACGTCGTCTGCTTCCGCGAAGGGCCCGACGGGGCTCATCAGGTGCGCAACGACACCGACCGGCCGATCCGGATCCTGATCCTCTCCACGAAGCAGTCGCCCGACGCGGCGGTCTATCCCGACAGCGGGAAGATCGGCATCTGGCCCGGCAACCCCGTCGACCCCGGGCGAATGTTCAGGATCGCGAGCGAGGTCGACTACTGGGACGGTGAGAGCTGACGTGATCCCGGCGCGATGACGGGCGCCGAGGTCGCGGAGTCACACGCCGGACGCGACTCGCCGCCCGAGCGGACCTGGCTCGCCTGGTGGCGCTCCGGCATCGCGGGGACGTACGCCGAGCTGCCGCTCGCCTGGACCACGGTGCTCTCCGCGGCGGGGGGAGCCGCGGCGCTCGCAACCCTGGTCGTCGTCCTCCTTGCGTAGGGGCCGGAGTGGCCGGCGGTCCGCCAGGCTCGACAGGTGGGGCTGCGGCCGATCCACTAGTGTCGTCCGGCGATGAGCGAGGCTCGAACGCTCCTGGTCGCGAACCGTGGCGAGATCGCGGTGCGCATCTTCTCGACGTGCGGGCGGCTCGGGATCCGCACGATCGCGGTGGTCGGCCCGGGAGACGAGGGCGCGCTCCACGCGCGTGTCGCCGACGCCACGGTGCCGGTGGCCTCGTACCTCGACGCGGAGGCGCTCGTCGCCGCCGCCCGCGAGAGCGGGGCAGACCTCGTTCACCCCGGCTACGGGTTTCTCGCGGAGAGCGCCCCGTTCGCCGAGGCCGTGCTCGACGCCGGGCTCGTCTGGGTCGGCCCGCCGCCCGACGCGCTGCGCCGAGGCGGAGACAAGCTCGAGGCGAAGCGGATCGCGGCGGCAGCGGGCGTGCCGACGCTCGAGGCCGGTGAGGCGGACTCAGCTCGGCTTCCCGCTGCTGGTGAAGGCGGCCGCGGGGGGTGGCGGGCGCGGCATGCGGGTCGTCGAGCGGCCCGATGACCTCGAGGAGGCGCTCGAGGCCGCCTCGCGCGAGGCCGAGGCGGCGTTCGGTGACGGCACGGTCTACTGCGAGCGCTACCTCCCCGACCCCCGGCACGTCGAGGTGCAGCTGCTCGGAGACCGCCACGGCACCGTCCTCGCGCTCGGCGAGCGCGACTGCTCCGTGCAGCGCCGCCACCAGAAGGTCGTCGAGGAGTCCCCTCCGCCCGGCCTCGGCGCGGGCGTGCGTGAGCGCCTCGCCTCGCACGCCGTGGCCTTCGGCCGCGCGATCGGCTACGAGAGCGCCGGGACGGCGGAGTTCCTGGTGGAGGGCGACGAGGTCTTCTTCCTCGAGCTGAACGGGCGGATCCAGGTCGAGCATCCGGTGACCGAGGCCGTGACCGGGCTCGACCTCGTCGAGCTCCAGCTCCGGGTCGCCGACGGTGAGTCGCTCGCCGGCCTGCAGGTCGCATCGAACGGGCACGCGGTCGAGGCCCGGCTCTACGCCGAGGATCCGCGCACGTTCCTGCCCCAGCCGGGGCCGGTGCGCCGCCTGCGCCTGCCCGCGAGCGATCCGCGTGGACGCGGGCGTCGAGGAGGGAGACGAGGTCGGTGGGAGCTACGACCCGATGATCGCGAAGCTGATCGCCCACGGCACCGACCGATCCGAGGCCCTCGACCGGCTCTCGGAGGCGCTCGACGAGACGGTCGTCGAGGGGGTGACGACGAACCTCCCCTTCCTCCGCTGGCTCGTCGCCCACCCGGCGTTCCGCGCAGGCGAGATGTCGACCGGCTTCCTCGGGCGCTTTCCGCCCCTCTCCCCTCCCCCGCGCCCGGCACCTGACGGCCCCTGGGGGGAGGGCTGGCGCCTCAACCTGCCCGGCGGCGCCTCCGCTGCCTGCGCTCCAGGTCGAGGCGGCAGCGCAGACGAGCGGCGCTGCGGGCGGGGACGGCCGCGTGACCGCCCCGATGCCGGGCAAGGTGATCGACGTTCAGGGTCGAGACCGGCGAGCAGGTCGAGTCGCACCAGCCCCTCGTCGTGCTGGAGGCGATGAAGATGGAGCAGGTCGTCACCGCGCCGTACGACGGCGGCATCCGTACGGTGGACGTCACGGTGGGCGATCAGGTGACGACCGGCGCAGTCCTCGTCACGCTGGAGACCGCATGACCGTGCTCGCCACCCGCGTCGCCCGCGACGATGCGTTCGCGCGCCGCGCGGCGCTGATGGAGCAGCTCGTGGCGGAGCTTCGCGAGCGCACGGCGCTCGTCGCGGCGGGCGGCGGCGCGAAGTCCCTCGAGCGGCATCGCTCCCGCGGCAAGCTCCCGGCGCGGGAGCGCATCGACCGGCTCGTCGACCCGGGCTCTGCGTTCCTCGAGCTGAACGCGCTCGCGGCGTGGGACGTCTACGAGGGCCAGGCGCCGTCGGCGGGAATCGTCACGGGCATCGGGATCGTCGAAGGCCGCGCGTGCGTGATCGTCGCGAACGACGCGACGGTGAAGGGCGGCACGTACTTCCCGCTCACGGTGAAGAAGCACCTGCGCGCGCAGGAGGTGGCCGAGCAGAACCACCTGCCGTGCATCTACCTCGTCGACTCGGGCGGCGCCTTCCTCCCCCTCCAGGACGAGGTCTTCCCTGACCGCGACCATTTCGGGCGGATCTTCTTCAACCAGGCGCGCATGTCGGCGAAGGGGATCGCGCAGATCGCGGTCGTGATGGGCTCGTGCACGGCGGGCGGCGCCTACGTCCCGGCGATGTCGGACGAGACGATCATCGTGCGCGGGACGGGGACGATCTTCATCGGCGGCCCGCCGCTCGTGAAGGCGGCGACCGGCGAGGAGGTGACCGCCGAGGAGCTGGGCGGAGCGGACGTGCACACGCGCCGATCGGGCGTCGCCGACCACTACGCGACGTCGGACGAGCACGCGCTCGCCCTGGCGCGCCAGATCGTCCGGAACCTCGGACGACCCTCTGCCCTCGCCGTGGGAGCGTGACGGCGCCCGAGGCCGCCGGTCGTCGATCCCGCAGATCTCTACGGCCTCGTCCCGGAGGACTTCCGTCACGAGCTCGACCCGCTCGAGGTGATCGCGCGAATCGTCGACGGGAGCCGCTTCCACGAGTTCAAGGCGCTCTACGGCGAGACGCTGGTCTGCGGGTTCGCGCGGATCGAGGGCTTCCCGGTCGGGATCCTCGCCAACCGCGGGCATCCTGTTCGCCGAGTCCTCCCAGAAGGGCGCGCACTTCGTCGAGCTCGCCTGCAAGCGGCGGATCCCGCTCGTCTTCCTCCAGAACATCACCGGGTTCATGGTCGGCCGGGAGTACGAGGAGGGCGGCATCGCCCGCGACGGCGCCAAGCTCGTGATGGCCGTGGCGTGCGCGGACGTGCCCAAGTTCACGGTCGTCACCGGCGGCTCGTTCGGCGCCGGCAACTACGCGATGTGCGGCCGCGCCTACGGGCCGCGCCAGCTCTGGATGTGGCCGAACGCCCGGATCAGCGTGATGGGAGGCGAGCAGGCCGCGATGGTGCTGACGATGGTCGGCGACGCCGACCCCGAGGAGATCCGCGCGAAGTACGAGCACGAGGGCTCGCCGTACTACTCGACGGCGCGCCTCTGGGACGACGGGATCATCGACCCGCGCGACACCCGCCGCGTGCTCGGGCTCGGCCTGGCGGCCGCCGCGAACGCCCCCGTCCCGGAGACGACCTTCGGCGTGTTCCGCATGTAGGCCCGAGCAAGGGCCGCCTCGCTCGGGCCGCGAGGCCGTGGGCTTTCCGCCGCCTGGCATCGGGCTTACGATCATCGGGTCATGTCCCCTGGCGTCGTGGGACGGGACGCCGAGCTCGCGTCCCTTCGCGATTTCGTGTCGAGCATCCCGGCGGGAGCGGTCGTGCTCGCGCTCGAAGGCGACGCCGGCGTGGGAAAGTCCACTCTCTGGGAGGCGGGTCTCGAGGACGCCGCCGAGCGTGGATTCCGCGTTCTCGCGGCCCGGCCGGCCGAAAGTGAGATGGCGCTCTCGTTCTCCGGTATCGGCGACCTCCTCGACCCGGTGCTCGACGAGGCGCTCGCGCCCCTGTCCGCGGCACAGAACCGAGCGTTGTCGCGCGCCCTTGTCCTCGGCGACGACGAGGGCCCGCCGCCGGACCCGCACGCGATCGGTCTCGCGCTCTTGAACGCGCTGCGAGTGCTCGCCGATGAGCTCCCCGTCGTCGTTGCGATCGACGACGTGCAGTGGCTCGACCCTGCCTCGGCGAGTGGCCTCGCCTACGCGGGAAGGCGACTGCGGTCCGAGCGGGTCGGCGTGCTCCTATCGCGCCGTTCGGGACTCGAAGGCATCGTGCTGACGGAGCTTCGGCGGTCGTTGCCCCCCAACCGCGTCAGAACCGTCGACGTGGGCCCACTGGACACCGGCGCTCTGCATCACGTCGTGCAGTCACATCTCGGTCTGGTGCTCCCCAAGCCGGTCCTCGACGAGGTGCGGAACGCGTCGGGGGGCAACCCGTTCTACGCCCTCGAGATCGTTCGCAGTCTTCGCCGAAGCGGCGTCTCCGTCGATGGCGGACACCCGTTGCCTGTCCCCGAATCTCTGCACGACCTCGTCCACGGACGACTGCAAGCGCTGCCTCCACAAAGCCGTGACTTCCTGTTCGCGGCAGCAGCGCACGCACATCCCACGATCGCGGTCACGGAAGCGGCGTCGGGGATCGATCGTGAGACAGGCCTTCGCCCCGCGCTCGCGGCGGGCATCGTCGACCTCGACAAGAGCCGCATCCGCTTCACGCATCCGCTCCTCGCGGCCGGGGCGTACGAGACGGCCGACCGGGCTCGGCGGGCCGAGATTCACGCTCGGCTTGCAGAGTTGCTCGACGATCCCGAAGCGCGCGCCTGGCAATTGGCCGCCTCGATCGGTACGCCGGACGAGGCGGTGGCGGACGCGCTCGAAGAGGCCGCACAGCATGCGCGGCGCAGGGGAGCTCTCCGGTCCGCCGCTCAGATGCTCGACCGGGCGAGCGAGTTGACGCCGTCTGATCGCCGCGGAGACGCGCTGCGACGGGCTGTGGATGCGGCGTTCCGGCATTTCGAGTCAGGGGACTCACGGCGAGCCGAGGCGCAGCTGCGTGACGTGATCGCCCCGCTGGATCCCGGTCCGGAGCGAGCCCGAGCCGCCGTGATTCTGGCGCGTATCCGACTCTACGAGGCGCCGGAGGAGGCGAACGAGCTCTTCGCCCAGGTGGTGGCGGAGGCGGAGGGCGATCGCGAGACGCTCGCAGTCGCCCACGAGGGCGTCGCCGCGTGCAGTGTCTGGATGTTCGAGCGACTGGACGAGGTGCTTCGGCACTCCGGCGTGGCCTTGGCTCTCGCCCTGGAGATCGGCAACGATGCGCTTGCCGCGGACGTGCTCATGACCCGGCTCACGGCGGAGGTGTTGCTGGGTCGGGCCACCGCGGGGACGACGGCCGAGAGCGCTGCGGCACTCCAGGACTCCGCGGCGGACAGGCGCATCCTCGACCAGCCACTCGTCTCCGTCGCCGAGTACTGGAAGTGGGTCGATTCGCACGAGCGTGCCCGCGCGGTGCTCGTCGACCTGATACGAGCACGCACACGACCTCGGCGACGAGAACGCGCAACCATGGCTCCTGTTCCTTCTGGGAGACGTCGAGCGCATTCTCGGAAGGCTCGAAGCCGCGCTCGATTGTGCCCGCACCGGGAAGGAGGCGGCCGAGCAGTCGGGACAGCCTCTCTTCGCCGGGCACAACCTCGCGCTCGAGAGCCTCGTCCAGGCCCAGCTGGGTCGTCCCAGCGAGGCGAGAGACGCCGCCCGCCGCTTGCTCGGAGCGCCGGGCGACAACTACGGGCGCATCATCTCCGCAGAGGCGCTCGGCCACCTCGGCCTCGTCCTCGGCACGCCGGAGGAGGCTCGTGGCGGAACTCGAGCCGCCGCTCGCGTTCGTTCGCAGGGAGGCCATCGCCGAGCCCGGCGCGAGCCGCTTCGCCGTCGATCTGATCGAGGCTCTCGTCGAGCTCGGGCGGCGGGACGACGCCCTCGAGATCCTCGACTGGTACGAGGGCAACGCTCGCCGGCTCGAGCGCCTCTCTGCCCTCGCCAACTGCCGACGCTGCCGGGGTCTTCTTGCGGCTCAGGCCGGAGAGCTCGGCACCGCGCTCGCCGCCTTCGATGAGGCGCTCTCGTGGCACAGCCGTGTCGAGATCCCCCTCGATCGCGGTCGGACGCTGCTGGCCCTGGGGGTTGCTCAGCGTCGCGCGAAACGACGGCGGGAGGCGCGCGCGACGCTGGAGAGTGCCCTCGCCGTCTTCGAAGGGATCGGTGCCGCGCTCTGGGCGGAGCGTGCTCGCGGCGAGCTTCGCCGAATCAGTGGTCGTGCGCCGACGACGGGCGCGCTCACCCCCGCCGAGGAACGCGTCGCGGCCCTCGTCGCCGAGGGTAAGACGAATCGGGAGGTCGCGGCCGCGCTCTTCCTCTCCGACCGGACGGTCGAGGGACACCTCTCGCACATCTTCGGAAAGCTCGGTGTCCGACACCGCACCGAGCTGGCTCGAGCCCTCGCCTCCCGTCAATCACAGGGGATCGCGAAGTCAAACACGGGGGACTCGCCCGTTTCGGCCGAGCCGTCCGCTCCGTAGCCTCGAGACAGGTGGTCAGAAGGCCGCCGGAGGACAAGGAGAAGGAGCGATGACCCCCAAGATCTCGTTCATCACGGCCGTCGTCGGCGCAGCGCTCGTGTTCGCCGTCCCCGCGTTCGGCGACCCCCGAGGGGTGCAGACCGGAGTCAGTCGACCGTCCATGTCTCGCCGGATCTCGTCGATCGCCTCGATGCCGCGAGGCAGCAGGAACTGTCGAGCATGCTCGACGCCCGCGAGCGTTCCTCTGCGGTGAAGAGTGACGCGACGATCGTCTCGACGGATCCCGTACGCGATGATCGCTTCCGGCTCGATCCATCGAGCATCCCGACTCCCGCGGCCACGATCAGCTCGGCTCGTGACGTCGAATGGCTGCAAATCGGGATCGGATTCGGCGGCGGCGTCCTGCTCGCGTTCGGCCTCTTCCTGGCAATGCGAACGACACGGGTCCGCCAGCCCGCGCACTGATCAGGTCACGGCTCGCCCTTGGGGGCAAGGTCGGGGCCGCCGGAAGGCGGCCTCGACGGGCGCGAAGCTGCCACGGTCCGCCAGCGCGAGGTCGGACGCGTCCACCCGCGTCACTCGCCGGTGAACTCGGGCGGGCGCTTCTCGCCGAACGCCTCGACGCCCTCGCGGAAGTCGTGCGTCTGCCGGAGGAGCCCGTACGCGAGGCCCTCCAGCTCGAGCCCGAGGTGGAGCGGGCCGTCGTAGGCCGCGTTCAGGACGCGCTTCGCCATCGCGAGCGCGAGCGGCGAGTGCCGCGAGAGCTCGTCGACGAGGCCGCGCGACCGCTGCGTCGAGCCCGTCCGCGGGCATGATCGCGCCCGACGAGCCCCAGGGCGAGCGCCTCGTCCGCCGAGGACGCGGCGACCGCGCATCACGATGTCCTTCGCGCGTCCGAGGCCGATCAGGCGCGACGAGCCGCTGCGTCCCGCCCGACCCCGGGATCATCCCGAGGGTGACCTCGGGGAGGCCGAGCTGGACGTCGTAGGCGGCGAGGCGGAAGTCGCACGCGAGCGCGAGCTCCAGCCCGACCCCGAAGACGTACCCCTCGAGCCGCGCGATCACGGGCTTGGAGCAGCGCTCCGGCGCGGCGACGTTCCTCGCGAGCTGCGAGACCTGCCAGGGCGAGCGCTCGAGGAACCCCGCGATGTCGCCGCCGGCGGTGAACTGGCCGCCCGCGCCGGTGAGGACGACGAACCGCACGGCCTCGTCCGCGTCCAGCTCCGCGAAGGCGGCCGAGAGCTGGTCGCGCGCCGCCATGGACACGCGGTTCAGCTTCCCCGGCACGTCCAGAGTGATCGTCGCGACGGCGCCGTCGCGCTCCACGGTGAACCCGTCGTGCTCGGTCACGCTTCCGCTCTGGTCTCGTCCCGCAGCATCCTCCGGAGGATCTTCCCCGACGCGCTCTTCGGAAGCGAGTCCACGAAGCGATACTCGCGCGGCCGCTTGAAGCGCGCGAGCGGCGAGGCGAGGCAGTGCTCGTCGAGCTCGTCGGCCGACGCCTCCCCTACCACGATCGCCGTGACGTGCTGCCCGAGGCGCTCGTCGGGGACGCCGATCACCGCCACCTCGACCACGCCCGGGTGCGCGGCGAGCACGTCCTCGACCTCGAGCGGGTGCACGTTCTCGCCGCCGGAGATGATCATGTCGTCGACCCGGCCGTCGATCCAGAGGTCACCGTCCTCGTCCAGGTGCCCGGTGTCACCCGTCGCGTACCAGCCGTCGTGGATCGCCTTCTCGTCCGCGTCGGGGCGGTTCCAGTACCCGCCGAACGCCTCGTCCGAGCTGAGGTGGACCCAGATCTCGCCCGTCTCGACGAGGCGCAGCCGCGTGTTCACCGCGGGCCGCCCGGCGCATCCCGGCTTCGCCGGCTGGTCCCGGCCGATCGAGAAGGTGTAGATCTCCGTCGACCCGTAGTGGTTGACGAAGACCTCCGGGGAGAAGACGTCCGCGCAGCGGCGGACGAGCGTCGACGTCATCGCCGCGCCCGCGTAGCCGAGCGCACGGACCGAGGACACGTCCCGACGGGGCAGGTCCGGGTGGTGGACGAGGTCGTGGAACAGCGTCGGCGCGAGGTACAGCGACGTCACGCGCTGCTCCTCGATCAGCCGCAGCGCCTCGGCCGCGTCCCAGCGTGCCTGGGGCACGAAGCAGCCGCCGACGAGGTGCATCGCGACCAGCGAGTGGATCCCCATCGTGTGGTAGAGCGGCATCACGCCGAGCGTGCGGTCGGCCCACCCGTAGCCGTGCTGGAGGGCCTGCGACCAGCCGCCGGCGCGATCGGCCGCGTGCGAGCGCGGCACCCCCTTGGGGCGGCCGGTCGTCCCGGACGTGTAGAGCAGCAGCGAGATCTCGCGCTCGTCCCGGTCGAGCTCCCCGGAGTGGTCCGGGCCGTCCGGCAACCCGTCGGCCTCCCGCAGGACGACGCGCGCCCCGCAGTCGCCGAGGCAGTAGTCGAGCTCCTCCTCGGAGAGCCGCCACGACAACGGGACGAACACGGCCCCGGCCCACTGGGCCGCCCAGTAGAGCAGTGCGGTCTCGAGCCTGTTGTCGAGCACGACGGCGACGCGCTCGCCCGGGTCGACGCCGAGGCCGCCGGCGATCCGCCGCACGCGCGGCAGCAGCTCGCCGTACGGGATGCCCGGGAACGCCTCGAGCTCGGGATGCCGCTCGCAGGCGGCGAGCAGCGAGCACGCGAGGTTCATCGAGCGGGCGACCTCCTCGATCGCGTCGACGATCGGGGCGTAGCCGGTGCAGCGGCAGAGCTGGCCGGAGAGCATGTCGACGATCTCGTCCCTCGTCGGGCGGCCGCGGGAGAGCAGGTCGGTCGCTGCCATCAGGATGCCCGGCGTGCAGAAGCCGCACTGCAGCGCGTGATGACGCCGGAACGCGTCCTGGAGCGCGGTCAGGGGGCCGCCGTCGGCAAGCGACTCGACCGTCTCGACGTGGCTCCCGTCCGCCTGCACCGCGAGCAGGCAGCAGCCGCGAACCGAGACGCCGTCGACGAGCACGGTGCACGCCCCGCAGACGCCGTGCTCGCAGCCGACGTGCGTGCCCGGTGAGCCCCAGCCGGTGGCGGAGGAAGTCCGTCAGGAGGAGACGCGGCTCGACGGCCTCTCGGACGGTGCGACCGTTCACCGTGAGCTCGATCTCGGTCACGACGCCCTCTCGATCGCGCGTCTCACGAGAGTGCCCGTCAGCTCGCGAAGGTAGCGGGCGCTCGCGTGGACGGTCCCGGGCGGGTCGACGGCCCGCGCCGCGAGCGCGCCCGCGTCGGCCGCGGCATCGGTTCCCGACGAGCCGACGAGAAGCCCCTCGACCTCCGTCGAGCCGGGTCGGCCTGTCGGTCACCGCGCCGACCGTGACGGCGGCGCTCTGCACCGCCCCCGACCCGTCGCGCCCGAGCACCACGGCGACCATCGACTGCGCGAAGTCCCCCGCGCGGAGGGCGAGCTCCTCGAACGCGCAGGCTTCCTCCGCCTCGCCGAGCGGCCAGACGGTCTCGACCACGAGCTCCCCGGGGCGGAGCGTCGTCGAGAAGTGCGTGACGAAGAAGTCCGCCCCGGGATCTCGCGCCTCCCGTCGGGCCCGTCGACGACGACCAGGCCGTCCAGGGCGACGAGGCAGAGCGGAAGCTCCGCGGCCCCGTCGGCGTGCGCGATCGAGCCCCCGACCGTCCCCCGGTTGCGCGTCACGAAGTGACCGACGAACGGCAGCGCCGAGCGGACGAGCGGGTGCACGCGATCGTCCCGGGAGAGCGCAGCCTGACGGGTCGTCGCGCCGACGCGAAGCATCCCGTTGGCGGAGACGCCGTCGAGGCCGGCCCGGTTCAGGTCGACGAGCAGGCTCGGCCGGACGAGGCGCAGGTTGAGCGCCGGCACGAGGCTCTGGCCCCCGGCGATCGGCTTGGCGTCCGGGCCGCCCTCTGCGAGGGCGGCCAACGCCTCCGCGAGGGACTCGGCGCGGACATAGTCGAACGCCGGCGGCTTCATCGGCCCTCGTCGGCCGATTCCGCGTGAGCGGAGTCGGCCAGCAGCTCCCACACGCGCGGTGCGGTGAGCGGCAGCTCCACGTCGTCGCGGCCGAGAGCATCGGCGACCGCGTTGGCGATCGCGACCGGGGCGGACATCGTCGCTCCCTCGCCGAGGCCCTTCGCGCCGAGCGCCGTGAACGGCGACGGCGACTCCAGGTGGTCGACCGTGAGCGCCGGTAGGTCGGGCGCGGTCGGAGTGAGGTAGTCGACGAGAGACGAGGTCAGGAGGTTCCCCTCGGCGTCGTACGCGTGCCGCTCGAAGAGCGCCGCGCCGACGCCGTGGGCGAACCCGCCGAGCACCTGGCCGTCGGCGAGCAGGGGGTTCAGCAGCGTGCCTGCGTCGTGGACGCTCACGTAGTCCGTCACCGTGACCGCGCCCGTCGCCGGAGTCGATCTCGACCGCGCAGACGTCGACGACGAAGCCGTGCGCGCCGGAGGAGGCAACCCGGTCCTCGACGTCGGGCGGGTCGAGGTTCGGGGTCGAGTGGAACGCGACCGCAGTGAGACCCGGCTCCATGCCGTCGGGCAGCCCCTCCGGGTTCCAGTGCGCCGTCCCGGCGACCTTCCTGAGTGGCAGCTCGGGGTCGCCGAGATGCGCGCGGATCGCGTCGACCTTCGACGCGCACCTTGCGCGCCGCGGCCTGCACCGCCCCCACACCGACGCCCGAGAACCGCGACGAGTAGTTCCCGGACGCGACCGTCCAGGGCGTCGTCGCCGTGTCGAGCTCGGAGAGGACGGTGACCTCCTCCGGCGCGCAGCCGAGCTCGTCGGCGACGACCTGCGCGGCCACGGTCCGGTGGCCCTGACCCTGCGGCGTCGTGCCGAGCCGGACGGTGATCCCGCCGAGCGGGTCGATCGCGACCGCGGCTCCCTCCGCGTTCCCGGACTTGGGCAGCGTCGCGGCGCGCTCCACCGCGGTCTGGGCGAGCGTGATGTAGCCCATGTTCGAGATCGACGGCTCGACGACGCAGGCGAGCCCGACGCCGACGAGCCGCCCGTCCGCCCGCGCCGTCTCGGCCCGGGCGCGGAGCTCGGCATAGCGCGAGAGCTCGAGCGCGCGGTCGAGGCAGGCGGCGTAGTCGCCGGAGTCGTAGAGAGCGCCCGAGGGCGTGCGGTACGGCATCGCCTCCGCGGGGACGAGGTTGCGCCGCGCCAGCTCGGCGGGATCGATACCGAGACGGCGCGCCGCGATGGCCATCGTCCGCTCGAGCCCGAAGTACAGCTGCGGGCCGCCGAAGCCCCGGTTCAGGCCGGACGGGATCGTGTTCGTGAGCACGACACGGTTCCGCGTTGCGACGTCTTTCACCGCGTAGGCGCCCGAGAGCGAGCCGTGCATCCGGTAGAGCGTCGCCGGCTCGGGCGCGCGGACGTAGGCGCCGACGTCCTCGATCGCGTCGTAGCGGAGCGCCACGAGCTCCCCGTCCTGCGTGAACCCGGCCTCGAGCTCGGTGACGCGGCCCGTCGCCGCGGAGCTCGCGGCCAGGTGCTCGAGCCTGTCCTCCGTCCAGCGGACAGGCACGCCGAGCACGCGCGACGCGAGCCCGAGCAGGACGACGTACGGGAGCACGGCCGCCTTGATCCCGAACGACCCACCCGAGTCCGGAGGTGTCAGCAGCCTGAGCCGGTCTCCGCGCAGGCCGAGCGCCGCCGCGGCGACCCCGTGGAGCGTGAACGGCCCCTGGAAGTTCGCCCACGCGGTCAGTCGCCCGGCCGGCTCGTCCCAGTCGCAGACGACGCCGTAGCACTCGACGGGCAGGCACGTGAAGCGCGGCACGCGGAACGTCGTGCGGACGACGAGGTCGGCGCGCGCGAGAGCCTCGTCCACGTCGCCGTAGTGGAAGCTGCGCTCGTGGATCGCCTCCGCGGCCGCGGGATCCACGACGGGCTCGAGCGGCTCGTAGTCGACGGCGACGAGCTCGGCGGCGTCCTCGGCGACGTACCGGTCGCGTGCCACGACCACGGCCAGGGGCTCGCCGACGTACCGCGCGGTCCCCACCGCGGCCGCGTAGTGCGGGACGGGCGACTCGATCCCGGCGGGGAACGGCCTCGACAGCCGCGCGACGTCGTCGCCCGTGAGGACCCCGCGGACGCCGGGCAGCTCGAGCGCGGCGGAGGGGTCCAGCGAGACGTGCGCATGCGCGAGCTGTGAGCGCACGATCGCGGCGTGCCAGGCATGCGGCACCGGCTCGAGGTCGTCCATGAAGCGGCCCTCGCCGCGGAGCAGCGCCTCGTCCTCGACGCGCAGCACCGACCGACCGACCCACGTCTCGCGCCCCGCCGCGACCGCCAAGCGCTAGCGCTCCTGTCTTCGCGCGGCGGCGGCGAGCTGCTCGTCGCTCGGACCACCGGATTCGAGCGCGCGGAAGGCCTCGATCACGGCCCGTGGGTCCCGCCGGTGCCGCTTCGCCGCCATGGTCAGCGGCTCTCGCACGGCGCCTCCGCAGTGCGCGCACGGGAACTGGATCTGCGACATCAGCTGCGCCGCACTGCCGTCCGGGAACATCCGCAGGAGCTCGAGGATCGTCGTCGAGCCACGGATCAGGCGGCCGACTTCGTCGGACGCCGCCACGCCGGGCCCCCGGAGCCCGGGGATCGTCCGGCGCGGGGCGTCGACCATCGCTAGTGCTGGCCCGCGAGCGCGAAGACGCGCTCGTCCGCTGGCTCCATCCGGACCGCGTTCCGCGGCAGCTGGTAGCGCGCGTACGGGAGCACCACGATCTTCGCGTCGGCCCCGTGGCGCGCGAACGCCGCCGCGAGCGCCTCGTCGAGCGACGTCGTGGCGTCGATCCCGATGTCGGCCGCCATCTCGAGGTTCTCCTCGAGCGTCACGAGCGTGAGGTGCTTGCGGGTCATCACCTCGTAGATCGGCACCCAGATGCATCCTGCCCACATCTGGATCGCCCGCGCGTGGATGTCGCGCAGCACGCGCTGGTAGTTCTCCGGCGTCGCAGGCATGTACGGCTTCATCAGGTCCATCAGCGCGAGCCCGGGGAAGTCCCCGATCGCGGTCGAGACGCCCGGCGAGGGGCTCGTGTAGATCAGCGTGCCGCCGTCCTTGACCACGAGGTCCGCCGACATGCAGCCCCAGCCGGTGTGGAAGAAGAGGTGGTCGGTGGGCGCGAAGACGCCGCAGATCGCGATGTCCGCCTGGCCCTGCTCGGGCACGAACGACTCGTACGCGTACACGTCGTTGAACCGGCGGATCGCCTCGCGGTGCGCCTCGGGATGCGAGCCGAACACGACGTCCATCACGCGGCCGTGCGTGTCGAGCAGCACGTTCATGGTGCAGTCGAGACCGCACATCGACGCGACCTCGTCGATGTCGGAGCGCATCGGCCCGACGTACGCGCCGTAGTGGGTCTGCGGCGACGTGACGAAGGCGCAGTGGTTCGACTCGACCGTCTCGTCCGAGACCACGCCGGGGAGGATCAGCTTGCCTCCCCCACCCGCGCCCCAGTGGTTCGCCTGCGCCTGGCCGATCGTGATCTTCAGCTCGGCCGAGGCGACCTCGTTCAGGAGCCACACCGGCGTGCCGCCCGACGAGACGCCGACGAAGGTGTACGCGTCGGGGTTCTGGGGGTCGTTCTGGGAGAACGACCAGCCGTTCCGCTCCATCCGTGCCAGGTTCTCGGCGCCGACCTTCTGCTCGGTGTCGGACTCCGACATCGGGAACACCTTCCCGTTCGCGCAGCAGACGCGGACGTCGGTGATCCCTGCCGCGTCGATCGCGTCGAAGACGGCCGGCAGGAGCTTCGAGGACGGGGTCGGGCGGAACTGGTTGTCGATGATCACGGCGACGCTCGCCTTGCCTGCGAGCAGCTCGGCGAACGTCGGCCCGTCGACCGGCTCGGAGAGTGCTCGGCGCGCGGCCTCGGTCGCGTCGCCGACCGGCCCCGGCTCGTCGGGCTGCACGACCGCGACGAGGTTCGCGGTGGGGATCTCCACCTCGAGCGTGTCGCGGTGCTTCTTCGACTCGTCGTCGGTCGCCCCGATCGCGAGCGGGTCCATCGACTCGTACGGGACGACGACGCGGGTGGTCTCGCTCATCGGGGCCTCCAGAGGTCGGTCAACTGAGTCCACGAGCGAGGTTAGTCCATTCGCACGCACGACCGCATGGCTCCGGGACCGAGCTAGCGTGGCACCGTGGACGTCGCGACCCGTCCTGGACCTCGTGGCCGCCGCGTCCCCGGCGCGGGGATTCACGTTCGTCGGGATCGGAGGGCACGGTGGCGCAGGCAAGTCGACGCTCGCCGCCCGGATCCCCGGCGCGCAGGTCGTCGGTACCGACGAGTTCTGGGACGGAGACGGGTTCGAGCTCTCGCGTCTGCGCAGCGAGGTGTTCGACCCGCTCGTCGCCGGGCGGGAGGCGCGATTCGAGAGCTGGGACTGGGTGCGCCGCCGCCCCGGCGGAGCCGGACGCGTGTCACCGGAGGGAATCGTCGTGGTCGAGGGCGTGTGCGCCCTCCACCGCATGTTCCGCGACGACTACGACGTCCGCGTCTGGGTCGACGCGCCGTACGACGTGCGGCTCGAGCGGGGCGATCGCGCGGGACGGCGAGGACGCGCGGGCGACGTGGGTCGAGCGCTGGATGCCGATGGAGGAGCGCTACGTCGAGCGGGACGACCCCGTCTCGTGCGCCCACGTCGTCGTCGACGGCGGCGCGCTCGAGGGGTGAGCGGGGCGGGAGCTGCGATCGCTCGCGTCCCGGGACGTCCGACACCGAGCCGAGGATGCGGCCAACACCTACGTCCGGGAGGTCTCCACGATGCGTCTCACCCCCTCCACCGTCCTCGCCGGAGCGGCGCTCTTCTTCGCCCTCGGCGGCTCGGCCGTCGCGGTCACGGAGGCAGTCAGGCCTCAGGCCCGCTGTCAGGCCGGCGCCGTCCGCGGCTTCGTCGCCGTGAACGGCGATCCCGCGAAGGGCATCGCGAACCTCGGCGACCAGTTCACGAGCGCGCGGCCCGGGATCGGGGTGCGCTTCAACTGCGCCGGCGCGGCGCCCCAGGCGCGTCGCGTCAACGTGGGCGTCTACGAGGTGCGCTTCCCCGGCAACGCGACCCAGATCGCCGCGGCCAGCTCGCCGGCCGCCGAGACGACCGTCGGCTACGTCGGCGGAGGCGTCTTCAGGATCAACCTCTGGGTCCCGGGCCGCCAGGACGCGATCGACACGTCGTTCACCGTCATCGCCGTGTAGGAGGCGGACGGGATGTCACCGGGCGCGTACTGAACCGTCCGCGCCGGTGGCTGCGAAGAGCGGGTCACCTCGACCGAAAGGAGATCCATGAGCTCTCGCACGTTCCGACGAATGATGATCCTCGTAGGGATCGTCGCGCTGCTCCTCCCCCTCGCCGCGTCCGGCGGCGGCCACGGCAAGGCGGGCGGCTCGACGGGCCGCGGCGACTCGGCCAAGCGGATCGCTCTTCGCGACCGACTCGCGGGCAACCTGCTCGGCTTCCGGGCGGCTGCCCCCGAGGCTGCTCGCTCACGCCCGATCACCGGGCTGCCGGCGGCGTCGTCCTGAAGGGCATCGACTTCCGTCCCGCGACGGGCGACCTGTACGCCCTCGGAAGCGACAAGGTCGTGTACCGCGTCAATCCGCGGACGGCGATCGCGGTCGCCGAAGGCCCGGCATTCGAGACCGCCGCGACGGCGCTCGCCGGAGACCGGATCGGGTTCGACTTCAACCCGACGGTCGACAAGATCCGCGTGACGAGCGACGCCGACGACAACCTTCGGCTCGATCCCGACCCGGGCAGCCTGCTCGGCGACGGACACGAAGCTGACGCCGGCCGAGCGTGACCGTCGTCGGCTCGGCCTACACCAACTCGTCGTTCGCGGCGTTCGCGAACCGGCCGCGCGACCACGATGCTCTACGCGTCGACGTCGCGTCGAGCCCGACCGGATCTGGCTCCAGAACCCGGCCAACGCGGGGACGCTGATGAACCCCGAGCTCGCTCGGCATCGACCTCGGCTCCGATGTCGGGTTCGACATCGCGGGCGCCGACAACGTCGGCTACCTCGCCGGGACACGGCACCGGGCCGCTCGGGCGCCGAGCTCTATCGCGTCGACGTCACGACGGGCGACACCCGCCGGCTCGGCCGGATCGGGCATGGCGACGTGACGATCACCGGTCTTGCCGCCTGGCAGGACTGACAACCCCGACGGGGCGGGCCACCGCCCGCCCCGTCGAACCGATCGCCCAGCTGCGTGCGAAACCAGCGCGAGACATGGCCGCGATCACGTCCACCACGAGCCGCCCAACCGGCGAGGAGCAGAGGAGGCGGAGCTGCTGCGCCGGCTGGCCGCGGGCGACCGCGGCGGCCCGCTGGAGGCCCTCTACGACGCCTACGGCCGTCGGGTCTTCCGGCTCGGGCTGCTGCTCCTGCGCGACCGCGGCCTCGGCGGAAGATCTCGTGCAGGAGACGTTCGTCCGCCTCTGGCGGTCCGTCCGGACGCTACGACCCGTCGCGCTCGTCGGTGCGGACGTTCGTCTTCACGCTCGCCCGTCGCGCCGCCGTCGACCTCTGGCGGAGGCAGAAGGGGCCGCCGCCCGTCGTCTCTGCGGGAGATCGAGCAGGAGGACGTCGCCGGCGGACGAGGCATTCCAGCACCTGCGTCCTCCGCCTCGACGTCCGCGAGGCGCTCGACGCGCTCTCCCCGGTCCACCGCGAGGTGCTCGAGCTCCAGTACGACCACGACCTCACCCAGGTCGCAGGTCGGCCGGCTCGCCTCGGCATCCCTCTCGGCACCGTCAAGTCGCGCACGCTCCATGGCGCTGCGCGCGCTGGCACGCGAGCTCCGAGGAGCGTGGACCTCCATGACTGAGCCGAACGGCCATCCGCGACCTCGCCCTACGGGTGCTCGGCCGCCTCGGAGCCGGGCGAGCGCCTCGCGCTCGAGCGTCACCTCGCGAGCTGCCCGAAGTGCCGCGCCGAGCTCGCCGAGCTCGAGGAGACCCGCCGCGCTCCTGGCGCTCGCCGCGCCCGCCGTCCGAACCGTCCGCGGCGTCGCTCGAGCCGGTCGGACGTTCGCCGCCATCGAACGTGTGGCGGGCGCGGCTGACGCTGACCGCGGTCGCCCCGCTCGCTCGTCTGGGATGGCCGCTCGCCGCCGTATGTGCAGCGGCCGCGGCTTTGGCCGCCGCGGTGCTCGCCCTCGCTGTCCGCGCCGGCGTCGCCGGCCGGGCGAGCTCGAGCTGCGGGCGGTGCTCGGCGGCGCCGGTCGGGCCGGCTCGCGCGCGCGGTCGACGTCCGCAAGACCGGGATCGGCCGCGTGATCACGTTCTCGCAGCGACTCGCTGCCGATCCTGCCGAAGGGCGACTACTACGAGCTCTGGTTCGTCGGCCCGAGGTGACCGCCCCGGGCGGCGAAACCGGATCTCGGCCGGGACATTCCATCCCGACCAGGAGGGTCGCTCGACACGTGCGATTCGCCGCCGCGGTCGATCCGGCCCGGTCTACCCGGTGCTGAGCGTCACGGCCGAGCCGGGCGACGGCGACCCGCGGCCGACCGGGCCGGAGGTGCTCCGGTCTCGGCCGTGACGCACCTTCTGGGAGACTCGACCGATCGACGGGCACGACCTCGCGCTGCGCAACGCCACGTACGACTTGTTCGTCGTGCTGGGGCGCGCGCCGACGGCGGACGAGGTCGGACGCGCGCTCGGCATCCAGGCCGACGACGTCGGGCCCAGGCTGGGCGCGACTCCACGCGGAGCACGCGCTCGTGCTCGAACGACGACGACGGCCGAGATCCGCATGGCGAACCCCGTTCTCCGCCGTCCCGACGCCCTTCCGCGTGCGTGCGGGCGAGCCGCTGGTGGTACGCCAACTGCGCCTGGGATGCGTTCGGCATCTGCGCGGCGCTCGCACGTCGACGGTCGGATCGAGACCGCATGCGCCGACTGCGGCGAGCCGATCGTCGGTCGAGGTGCGCGGCCAGCAACCCGACGTCGAGAGTCTCGCTGTTCCACTGCCTCGTCCCCGCCGCGCGCTGGTGGGACGACATCGTCTTCACCTGAAGCACCATGAACCTCTTCCGGTCGGAGGAGCACATCGACCGCTGGCTCGCCGGTCGCGGCCGCGGGCGCGACGATCACGGTCACGAAGCTCAGCGACCTCGCGCACGCGTGGTGGGGCGACCGACTGGCGCCGGACTGGCGGCCGCACACGCGTGAGGAGAACCAGGCGATCCTCGACGCGGCTCGGGCTGACCGCCGAGTTCTGGCGCCTGCCGTAGCGCTCGACGAGCCGCTGGCTCGTCGCTTGCGGGCGGCCTTGCGCTCGCGCAGTGCCGAGACGGCCCGCTCGAGGAAGACGATCGGGCTCTCGCCCGGCGCCCGCACGCTGGAGCCGACCGACGCCCCCTGGTAGAGGTGCCTGAGGGCGCGCGGGAGCCGCAGCTGGGCGAGGGTCACCTCCAGCTCGTAGGCGCGCACCGTCGCTTCGTCCTCGTCGAGGTCGGGGCAGCAGACGACGAACTCGTCTCCGCCGGAGCCGTGCAGCCGCGCGACGAGCTCGTCCGGCTGGAGCGACTCCTGGATCGCCGCGCCGACCCGGCGGATCAGGTCGTCTCCCGCCTGGTGACCCAGCACGTTGTTGACCGCCCGCAGCCCGTCGAAGTCGACGAGCAGGACGGCAAGGGGCGCGTCGCCGTCGATCTCCGCCAGCCGGCGCAGCAGCGCTCGGCGGTTCGGCAGTCCCGTCGTCTCGTCCTGGAGCGCCTGCTCCGACAGCGCGGCGATCTGGCCAAGCGCCTCCTCGAGCGTGCGCCGTGCGCTGATGCTCGGCCCGAGGAGCCGGCCGGCCTGCGCCACCATCACGCGCTCGCGACGGCCGAATCGCCAACCTCGGCGGAGTACTGCAACCGCCCCGCCGTGCGAATCCTGAGGCCCGAGCGGAGCGGCGACGACCTCCCACTCCGCGTCGCGCGTGTCGACGAAGCGCCCCGTGTCCGCCGCCTCCCGAGCGGCGCGCGAGGCGATCTCGACCGCAGCCGCGGCAGCGAGGTCGGGCGCGAACGCGACCTCGTCGGCGACGAGGACGAGGCCGAAGTCGGCCGCCGTCAGGTGCAGCATCGCGCCGGCGGCGGCGTCGAGGAGCTCCACCTCGGGCACCCGGTCGAGGACGACGGCGACGAGCTCGGCGAGCCCGCCGAACGCGTCCTCCTGCCGGTAGACCTTCGCGACCATCACTCTCTCGTCGGCGGCCGCGAACACCGCGCGCGGATCCTCGCCCGGTCGCCAGAGAGCTCCTGCGGCCGTGGCGCTCAGCTCGACCGGCGCAGCGAGCCCGACGTCGAAAGGCACGGCGAGCGTCTCGGTGACGCGCGTGATGACCCACTCGAGGGCCACGGCGTCCTCGAGGTCGGGCACCAGCAGCGGCGAACTCGTCGCCTCCGACCGGCGCGGCGAACCCGGACGGCACCACGCGGACGAGCCGGGCGGCTGCGTCGCGGAGGACCCGGTCGCCGATCTCGGCCCCGTGCCGGTCGTTGACGTCCTTCATGTCGTCGAGGTCCACGAAGACCACGCCGCACGGGCGCTCCTCGGCGGCGAGTCGCGCCTCGAGGCCCGCAAGGTTGGGAAGCCCGGTCATCGGGCGGCTATCCGCGCAGCAGGGGAGCCTGGCTGAGCCGGCCCGATTGCCGCGTGAAACGTCCCCGCTCCCCCAAGATCCCGCTGATCGTCATCGGCGGAAAAAGCGCCTGCATCCCCCGTCCGAGTGATAACAAGCCGACGGTGCGGCCTCGCTGGCGAGGCTTCCGACGAACAACCCGACCTCGTCCGCGGTCACGGTCGTCACCTCCTGTGGCAGCTAGCTGCCGAACCAGCGGGCCCGGCGACTCGATCCGAACCGGCGCTTCTCGGCTACCAGCTCGCTCGACGGCTCACGGAACGTGCCGGTCGGCTTCGGCCCCGAGAGAAAGTCGACGTCGACCTTTCCGACACGCCCGCCGCCGAACTCGATGTAGCAGCCGCCGCGCCCGTCGTACGGCGCGGGCGGCTCGTGTCCGCGCAGCCGCGCGAGCAGGGAGGCGGCGACCATGCGCGCCGCGCCCTCGGAAAAGACGCCCGCCTTGGGGACGCCCACGGTCGCCACGTCCCCGACGGCATAGACGTTCGGGAAGCGGGTCTCGAGCGTGCGCGAGTCGACGGGGACGTAGCCCTCCTCGGCCATCCCGCTCGCGAGGACGACGTCGGGCGCGCGGTGCTTCGGGACGCCGAGGAACAGCTCGTACTCGAGCTCCGCGCCGTCGTCGAGCACGGCGACGCGGCGCGCCGGATCGAGCGAGCTCACCCTGCGGTCGGGCACGAACTCGATCCCACGCTCGGCGAACTCCGCGAGCAGCGCCGCCGACGTGTCCGGCGAAGGAGGGACAGGCGTCCCGAAGGGCATCACGAGCGCGATCTCGCACGCGTCCCGGACGCCCCGCTCGACGAGGTAGTGGTGCAGGAGCAGCGCGGCCTCGCTCGGCGCGGGCGGGCACTTGAAGGGAGCCCCGCACACGCCGACGATCGCGCGCCCGCCGGTGAAGCCGGGAATGACGTCGCGCAGGTGCTCGGCGCCGCGGACCGAGTAGAACTCGTCCTCGCCCGCGACGAGCCCCGGCGTCGCCTCGAAGTCGTAGTCGGCCCCGAGCGCCACGACGAGGACGTCTGCCTGATGCACGCCCGCGTCGGTGGTCACCCGGAGCCCGTCGGGGTCGATCGCCGTCACCGTCTCGCGCAGGAATCGCACGCCCGGCTTGGCGAAGCTCGCGTACGGGACGCGAACCTCCTCCTGCGTCTCCCGCCCGAACATCACGTCGAGCTTCGCGTAGCCGAAGACGAAGGCGTCGTTCCCGTCGATCAGGGTGACCCCGGCGTCGTCGCCGAGCGCCTCGGAGAGGAGGGTCGCGAGCTCGAGACCGCCGAAGCCCGCTCCCAGGACGACGATGCGCGCGTCCACCGGACGAGCCTAACTGCGCGCGGGGCCGACCCGGCGCGGCCTCCGGGGTGGCCTACGGGTCCAAGCTCCCGTCGGCGTCCCTCAGGTACTGGTGCACGAAGGCGATCGCCATGCTGCCCTCGCCGACGGCAGCAGCGACGCGCTTCACGGGGGCGAAGCGCACGTCGCCGCACGCGAAGATGCCGGGCACGCTCGTCTCGAGCAGGTAGGGGTCGCGCTCGAGATCCCAGCGCCCTGCGTCCCGCACGTCGGATCCCGTAAGCACGTAGCCGCGGCGGTCGAGCGCGATCTCGTCGGGCAGCCAGCCGTCTCGGCATCTGCTCCGATGAAGATGAACAGCCCTCCGGACTCGAGCCGCGTCGACTCTCCGCGTCTCGGAGCTCCGGACGTCGATCGCCTCGAGCGAGACCTCGCCATGCGCGGCCACCACCTCCGTGCGGGCGAGCACGCGGATGTTCGGACGAGACGCGAGATGGTCGACGAGATAGCGCGACATGCTCTTCTCTAGCCCGTCGCCTCGGCAGAGGAGCGTCACGCTCCGCGCGTGGGTCGAGAAGAACAGCGCCGCCTGACCCGCCGAGTTGCCCGCGCCCAGGATGTGGACGTCCAGGCCGTGGGCGTTCGCCGCCTCGCTGCGTGCCGCGCCGTAGAAGACTGCCCTTCCCGGCGAGCCGGTCGAAGCCCTCGATCGACAGCCGCCGCCACGTGACCCCGCAGGCGAGGATGATCGTCCGCGCCCGCAGGACGTCGCCCCCGTCGAGATGCACCTGACGCGTGGGAGCGTCGATTCGGACGATCGCCCGGGTCACGAGGATCTCGGCGCCGAGCCTCCGCGCCTGCTGCAGCGCCCGGCTCGCCAGCTCGTCGCCCGAGACGCCCGACGGGAAGCCGAGGTAGTTCTCGATCCGAGAGGACGTGCCGGCCTGGCCGCCCGGCGCCTCCCGCTCGACCACGATCGTGCGCAGGCCCTCCGATGCACCGTAGACGGCCGCGGCCAGCCCCGCCGGCCCGGCGCCGACGATCACCGCGTCGTACTCCGCTGCGACCGGCTCGGTACCCAGGCCGAGCAGCTCGGCCACCCTGCGGAGCTGCGGCCGCACGACGGTCTTGCCGTCGACGACGCGAATCGCCGGCCAGTCCGCCTCGGCCGGCAAGGGACCGCCCCACTGCTCCGTGGCATCCGGCGCGTCGGGCGTGAGCCAGGCGTGAACGTGATCTGGTTGCGATCGAGGAAACGCCGGAGCTCCGCGCAGGTCGCATCCCACCGATGCCCCACCACGATCGCCCGGGGCGGCGGCGGCTGAGCCGCGAGGCCCTGCAGCCCGCCCGGTCCGCCGATGCGGTTGGCCGCCAGGCTGCCGACCTCCTTCGCGAGGTCGGGCGCCGCGGCCGCGACGGCGTGGTAGTCGTGGGCCTCGACCCGCATGATGCGCGACGCTCTCTGCCGCGCGAAACCCGACCGGGAACACCGTGCCGAGCGTGAGCGGCACCTCCCCGAAGACGTCTCCCGGGCGTCGCTCGCCGACGACGCGCTCGATCCCGTCGACGAGCTTGACCGCCTCGATGCGACCCTCGAGCACGGCGAAGAGAGCGCGCTCGCCGCCCTCGTGCACGGCGTACTCGCCGGGCGCGAGGCCGATGTCGGCCGCTGCGCGCGCCAGCCGCTCGCGCTCGGCGAGCGCCCAGCGCCGCGAAGATCGTGACCCCGGCGATCTCGTCGGCCGTCACCATGGCGCGAACCTCCGCGGCCGGGCGCTTGCCGCGGTCAGCCGGCCGTCGCATGCGCCTCGGAAAGGGCAGCAGCGGGCTCGCGTTCACCGAGGAGTCACCACGTGGACAACGCTACTCACCCGAGGCAGGGCATGCACAGGGATGGTGCCGGAGAGCTCGGACCGGCACGAGGAACGGTGGTGGCGACGTTGCGGGAAGGGCGCGGAGGAAATCGGCGATGTCCCCGATGGCAAGGGGTGGCGTCGCGGGCAGGATGAGCATTGGTCGAAGAGGAGTGTGGATCATGTCGCTCCGACGCTGCGCGATTCTCGGCGCGTCCCTGCTGGCCGTTGTCTGCTGACGTGTGGTGCTCGCGTTCGCGGCCAGGAGCTACTCCGACCGGACGGGCGACGTCGAGGGCGGATAGGGCCCGGACATCGTCTCGCTGAAGGTGTCCAACACGAGGACGAAGGTCACGTTCGTCGTCCGCTTCGCCAAGGCGCCGCCTCTCCGCGTCAGCGCGCGCAAGGGGTGGGTCGACATGCTGCTCATCGGCGTCGACGTCCCGCCGCTCGGCCCGCGGCCGATCACCCCCGGCGGCGAGTGGCGCGGCGCGAACTTCGCCCTCGGCACGCATGGGCCGTCGAGGACCGGCCGGATGGTGCGGCTGACGGCAACGATCCCCGCGCGAGTCGCGCCGGGTCGCCACCTTCAGGATCGTCGCGAACGGGTCGACTCTGACCTTCTCCATCCCGCGCCGTGCTCTCGGCAACCCTGGCTGGTTCACGTTCACGGCGGCCGCGGCACGCGAGACGGCAGACGAGGGACGAGGCGGAGGCGTGGACTTCGCGCCGGCACGCGGCACCTTCCGCTACGCGCTGACGGGTTGACCCCCGCGTCCGCCCGGGTCGGTCAGTGGCCCGTGGACGAGAAGTGCATGTAGTCCTTCGTCTCGCCGGTCCAGGCGCCGCCCCAGCCCCAGCCGATCGAGCGGAACGCGCTCACGACCGCCGGCGTGACCATGCCGCGGCGAAGTCGCGAGCGGTCCGATGTAGCGGGCGCTCTCCCGGTCGCGCGTCCGCCCACAGCCGACATAGGGGTTCTCCACCGGGTTCAGGTCGATCGCGCGGCCGTACGCATGGTTCGACCAGCTCCCGGTACCTGAGCCGCCCGAGCACGGCGAAGGCACCGCCTGGCGGCATTCGAAGGAGCCGCTGACGTCTCCGTCGGCCGGTCGTGCGGGTTCGGGCCCGTACGAGTCGGCGAGGCGCATGTGGCGGATCGGGAAGCGCAGGCCGTAGAGCTTCCGGAAGACGCCGCGGAGCGCGCGTCGGCGTACTCGCGCGCGACGACGAGCTGGCCGGTGCGGCCTCGCCGTCGAACCCCCAGTGCGCAACGGTGAGTAGCCGCAGCTGCGAGAGGGGCACCGGGCACCCCGGTCGCCAGTAGCGGCCCGTGAGATCCGCCCGGAGCGACGCCGGCAGCGGGCGCACCGACGAATGGAACGGACGCTCGGCGGCGGGAGCCGCCGCTGCGGCGGCGAGCCCGAGCGCACCGAGCACGAGCAGCAACGCGAGAGCGCGCGTCACGTCCCCGAGACTAGCGCGCCCGCCGCAGGATGCCGTGCTGCGCGCCAACCGGTCTTCGCCACGGCACGGTCGGGTCGATGCGCCGATGCTCGAAGAGCAGGTCCTCGTGGTGCACCAGGCTTCTGGTGACCATCTGCGGATCATCGGACACCGCTGCCAAGCTCCGACCGAGATTCAGCCGCTCCGACCCGAGCGATCAATTTCGGCCGACACGAAGCCCGTGAGGAGCGGCCAGTAACGATCCGGTGCGTCCTTCCAGGGGAAGTGGCCCGCACCCTCGATCACCTCGAGCGTCGCGATTCCCTCGGCAGCGCGTCGACGATCTCCTGGGCGGCCGCGACCGGGGTGACCGGATCGTGGTCTCCGACACAGACCAGCGTCCTGCAGTCGACGCTCGCGAGCTGATCGACGACGTCGAACGTACGCAGCAGCTCCACGCCGTGAGCGCTCACCTCGGGGTTCCGGATCCTGCGGGCGAGCTCGTCCTCACCCGGGACGCGTGGCCCGAACACCGCGAAGACGCGACTCCACTCCTCGTCGGAGACGGAGTCGCCCGAGTAGGAGCGCTCGGCGAGAGCGGCGACCTCGTCGCCGCCGAACGTGCGAAAGGCCTCCACGAGCCGCGCCAGGTCGAAGCGGGCCGTCGTGAGTATTCAAGGGTGTCGTTGACCTCGACAGCCCGGCCTCGCAGCGTGATGGTCCCATGCACACGAACGGGCGCGCACCCTGTAGTGCGGTAGCCGAGGCTCTCGTACAGTCTCCACGCGGGATCGTTGCCCTGGGCGCTAACCGAGAGGCTGATCCGATCCCAGCCGTGGCGGCGCACCTCGTCTTCGGCGGCGCGGGTCAACGTGGTCGCAACCCCCTGGCGACGGTGCTCGGGCACGACGAAGACGTCTTGAATCTCTGGAACTCCGACGTGCGTTCGCTGCCACGCGATGTGAGCGTGACCGACAGGGCGATCATCGTCCCAGGCGATCAGATAGGTCGAGCCGTCCTCCACGTACTGATCCAGCCGGTTCAGCGGAAGATGCTGGTCGACGGTCTCAAGCTTCCGACGGGCGCAACGCGGCGACTCTCAACACACAACGAGACTGGAGCACCTTCGAAGAACCGCGAGGCATTACGCGGCCGGGGATATTCCGGACACTCGCGCAGCGCATGACCGCTCTCTCGACGAGTACGACCCGCCGAGTATCCCCCTGGGGCCGGGACATCGGCAAAGCGGGCGCTCGGGCGTCATTCCCGAGCACCGGCCCAGGCGACCGTCACGGCCCGTCTTCGGCCGGTGCGCTGCGGCACTCCGTTCGAACGCCGCAGCGCACCTGCGAGAGCTACGGCTGCTCAGCCCACGGAAGTCCGTCCCAGTGTCCTGGACGTCGAACCTCCCATCGGCCTCTGCGCTCAGGTCCGGCGTCGTACCGGAGCGCGACCTCGGATCGCGGAGAGACCCGCTCGAGATCGTCGCGCCGGTTTCCCGTGGCGAGGATCACGCATGGCCCTGCTTCCGTGGCGACGAACGCGTGCGCGGTCATCGGCGGGCAATGCACGAAGTCCCATGCCCGCAGGTGCCGTTCCTGGTCTTCGATGATGAGCACGCACTCGCCCATCAGGACGAGGAAGTCCTCCTCGACCGACTCGGCGTGGTAGAGGGTTACCGGTCGCCCCGGCGGCACGACGCGGATCGTGAACCCGGCGTTCGGCTTCTCGTAGGCGGTGAGATCGGGTCGACCCCGCAGGACGAACTCGTCGGACTCGAAGATGCAGACGCCGCCGTACGCACTCGTTGTTGACCCAGGCGGCGTCAGCGGTGTTGACGATGAACCATCCCGGCGTGACGGGTGCCAGCCCCGATGCGAGACGTTCAAGGCGTGCTTCAGTGACCACGGTTTCCTCCTGGTAGTTGATCTCGTCGTCGGCCACCGATACACTTCACCGACGGCCGGACGTGTCAGGCAGCCCACGTCAGCTCGCACAGATGTGCGGCGGAGGGCCTGACAGGCGGGATCAACTACGCCGGGAACGCCACGGCAGTGGAGTCGTACTCGGAGAGACGGGCGAAGGCCGGGCTCGAAACAGGAGCGGTCGTCGTCACCGCTCGCGCCGCTCGCTCCGGCCGCGCCCAGCACGCCCTCGCTGCTCCGGATCAAGACCGCGCCCGGGCCCGGAATGAGTGGGAGCCGCGCAAGCGTGCTGACCGCGTCGAAGAATCCCTCATGGGACTCGCGGCTGGCCGCAAGCTGCTCGCCGTCGCGGTGCCAGAGCGCGGTTCCGGCTGCCTTCGCCTCGGCGATCTCGCCGAGAGCGGGAACGCGCCGTCCATGCGGCCGAGCGCGACGAGGAGCCCGCCCTCGACGACGACCGCGACCGCGATCTTCCAGCCGTTGGCGAGTGCGTGGTCGTTCGCGGCTGCGATCAGGACGTGGGCATGCGCGAGGCTCAGCGGCATCGTCCAACGTATCAGCGGTGGTGCTTGCCATGACAACGGGCGGCACGCGCCCTCCAGCATCCAGCCGGCATGGTCGGTGGCCGCGGGGCCGGTTCGCAAGCGGCGTGTCGAACGCGGCCAACCCACCACACCGGTTGCCCGGGTCGGGGGACAGTCACCGACGCTCGCCCACCCACGCGTCCTGAAGCCGCGGCCGGCCTCGTGAGTGTCATGCTCAGCCGAGTGATCCCCGAGGCGCAGCTCGTGTCGACGGAGCATGGCCTTGTGCCGAAGGGCGACGGCTGGTTCGTCCTGAACGCGCGCGACACGCAATGGTGGGAGCGGACGGGACGCGGCGTGCTGTGCGAGTTCGAGGGCGCAGGTTTCGAGGGCGCCACCGACTTCATGCAGCTCGGGATCAACCTGACACTGCTCGGGCCCGGGGAGCCGATGGCGATGTACCACTGGGAAGCCGACCAGGAGGACTTCCTCGTCCTTTCCGGCGAAGCGATACTCGTCATCGAGGGTCGGGAACGCAGGCTTCGAGCATGGGACTTCGTGCACTGCCCCCCGGGCGACGAACCATACGATCGTCGGAGGTGGAACAGCGCCGTGTCTCGTGCTCGCCGTCGGCGCGCGGGATCGCTCCAGCGGTCCCGACTGGGGCGCATACACCGTGGACGAGGCCGCGCTCCGCCGCGGCGCCGGCGTCGAGCGCGAGACGACGGAGTCGAGTGAGGCGTATGCCCGGTTCCCTCCGAGCGCCCTGACCCGGTATCGCGACGGCTGGCTCGGCGAGTGACACCGACAGGCTCCGCTTCGGGCCCACGCCTCCTCGTCGACCGCCTGCGGCGCTTCCGAAGAGCTGAGCAGAGTGCGCGCGACGGGTGAGCGATGTACCCGTCGGGAACATCGACCCCGGGGCGGAGCCGAACGTCCCGAGTGGCTCGGTCGCGCGCTGGACGCTACGCGCCGGGCGCCCGGTACTGGACCTGCTCGGCCTTGCGCAGGGCATCCATCGTTTCGTCGACGGTCAGGAGGACCGTCGTCTCGAACGAGCTGAGCGCACCGCCGCCACTGATCGCCAGCGCAACCGCGGCCATGGACACGTTGTCGGGGGCCTCCCACAGGTTGTAGCCGTCGTGCGTCGCCGAAGGCGTACCAGAAGCCGTGGAGCTTCCCGCCGACCGACTCGATGTACGCCTCGGCGGCCTCTCGGCGGTCCTCCGGGTTGCCGATCAGCCTGGCCCAGGTCTCCGGCGTGTAGCTGAACCTCGATAGATAGAGCGGCATCGTCCCTCCCTCTCGTTCGCCGACGCGGGCGAGTTGCCTCAGGGCGTCAGAGTATGACGACCTCAGGCGTACCCGAACGCCGGCGGAAAGACGATCACGACGATCGCCGCCCACACGGCGTAGACGAGCAGGTAATCCGTCTGCCACCGTTCGAGGCCCGTCAACGATCCGCGCCCTCTCAGAAAGCGGACGTAGAGCACCGCGGACCACGCCAGGTTGACCAGGAGCATCACGTTCACACCGAGCGCAGCCACACGGTTCGGGCTGAAGCCGAACTCGCTGATGCGCGCGCCGATGGCCCAGAGCGCCACCGCGTCGGCCACGAGCGCACCGACCACCAGCACGACCTGCAACACGTCGAAGATGCCGGGAGGCGACCCCGGGTCGCGGGCGGAGACGGAGTAGAGCAGGAGGCCCAGGACCACCACCAGCAGCAGGTTGAACTGGATCAGCGTGTCCCGTTCGATGTCGAGCCCGCCGCCGGTCCACAGCAGGGCGCCCAGGAACGTGACCAGCACGGCCGCGAACAGCGGGGTGAAGAGCCGCGTCAGCACGGGGGCCATGTTCTCGATCACGCTCTGCTTGGCCTCGACCAGCCACGAGGCGACCAGGACCGCCCCGGCCGCTCCGCAGGGGAGGAGCCACGACTGGATGAACGACTCGGCGTCGATCCCGATGGTCTCGAACAGCACCACCATGAACGCGGTGAGGACGCCGCCGCCGAGGGCGATCAGCACGTAGTAGATGAACAGCTCGCCCGAGAACCGGATGAAGTCCATTCGGCCCGCGACCTGGCTCCAGCGGCCGCCGGCGTAGGCGATACCCACGACCAGCCAGAGCGCGATCGGCACGTGCAGGGCCGTGAGCGCCTCGGTGGAGCTGTCCGGGTCGAACGGATAGACGTTCGCGAAGACGGCCGCCGCGACGAACGCGGCCGCCAGCCAGGGGAGCATGCGGCGATCCAGCCGTCGCTTCCACGCGAAGTAGCCGGTCAGCAGGGGCAGGACGAAGAGGCTCAGGTTGCGGGCGTAGAACTCGCCGTCCTCGTCCAGCTGCATGCCGAACAGCGCGGGCACCTTGACGGCCACGGCCGCCGCCACCGCGAGACCGAATGCGACGATGGCGTCGGTTCGCGCCGCGGCCTGCGGCTCGTCGGTCTCGGAGGGGGCGACCACGAGCTGCTTCCAGAGGCGCTCCGAGTGCTCGCGCGCGAACTCCCGCGAGAGGGCGTCGAGGTCGCCCATGCGCTTCACCGCCACGAGGAACGCCTCGTCGGAGTCGAGCCCCGCGTCGGAGAGCACCGCGACCTGCTCGCGCAGGTGATCCTCCAGCTCCGCCACGTCGACCGAGTGGATCGCCTGCCGACGGCGGAGGTAGCTCCGCCACTGGTCGATCTGCGCCTCGAGCGATACCGCGTGATCGGGAGCCGGAATCGTCAGGCTCCCTCTGGCAGGAGCATGGTCGACGGCTGGCCGGCGCGGGCGGGAAGGGAGAGCGCCCGCCAGATGCCTCGCAGCGTCTCGTCCACCGCCTGCCACTGCCTGCGTTCCTCGGCGAGCTGTGCGCGGCCGCCGGAGGTGATGCCGTAGTACTTGCGACGACGGCCGCTCTTCGCGACCTCCCATCGCGCCTCGACGTGGCCGAGCCGTTCGAGCCGATGCAGGACGGGGTAGAGCATCCCGTCCGTCCACTCCATGCGCCCTCCGGAAAGCTCGCGCACGCGCTGGAGGATCGCATAGCCGTAGCTGTCCTCCTCCGCCAGGATCGCAAGGACGATGGGGGTCGAGGAAGCGGCTATGAGGTCCTTGCTGATCTCCACGATCTCACCCGTCGTGCGGCTCCGACGAGCCCGATTCCGAGTGGTGCATAGCAGCACTATACATTGCAGCGTTATGTAACGTGGGCTCGACCGAGACCGTGTGCGTCCGTGATCGCATCGCCCGACAGATCAGTGGATGCAACACACCGATCAGTGGAACCACGGATGGCGGGCGCGGGCCGTCGAGCGAGCCTTGCGACGAGGTTCGATCGGTGTCGGCAGTCGCGATACGCAGCCCGGGACGCTCGAGGCGGCGTCTGGTTGGCGCGCTGCTGCTCGCGCTGCTCCTCTTTGCGGGAGCCGCGCTGGTCGTGCGCAGCGTGCTCGTCTCTGCCGATCGGGCGTCGGCGCGGCCGGAGCTCCAGCGGATCCTCGACGGTCTGGTCACGGGCCGGGGGCAGGTCGCGCCGGGTGTGACGGCCTTTGTGTCGGGACCGCGTGGGAGCTGGGCCGGGTCGGCCGGGTACTCGAACGTGGAGACCGGCCGGCGGATGCCTGTCGATGCCCGCATGCGGCTGGAGAGCGTGGGCAAGGCGTGGACGGCGACCCTGATCCTGCAACTGGTCGGTGAGGGGCGCATGGAGCTCGACGACACGGTCGAGCGCTGGCTGCCGGGCCTTCTGCCGTACGGCAACCGGATCACGGTGCGCCAGCTGCTCAGCCACACGAGCGGGTTGATCGACAACAACGACATCGGCCGGGCGCCGGCGGGAGTATCTCGCCCTCGTCGGCGATCCGGCACTCCGTGCCAGGCTCGTGCAGGTCGAGCAGCGCTGGGCGGCCGATCCGGAGCTCCGGTTCCCGGCGCGGCTCTGGGTCGAGTTCGCTGCCGCGCTCCCTCTGCTGTCGGCGCCGGGCACCGGGTACCACTACTCGAACATCGGCTACGAGGTGGCCGGGATGATCGCGGAGGAGGTTGGCGGCATGCCGCTGGAGAGCCTCTTCGAGCACCGGATCATCCAGCCGCTGGGGCTGACGGGTGCCGCCTACGACCCCCAGGGCGAGA
The DNA here is from genome assembly GCA_963722755.1 of uncultured Actinomycetes bacterium. GTDB lineage: Bacteria > Actinomycetota > Thermoleophilia > Gaiellales > Gaiellaceae > Gaiella. The sequence goes on from CAVROJ010000005.1 coordinate 75,141, forward strand.
TCGAAGGGCCTCATTCGCGCGGATACAGGGTGAGCGCGGACGGCGGCCGAGTCGACGCCACCGCCTGGCACGGAGGCACGGGGGCCGAGGGTGGGATCGTCGCGAACGCCGAAGACGAAGCGCGGTTCCTGATGGCGCTCATGCAAGGCAAGCTGCTGCGACCCGCCGAGCTGACCGCGCTGAAGACACCGGCGTCGTCTATCGGCAGCGACTACGCGCTGGGCTTCGTCGTCGCGCAAGAGCGGCTGCGCCGGCGTCGACTACGAGCACGGCGGAGCCGGAGCCGGGCTTCAAGACGAGCGTGCTCACGTCGGGTGACGGGAGGCGCGTGGCCGTCCTGCTCGCGAACGGAAACCGCGAGAACGACCCCGCGTACTACGCTCGCATCGACGCGGCGGCGAAGCGCCTCTACTGCGCCGCCTGACCGACGCCGCTCGGGCGACCGCGCCACCCGCGGAGACAATTCCGGAACAGGCCGGCGACGCTCGATCGCCCTCGGTGGCTTGCTACCCGCGCGGCGCGTAGCGCCGGTGGAGGATCAGCGTGTTGCCGTCGGGATCACGGAAGGCGGCGAAGTGACAGACCCCCGAGTCCCACGTCTCGGCGATGAACTCGACGCCCTTCGCCTCGAGCTCGGCGCGAGCCGCGGCGACATCGTCCACGCGTAACGCGAAGCCGGCGTGATTGGCGACGAACGGCAGTTCCTCGCGTTCTGGCTCCCAGAAGCTCAGCGTCACGTTCGGCGTCTCCAGCTCGCCCGCCGTCACGCGGCTCTCCGGGACTCCCAGGACATCGCGGTACCACGCGATCGCTCGCCTGCTGTCGCGCGTCGGGATCGAAATGAAGTCGACACACTCGACCCGCATCCTGCGGCGAAGCTAGCAGCGCGAACCGACTCGGGGGCACCTGGCCTCCGGCCGTGGCGCGGAGCAGGCTCGGCCGGGTGAGTAGTGTGGCTCCATGGCCGAGATACTTCTGTTTCACCACGCACAGGGGCAGACGCCCGGATTCGTTGCGTTCGCCGACGAGCTCCGCGGAGCCGGGCACACGGTGCACGCCCCGGATCTCTACGACGGCAAGACGTTCGCGACGCTCGACGAGGGCGTCGGCTACGCCAAGCAGGTCGGCTTCGACACGATCCTCGAGCGAGGCCGTCGCGCCGCCGAGAGCCTGCCGAAAGAGCTCGTCTATGCCGGCTTCTCGCTCGGGGTGATGCCGGCGCAGTTGCTGGCGCAGACGCGTCCCGGCGCGCAGGGAGCCTTGCTGTTCAGCGCCGCGTTCCCGGCCTCCGAGTTCGGCGGCACGTGGCCGCAGGGAGTTCCGCTCCAGATCCACATGATGGAGGCCGACGAGTGGGCGATGGAGGACCTCCCCGCCGCGCGCGAGCTCGTCGAGACGACCGAGGGCGCGGAGCTGTTCCTCTATCCCGGCGATGGGCATCTGTTCGCTGACCAGGAGCCTGCCCGACTACGACGAAGGTGCCGCGAACCTGCTCGAGGAGCGCGTTCTCGCGTTCCTGAAGGCCGTCGGATGACGGAGGGCTAGCGGCCGACGAGCTCCTGGAACGCGGGCTCGCCGCGGATCGGATCGAAGTCCGAGTCCTGCTTCGCCATGTTGCGAGCACCCTCCCACATGTCGATCACCTGGCGTAGGTGCTCGATGGCGTCGGCTGCCTGGCCCGAGAGGCTCTCGCAGCACGCCACGTTGTAGTAGAGATCCCCCTGGTCGGGATAGGTCTCGATGAGCTCGCGACCCCTCGTGGCCGCCTCCGCGTACCTGCCGGCCTCGTAGAGAGGCCGCACCGAGTCCCATACCTCAG